>NZ_JAIUGU010000011.1:0-206769 GCF_020164775.1 Mesorhizobium sp. ES1-6
AAGCCGCCGAACCAAGTGGACCTCCCCAAATCAGATGGGCTTCCAATATGTATAATTTTCCCCGGACAGCCCTGCGTAAACGGGGCGAGAGGGCTGGCCGCAACGCCGGCGTCTTCTTGCAACGCTGGAGATTGGCGAAATCGCCGACGGTAGCGCCCCTCTCCCCGTCACTATACGGGGATATGACCAGTTGCCATGACGCTAGCAGGGGTAACATCTCAGCGTCATGAGCCGGCAGCCGGATTCTTCGAGGGCTGTTCTTCCCGAACGTCCACGATCTCCCGGTAGTCCCTCACCTCCCCATCCAGCCCGCGTATCAGCCAGCTCCGACCGTCCTGTCCCTCGATAGGACATGGTCCGAGCGGCACCTTCCCTCCCCCCTCCGGCAGGTCGATGACGTAGACCGGATTGCAGATCCCCGACAGGCGCGCGCGCAACGCTTCCACCAGCGCCTGGCCTTCGGCGATCGTGGTGCGCCGGTGGGCCATGCCGCGCGCGAGATCGCCATGGTGCAGGTAATAGGGTTTTATCCCGAGCCGGTACATCAGCTCGCGGCAGAGCTCCTCCAGCACCTCGACCGTATCGTTGACGCCTTTCAGCAGAACACTCTGGTTGAGCATCACGAACCCGGCCTGTCGCAAGGTGCGGCAGGTCGTTTCGGTGGCATCGGTGATCTCGCGCGCATGGTTGAAGTGGGTGACCACCGTCACCATCAGCCGGCCCTGCAGCGCCGCGACCAGCCCTGGCGTGATGCGCGAAGGCAGCGCCACCGGCACGCGGGTGTGGATGCGCAACAGCCGCACATGGGCAATAGTCTCTATGCGGGCGCGGATTTCGGAGAGTGCGTTATCCGGCAGCGACAGCGGATCGCCGCCGGTAAGGATCACCTCGCGGATTTCGGGGTGGCCCGCTATATAGGCCAGCGCCGGCTCCAGCGCCTCGCGCGTATAGCCACGGCCGATCGAGGTCAGCGATTCCTTACGGAAGCAGAACCGGCAATAGACCGCGCATTGATAGGTCGGGAACAACAGCACCCGGTCGGCATGGCGATGCGTCAGGCGCGGCACCGGGCTGAATTCATGGTCGGCGATCGGATCGCCAAGCTCGCCCTCGGCCTCTTCCAGTTCTTGCGGCGACGGGATCACCTGCGCCCGGATCGGATCGGCGGGATCGTTCCAGTCGATCAGGTCGAGATAGGTTTTCGGCGCGCGCACCTTGTGCAGCGTGGCGGCGGCTTGCGCGGCTTCGCGTTCGGCCGGCGACAGCGGCAGGGAAGCGAGGTCGCGCACATGGCGCACGCCGGCGCGGACATCGTCCTGCCAGGCGGTGTCGGGGGCGGTCGCGCGGGTGGCGTCTTTGAGATCGGTCATCGGGGTCTCGGGTTTTTGCCGCGGACCTATCGGCCGGATGGGCTGTCGGGTCAACCACTGGGCAAGCCAACCACGCCCGCCGCACTCTACGGCGCCCCCTCTGAGGGGGGAGATCGGATGTTGCGACGGCCTTCGCCAATCTCCAAAGTTAAATAGGGAATGCCGGCGCCCAAACTGCCAATCTCCCCACTTGAGGGGGAGATGTCCGGCAGGACAGAGGGGGGCGCCGTAGAGCGCCGCCCTTGCCTTCACACCCTCCGCCCACCCGCGCCGGCCATCGCCACAAAAGCGCTTTCGATCGTCTCGAACCTCAGCTCCGGATAAAGCGCCCCCGCCTCCGGGGTGGCCGTTTCGAGCGCGGTCTCGCCACGGATCCAGAATGCCCGCAGCAGTCCGAGCCCCGGAACCGCCGCGATCAGCGCCTCCAACTCCTCGGCGCTCATCTGCTTGACGCGCGGCGAGCGGCCGCTCACCCGGCGCCAAAGTTCGATCATCGCGCTTTGCGTGATCCTGTTTCGCGCAATACGGATTTCGCTGCGCACCGCATTGGGGTCCTCTAGCGCGCGCATCGTGACAGCCGCGATATCCCTCTCGCTGACAAACGTCGCCGGCACATTGCCTTTGCCATAGAGCGTCACCTCGTCCGGCGGCAGCGGCGACGAGCCGAAACGCGTCAGGTCGCCAAGCGTCGCCACCCAGGTCGAGAAGAAGCCGTTGGTGTAGATCACCGTATAGGGCAGATCAGCCTGCCTGACCGCGTCGAAGACGGCCCGCTTGATGTCGAGCGGTTCGATCGAGCCGGGTGGGGCGGCGGCAAAGTCGAGGCCGAAGCCGGCGGACGGCACATAGCGCGAGACGCCGGCATCCCTGACCGCGCGCACCAGCGTCATCTCGCTGGCCGAACCGACATGCACCGAACTGATGACGCGGTCGACCGAGCCGAGCGCGCGCACAAGGCTGCCATAGTCGTCGAGATCGCCAAGATGGATGGTGGCGCCCAATTCCTTGAGCGGGCGCACCCGCTCCTCATTGGCCGCCGTTGCCGGCCGCATTAGCACATGCAGGCTGTCGCCATTGCGCACGCTGGCCTTCGCCATCTCGCTGCCCAGAAGTCCCGTCGCGCCGATGATCAGGGTGCTGGTCAAATCGCCCTCCCATTGCCCAAAATTCCGTTGGCAAGAATGGAACCGTCCCAGTCGCGTTCGAGGCCGATGTCATGCAAACGGCGGTCGGAGAGCCTGGAAACCTGGCGCAGTGTGCGGCGGCGCTCGAAGGCTGCCGCGCTCCTCATGGCAAGGCCGCTCATCGCGCTGCCGATGGGTCGAAGGGTCAAGGTCATTGTCCGTCTCCTATTTCATTGGGCGCAAGCCTGCCGACGTCGCCCACCGGGCGAGCATGACGATTGCTCACACTTCTCTGGTCAGTTCAGCGCATCGATGAACCGGAAGTCCGGCATGGATGCTTGCTACGCCAGAATATTGGGCGGTTTCGGACTGGACGACAAACGACTCTTTGTGCAGGATTTGTGAGCAACACTCACAGGTCGAACCATGCCTCGCAGATTGCCGCCCCTCACCGCTCTGCCCGCCTTCGACGCGGCCGCCAGGCATTTGAGCTTCTCCAAGGCCGCCGAAGAACTCAACCTCACCCATGGCGCGGTCAGCCGCGCCATCCGCAACATCGAGGACAGGCTGGGTATCCAACTCTTCGATCGCGGCACACGCTCCGTGCGCCTGACCGCTGTCGGCGCTGCCTATGCGGTCGAGGTCGGCAAGGCGCTCGACCAGATCGCCGCCGCCACCATCGCCGCCACGCCCGACCGCTCGACCCGCATCCTCAGCGTCAGCACGTCGGACGGTTTCGCCGGCCGCTGGCTGGTGCCGAGACTGCATCGCTTCCATCGCGCCAATCCCGACATCGACGTGCGGCTGGCGACTTCGGGCGTGCTGGCCGATTTCGTCAGCGACGGCATCGACATATCCATCCGCTACGGCCGCGGCGGCTATACCGGGGTGACGGCGGAATTCCTCGCCGACGAGGAGGTCTTCCCCGTCTGCAGCCCGGAACTGCTGGAAGGCGAGCACCCGCTGCGGCAGCCCGGGGATCTGCGGCATCACAAGCTGATCCACGACGCCTTCCGCATCGACTGGGCGACCTGGCTCGGACAGGCCGGCGTCGAAGGCATCGACCCCAAACGCGGCGTGCGTTTCGATTCCGCCACCTTCGCCGTCGAGGCGGCCGTGCATGGCGAAGGCGTGCTGCTCGGCCGCAGCGCGCTGGTCTCGGCCGACCTCGCTTCCGGGCGGCTGGTACGGCCCTTCGACCTCGCGCTGAAATCAGCCGCCAGCTACTACGTCGTCTATCCGGAAGGCGCGTTGCGCCAGAAAAAAATCAAGGCATTCCGCGACTGGTTGTTCGCCGAGATCGCTACCGATTGGGTTGGCGTGCCCAAGAGCCAGGCGCCCGAAGCCACCTGAGCACATCCGGTTCCATCGATTGAACAGGCGTCGGCGACGGACGAGACAGGTGGACAGCCCAAAGCTGCCCACCCGGCCCCCGCCGCTAATGCATGTCGCCCCAAAAAGGGGCATCGGTATTTTCGGGAGCCGCCATGCATTGACGGCCCAGAGTGAACGCTGGCGCTCGCGGCGACCAGTCGTCATATGACGGTATCGCGCTTCACGAGGCCGGCTTCGGCCTACTCCCTGGCGCGGAAAGCCTCCGGTACGATGAAGACCTCGTCGGCGCGGCCATAGCCGCCGTCGGCGATTTCCTCCACCAGCACCATTGTGGTGGGCCGCACGCCTTCGCCGAAAAAGTCGACGAACATGGCTGTCGTGCGGTGGATGAGGTCTTCCTTCTGCGCCTTGGAGAGAGCGGCCTGCGGCATCTTGAAATTGGCGAATGGCATGGTCTTTTCCTGTTTCTGGAGGTTGGATTTCTGGGGTTTGGTTTCAGGTTTTGGGATGGAACGGATCGGCGGACGGCGGAGGCCCCGCCTCCTCAGATCACGCCGCCATTGGCGCGGATGATTTGCCCGTTGACCCAGCCACTGTCCGGCCCGGCCAGGAACGACACCACGCCGGCAATGTCGTCGGGCTGGCCGAGCCTGCCGAGCGGGACCATTTTTCCGATGGCCTCGATCTGCGCCGCGCTCTTGCCATCCGTGAACAGCGCCGTCTCGACCGGTCCGGGCGCCACGGCGTTGACGGTGATCCCGCGCGCGCCAAGCTCCTTGGCCAGGATGTGCGTCATCGCCTCGACCGCCGCCTTGGTGGCGGCATAGACGCCGTAACCCGGCTGGTAGAGGCCGACGACGCTGCTCGAAAAATTGACGATGCGGCCGCCGTCGCGCAGCCGCCGCGCGCCTTCGCGCATGCCGCGGAAGACCCCGCCGAGATTGATCGCGATTTGGGTGTCGAAGAAGGCGTCGTCGGCCTGCGCGATCGGCGAAAGCTTCATGATGCCGGCATTGTTGACCAGGATATCGATGCCGCCGAAGGCCTTTTCGCCGGCGTCGAAAAGGCTGGCGATGCCCGTGGGATCGGCGATGTCGGCCCGCACCGCGATCGCCTTGCCGCCATCGGCTTCGATGGCGCGCACCACGTCCTCGGCCTCCGCCTGTCCCCGCGCATAATTGACGACGACGGCGATGCCGTCACGCGCAAGCCGCCGCGCGATCGCCGCGCCGATGCCCTTAGAGGCGCCGGTCACGATCGCCGTTCTGGCTTGATCCGTACTTCTTTGGCCTGAAGTCATGGAAGTCTCTCCTTATCGTTGGCGAGACGGATATAGGCCAGTGCACTTTCCGGATAATCGGCCCTCAATTGACATCACTATTCGGAAAATGCGAACAAACCGCATGGATCGGCTCGACACGATGCGGCTCTTCGTCCGCGTGCTGGAGCGGCGCAGCTTCACCGCCGCCGCCGCCGATCTCGGCCTGCCGCGCTCGACCGCGACGGAAGCGATCCGGCGGCTGGAGGTGCATCTCGGGGCAAGGCTGCTGGAGCGCACGACGCGGCAGGTCAACGCCACCCAGGACGGCGAGGCCTATTATCAGCGCTGCCTGTCGATCCTGGCCGAGATCGAGGATGCCGAGGCTGCCTTCCGCGACGCCGAACCGTTCGGCCTGCTGCGCATCGATGCCAGCACGCTGCTCACCCGCACCTTCCTGCTGCCGCGCCTGCCGGAATTCCTCGAAAATTATCCCCGCATCGACCTGCAGATCGGCCAGAGCGACCGGCTGGTCGATCTCGTGCGCGAGGGCGTCGACTGCGTCATCCGCGTCGGCGAACCGCCCGACAGCGGCATGATCATGCGCCGCCTTGGCATGATCCGCGAGATGACTTGCGCCAGCCCCGCCTATCTCGCGCGCCACGGCACGCCAGCCTCCCCCGACGCGCTGGAGGGCCATCAGGCGATCGGCTTCGTCTCCTCGCGCACCGGCGAGGTGCTGCCCTTCGAATTCACCGTCGCCGGCAGGACCCGCGAGGTGAGGCTGCCCGGCCGCGTCGCCGCCAACAATTCCGACACCGCCGCCGACCTGGCGCGGCTCGGCCTCGGCCTCATCCAGGCGCCGCGCTATCGCTTCGAGAAGGATTTGGCCGAGGGCACGCTGGTCGAGGTGCTGGCCGACTACCCGCCATCGCCGACGCCGCTGTCGGCGCTCTACCCGCAGAACCGCCAGCTCTCGCCACGCCTGCGCGTCTTCCTCGACTGGGCGGCGCGCATCTTCGCCGAGGCGAACCTGTAGGCGACGGATGCAGATTGGCATCGATCGTTGCCCATCGGCGCGATCTGATGGCATTGTCGCCGCGACAGCGCGCCATGGGGAGAGATGGCGCGCCGCCAGGGAGGATTTTCATGACCACGACACAAGGCGGCTTGCCGCGCTATGAGGACGCTGTTTCGGGCTTCCGCATCGAGGATGAGATCGCCAGGCTCGACGGCGACCCGGCGACCGGCATCAACGCCTATGTCGAATGCTGCGGCCGCCACGCCGGCCAGAACCGGTTGGCGCTACGGGCGATCTCCGCGAGTGGCGAGCTCAACGAATTCAGCTTCGAGGATCTCAACGCCATGTCCGGCCGCGTCGGCAATCTGCTGAAGGAGTTGGGCGTCGGTCCGGGCGATGTCGTGGCCGCCATGCTGCCGCGCATCCCAGAACTGGTGGCGCTGATCCTCGGCGCCTGGCGCATCGGCGCCGTCTACCAGCCGCTGTTCACCGCCTTCGGCCCTAAGGCCATCGAGCATCGCCTCGGCTATAGCGGTGCAAAACTGGTGGTGACCAATCCGGCCAATCGCGCCAAGCTCGACGAGGTCGCCAACCCTCCGCAAATCGCCACCATCCTCGGCGCGGGCGAGACGCTGCCTGCGGGCGACATCGATTTCCGCGCCGCCCTTGCCGGTGCTTCGCCGGCCTGCGAACCGGTGATGCGCCGGGGCGAGGACCTGTTCATGATGATGTCGACCTCGGGCACCACAGGCCTGCCCAAGGGCGTGCCGGTGCCGCTCAGCGCTCTGCTCGCCTTCGGCGCCTACATGCGCGATGCGATCGGGCTGCGCCCCGACGATGTCTTCTGGAACATCGCCGATCCCGGTTGGGCCTACGGCCTCTATTACGCCATCACGGGCCCCCTGCTGCTCGGCATCGCCACCACCTTCAACGAGGGCGCCTTCACCGCCAAGAGCACCTATGACGTCATCGAGCGGCTCGGCGTCACCAGCCTTGCCGGCTCGCCCACCGCCTTCCGCCTGCTGCTCGCCGAGGGCCCCGAGGCCGCCGCGCGCGCAAAAGGCCGGCTGCGCGTGGTGAGCAGCGCCGGCGAGCCACTCAACCCTGAAGTGATCCGCTGGTTCGACGCCCATCTCGATGCGCCGATCCACGACCATTACGGCCAGACCGAGAACGGCATGATGGTCAACAACCATCACGGGCTTTCGCATCCTGTCCGCGCGGGCTCGGCCGGCTTTGCCATGCCGGGCTACCGCATGGTGGTGCTGGACGAGGCCGGCAGCGAGCTCGGCCCCAACCAGCCCGGCATCCTTGCCGTAGACATCGCCAACTCGCCGCTGCGCTGGTTCGGCGGCTACCATCAGGCCGAGACACCGGCGATATCGGGCGGCTACTACCGCACCGGCGACACGGTGGAATACGAGCCCGACGGCTCGGTCTCCTTCATCGGCCGCGCCGACGACGTCATCACCTCGTCCGGCTACCGCATCGGCCCCTTCGACGTCGAAAGCGCGCTGATCGAACACCCCGCCGTCACCGAGGCAGCCGTGGTCGGCGTGCCCGACCCGCAACGCACCGAAATCGTCAAGGCCTTCGTCATCCTGGCGCCGGCCTTCAACGGCAGCCCGGAACTCGCCGAGGAACTCGCCCAGCATGTCAGAAAGCGCCTCTCGGCCCACGCCTATCCCCGCGAGATCGACTTCGTGAGCGAGCTGCCGAAGACGCCGAGCGGGAAGATCCAGAGGTTTCTGCTCAGGAAGGCGGAGGTGGAGAAGCGGAAGGGGTGATGGGCGTGACGCCGCTTCTCGGCCCCAACAGTGAGGGCACTTCATGACGAAGCGTCGAATCTATTCCACAAGCTTCGCCAGCGTCTATCCGCACTATGTCGCCAAGGCGCAAAGGAAAGGACGCACCAGAGCCGAGGTCGATGAGATCATCCGCTGGCTAACGGGTTACACCGAGAAGGAACTCGACGCCGAACTGGAGAAGAAAACCAGCTTCGAGGATTTCTTTGGTCAGGCCTCTCGACTGAATCCTTTGCGGAATTTGATTACAGGCGTGGTCTGCGGCGTGCGCGTGGAAGACATTGAGGATCCGCTGATGAAGGAAATTCGCTACCTAGATAAGCTGATCGACGAGCTTGCGAAGGGGAAAGCGATGGAGAAGATACTCCGGAAATAAGGCGAGAGGTCGAGCGCGCGATATCATTGACCGAGCGCATGAGCGCACGCGCTGATCGCGCGCCCTCACCCCACCATCTGCAGCGTCCCCTGGCGCCGCACCTCGGCTTCTATCTCCTTCACCAGCGTCTCCAGCGCGGGGTTGCGGGCGTTGCGGGCGCGGCGGATGACGTAGGCTAGGTCAGGAGGCTTGGGGAAATTCTTGTCGGCGATCTCCATGCCGGGCTGCAGATGGCGCTGGCTGAGCAGCGCGACGCCGAGGCCGGAGGTCACGCCGGCGATGATGCCGGCGGCACTCGAACATTCGAACACGATCTCGAACACCGTTCCCTCGTCCTGGCCGAGATCGAGGCCCCAGCGGCGATAGAAGCAGTTCTCGTCGAAGGACAGGAACGGCACCGGGTCGCCTTTCGCCAGGATCAGTTCGGGCGACTTCACCCAATGCAGGCTCTCGCGAAAGAGCAGGACGTCGGTCGGGCGGACCTCGTGCTGGAACACCTGGATGATGGCCGCGTCGAGCGCGCCTTCGCCCAGCAGCTTCTGCAAGGCGAGGCTCATGCGCACTTGCGTGCGCACGCTCACTTCGGGGTAGAGCCGGCGAAACCGGCCAAGGATGCGCGACAGGTCGGTGCAGGTCGTGTCCTCGGTCATCCCCAGCGCGATCTTGCCCTGCAGCGTGCTTTTCGACAGGCTCAGGATCGCCTCGTCATGGATGCCCAGGATGCGCCTTGCATAGCCCAAGAGATCCTGCCCTGAGCTGGTGAACATCGGCGCATTGGCCTTGCGGCTGAGGATTTCGCAGTCGAGGCTCGTCTCCAGCCGCCGGATCTTGTGGCTGACGGCCGACTGCGACAGGCCCAGCATCTCGGCCGCGCGGGTGACGCCGCCATGTTTCTCGATCGCCACCATCGCCCGCAAGGCATCGACATCCAGGCGGCGGCTCATCACTCCAGCCATGACAATCCTCGTTCGAAAAGACGTGCTGGTCCAGTTCCTTGCGCGGAACCGGCTCCAAGGCAAATTCATATGTCAGCTTTCGTGGCTATTTCATGAGTTCATCGAAATTTGTCATGTGCAAAAACAGGCCTGCCGCCATAAATCCTCAGCTCGGATCGGCCACGATCCGCCTAGCGCGGATCGGCGCCGCTGCAACGAAGAGACCGCATGATGCACCCTCTACCCCATCGCCTGGTCTGGCCACTGCTGGCGACCGCGCTGGTCGTCAGCTGGAGTTCCGGCTTTGTCGGCATCCGCTACGCCAGCGAGAACGCTGACGTCATGCTGGTGCTGTTCTGGCGGACCTTGATGTCGGGACTGGTCCTGCTGCCCTTCGCGCTCATGGTCGGGCCGCGCATCGGCGCAGGCGCCCTGGTGCAACAGATGGCGTTCGGCGTGGCGATGATGTTCCTCTATCTCGGCGGCTTCGCGCTTGCCATCGGCCAGCGCGTGCCGACCGGCCTCGTCGCACTGATCTCCGACCTCGTCCCGCTCGCCATTGCGGCACTGTCGCAGCCCGTTCTCGGCCACCGACTGACATCGAGGCAATGGACCGGAACGGCGCTCGGGGTGGCCGGCGTGCTGATCGTCTCGCTGAACAGCCTCAGCCTCGGCAGCGCGCCCGCCTGGGCCTACATGGTGACCATCGCTTCGATGATGGTTTTCGCGCTCGCGACCGTACTGCAGAAGCGGATGGGGACGATCGACATGCCCATCCACCAAAGCCTGTGCATCCAATGCCTGACAGCGTCGATCTTCTTTGCCGCCTGCGCCGGGTGGAATGGCGGGCTAATGCCGCCGCTCGATGGCCGTTTCGAGTTCGGCATCGCCTGGCTGGTGCTGTTTTCGACCTTCTTCTGCTACGGCGTCTACTATGTCAGCCTGCGCCTCCATAGCGCAGCGCAGGTCAGCAGCGTCATCTATCTTAGCCCGCCGGTGACGATGCTGTGGGCCTGGCTGCTGTTCGGCGAGCCGCTTTCATGGGCGATGGTCCTCGGCCTCGCGGTGACGCTGTTCGGCGTCTGGCTGACATCCTCGCGCGGCACTGCATCCAGGGGCGAGGCAGGTTTGCGGCCGGTCGGGCAACCGGCCGATTGATCGCGATCCGCGCAAACACCACCCCAAAGGAGTGATTCCATGAAGCTGACTGATTTCAAGGCCCTGACCTTCGACTGCTACGGCACGCTGATCGATTGGGAATCCGGCATGATCGAAGCCCTGAAGCCGCTGACCCAGCGGGTTGGCGGCGCCTTGAGCCGCGACGAGGTCCTGCAGGCGCATGCAAGGCATGAATCCAGCCAGCAGAACTGGACGCCGCAAAAACGCTACAGCGACCTTCTGGCTGTCGTCTACAAGCGGCTGGCCGAGGAATGGGGCGTCGTGGCCACGCCGGAAGAGTGCATCGCCTATGGCCAGAGCGTGAAGGACTGGCCGGCCTTTGCCGACACCGCCGCCGCCCTGCAATATCTGAAGCAGCACTACAAGCTCGCCATCCTCTCCAATGTCGACAATACAAGCTTCTCCTTCAGCAACAGGAAGCTCGGCGTCGATTTCGACGCGGTCTACACGGCCGAGGATATCGGCTCCTACAAGCCGTCGCCCCGGAATTTCGACTATATGCTGGAAAAGCTGGCGACGCTCGGAATCAGCGGCAAGGAGGTCCTGCACACGGCCGAAAGCCTGTTCCACGATCATGCCGTCACCAATGGCCTCGGCCTTAAATCATGCTGGATCCAGCGCCGGCACGCCGATCAGGGTTTTGGCGCCACCATGCATCCCGGCGACATGCCGAAGGTGGACTTCCGCTTCGACAGCATGGCCGACCTGGTGGAGGCGCACAGGGCAGAGGTGCGCGCCTGATTGACCATCCGCAGCGGGGACGTCAGTCCTTTTTGTGGGCGCGATCGAGCGGCTTTCCGGCCGAGGCGCCGGAACCCCACAAGGCGCGGCCGAGCAAGCCCCTGCGTTTGCGCGGGGCGAGATCGATATCGCTGACCAGCTTGGCGCCGCCCTTGCGCCGCTCGAGCGTGATCTTGCGGCTGTGAAAAGCCTCCAGCTCGGCCCGGTGCGCCACGCTGACGATGGTGACATCGGGCAATTCATGGATGATGGTCTCCATCATCTTTTCCTGGCTCTTCTCGTCGAGCGCCGCCGTCGCCTCATCCAGCACGATGATGTCGGGCGCGTGCAGGAGGAGCCGCGCGAAGGCCAGCCGCTGCTTCTCGCCGCCCGACAGGGTCTGGTCCCATGGCGCGTCTTCGTCGATCCTGTCGCCGAGATGACCGAGCCCGACCTTGTCGAGGGCAGCCTTGATCTGCGCGACCGTCCAGTCGTCGGCCGCACCGGGATAGGCCGCCGCCCGGCGCAGCGTGCCCGCGGGAATGTAGGGACGCTGCGGCAGCATGAACATGCGCTTTCCCGGGTGGAAATCGACGCTGCCGCCGCCCCACGGCCACAGGCCCGCTATCGCCCGCACCAGCGTGCTCTTGCCCGAGCCGGATTCGCCCGCCACCAGCAGCCGCTCGCCCGGCTGGATCACGACCTCTGTCTCCTTGACCACGGCGGTGCCGTCATCGAGCGACACCGAGAGGTTGTTGAGGCTCAACATCGTATTGTCCTTGGTCTCGCCGCGATTGATGCGGCCGAGCGCGTCGCTCTCTTCGGCGCGTTCGAGCCCGTCGAGCGACATCATCAGCGAGGCGATGCGCCGTGCCGAGGCGTTCCAGTCGGCGAGCCGCGGATAATTGTCGACCAGCCATCCGAACGCCCCCTGCACTATGGCAAAGGCGGACGCCGCCTGCATGACCTGGCCCAGCGACATCGAGCCGTCGAGGAATTTCGGCGCACACAACAGCACCGGCACGACGGGCGCGAACAGGCTCGACCCCTGCGACACCAGCGCCGTGCGCATGTGCTGGCCGGCAAGCTTCGCCCACCGCCCCAGCACGCCGGCGAAGGTCCTGTCGATACCGCTGCGCTCTTCCTCCTCGCCGCCGAGCAAGGCGATGCTCTCGCCGTTTTCGCGCACGCGTGTCAGCGTGTAGCGGAATTCCGCTTCCGCCTGGTTCTTCTGCTCGGAGAGTTCGACGAAATGCCGGCCGATGACCACCATCGAGGTGGAGGTGATGGCGGCATAGATGACCGCGGTGATGACGAGGAAACCTGGAATGGTGACGGTCGAGCCGCCGATCGTCAGCGTCAGCGCGCCGCCGATCGTCCACAGCACGACGATGAAGGTCGATGCCGCCAGGAAGGCGTTGAGGACGCCGGAAACGAAATCGACCGGCGATTCGGTGGCGATCCGCAGATCTTCGGCGATTCGGGCTTCGGGATTCTGGTGATCGCCGCCGACGAGATTGAGCTGGTAGTAGCGGCCGTTGGTGAGCCAGCGGCCGATGACGGACGTGGTGAGCCAGGAGCGCCAGCGGCGTTGGATCGTCATGCGCAGATAGACCTGCGCGACGACCAGACTGGCGCTGCCGAGCACCAGCGGCACGAACACGGCGCTCAGGAAATAGACGTTCGGCGCATTGCGCTGCTCGATGGCGTCGAAGATCGAGCGGTTCCAGACATTGATCCCGTACTGGAAGCCGACATTGACACAGATCAGGATCAGGAGCGCGATCGTGCACGGCCAGGCGAGCTTGTCGCCGCGCCGGCTCCAATAGCCGCGCGCGCTGATCCAGAACCGCTTCAAGAGGTATTTCTTGCGCGCCTGCTCTGCCTGTTCGGGGCTCAGCTGCGGATCGGGTTCGACGGCCTCCGGCGGGGGCGCGTCCTCGCCGACGACCTCTGACGCGGCCTCGACATCAGGTGCCTTCTCCCGGCGGGGCTTCCTGGCACCGTTTGGTTTGGCGCCGCCGACCGGCTTCGGTTTGGATTTGATGTCTGCCACAACCGCCATAACGGCCTGGATATCGGAAGGTTTCATTGTGACGGCTCGCCACCGTGCCAAAGCTGTCCTGGTGCCTCGATATCCGACCGCCTCGGCCCGCCTTCACCGCCGCACAATCGCCACCAAGCCACGCGAAGAGCTTGTAAAAACGGAGGTTCGACGATGCGTCTGGTCTGGACTTTGGCGTTCGCGCTGGCGAGCGGTGCGGCCTGTGCCGCTTCACCGGAGGACGAGTACATCGCCGCGCGCGACAAGGCGATATCAGCCATAGCCGCGATGGAAAGCGCCAACGCTCCCGTCGAAACGCTCGATGCGGCCAATGAAAAGGCCCGCGCCGATCTCGAACAGCGCCTTTCGGCGCTTCTGGGGCCTTTCACGGTCAAGGGTTTTCCGGCGGCCGGCACGATCAACATCGAAAGCCTCAGTTCCTCCGATGTCGGCTTCGGCATGCTGGACGGGCTGCGTCACGGCACCGAGGACGGCCCCAGCATCGTGGCCTCGACACGCGGGCTGGTCGAACGCTGGCTGCAATCGCGCGCCGCCGAGACCGACGCCGATCTCAAACTGCCGACCAGCTTTGACGCAGCGCTGAAGCTCGACGCCTTCTACACCCAGGCCATCGGCAGCGACGCTGCGTTCACCGGCACGCTAGACTTCAAGCTGAAGACGCCCGACGGCGCCGACATGACGATCGCCCGCCTCGGCGGCTGGGCCCAGGATGTCGGCCCGAATTACGACCAGGAAATCGTCGTCACCCTGGTCAAGGGCGACAGCGTCATGATCGCCGAGGCGCCCGCGACGGTCCCCAAGATCGCCGCCTGCGACGCGGTCTGGACCGCCGCAGACGCCGCCGCCCAGAAACTGGTCAAGCAGGCCACCGACGACAGCGAAGACAACACATCCGATGCCGCCGACGCCGCCTGGGCAAAAGGCGACAGCGACTTCCGCGCCTGCATGGCCAAGACCCTGCCCGATACCCCGGTCTTCCCCGCCCTGCTCACCCAGGCGCAGGCGCTCGCCGACAAGATGGCTGGGAAGTAGGGCGCGACGCAGACGCTGCCAATCTCCCCCCTCGTGGGGGAGATTGGCTGTTTCGCCGATTCCGCCCTTGCGGCCTCCGCACTCCATCACGATATTGTCGTCGCGCCGGCACCCGCCGAGTTGCCGACGCAATTGAAAATGGTTGAAGGAAGTCCTGGACGCGCCACGGCGCGGCGGGCGGGTGAAAAGCGTGGGAAACCTGGAATGACGACAGACACAAAAGCGACGGAAACCAAGGCATTCGAGGCGGATGTTTCGCGGCTGCTGCACATGATGGTGCACTCGGTCTACTCCGACAAGGACGTCTTCCTGCGCGAGCTGATTTCCAACGCCGCCGACGCCTGCGAAAAGCTGCGCTTCGAAGCCGTCAGCCGCCCCGAATTGCTGGCCGACGATCCGAAGCCGCGCATTTCGATTTCCGCCGACGCGGACAACAAGCAGATCACCGTCGAGGACAACGGCATCGGCATGAGCCGCGACGACATGACCGAGGCGCTGGGCACCATCGCGCGCTCGGGCACGCGCGCCTTCATCGAGCGCGTCGGCGCCGGCAATGCCAGCGAGGACACGCAGCTTATCGGCCAGTTCGGCGTCGGCTTCTACTCGGCCTTCATGGTCGCGGACCGCGTCGACGTCATCAGCCGCCTGGCGGGAAGCGACGAGGCCTGGCGCTGGTCGTCCGACGGCAAGGGTTCCTATGAGATCGCGCCGGCGCCGCTGGAAGCCGCTCCGAAGCGCGGCACCCGCGTCGTGCTGCATCTGATGGACGACGCCGTGTCCTACACCGGCTCCTACCGGCTCGAGCAGCTGGCCAAGTCGCAGTCGGGGCACGTGCCGGTGCCGATCACGCTCATCGAGAAACCCGGCGCCGAGGCGCGCGACATCGCCGATGGCACGGCCCTCTGGGTCAGGCCGAAGAGCGAGATCAAGCCCGAGGAATACACCGATTTCTATCGCGGCCTCGCCGGCCAGTATGACGAGCCGGCCGCCACCATCCATTTCCGCGCCGAAGGCAGGCAGGAATACTCGGTGCTGGCCTTCGTGCCCGGCTCGCGTCCGTTCGATCTCTTCGACCAGGACCGCAACGGCCGCATCAAGCTCTATGTGCGCCGCGTCTTCATCACCGACGAGGCCGAGCTTCTGCCGCGCTACCTGCGCTTCATGCGCGGGCTGGTCGATTCCGCCGACCTGCCGCTCAACGTCTCGCGCGAGATGATCCAGGAAAGCCCGCTGCTGGCCGCGATCCGCAAGGGCCTGACCAACCGCGTGCTCGGCGATCTCGCCAAGCTGGCGGAGAACGAGGCCGAGGCCTATGCGAAAATCTGGGAGAATTTCGGCGTCGTCCTGAAGGAAGGCCTCTACGAGGACCATGAGCGCCGCGAGCAGCTCTTGAAGCTAGCCCGCTTCCGCTCGACGGCCTCGGGCGAAGGCTGGCGCGGCCTTGCCGACTATGTCGCCGCGATGAAGGAAGGGCAGAAGGCGATCTTCTTCATGGCCGGCGACGACCGCGCCCGGCTCGAAGCCTCGCCGCAGCTCGAAGGGTTCAAGGCGCGCGGCATCGAAGTGCTGCTGCTCACCGACCCGGTCGACAGTTTTTGGACGTCGATGGCGCCGGAGTTCGACGGCAAGCCGTTCAAGTCGGTGACGCAAGGCGTGGCCGAACTCTCCGACATTCCCCTGCTTGACGATGCCAGGAAGCCGGACACGGCGGCGACGCCCGAAGTCGACAGCTTCCTGGCCTTCGTCAAGGCGGTGCTTGGCGACGCCGTGTCGGATGTAAAACCTTCCGACCGGCTGACCGAAAGCGCGGTCTGCCTGGTGGCGCCCGAACACGGACCGGACCGCCAGTTCGAGCGGCTGCTCAATGCCGCCGGACGCCTCGACAAGACGGCCAAGCCGATCCTCGAAATCAACCCCCGCCACGAGCGCGTGCTGGCGCTCGCCAGCCTCGGCGACGACGAGCAGGCCTTCAAGGACGATGCCGCCCACCTTCTCTACGACGAGGCGCGCGTGCTCGACGGCGACAAGCCGGCCGACGCCCGGGCGTTCTCGGAGCGCCTGGCGCGGCTGATCGCGAGGGGAATTTCGAAAGGCTAAGCTGGCGCCGCCCAACAGTCCTTCGATGCTGGCTCAATCGCCAGCTGTAGACATCGGGCCTCCAATCACCCACTCTTGATCCCGGGAACAAAACAGGCGCTTCAAAGAAAGCGCACCGGGTGCTCATGAAACGACGATGGACATTGTATGATCCACGGCTGGCCTGGATGCTGGTCGCGCCGGTGCTCCTGCTGCTGATCTTCTTCCTGGTGCTGCCGATCGCCGTGATGGCCGGCTATACGTTCTTCACCTTCGTCACCGCCGGCGTGGAAACCAGCGCGCTGACGACCGCGAACTGGCACGAATTCCTCACCGACAGCTATTATTCCGGCTTCCTTGTGAAGACGCTGCGGGTCGGCGCGATCACGGCGCTGCTGTGCGGGGTGCTCGGCTATTTCCCCGCCTATTTCATCTGGGCCACCACCTTCAAGCACAAATGGCTGCTCTTGCTTTTGCTGATCGTGCCGTTCTGGATCAGCTTCACCATCCGCACCTTCTCCTGGATCAACATCCTGGGCGAACAGGGCGTCATCAACGTCGCGCTGCTCAAAATGGGCATCATCCATGAGCCGCTGCAGATGCTCTACAATGAAGGCGCGGTCATACTGGGCATGCTGCACTTCCTGCTGCCCTACATGATCCTCAACGTCTATGTCAGCCTGGAGAGCATTGATCGCACGTTGATTTCGGCGGCCCGCTCGATGGGCTGCACGAGCGCGCAGGCGTTCCGCGAGGTGACGCTGCCGTTGTCGCTGCCCGGCCTGGCGGCGGGGTTGCTGCTCTGCTTCGTGCTGGCCGCCGGCAGCTATGTGACGCCGCAGCTCCTCGGCTCGGGCCGCGACGCGCTGTTCGGCAATTTGATCTACGACACCATCATGGGCGAGCTGAACTGGCCGATGGGCGCCACGCTTTCGATCGTGCTATTCGTCGTGCTCGGCTTCTTCGCCGCCGTCTACACGCGCTACATGGGCATGTCGCAGATCGTCAAAGGGCTTGGTGGATGACGGGACTGGGTGGATGAGCGGGACCCGTCGCAAGCAGGAAGGCAGATGGGCCTGGCGGCTGACCGGCTTCGTCACGGTCTGCGTCTACATCTTCATGTTCGCGCCGATCGTGGCGACGGTGATCCTGTCGTTCAACGCCTCGATGTTCGGCGGCTTCCCGATGACCGGCTTCAGCCTGCAATGGTACGGCAAGCTGATGGCCAACGAGGCGGTGCTGGCCGCCTTCCGCACGTCCTTGTGGATCGCATTGGTCACCGCCCTCGTCACCACCGCCATCGGCGTCACCACTGCGTTTGCCCTGGTGCGCTTCGATTTTCGCGGCAAGCAGGCGCTGAGCACGCTGGTGATCCTGCCGGCGCTGGTGCCCGAAACAATCCTTGGCGTCGGCCTGCTGGTGCTGATCAAGGCGGTCGACCAGCCAAGGACCATGCTGCTTCTGGTGCTCGGCCATATCCTGCTTGCCATGCCCTATGTCGTGCTGATCGCCCAGGCGCGCATGATCGGCATCCGGCGCGTCTACGAGGAGGCGGCGCTGTCGCTCGGCGCCTCAAGGGTCTCGTCCTTCCGCGAGATCACGCTGCCGCTGCTCATCCCGGCAGTGGTCGGCGGCGCGCTGCTCGCCTTCACCATCTCGTTCGACAACACCTCGGCCAGCCTGTTCTGGCGGCCGGCCGGCGTCGAGACCATGCCGACCCAGATCCTTTCCATGCTCAAGATCTCGATCAGCCCGGAAATCAACGCGCTCGGCACCGTGATGATCCTGGTGACCGTCGGCATCCCGCTGATCGGCGGCCTGATTCTGCAAAGCCTGACGAAACTGAGAAGACGTGGCGAACCAAAGGAGGATACACAATGAAACTCACCACCACGAAGCGGCTGGAACGGCTGCATGACCGATATGCCAATGGCGATTTGAGCCGCCGCACTTTCCTGACGCTGACCGCCGCCGCGGCGGCATCGGCCGGCCTTTCCATGCCATGGATGGGCCGGGCGCTCGCCGCGGTCCAGGAGGTTCGCTTCGACGGTTGGGGCGGCACGGTGCAGGACGCGATCGACAAGTTCGCCTTCCAGCCCTACACGACCAAGACCAAGATCAAGGTGGTCCAGGGCACGTTCGGCGACGAGGACGAGATCATCACCAAGATCAAGACCGCCAAGCCCGGCGACTACCAGGTGATCCATTCCTCCGGCGTCAACTACTACATCAAATATGTGAACGCCGGCCTGACCTCGGAGATCAACGAGGCCAACATTCCCAACATGGCCAATGTGCTGCAGCCGATGATCGAGCCGTTCCGCAAGCTGACGCCAAAGCTTTCGGCCGTGCCTTACGACTACGGCACGACCGGCATCGCCTACAACACCAAGGTGATCTCGCCCGAGGAAGCCAAGGAAAAGGGCGCCGGGCTACTGCTCGACAAGAAATATGCCGGCAAGGTCGGCGGTTATTCCGACATGACGACGCGCGTCTGGTACGCGGCGCTCGCCACCGGGCAGGACCCCAACAATCTCAAGGACATGGACGCCATCTGGGCCAAGGTGCGCGAGACGCGCGACCTCGCCAAGAAGTTCTGGAGCTCCGGCGCGGAGCTGATGGACCTGCTTTCCAAGGGCGAGATCGTGGTGACCGATGCCTGGTCGGGCCGCGTCGCCGCGCTGCAGGACCAGGGCCATCCGATCGGCTATCTCGATCCGGCCGGCTCCTATGCCTGGATGGAGGACATGCTGATCCTGAAGGGCTCGCCCATGGCCGAGTGCGAGGAACTCATCAACTTCATGCTCGACCCGGCGACCTCGATCGCGGTTGCCGAGGGCCAGAGCTATCCGCCGTCGCTCGACCCCAACAAGGTCAAGCTGACCGAGAAGATCGAGAAGCTGCCGGCATTCGACAAGTCGGGCACGATGAAGTCGCTGACCTTCGCCGATCCGACCTACTGGGCGACCAACGAGGACGCCTGGACCAAGCAGTGGAACAGGATCTCCAAAGGTGCCTGACAGCCAGGGCACGACACTCCATCCCCGGCCTGTGCTGGCCGGGGCAGCCGGCGCTAGCGCGGCCGCCGAGGCAGACAGCCCGGCGGTCGAGTTCCGCGACATCGACATCGCCTACGGCAAGTTCGTCGCGGTGCGCGATTTCTCGCTGTCGATCCGCAAGGGCAGCTTCGTCACCCTGCTCGGGCCCTCGGGCTGCGGCAAGACCACGATCCTGCGCTCCATCGCCGGCCTGGTCGACATTTCGGACGGCCAGATCATGATCGACGGGCGGCGGGTCGATGACATCCCGATCTACAAGCGCAACATCGGGCTGGTCTTCCAGAGCTACGCGCTGTTCCCGCACAAGAACGTGTTCGACAACGTCGCCTTCGGCCTGAAATACCGCAACGTGCCGAAGCCCGAGATCACCCGCAAGGTCGGCAAGGCGCTGGAAATGGTGCGGCTGCCGGGCAGCGAGAAGAAGCTGCCGTCGCAGCTGTCTGGCGGTCAGCAGCAGCGCATCGCGCTTGCCCGCGCCATCGTCTTCGAGCCGCAGGTGCTGCTGCTGGACGAGCCGCTATCGGCGCTGGACGCCAACATGCGCGAGGAGATGCGCGTCGAGATCAAGAAGATCCAGAAGGAAACCGGCATCACCGCCATCTTCGTCACCCACGACCAGGAGGAAGCGCTCTCCATGTCGGATCGCATCGTGGTGATGAACGCCGGCGCCGTGGAGCAGATCGGAACCCCACAGGAAGTCTATGACACGCCGGCCACGGCCTTCGTCGCCGACTTCCTCGGCAAGGCCAACATGCTTGCCGGGACCGTGAGCAGGTCCGGCCAGGCGGTGGTGCTTGCCAGCGGCCAGACCATCACGGTGGCCTCTTCAAGGCCGCTTGCCGAAGGCAGCAAGGTCACCGTCGTGGTGCGGCCGCAGAAATTTTCGGTCGGTGCGGCGGTGAGTGCCAACCGTCTGTCCGGCCGCGTCGTCTCGGCCTCCTATCTGGGCGGCAGCGCAATCTACGAGATCGACATCGGCGGCAAGACCCACCTCCGCGTCAACGCGCCGATCGCTGGCCACGTGCTTCGCGAAGGCGAGGCGATCGACCTTGGCTTCGACCCCGAGGGCTCCGTTCTGCTTGATGAGGATGGTCGGCGGATTTCCTAGGCGCCGCACTTCACGTCGCGGACTTCATTGGATCATTGCTCCGCCGGGCATGCGGTTTAGATGCCTGAGATGCGTCGGCGTGATGCCGGTCTGCTGGCGGAACACGCGGCTGAAATGGCCGGCATTGGTGAAGCCGCAGCGGTAGGCGATGTCGCCGATCTGCAGGTCGCTGCCTTCCAGAAGCGACTTCGCATGATGCACCCTGAGCGCCAGATAGGCGGCCATCGGGCCGATGCCCAGTTCCGATCCGAAGAGCCGTTCGAGCTGGCGCCGCGAGCAGTTCAGGCGGCTTGCGATCTCGGCGACCGACAGCGTCTCCTGGAGGTTGCTCTCCATCAACAGCAAGGCGCGCTTCACCGCCCGGCTCGACGCACCGGGAAACAGGTCGCCCACGGGCTGGACGTCCCTGCTGCTTCTGATCCGGTCGAGGACGAGGATCTTGGCGGCCTTTTCGGCCGCCTTCTGGCCGATGAACTGGGATACAAAGTGACCCGCAAGGTCGGCGGCACCAGTGCCACCGGCGCATGTCGAGCGGCCCCGGTCGACGGTAAACAGGCTGTCGGCATGAGCGTTCACCTCCGGGAACCGGCTGCGGAAATCCTTGATGTGGAACCAGCTGACGGCGGCGCTATAACCATCGAGCAGGCCGTAGCGCGCGAGCACGAAACTGCCCGTGCAGAGCGCCGTCAGCGGCACCCCCTTGCCGGCGGCCCGCAACAGGAACGCCTCCTTCTCGGAACTCAAGGCACGGTTGGTGTCGAGCAGCCCGCCGACCACGACGACATTGTCGAAATCCTCCGGATTGCCGATCCCCCCGGTCGGCAGCAATTCGACGCCGCAACTTGCCCGGATCGGCAGACCGCGTTCGCCGACGATCTCCCAGTCGAACTCTATCCTGCGGCTGCGATCGCCCTCATCGCCCGCCAGCCGCAGCGGTCGATGAACAGCGACAGCGGCGACAGGGTGAAATCGCGAACGAGGAGAAACGCAATCCGCCTGGCCATTGTTGTTCGAAACCGTCCCTATGCCCTTAACCTGATAGCTCAAACCTGTGGTTCCGTCTTGGCGCTTTCTTGCCCAAGGCGCGGCTCCGTCCCGGCCAGAAGCCGCCGGATGTTGGCACGATGGCGTGCGATCACGTAGAGCCCGCCGGCAATCACCAGCAGCCGGTAGGGTAGCGGTTGCTCAAGGCCGCAGACAAGCGCCATCGCTGTCAACGCCGCCAGCATCGAACTGAGGGAAACGAGCCTGGAAACACCCAGCACAAGGCAGAACACCGCCGCCGCACCCACACCGACCGGCCACGACATCGCCAGCAGCACGCCAAGCCCGGTCGCGGCGGATTTGCCGCCGGTGAAATTCAACCAGATCGAGCGGCCATGCCCGAGCAGCACCGCAAGGCCGGCGAGGCAGACGGTCCAGGGCACGAAGCTTTGCGGCTCAAGTCCGGCCGGTGGCGTCAGCAACGGCAATGCATGGAGCCAGCGGATAAGGACGATCGCCGCCACGCCTTTCAGCACATCGACCAGCAGCACCGCCAAAGCAGGCCCCTTGCCCAGGGTTCGCAACACGTTGGTCGCACCGGTCGATCTGGAGCCATGCTCCCGGATATCGATGCCCCCGAGCAGTTTTCCCGCCAGATAGCCCGTGGGAATCGAACCGAAGAGATAGGCGATCGCCAGTCCGGCCACGCTCGCTACCCAGAAGATCATCACGTTCCCCCTGTTGCGGATCAATCGCCACTCCCTTATATCGCCACTGTCGGAAAAGGCAGGGTTGGTTTGGTAAGCCCAACTCCCCTTCGCCAGCGAAATCGTTCGCTGAGAAGGCTCTGGTCTTTGGCTTCGTGCACAAGATCCCCGCGACGAACATCGGACGCTGATGGCGCCCAATCGTTCGTCCGTGTGGTTCTCAAAGCGAGGAACGCTCCGGTCGAACATCGACCGAGGAGCAGTTCATGCAAAACCCCAACCCATATGATGTCGTGATTGCCGGCGCCGGCCCTGTCGGCCTGTTTCTCGCCTGCGAGCTTCGCCTCGCCGGCCTCCGCGTGCTCGTGCTGGAGCAGGCCGAGCATCCCGGCTCGCCGCTGAAGCGGCTGCCTTTCGGCATGCGCGGCCTTTCGGCGCCCACCATCGAGGCTTTCCACCGTCGCGGCTTGCTCGACGACATCGCCGCGCCGCGACAGGCGGCCGGCGACGTCTCGGCCGCCGCGCACTGGACAAAGCAGCCGCGCCGGCCGGGCGGCCATTTCGCCGGCATCCAGTTCCATCTCGATGCGGTCGACTCTTCGAAATGGCCGTATCGCCTGCCCGGCCCAGCCGGCACCCACACGGCGTCGGACATGGAGGCGATCGAAACCGTGCTGGCGGCGCGGGCGAGCGCGATGGGCGCCGAGATCAGGCGCGGCCTCGGCGTCGAGGGTTTCGACCAGTCGGACGGGGACGTTACCATCCGCGCCGGCGGCGCAATTTTTCGCGCGCACTGGCTCGTCGGCTGCGATGGCGGCCGCGGCACGGTCCGCAAGGCCGGCGGCTTCGAATTCGTCGGCACCGATCCCGAATTCACCGGCTATTCGGTCGACGTCGAGCTGGCCGATCCCGAAAAGCTCGAGCCCGGCCGTCACTACACGGCGACGGGCATGTATACTTATGGCCGGCCGGGCACGATCGCGATGGTCGAGTTCGACGGCGGCGCTTTCCACCGCACCCAGCCGATCACGCCGGAGCATGTGCAGGCGGTGTTGCGCCGCGTCTCCGGCACCGACGTCACGGTGACCGCGCTGCGGCTGGCCACCACCTGGACGGACCGCGCCTACCAGGCGACCGCCTACCGCAAGGGCCGGGTGCTGCTCGCCGGCGACGCCGCGCATATCCATTCCCCCTTGGGCGGCCAAGGCCTCAATCTCGGCTTGGGCGACGCGATGAACCTTGGCTGGAAGCTTGCCGCCACCATCCGTGGCGATGCGCCGGCAGGCCTGCTCGACAGCTATTTCGAGGAGCGTCATCCCGTCGGCGCCGATGTGCTCGACTGGTCGCGCGCGCAGGTCGCGCTGATGCGCCCAAGCCGCGATTCGCGGGCGCTCGCGGCCATCGTCCGCGACCTCATCGACACGCGCGACGGCGCCACCTATTTCGCCGAGCGCGTCTGGGGCGTTGGCCTGCGCTACGATCTCGGCGGCGCCCATCCGCTGGTCGGCCGCGGCGCGCCCGATTTCGAGCTGGCCGACGGGACGAGGCTCGGGGAGCTCATGCGCTCTGGACGCGGCCTGCTGCTGGACTTCGATGGCCGCGCTCCGCTCCAGGCGCTCGGCGGTCGCTGGAGCGGGCGGATCGCCTATATCGCCGGCGATGCCCGAGAGCGGTTCGGCCTGAGCGCCCTGCTCGTGCGCCCCGATGGCTTCGTCGCCTGGGCCGCTGATGGCGAGCCCGACATCGAGGAGGCTACCCAGGCCGCGTCACGGTGGTTTGGCGAACCCGAATAGGGCGTGGAGGAGACCAGGGTCCGCGCGAGATCGACTTTCTTCGACCTCCCCGCGCTGGCTCGCGCCCAAGCCGGCCATCCCAGCTCAGCATGGAGGGACGCCAAATTGATTGTGCCGTAACGAATTCGACTCGGGGGCAAATGCTATTTGTACAATCCGGCCTACAACTTGACCAATCATCCGGCGTCGTAGTAAAATACAGATGGGTTGGGATGATGACTTGCAACGCGATCTCTTTTCATTCGCTTTGGCTGCGAACGTCTTGCCATGCATATGCGCGGCCAAGTGGCGGGTCGCATGATGAGATGCCTGGTCATCAATTTGGACCGGTCTCCTGGTCGGCTTGCCCATATGACCACCGAGTTTGCACGGATTCAGGTAAAATTTGAGCGTGTTTCCGCCGTTGACGGGATGAAACGGCCGGAGATCGCCGCGATGTCGCGAATCCTGTCACCCACCGAAATTGCCTGCTTTCTGAGCCATAAGGCATGCTGGCACATCATTGCGGAGGGCGACGAAGCCTATGGCGCGGTGTTCGAGGATGACACCGTCTTCACCGCCAAGGCAGGCCCATTGCTTGCCGACGTCGGCTGGATACCAGCCGACGCAAGCATCATCAAGCTGGAGACGGTCTTCAAGAAGGCCGTGATAGCGATGATGCCGTCGCATGTCGGCTTCAGTTTTTCGGTGGCGAGGCTTTACGGACTGCATCTTGGCGCTGGAGCCTACATCATTTCAAGGAAGGCGGCCCGCGACCTCCTTCAAGCGACTGGAGATTTCAATATTCCAGTCGATCACGTGCTTTTCGACCCCACGCTCGCGACGTCATCATCCGAGACCATCTATCAAATCCTGCCGGCGGCTTGCGCGCAGGGGCTGTTTCTTAAGGACAAATGGATCGAATTGGCGAGCCAGATAGAGCAGGATCGATCGCCGTACCAGATGAAGCGCAATCTCGTAAAAAAGCGCAGAAAAACTCCGTTGACGACCGTCAAGACCGAAGCACGGCGGGTAGGCTTGCAAATCGCCAACATCTGCCGGTTGAGGCTGGAGAAGACGATACCGTTCCACCATCATGGAGCGCGCGTTCGGCGCGGCATGATGGTGATGGAATATCCACACCATCCAGCGCCGCCTAATGCCAATACCAATCTTGATGTACCATCAAATCGATGAGGCCGCCGGAAAGGGTGGCCCGTTCAGCCATTTGACGGTCTCCCCACGCGCCTTTCGCCATCAGATGAATTGGTTGAAGCGCCTGGGATGGACAGGCCTGTCGATGCGTGACCTGAAACCCTTTCTGGACGGAGAAAGGTCCGGGAGGGTGGTTGGCATCACGTTCGACGATGGCTTTCGCAATGTCCATTCGAACGCGCTTGCGACCCTTCAGAGATGTGGTTTCACCGCAACCAACTACCTGGTCAGCAGGCAGATTGGTGGCTTCAACAAATGGGATGCGGGGCTCGGCATCCCGCACGCCGCCTGCATGTCAAAGGAAGAGATACTGGATTGGGTCCGCTCAGGTCATGAGGTGGGTGCCCACACGTTGGACCACGTTCGCCTCACGGCTGCCGCGCCGGCCGAATCCCGGCGTCAGATCACCGATGTTCGCCACGAGTTGGAAGATCTGATCGGCAATACGGTCGACGCCTTCTGTTACCCCTACGGCGATGTGTCCGAGGAGATCAGGAGCGTGGTTGAGGAGGCCGGCTATGCCAGCGCCACAACCACTCGCAGCGGCAGGGCGCGGTCGGAAGACGACAGGCTGCTTCTCCCGCGGATATCAGTGCGCCCAAACGACGGCATCTACAGCATCCTGCGCAGGTGGCTCACCGGCTGATTGCTGTCGCCGTCATCGCACATCGCCCGAGTGGAACGTGCAAGCTGGCCGGATCAAGGAACTGTTTGGCCCGATTTCGGTTGTCGGCCGTGGTAACGTGGTTCCAGCAAGGCACCTGATGAGCAAAAAGGACACATGACCGACAAGAAGCGCGGTTCCCTGCGCAAGATGGTGAGCGGCATCGTTGCGGCAATTGCCGCCGCTCCTGATCGCGCATCGGAGCGCGGCGGTACCACAGCTGCGTCACTCGTTGCCGAATGGCCGCTGCCGCCATCGGCGACGCTTGGGTCCTCCATGCGCCTGAAGGGGATCGAACGCGAAATCAGGGCCAGACTGCCGTGGACGGTGAGGACGTTCGCCAAGGCCGAAACGGGCCGAATCGTCTTGCGCATGGTGAAAGCCGACGCGGATGCGTTCCAGGCCGCCTCGGCAACCATTGCGAGCACACTGGAAGGGATCGAAGCGCTGCCCGTGCTGCCGCGCGAGGCCGAGGACATTCTCACCATCTCCGCCCGCGAGCGTCACAAATGGCTGAAGGACGGGCGCCTGAAAAGCATCGGCACGCGCACCGTGAAGATGCGCGGGCGATCCAAGGCCGTGACCTTCCACGTCTTCGATCCACGGCACATCGAGGACATTCTCGATCGCGACCTGGCGACCGCCTGGCGGGAGGAGGATGCGCGCGAAACCTCCGAAAACAGACGGCGCGGGGCCGGCAAGGCCGCGCTGACGCGAGCCGGCAAGCGGAGCGGCAAGGCGCGCAAGACCAGAAATTCGGGTGGGGATGATGCGCCAAAGCTCGAAGGCTGGGACACGTTCGAGGCCGAAGGGCTGCTGCGCTAGGTCGAAGGCGCGCCTGGAGGCCGGTTGCGGCCAGATTTGGCGGGCCTGCTTGGGAGGCGCATCAGGCGAACATGGCCGCCGCGGGCGGTGGTTCGCGGTCGTCAAACCCCGGCACTGGAGCGTATCTGCTATAGAAGGTGCTCAAGCGTGCCTGTCCTTTTGAAAGCGAGCGCAGTGCGTCCTCCAATTTGGACATGGTTGCGAGCGGCACCACCGCATTGATGAGGACGTCCGGGTCGCGGGTTTCCTGATCCTGGATATGGCCACGGCGGCTCTTCAGTTCGCCGATGATGCCGTCGACATGGTCTGCTGGCGTCATCACCTCGACCTTCATGATCGGCTCAAGCAACTGCACGCCGAGACGCGGAGCGGCTTCGCGAAAGCAGGCGCGGCCGGCGATTTCGAAAGCCAGAGCCGAGGAGTCGGTCTGGTGCCAATCCCCGTCCACCAGAGTTGCCTTGACGCCAATCATTGGAAAGCCCGCGAATGGCCCAGCCGCCAGGGCGCTTAGCAGCCCCTTTTCGACCCCTTCAACATAATCGTTCGGAACCGCATCGCCGATGATCCCGGACTGGAATGCGAAGTCCGCTTTGTGCGAGTTCGGCTCGAACTTAATCACCACACGGGCGAACTGGCCCGCCCCTCCAAACAATCTCTTGTGTGTGTGATCCCGCTGATGGCTGCGGGTAATCGTCTCGCGATAAGCCACCTGCGGCGTGCCGATATTCACCGCAATATTGAACTCGTGGCGCACGCGGTCGATGATGCTCTCGAGTTCAACCTCGTCCATGAAGGCGATGATCGTCTGCCCCGATTCCTCGTCCCATCTGACATGGAATCCGGGATTGCCGCCCGCCAGTCTCCGCAAGGCGATACGCAGCTTCTCCTCATCGGCTTTCGACTTTGCCTCGATTGCGATTTGCAGCAAAGGCCATGGCGGGGCGGACTTTTCCATCACGCCATGGTCGCAGCTCAACCGGATGACTGCAACGGGTCGAAAGCGGCGGTGCCTGCACGGCTTTCAAGCCGGGCCTACGGATATTTCGCCTTGTCCGGGCCGCCCGCCCCCAGATCACCCTGCAATTCCTTCGGCAGCGGCAGGCTCGAACATTGCAGATGCACGTCGCGGGCGAGCAGCTTTCGCTGCTTCTGCTCGTGCTCCTTGGTGGCCGCTATGATACCCAAACCATACGGGCCAAGGGCGACGAATTCCCAGCCCGGGTGCGTTTTTTCGCGGACCGCGTAGTCCGAAGCCGCCGCCCGGGCTTGCTGGCATTGCGGCGTCGCCCATTTCTGGTCCTGCTGCGAAAGCGAGGCTCCATAGTCCACCGGAGAGGTCGCGCATCCAGCCATCGTCGCGGCCAGTGCGGACATTGCAATTGTCATCGCAATTCTCATCCCGAGCCCCTTGCTGTCCCCGTCCCGCTCTCGGCAAGCTTGCCCGTCGTAGTGCCCGCGCCAATCACGTATCCGCGATGTCTCGTCCCAGCGCTTGCCATAGACCCCGCTCCGTGTCGATCTTCCACGGTCAGAATCGAGCTGCGTGCCCGGAACCAAATGACAGGCGAGACTGTTCAGTTGTAACTTTGACACAGCGCTGACGCGCCTGTCCGGTCGGACAAGCGGTAATTTGAGGAGCTCTTATCATGAAAATTTCATCTGGATTTCGCTCGATAGCGGCTGCCGCCATCGCCACCGCGGGCATCGGCTTTGCCACCGCCGCGCATGCCGACAGCGGCACGATCCGCTTCTCCGTCTACAAGGCGGCCTTCTTCGTCGGCGGCTCCGGAGGCGAAGGGACCTTCACCTTCCATGGTAAAAGCTACCCCATCTCGATCGGCGGCGTCTCGGGCGGCCTCGCCTTCGGCGTCTCCAAGACCTATTTCCGCGGCACCGTGCGCCATATCAGGCGCGCCCGGGACGTGACCGGCGTATATGGCGCGGCCGGCGGCGGCGGCACGCTCGGCAAAGGGGCCCAGGTGATCGTGATGACCAACGACGAGGGCGCCCAGCTCGAGCTCACCGGCAAACAGGTGGGCCTGCAGGTCAACGCTGACCTGAGCGGGATGGCCATCTCGCTAAGATAGGCTGCCCGCCGGAGCGCGTCGCCATCGACCATGCGGCGCTTCGGCGCACATTCCAAAAGCTGGAATCAGCTCCGCAAGCCCGGCGCTTCCTGTCCGGTGCGCTCGACATATTCAGTGTAGCCGCCGCCATAGGTGTGGACGCCTTCTGGCGTCAGCTCCAGCACGCGGTTCGACAGTGCCGCCAAAAAGTGCCGGTCGTGCGAGACGAACAGCATGGTGCCCTCATATTGCGATAGCGCCTCGATCAGCATCTGCTTGGTGGTGATGTCGAGGTGGTTGGTCGGCTCGTCCAGCACCAGCAAATTGGGCGGGTCGAACAGCATCAGCGCCATCACCAGCCTCGCCTTCTCGCCACCTGACAGCACCCGGCATTTCTTCTCGATCTCGTCGCCGGAAAAGCCGAAACAGCCGGCAAGCGCCCGAAGCGGCGCCTGGCCGGCCTGCGGAAAATTGTCTTCCAGCGTCTGGAACACGGTGCGCTCCCCTTCCAGAAGCTCCATGGCGTGCTGGGCGAAATAGCCCATTTTCACGCTCGGTCCCCGCGCCACCGTGCCGGCATCGGGGTCGGAGGCGCCGGCCACCAGCTTCAACAGCGTCGATTTGCCCGCGCCATTGACGCCCATGATGCACCAGCGCTCGCGGCGGCGGACCTGAAAGTCGAGCCCTTCATAGATGGTGCGGCTGCCATAGGCCTTGTGGACGTTCTTCAAGGTGACGACATCCTCGCCGCAACGCGGCGCCGGCTGGAACTCGAAATTCACGATCTGGCGCCGCTTGGGCGGCTCGACGCGGTCGATCTTGTCGAGCTTCTTCACCCGGCTCTGCACCTGCGCGGCATGGGAGGCCCGCGCCTTGAAGCGTTCGATGAAGGCGATCTCCTTGGCCAGCATCGCCTGCTGGCGCTCGAACTGCGCCTGCTGCTGCTTGTCGGCGATCGCCCGCTGCTGCTGGTAGAATTCGTAATTGCCGGAATAGGCGGTGAGCGAGCCGGCATCGATCTCGACGATCTTGTTGACGATGCGGTTCATGAACTCGCGGTCGTGCGAGGTCATCAGCAGCGCGCCGTCATAGCCTTTCAGGAACTGCTCAAGCCAGATCAGGCTTTCGAGATCGAGATGGTTGGACGGTTCGTCGAGCAGCATGACATCGGGCCGCATGAGAAGAATACGGGCCAGCGCCACGCGCATCTTCCAGCCGCCCGACAGCTTGCCGACATCGCCGTCCATCATCTCCTGCGAAAAGCCGAGACCGTCCAGCACTTCGCGCGCGCGGCCATCCAGCGCATAGCCGTCGAGTTCCTCGAAGCGATGCTGCGCCTCGCCATATTTCTCGATGATCTCGTCCATCCGGTCGGCCTGGTCGGGATCGGCCATCGCGGCCTCTAGCTCCGCCATCTCGGCCGCCACGTCGCTCACCGGTCCGGCGCCGTTCATCACCTCGGCCACCGCGCTGTGGCCCGCCATGTCGCCGACATCCTGGCTGAAATAGCCGATGGTAACGCCGCGATCGACCTGCACCTGGCCCTCATCGGGCTGTTCCTGGCCGGTGATCATGCGAAACAACGTCGTCTTGCCGGCGCCGTTGGGGCCGACAAGGCCAATCTTCTCGCCCTTCTGCAGCGAGGCCGACGCCTCGATGAAGACAAGCTGACGGCCGTTCTGCTTGCCGATGTTTTCCAGTCTGATCATGATAGTTCCGGGAGGCTCAAGCCGAATGGGAGGGATTTGCCCGCGCCTTTACGCGAATGACGGTGCCTGGGGAAGAGGCAGAAGCGCCGCAGCGGGTATGCGCGAACGGCGGCGCACCGACAGGCCGCCAAGGTCGGCTTTCCAGCCGCGCAGGCAAAAATCATTCGCTTGTCGAAATCCGCGCCTGTCGAACGACTTCGGCGCGGTGGCCCGCACGGCCCGACCAAGCAACGCCAACAGGACAGGACCAATGGCCAAGATGCTCGTGATCTACAAAACCCCGGCCGATCCGGCCGCCTTCGACCGGCACTATTTCGACATTCACATACCGTTGGCCAAGAAGCTTCCCGGCCTGCGGCGCTACGATGTCAGCAGGCGGCCCATCGTCAAGCTCTCGGCGGGCGAGATGCCTTATCTGGTGGGAACATTGTATTTCGACAGCCTCGACGACATCCGCGCCGCGTTCGCCAGCGAGGTCGGCGTTGCCTGCGCCGCCGACCGGCGGATATTGGCCCCGGGCGACGACGATTTGACGATGCTGCTGTTCGACGCCGACGAGGTGTGAACCCGGCCTCCAGACACACTCCAGAAACAAGATTCAACATCCGGGAAAAACTGGCGAAAAGATCGTCTGCGATAACCATCCCGTGGCGGCCGGACAGCGGCGCCAGACAACGCAACGGGATCTTGCCTGCGATGCAACGACGTTCGACCAGATGGATGGGTGCCCTGACAGGCATTTCGCTTGCCATGCTCGCGGTCGCGCAGTCGGGCGCGGAGGCGGCGGTCACCCGGAGCGAATATTGCAGCCGGCTTGGGCTTCAACTCGACGGAGCCATCCGGACCAAGGCCGAACCCGGTGCCAGTGCGAGCCAGATCGCGCAGGCAACGGCGCTGCAGGACAAGGCGAACCGGTTCTGTAGCGAGAGCAAGCAGGCGCAAGGCATCCGTACTTACGCCAACGCCCTGAAACTCCTCGGCGTGACGCCGGTCGACCTCAACCAGTGACGACAATCATCAACCCTGAAGGAAAGCCCATTATGAACAAGCCTCTCCTCTCCGCTCTCGGTCTCGCCATCGCGCTGGGTCTCGCAATGCCGGTTGTCGGCACCGCCAATGCTGCCGCCACGACCACCACCGCGACGACCGCTCCGGCGACGACGACCGCCCCCGCGACCACAACCGCCCCCGCGACCACGCCGGCGGCCGTAGACGCGGCGAAGACGCCGGTCAAGTCGGCCGCGCACAAGCGTCACCGGCACCACAAGAAGCACCATAGGCATGTGCGCAAGCACGCTCACCGGCACGCGGGCAAGAAGCACGGCCACAAGCACGTCGCCAAGAAGCACGTCGCCAGGAAGCATCACCACAAGAAGCACGATCACAAGCACGCCAAGGCAGCTTGAGCTTTTCTGACCTCTCTTTCTGACTTCCTCCCGGGAAAAGGCCGCCACTCGCAAAAAGCGAGGGCGGCTTTTTCTTGTCCATCAAGGCCGGGTTTCGCTTATTTCTCGCCCAGATACTGGAAGACCGCCTGCTTCCACCAGTCGCTTTCCATGGTTTGCAGCAGGGCGACGTCGAGCGGCTTGCGCAACCGGCTGCCGAGAGGCAGCGCGATGGCATATTGCTGCTGGTCGAAGGTCGCGTCGAGAACCCGCAGGCTCGCGCCATAGTTCTGTCCGACCAGCCAGCCAAGCAGCGGCTTGTCATGGACCAGCGCATCGATCTTGCCGGTGCGCAGCGTGTCCAGGCCCTGCTGGATGGTGTCAAAATCCTGATGGCGGATATGGGTGGAATCCAGATAGGACGCCGTCGAGGAATTCCGCACGGCGCCGACCCTGACCGTGCCGAGGTCGCTTTCGCCCTGCACCATGCCTTCCATCTGCGTCACCGTCAGCACCGATGTGACGCCGGCGGTGAACACCGCGATGGCGATGATCGATCCCATCATCCACAGCGCGGCGAGCACGCGTCCCGGCACGGTTCGCGGACCGAAATCGCCGGTGCTGGCCTGGGTCGCGGCAATCGTCGACCACCACATGCTTGAAAACAGGCCCTTGGCGACGCCGCCGCCGAAATCGTCATTGTGGCGGCGTTCGAACATCCAGATCAGGACGCCGACCACGACCGAGATGACGACCAGCGCCAGCACCGCCTGCAGGAAACCGAACGAGGTCAGCGCATGCAAAATCGGCCGCCATGACGGCTGGCTGTTGAGCGGTGTGGCGATGCCGAGGCCGGTCGTGAAAAAGGGCTGCGAGAAATCGGCGGCTTTCTCGCGGTCGGCCGTGACCGTGATCGCGGCCATCGCCACATCGAATTTGCCACTGGCAACGCCATCGATCTGGTCCTGCACACCAGGCACTTCGACATAGTGGAAGCGAAGGTTGAGCCGCCCGGCTATTTTCTGCCAGAGGTCGATGCTCAATCCGGACCAGGTACCGTCCTGCAGCTTGAAGGCGAAGGGCGGCGCGGCCTTGACCCCGACCGATATGTCCTTCGATGCCAAATCCGCCGGTAAAGACAGCTCGGCGGGTGTCTGTGTCTGGGCGGCCGCGGCGCCCGCCCCGGCACACGCGGCGACGGCAACGAGGATCACCGCCATCATCCACGAAGCAGCACTTCTCAACGGTAAAACTCCCGGCGACCCTGCGCCGCGCGATCTGGTCGCGGCACGGAAAGGTAGCCGCCATGCCGCCCTTCGTCCACCCGCCATCTCAGCGGGAGGCGATGCGCGGATGCCAGGCGGGATTGATGCAAAAACAACCAGTTGGCACAATTTCCGATTCAGATGCTGAACGCCGCGGGGCAATGCCGAGCGCCAATGGACCCCGAATTGCGGTTCTCATCTTCGCCTCGTGCCGAACAGAACCATCATGTCGTCACCACGGCAGCCCTGCCTCCCTGCCAGAACCTGTCTGTTTACACCATGGCAGAATAGGGATATTTCATATCCTTAATAGAGTTGGGTCGGCATCGACTCCGGAACCCGTGGATGATTCTGAAAAGCCAAGTCGAATGGGCACTGCACTGCTGCGCCATTCTCGCCGGTCTGCCCGAGGGACGCTATCTCTCCACAAAGGCGCTTGCCGAATTCCACGGCCTTCCCAAGGAATATCTTTCCAAGGCGTTGCAAAGCCTGTCGCAGGCAGGCCTTGTCGATACGACGCTCGGCCCATCGGGTGGATACCGGCTGGCACGGACACCGGCCGAACTGACCTTCCTGGACATCGTGGAAGCGGTGGAGGGCAAGGCGCGGACATTTGTGTGCAGCAACATCCGTGCAAACAACCCGTGCCGACCTCAGGGCTATTGTGAAAGCAGCCCTTGCGCGGTGTCGCGCATCATGTGGGAAGCCGACGAAGCCTGGCGGGCAAAATTGCGCGGCGTCAGGCTTTCCGACCTCACCGAAGCGCTGGCGCAGGAGATTCCGGCGGAGCTCTGGAAGAACAGCTTCGAATGGGTGCTGGAGCACGCCGGGTGAGCATTAACGCATGATCCTCGCCAGCGGCTGGCCCGCGGCCGCCCGCAGCATGATGGCATAGCTTTGGGGCGACATAGCAAGCGACAGGCCGTTCGCCTTGCAATGACGATGGACAAGGTCGATCACCTCATTTCTCGCAAGTAGCCGGTCGCCCGGACCGGCGACGCAAAACAGCAGGTCCATCCCGATGGCCGCCGCGTCGATCTCCGTGAGCGCGACAAGCGGTGCCGGCTCCTTCACGATCCGTTGGCAGTTCCGCAGAGCCGCATGCATGGCCTCCTCGATGACGTGCGGCGCGTGCGTGGCCGCAAGCCGCACGGCCAGGGTCATTTGCTGCGTCTCGTCGGGACGGCTGAGATTGGTCAGGCTCAGCTTCGCCAACACGCTGTTGGGGAGGACGACAATATTGGTCGCACCCGTAAGCAGATGCGTGGAACGCCAAGTTGTCTCGACGACACGTCCTTCCGTGCCGTCGCTCAGCATGATCCAGTCGCCGAGCGTGAAGGGTCGGCCCAGCGTCAGCGCAATACCGGAGAAGACGTCGCCAAGCGTATTCTGCAGCGCAAGCCCGACAATGATCGCAACCACGCCCGACGTTGCCGCCAGCGTTCCGATGGGAGCGCCGAAGACGAAGCCCGTTATCGACAGCGCCACGCCGAGATAGATGGCGGCGACGACAAGGTCCTGGAGCAGGCGCGCCTCTTGCGGCCGGTGCTCCAGAACGATGTAAAGGCGCACAAAGCCGACAAGCGTCCAGGCAAGATGCGTCCACCAGAGGACGCGCGCCGACTTCGCCAGATATGCGCCGGAGCCTTGTAGATCCGCCTCGCCCATCCAGTGCGGCAGGATATCGCTGAAGCCGAGCACCGCCGTCATGCCGGCGAAGAACAGGATCTGGACGATCAGGCGCGCCATGGGACGCCCACGGCCCTGGAAATACCACACGGCAATGCCGACGAGCCCCAGAAGGTTGATCAGGACCAGAGCCAGATGATCGCCGAACATGGACTCTCCGACAGGATTGAATTTGCTGGCAGGGCCGGACGCCAGGAATGGCGTCCGGCCGCTTGCGCCTACTTCTTGACCGGATAGGTCAGTTCCTTCTGCGCGGTATCGACCACGAAGACAGCCAGCAGCTTTGCGGGTTTCGTCTTGCTGCCGTTCTCGCTCACGCTGTGGCGATCGCCCGGCATCTCCGAAAAGCTCTCACCGGCCTTGTAGACCTTGGCCGGGTCGTCATTGACCTGGCTGCGGATCGAGCCTTCCAGAACCGTCGCATAGATGAAGGCCGAGCTCGGATGGGTGTGCGCCGGCGAGTAACCGCCGGGGCCATATTCGACGAGGATGCCCTTGATGCTTTTGCCCGGAACATTCGGCAGTTCATGCTCATAGACAAGGGTGACCTTGGCCGCCTTCTCGCCAGTGCGCGGGGCTTGCGTGGCGCCGGCCGGGTCGGCCAGGGCTGCCGTCACGACGAGGGCGGCGACGATTGACTTGATCATTTGAAAACTCCTTTCCATTGAGCGGTATCCCGGGCCTAGGCCGCCGCGTTTGCCGGCGGTGATTTCCGCGTCGAGGCGGCGAACCACTGCTCGAACGTGATGTGGCCAAGGCGCGGATTGTCGTCGGAGACCAGCGAAGTGTCGTTCAGCCTCGCGCCGAAATAGAGCGCCTCCGGATCGGCCACGACCTCGCGAGGATCGCCGACAGCCTTGAGGTAGCGGGCGACGAGTTCGCTCATCCGCACACGGTCGGGCCCCGAGATCTCGATCGTGCCGTTGATCGGCGCGGCGAGCGCGACCCCGGCCATCACATCGGCGACGTCGTCGGACGCGATGGGCTGTACATAGGCCGGCGACAGGTGCACGGCCTCGCTCACCGTGCCCGACTTGGCGATGCCGGCCAGGAACTCCATGAATTGCGTCGAATGAACGATGGTGTAGGGAATGCCGGACGCCTTGATCAGATTTTCCTGGACAAGCTTGGCGCGGAAATAGCCGCAGTCCTGCAGGCGTTCGGTGCCGACAACCGAGAGCGCGATATGGTGCCTGACGCCCGCGGCCTTGCCGGCGGCGAGCAGATTGCGGCCGGACGTCGTGAAGAAGTCCATCGATGCCTTATCCTCGAAGGAAGGCGAGTTGGCGAGGTCGATCACCACTTCGGCGCCTTCGAGGGCCTCCTGCAGGCCTTCGCCGGTGATGGTGTTGACGCCAGTGTTCGGCGCGGCGGCGATCACCTCGCTGCCCTGCTTGCGCAAGCGTTCAGTGGTCTTGGAACCGATAAGGCCGGTGCCCCCGATGATGACGATTTTCATGATGGTCTCCGTTTGCGGCCGTGATCTCGCGCCGCGTCGATTGATGGTCAGCCGAAAGGAAGGGTTTTAGTTCAGACCAGCCTTGTCGAGGCCGTAGAGCTTGTCCGCGGAGCCGGGTACGGCCTTGAAGGCGACGCTGACACGGTTCCAGGCGTTGATGGCCATGACCGAAAAGGTCAGGTCGGAGATTTCCTTTTCCGAAAGCTGCCCGCGCACGCGCTCATAGAGCTCGTCCGGGATGCCACCTTCGGGAAGCTTGGTGACGGCTTCGGTCCAGGCCAAGGCAGCGCGTTCACGCGGAATGAAAAGGGTCGATTCCCGCCAGACGGCGAGATGATGGAGGCGCAACTCGCCCTCGCCGTGGATCCTGGCTTCCTTCACATGCATGTCGAGGCAGAAGGCGCAGCCATTGATCTGCGATGCCCTGATGTGGACGAGGTCGCGGGTCTTCTCCTCGATGGCACCGTGTGCCTCGGCCATACTGAACTCGGAGAGCTTCTTGAACAGTTCAGGCGATTGCTGGGCGGCGTTCAGGCGCTGTGTCATGGCTTTTCCTTTTTTGAGGATATCTTATATCCTTAAGGATAATAAATATCCGTAATATCTGGACAGTAAAGCGCTATCCGCCTAGGATGCGGACATAAGGCTTATGTCGAAAAGTATGAGGGCGAGGATGGACGTCGTATCGGCGTTGAGAACGTTCCTGCGGGTGGCGCAGACAAAATCCTTCTCAGCGGCCGCGCTCGACCTCGATCTGACGCAGCCGGCGGTATCGCGGCAGGTCTCCGCGCTGGAAGCGCATCTCAAGACGCGCGTTCTGCACCGCACGACGAGCGCGCTCGCCTTGACGGCGGAGGGTGAACAGATGTTGCCGATGGCGCTGCGCGTCCTCGAAGCGGTCGAGGCGCTCGGCCATGCCAGCGGCGCCGAAGCGGCAACCGTCTCTGGAAAAGTGCGGCTCAGCCTGCCCACGCCGCTCGGCTTGTTCATCGGCGACCGCCTCGCGGGGCTGCTGGAGAGCCATCCGGCGCTGGAAGTCGAGCTGATCTTTCGGGACGAGCCTTCAGACCTCATCGCCAATGCGATCGATCTCGAGGTGCGCCTCGGGCCAGCCGGTGACAGCAGCCTGATGTGCCGCCGGATCGGCTGGACGACAGCCTTTCTGGTGGCCTCGCCAGGCTATCTCAAGGGACGCGGCTCACCGCGAACGCCGCAAGACATCAAGGATCACTCCTGCATTTGCTACAGCCGTGCCGGCGACGGCCGGTCATGGTCGTTCTCGAGCGGAGCGGACGACGTTGTCCTGCGCATCGAGCCCCGTCTTGTCGCCAACAATTCGATGGCCGTTCATCGCGCGACACTGGCAGGAGCCGGGCTTGCGGTGCTCTCCCACATTCTGGTCGGGGCGGACATCGAAGCAGGCAGGCTGGTCAAGCTGATGCCGGATTATTCGCCGACGCGCCTGCCGATCAACGTCGTCTACCCATCCCGCCAGAATATACCGTTGCGTGTGACGACAGTCCTCGACTTTCTTGTCCAGGCCGTCCGCGGCGATATCTTCATGGCGTCGTCAGCACCCTTGCCGCCCGAGCCATCGACCCGCATTCCCGCGCCCGAAAGCCCCTACTTCTTCCCCTGCGGATAGATCGTCTCGCCGCGCTTCAGCATCGCCACGAAGGTCTCGATCTTCTTCTTGCGGCCAGCCTCGGTCTTCATGTTGTGGGTGCGGAAGGCAAGCGAGAAGCGGTTCTGCGCGCTGAGTTTTTCCAGCATCGCCTTCGCCGCCGGCTCGGCGTCGATCGCCGCCTGCAAATCGCTTGGGATTTCCATCTTCTTGCCGCTGCCATAGGCGCGCGCCCAGCGCCCGTCGGCCTTGGCCGCCTCGACCTGGGCCAGCCCATGCGCGGTCATGCGGCCCTCCTCGACGAGACGCGCGACATTGTCGACATTGATCTTGCTCCAGATGCTCTTCTTGCCGCGCGGCGTGTAGCGCTGGAGAAAACTGTTCTCGTCCAGCGCCTTGCGCACCGCGTCGATCCAGCCGAAGCACAGCACGACGTCGATCGCTTCCTTTGGCGTGATCGATTTCAGGCCCGACCCCACCTTGTGCACCTTGATCCACACCTCGGTTTCCGTGGCGTGGTGCTGGCCGAGCCAGGCGTAAAAACTGTCCGCGTCGGGGAATTCCCTGACCTTGTCGGGATCGACCTTGACCGGCGCCATCAGTGGGCCTGCCTGTTCGGTGCTGTAGTCGCTGGCGTCACTGTCATCTGCCTCCGGCCTCGTTTCAGGTCCCGGCATCATGGCATGGCCCACTGCCAATTTTCGTCAGCAGCGGAACCCCTGCCCTCGCCTGGAACGCACCAACCATCGCCGCGTTGCGACTGGAGTGCAATCCGTGGAGGTCCCGATGGCGATCCAAACCGTTTTCGCCCATGTCAGTTGCTCCGATCTCGAGCCCAGCATCGGCTGGTATGAAAAGCTCTTCGGCAAGCCGCCATTGCGCCGGCCGATGCCCGGCCTCGCCGAATGGCAGTTCACGGAAAGCGCGGAAGTGCAACTGTTCGAGGACAAGGAAAAAGCCGGCACCTCGACGCTGACGCTCGGCGTGCTGCCGCTGGCGCCCGAGCGGCGGAGACTGGTCGATGCAGGCCTCGACCCAGGCCCGATCGAGGAAGCCGACCATTTCTGGATCATGCGCATGCGTGATCCCGACGGGAATCTCGTGGTGCTTGCGAGTGCCAAGCGGGAATAGGGCGGAAAAGCGTGCAATCTTCTAAAGAAGCCCTCTCGTCCAGGCATTCAGAATTCGCTATATGTAGCGCATGGCCAAGACAAGCGCAGCATCATCAAGTCTAACAGTCCGCAACGCGAAGACGGGAAAGTCGGTGGTTGTCCGTGGCGCCGGATCGCTGAAAGGTAGCAAGTTCGCGATCAAGAAGAGCGTAGACCTGACGAAGCCTATCGCCGAGCAAGCCCTCAAGGGCGGTTCTCAAGTTTCGAAACACGCGGCCAAAGGCTGACCCGTGCCGGGCATTCTGCTCGACACACATGTTCTCTATTGGTGGTGAGCGAGACAGAACCGCTTTCGAACGATGCGCTGATAACCATCGGCGAAAACCAAGAGACCGGCACCCTTTATGTCTCGCCTATCACAGCGTGGGAGTTGGCAATCGCCGCGCGAAAGCCTGCCCATAAGAATCCGCCCGATCTTGGCGCCAATTCTCCTGCGCGCTGGTTTTCAGCAGCTGTCGAAGCCACAGCCGCGAAGATCATTCCAATCAAACAGCGGATAGCCATCGAAGCAGCCGCCGTGGTCACTGCGACGGCGCACAAAGACCCTGGTGACTGCTATCTTATCGCCACCGCTCGGGTGCGCAAGATTCCGATCATGACGCGAGACGGCGTGATGCGAGGGCTTGCCGCGCCGGACTATCTGCAAATCCTCGACTGCTGACCTCCCCCTGCCCCTCACCAATCCATCGGCATCTCCGATAGCACCATCGGTTTCTTCCGTTTCCGCTTTCCACACCGACCTGCCAATCCCCTGCCCGTGTCCATCCAGACAAAGGCAGAGCGGATATGAGCACTTCCAACCAAAAGATCCTGATCGTCGGCGGCGGCTCCGGCATGGGGCTGGCGTTGGCCAGACGCTGTGTCGAGGCCGGTGCGGACGTCACCATCGCCGGGCGCGGCGAGGACAGGCTGCGGCGGGCATGCGAGGCGCTGGGCAATCCCGCCGGCCTGGACGTGGCCGTCGTCGACATCACGCGGGAAGATCAGGTCGCCGCGTTGTTCGCAGGGATCGGCGGCCTCGATCACATCGTCAGCACCGCCGCCGACATCGAAGGCGCCTATAGGCTGCTGCCTGAACTCGACCTCAAGGCGGCGCAACGCGTGGTCGACGGCAAGCTCTTCGGCCCGTTGCTGCTCGCCAAGCATGGCGCGCCACGGCTGGCGGCGGCCGGCTCGATGAGCTTCGTCTCCGGCATTGCCGCCTATCGGCCGGCGGCGCGCGGCTCGGTCGTCGCCGCCGTCAATGCGGCGCTCGAAGGGCTGGTGCGGGCGCTGGCGATAGAGCTCGCGCCGATCCGCGTCAACGCCGTCTCGCCCGGCTGGGTCGACACCGAAATCTGGGCGCAGGTTGCCGGCGACAGGAAGGCCGAGACGCTGGCGGCGATGGCCGAGCGCCTGCCCGTCGGCAGGATCGGCCAGCCCGACGATATCGCCGACGCGATTTTGTTCCTGATCGGCAATGGTTTTACGACCGGAACGACGCTGCATGTGGAGGGCGGGCATCGCCTCGCCTAGGCAGAAGCGCCGCCCGCTCAGGAATTGTTTGGAAACAAGACCTTGGCGCGGTTCGCCGATTCAAGACCTGAATCGGCCCCCACCCGTTGGGGCGCCAGCGTTTCGCGCGCGGCGGCGAGAAATTGCCGGAGTGCCGGCGGTTGGACGCGCCGGCGCCGCCAGATCATCGTCAGTGGCGCCGTCCGCATCTCACCGGGCCATGTCAGTTCGGTGAGATCACCACGCGCCAGCGCGTCGCTGACGGCCAGACGTGGAACGAGGCCGAGCCCCGAGCCGGCCGCTACCAGCCGCGCGATGGCGCCAATGCTGCCGACTTCGGCGGCGAGTTCCGGCGCGCCGATGCCCGCTTCGGCAAAGGCGGTGTCGAACATGTGCCGGTAGATGCATCCAGGCTCCGTTGCCACGAAACGCCTTGCCGCAAGCGCGGCCAGGTCGCATGGAGCCAAGTTCTGCCCCGGCGCGGCGACAAGTACGAGCGGTTCGGCCGCTATCATGTGCCTGGCGAAGCGTTGATCGGCGCCGTCGTTCGAAACGTCGCGGCGATCGAAACAGAAGGCGACGTCGATGTCGCCATCCTCGAGCTGGCGCAGCAGCGCGCCGCTATCAGCCACTTTCAACCGCACGGCGATGTCGGGATGGCTCGCCTGGAACCCCGGCAGCCAGGGCGCCAGCCGGACCGAGGCGATCGTTTCCAGCGCGCCGATGGTCAGCGCGCCGCTGGTCTGCTCCGCTGCCGCCTGAACGGCGGCACGCGCCTCGCCATCGAGCCGCAGCAGTTCCTCGGCGATGGGCTTCAGCGCCAGCCCCGCCGGCGTCAGTTCCAGGCCTGACTTCAAGCGCGTGAACAACGCAGTCCCAAGTTCGGCCTCCAGCGACTGGATCTGGTCGCTGACGCTCGACTGGGCGAGGTGCACCGCCTCGGCGGCGCGCGTGACGTTGCGGCTCAGCGCCACCGCGAGGAAGGTCTTGAGCAGTCTTGGATGCATCGCCTGGCCGAAATCGCCCCGCCCTATTGCAGCTGCGGCTTCTTCAAAAAGCTGCCGCGGTCGGCGGACTTGACGCGCAGCCAGGTTTCGCGGCCGTCGCGCACCACCCGCATCGGGATCTCGGCCCCGGCCGAGCCGCTTTCCCACAGTTTGCGATAGAAATCGGCGAGCCCGTCGACCGCGCCGTCGCGCACCTCCGAAATGACGTCGCCTTCGCGCAGGCCGGCCTTGGCGGCGGGGCCGCCTTCGGTCACGCTCATCACCACCACCTTGCCGTCGCTTTCGGCCGACAGCGCGCCGAGCCACGGACGCGGCGGCTTGGCCACCTGGCCGCGCGTCAGCAAATCGTCGAGGATCGGCGGCAACAGGTCGATGGGCACCACCATGTTGATGTCGGCGACCTCGCCGGCGCGGCTCATCTGCAGGCGCAGCGAACCGATGCCGAGCAGCGCGCCCTCGGCGCTGAACAAGGGCGCACCGCCCCAGGACGGATGGGCCGGCGCGATGAAGATCGCTTCGTCGAGCAGATACTCCCAATAGCCGGCGAATTCCTGCTTGGTGACGATCTTGGCCTCGACCGCCCGGCCGATGCCGTCGGCAAGCACAACCGCGTCGCCGATCCTGGCCTTGCCGGCATCGCCGAGCGCCACGGCCGGCAGGCCGGTCGGCGCCAGCGCCTGGACGAGGCCGAAGCCCGATTCCTGGTCGTAAGCCAGCGCGTGCGCGGGGATGACGCGGCCGTCATGCGCGGTCAGCCAGACTTCCTCCGCCTCGGTGATGAGATAGCCGATGGTGAGCACCAGCCCGTCATCCCTGATGACGACGCCGCTGCCTTCCCTGAGCGTGCCCAGCGCCCCGGCCGTGAAGGCATCGTCGGGAACGGTCGCTCGCACGGCAACCACGGAGCGCGGATTGGGATTGATGGTCATGGTTTTGTCCTGCGATACGAATGCCCGGCGGCTTCCTCTATAGGTATGCCGCTGAGAGGAAGGCGCAAGGGGTGGCGCTTGCCTTCTCCCCTTGTGGGATAAGGAAGATCCGACGTCCGTGCTGACATCGACAATAGTTCAACGCAAGTTGAACTTCCCGCTCCCCCACCCTAGTTCTAGCGTATCTGCCTAACCCCATTCTTCCTCCCCGCCATCCCGAGGCCCCGCATGACCGATTACACCCCGCCGAAAGTATGGACCTGGAACAAGGCCAATGGTGGCACATTTGCCAGCATCAACCGCCCGATCGCCGGTCCGACGCATGATAAGGACCTGCCCGTCGGCAAGCACCCGTTGCAGCTTTATTCGCTGGCGACTCCGAACGGCGTCAAGGTGACGGTGATGCTGGAGGAACTGCTCGCGCTTGGCCACAAGGGCGCCGAATACGACGCGTGGCTGATCCGCATCAACGATGGCGACCAGTTCGGCAGCGGTTTTGTCGAGGTCAATCCCAATTCCAAGATCCCCGCGCTGATGGACCACAGCGGCGGCAGCCCGGTGCGCATCTTCGAATCCGGTTCGATCCTGGTCTATCTCGCCGAAAAATTCGGCGAATTCCTGCCCGTCGAACAGCCGGCCCGGGCGGAAGTGCTGTCCTGGCTGTTCTGGCAGATGGGCTCGGCCCCCTATCTCGGTGGCGGCTTCGGCCATTTCTACGCCTATGCGCCGGAAAAGTTCGAATATGCCATCGACCGCTTCTCGATGGAGGTGAAGCGCCAGATGGACGTGCTCGATCGCCGGCTGGCCGAAACCGACTATCTCGGCGGCAAGGATTATTCGATCGCCGACATGGCGGTCTGGCCCTGGTATGGCGGGCTGGCGCTCGGCCGGATGTACAATGATTCCGCCGATTTCCTGTCGGTGCAGGATTACAAGAACGTGCAGCGCTGGGCAAAGGCGATCGATGAACGCCCCGCGGTAAAGCGCGGCCGCATGGTCAATCGCGCCTTCGGCGAACCGGCCATGCAGTTGCACGAACGCCATGACGCCAGCGATTTCGATACGAAGACGCAGGACAAGCTGGCCGCCGAATAAATTCCACCCTGGTCGGGGTCAAAACAAAAGCCCATCACCGGTCCGACCGGTGATGGGCTTTTTGCTTCGCATGAGACGGATCAGTGAAGAACTTCAACGATCTGACGGGTGTCGGGGTCGACCAGCACGGTCTGATCGTTGATCACCGCGACGCGGTACTTGACGTTGGGAACTTCACGCAGTTCGACCTTGTCCGGTACCGACGAACCCAGCTTGAGCTCGACGCCCAACAGATTCACCGACGCCAGCGGCTCCTTCTTGACGTATTCGCGAACGACCGTCTCCTGTTCCGGCTGGACAACGATGGTGTCCGCCATGGCGGCACCCACGCCGCCCAACAGGACGATCGCAGCCGCAGCACTCGTAAGATAATGTTTCATAACAACCTCCATGATTGGATATTTCGCTCCGCCTCGGAAAAAACTCCCACGCAACTCGGAGGTTCCATTGCTGCTTGCGAAATAAGTATGGCGAGAAACCAGAAACATGCCACATTTTGTTACGCATGCATGCGAAGATACTCACTGACATGATTTTCATGTCAGCCAGAACTTCTTCCCGTTTTTCAGGAATAGCAAAAAGCATTAGCGCTTTGCAGCCAAGCAATGCAGCCTTCTTCTCGGATCATCCACTCCTTAGCAACAACTAACGTATAGCGAAGAGTGTCGTTCCAAATGCTCTACCGGCCTTCAAAAAAGCCCGCCCTGCCGGGAGCAGAGCGGGCTTCAATGGATCGGTGGAGGTGGCGCCTCACCGGTCGCGGCAGGAAAACGCACGCACCGCGGCTTCGTTCCACCATGCCGACGCGATTTGGCGGAAGGGGCGCAACGCTCGACATGCTGCTGGAGTACGAACTCTTCGCTAGAACCGGACGCCGTCCCGATGGAGCGGCGGCACCGGGTTGACTGCATCCGGGCTCATCGCGGCGTCTTGCGCGCGCCTGTAGATCAACCCCACGACGAGCACGAAGTAGCCGACCTGCAGCACGACCAGGACCACCACCGTCCACGCAAGCGCCACCCACAACGACCCGGTGGCAATATAGGTCCACACCGCGACAAGGATCGTGGTCGCCGACATCCCGACGAGAAATGGCCCAAAATACATCGACCTTCAAGATCGCCGAACCCGTTTCGGTCCGGCGACTCCCCTGCCCAAACACCACACCCGCGCACAGGCTTCCATTATTTTAGCAATTACGCAAGTATGGCGTCCGGCTAGGCGTCCATGTAGAAGTTTATTACGGGCGGCGCCGACAGGAGCAGTTTGATGCTCACGAACCGCGATTTGCGGGAAAAGAAGTCCGGGGGGGATTGAATATGACGCTCAAGCTTATCGGGGTCGGTTTCGGCCGCACCGGCACATGGTCGACCTTTGCCGCGTTGAACAAGCTCGGCCTGCCCTGCTACCACATGCAGGAAGTGATCATGAACAAGGCCAATAAGGGCCATCTCGATTTCTGGCGCAAGGTGGCCAACAGCCCGCCCGGCACCCAGCACGACTGGAACCACGTGTTCGCCAACTATACCGCCACCGTCGACAATCCAGGCTGCTGCGTCTGGAAGGAATTAATGGCTTCCTATCCCGATGCCAAGGTGCTGCTTACGCTCCACCCGCGCGGCGCCGAAGCCTGGTATGAAAGCACCATAGATACGATCTACTTCACCAAGAACGTCTGGCAGTTCAAGATCCTGGAATGGCTGACGCCGTTCGGCCGCAAGTTCGGCGACATGTCGAGCAAGCTGGTCTGGGGCCGCACGCTGGCCGGTGTCATGGGCGACCGTGACAAGGCGGTAGCCCGCTATAACGCCTATGTCGACGAAGTGAAGGCAGCCGTGCCGCCGGAAAAATTGCTGGTCTTCAAGGTCAGCGAAGGCTGGGGCCCGCTCTGCCATTTCCTCGACGTGGCGCAGCCGAACGAACCCTTCCCAAACCTGAACGACCGCGAAACGATCAAGAAGATCATCCGCGACATCATCAAGGGCTCCTACATCATGCTGGGGCTGACGGCGGCGGCCATCGCGGCGGCGATCGCGGCATTGTGGTGGTGGCTGGGGTAAGGGCAGCCGGGAACTCAAGCAGCGGCTTTCTCGCAATTTTGCGCTTGCCTTCCCTGCCGGGCGGTCACCGGCCCATGCCTATCCTGGCAGGCTTTTGCCCCTCTCAACCTTCAGGCGAGACGGGATCGTTACATATTGATTGGATAAAATAGCGGAACGTCCAATGGACATTGCCGGAACCGAAGAGGGCCTCTCGGACCTTTGCGCGCGTACCCCAAGACCTTGGTCCTACAAGGAAAACCGCACGGTTCGATCCGCGGCACTCAGGCCCGGTCGGTAAAGAGGCTCCAACACTTTTCCATGCCGAGCATCGCCATGCACACAACGCCCGCCTGGCGGTTGGCCGATCATGCCCGGCTAGAATGCCGGACCTCGCCACCCTTGCCTATTCCGCTTTCGCGGAAGTTTCGGCCGGCATGCGATGTGCGATGGTGCTCTTGCGGCGGTACGAGCCGCCCTGGCTGACGCGGGCGCCGAGCACACCCCAACAATGCGCCCCCCCGTCCGCGTCGGCCAGGCGCTCGGCGCGCAAAGCGCTGCCCACTCCATCGCCTTCGATCACCGGTCTCTGCTTGATCAGGCGGTTCCTCGACATGTTCCCAATTGCACAGTGCAACATTGACAGAGAACCAAGATGTGTCACGATGATGGCGGTATATAGGGGAGAGCTTTTGATCATGAAGAAGATTTATGAACGGCCCGTCCTGGTCAAGAAGGGCAATCTGAAGTCCATCGTGGCTACGGCCTCGCCGCCGGTGCGCCCGGAATAGGTCAGCAGGTCGGCGTCAGGGCACTCGGGACCATTTTCCAACAGCATTCTTCGAAGTGTGCAGGCGGTTTTATCGCTCCAGGCATTTGGGCGGCGCGTGAGCGCCTGGAAATCAGTGGTGCGTGAGCGCCGTGATCGATCCCGGCGCCTTCATCGCGACCACGATTGCAGGTTCGATCAAACGACGCCGCCGGAGCAATTCCAGGAAAAGTGTGAAACGGTTTTCCGTCCGGAATTGCGCCGAAACAGAGAGTCAAAGTACCAGTGTCCGATTTGTCACGGTCGCGATCGGTATGGCTTGAACTATCCCCGTCGAGACATTGACAGCAGGCAACGCTATGGCAAACTCCTAACGGGATATAGTGGAGAGACTGCATCATGAAGAAGCTTTATGAACGGCCCGCTCTGGTCAGGAAGGGCAATCTGAAATTGATCACGGCCGGGACCAACGGCACGGTGGTGATCTCAAAGTCGCCCAGCTAATCAGCCGGCCAGCACCAGGTCGTCCACGACTATTTGCCAGGTATGTTTCGTCGACAGACGGACGCGGGTGACTTCTCCAAGCATCGGCGCGTAGTGCAGCGGCGTGAGCGCCGACAGCACCACTTCATCGCTGGCGACCAACTGGTCGCCGAGCCAGCTTTCGATCAGCGCCGTTTCCCCTTCCGCCTTCAGCCACGCAACACTAAGCAGCACCGAGTGGAAGCCGAATGGCGTCTCGCGGCTGAACTCGGCCGGATAGCCGCTGCTTGTATAGGCGACGTGGTCGCCCGAGACATTGCCGTTGACATAGCCCTCGCTGTCCTTGGTGTGGTCCTTCGCCATGGCGTTCAGGTTGCGCCAGTCGAGCCCGGCATGGCCGCATGGGATCTTGCGGAAGCCACGCCCGGTGACGTCGTCGAAGCCGATCATGCGCGCCGCCGCCTCGTCGGCCAGGGCTCGGGGCGAAAGCTGCCCGAGATCGGTCGGGTAAGGCGACAGCGCCAGCCGGCGGTCGAGCCCGCCGCCGCTGATCACCACCATGTCGGCCTCGCCGGCAAGCTCGAAGCGAAAGGCCAAAGCCGGCGCCAGCGTGTGGCGCTCCAGCACCTGCCCGTTCGCCATCACCGACAGGGTCGCGCTGTTGGCCGCCGCCATCCTGCCGGCCAGGGTGCGCACCGGCGCCAGCCCGACCGGACGTGGCAGATCCCGCGACACCAGCCCGGCGGGTGAGCCGGGCGCCAGCTCGAACTCCATCGACTGCGTGTCGTTGGCGCTGGGCGAGCGCCAGCCCGGCGGCACCGAAACCGAGAACCGGTAGGCGCCGGGCAAGCGCAATGCGGCCTTCACCGCCGACGTCGACATGGCGAAATTGGCATAGCCGGCATTGTTCGTCCTCGATGACGCGACGAAGCCGCCCTGCCCGTCGAACAGCCGCACCATGATGCCGGCCATCGGCCGGTCGGCCACGCCGTAGCTGCCGTCGCGGTCGACATCGAAATAGACGAAGGATGAGTAGTTGACGGTGCCCGTGCTGCGGCTCCAGTCGGTGCGCACCGCATAGTCGTTGGCGGGGTTGGCCCGGCGCAACGCGCGGCGGCTGAGGTGCCGCCGCCGCAACAGCCAGATCACGGCAACGGCGGCGGCAATGATCGCCAGCGTCGCGACAAGAAGACCGACAAGAGCGAGATTACTCATGGCGGACCGGCTTCGCTGGCGGCCGCTCGCCACTTGTCAGAAATGCAATTCATCAAGCAGCCCCCTTGCCGATCCGATCCAGCTTAGCCCGACGGATGCCCCGCGCAAAAGGGTGGCACGCGGTTAATGCCCGGCAGGCGTGACATGCCTCACCCCAATTCCACCCAGACCGGCGCATGGTCGCTGGCGCCGTCCTGCCCGCGCACGTCGCGATCTATCCCCGCCCCCTTCAGCCGCCGCGCCAGCGTCTTCGACAGCAGAATGTGGTCGAGCCTCAATCCGGCGTCGCGCGGCCAGCGGTTCCGGCGGTAGTCCCAAAAGGTGTAGAGCGTCTCCTTCGGGTGTTTCCTGCGCAACGCATCGGTCCAGCCTTGTTCGAGCAGCGCGGCGAAGGCGGCGCGGCTTTGCGGCTGCACCAGCGCGTTGTCGTCATAGGAGCGTGTGGCGTAGATGTCGCGCGGCTCGGGCACGATGTTGTAGTCGCCGGCCAGCACGACCGGCAGGCCGGTGTCGAAGAGTTGTGCCGCATGCGCCTCCAGCCGCGCGTGCCAGGCGAGCTTGTACTGGAATTTCGGCCCCGGCTGCGGATTGCCGTTGGGCGCGTAGAGGCAGGCGATGACGACGCCGTTGACCGCCGCCTCGATATAGCGGCTCTGGCGGTCCTCGTCGTCGCCCGGCAAAGCATCGCGCGTCAGCACCGGTTCGGCCCCGCGCGCCAGGATCGCGACGCCATTCCAGGTCGGCTCGCCCTTCCACACCGCGCCATAGCCGGCATCGGCAAGTGCGGTGCGCGGAAACTGCGTGTCGCGCGCCTTCAATTCCTGCAGGCACACGACATCGGGCCTTGCGGCGGCGAGCCAGGCCAGCAGATTGTCCAGCCGGCTGTTGATGTTGTTGATGTTGAAGGTGGCGATCTTCATTGGGTATCTAGATGAAGCCGACGAGAGCCCTTCCAGAAAAGAATAACATCAGGGAAAATGAGAGTAGAAAAAAGAAGAACGATCGCATAGGCCACCGATTCAGCTACTCCAGATACCTTATCAAATATGAATAATATAGACGATATCGCAATAATATAAATCACGATAGAAAACCTTTTAAATCTGGCTATATCTCGATGATTCAACATAAACCAGAAATAATCAGCATACTCATTCGATTTGTCCATTACAACATATATATATATTAGTGACAAAATAAAAGATACATATTCTATGTACGATAAATATCCAGAATTCAAAAAAGACACAGCAGAAAGCGATATAGATATCAAAATAATCAACGCCACCGCAATAAAGGCAGCGGTCGTTTCAAGCCTTCTCTTACCATATATCAAATAGGGCAAAGTTACCTCTTCTAGATTATAGCCCTTGCGAAATCCACACGTTGGCTCGCTTTACGAGACTTTCATCGAACTGCAAACTCCGGCCCACCCCCTCACAGTTTCCGCCACGGTCTTCAAATGATCCGCCGTCGAAAACCCCGACACACTCTTGCGCGGTTTCAGATCGTGGTCGCCGTCCTCCAGCCAGATCACTTCGATCGCATCGGAAAGGCTATAACCGGCCACTTCGTCCGGCGCACCGAATTCGTCGCGCGTGCCCTGAAATATCAGCGTCGGCGTCTTCAGCCCCAACAGATGTTTGGTTCGCAGCTGCTCGGGCTTGCCTGGCGGATGGAAGGGATAGCCGAGGCACAGCAGGCTAACGATTTCGCCCCTGGCGAGCATTTCGTCGGCGACCATCGAGGCGACGCGCCCGCCCATCGACTTGCCGCCGATGATCAGCTTGCCCGTCACGCCCCTCGCCCGGAGATCGGCGATCGCCTTGATGTATTCCGGGTTCACCGTCTCTGCGCGCGGCGGCGGCTTGCGCTGGCCGTAGCGGCGGGCCGCCATGTAGTGGAACTCGAAGCGCGCCACCTGGAAGCCCGCGACGGCGAGCGCCTTGGCGGTGGCGGTCATCGAGGGAGAGTCCATGGAGGCGCCCGCGCCATGCGCGAGCAGGATGGTGACAGGGGCGGTGTCGTGGCCGTCGAAGAGGAAGCTAGTGGCCATCAGGTCGCTGGGTCCCAATGTAGTGATACGTAACTTTGGAGCCGTTGACTTCCTTGCGCCATTGCTCCGGATGGAACGTGATGTGTCCCGCCCCGGCCGCTAATGCTGCCACACAAAACATAACGAAAGGTCGAGCCAAACAGACGCGCTGTCTGTTTGACGCAAGGTATTCGGCGGGAGTTGGGCCGAGCTCTAAAAACGGTCGCCTCCTGCCACTGCGGATCTTTAGCCAATTGATGTTGCTATCCACCGAGAAGTCCCACCCAATGTTTCGATAGAACAGCAATTCCCGCATCTGGCCAATCGCCAAGAGTACAAACAACCCCGTAAGTCCGATAAACAGGAACGCCATTTGAAATCCCACCGGCAAACCGAAACTCCTCTCCGTTGCAAGAAAGGAACGCGTCACCCCGCCGACTTCGCCAGTTGCATATCCACGAATTGCACGCCCCTGGCCGCCACTCCAGCCCATTCGGACGCCGCGTCCAGTTCCAGATACCGCACCCAGAGCCGCCGCGCCTCCGGCAGATTGCCGGCGTCGAATTCCAGCCGCGCCAGGTTGAACACCGGATCGGCATAAGTCCTGTCCAGCGCGATCGCCTTCTGCAAATGCCTTCGCGCCGAGGCGTCGCGGCCCTGCTCGCTCATCAGCCCAGCGAGGTTGAACCAGGCTTCGACGAAGGCCGGGTCGAGCTTTATCGCCCGGGCGTAGTCATGCGCGGCTTCCGCCACGCGCCCGGCCCCGCGCAAACAGTTGGCGCGGTTGAAGGCGGCGATGGCGTCGGTCGGGTCGATCGCCAGGCAGCGCTGGTAGAGCTCGGCGGCGCCGTCATGGTCACCGCCCTCCTCCGCCGCTTCAGCTTCGGCGAAAAGGTCTTCCAGCGTGTCGTCGCCGATCGCGGCGGCGCCCAGATCGAACAGCAGTTGCCCGTCGAGTTCGCTCTGGCCACCTTCGAGATAGATCGCGTCGGGCCGGCCAAATGCCGAGCCGACATTGAGCGACTTGGCGGTGAGCGAGGCGACCGGACCGGAGCGGTGGACGGAGCGCGCGATCGCGCCCCATGTCGCGCCGCCGGCGATCAGCCCGGCATATTTGCGCGCCAGGATCAGGTCCCGGAAGGAATAGGGCTCGCCATCATGCTCGAAGGCATCGAACAGGCTGAGGCGGTCGAGATCGGCACCGGACAGCCTGGACTGGTCGATCAGCGACTGACGCGACAGCGAAGACGCCTCGGGCGCCTTGATCAGCCCGAGCAGGCGCAGGAAACCGTTCTCGCTCAAAACCACGCGCCCGGCGGCGCGCTCGGCGCCGAGCCGGCGTTCGATCTCGCTATCGCTGTTTTTGGTCAGCCCCGCCTTGGTCAGCCCAACCTTGGCCAGCCCCGCTTTGACCAACCCAGCCTTGGCCAGCAAGGTCCGTCCGACCACGACATGGGTGGTTCGCCTTGTGACGCCGCGCCTGAGCTGGCCGTGCTGGCGTTCCACCTCGCGCGCGGCGAGCCGGAGCGGAAACGCCGCCAGCGCGCCGATCGTGCCGAAGACGGCCCCCGCAACGGCCGGTGCCGTCATTTCTTGCTCTTGCCGACCGCCTTGAGCAGACTGGCCTTGAGCGGATTTTCAGGAGCAGCGCCGCCCGCGGCCGCCTTCTTGGCGGCGGGTTTGGCGGCCTCGTCCGCCTTGCTCTTCGACTTGGCCGGCGGCTTCGACTGCGACAGGCTGGCCTTCAGCGCATCCATCAAATTGATGACATTGCCGCGTTCCGGTGCCGCCGCGATGATCGGCTTGTGGCCCTTCAGCTTCTCGCGGATCATCGTCATCAGCGCGACCTCGTAGCGGTCCTCGTAATTCTTCGGATCGAAGGTGGTTTCCTTCTGCTTGATCAGCGCTTCGGCAAGCTGCAGCATTTCCGGGTCAGGCTTGCCGGCCGGAATGTTGCCGAAATATTCAGCGGTGCCGCGCACTTCGTTCGGGTTCCTCAACGTACACACGAACATGCCGTTCTCGCGCGCGCCGATCGTCACCACGCGCTCGCGGCTGGACAGCACCAGCCGCGCGATGGCGAGCTTGCCGGATTTGCGCATGGCCTCGCGCAGCACCGCGAAGGTCTCCTCCGCCATCGCCCCGTCCGGCGCCATGTAATAGGGCGCGTCCTGGTAGATGACGTCGACCTCGTCCTCGTCGACGAAGGCCTCGATGTTCATCGTGTGGTTGGATTCGATGCGCACCGCGTCGAGGTCAGTGTCATCGATGATGATGTACTGCTTGTCCTCGTACTCGTAGCCCTTGACCAGATCCGCGCGCTCGACAAGCCCCAATTCGGGATCGACCGGCTTCATATTGATGCGGTTATGGGTCTTCTTGTGCAGTTGATTGAACGAGATGCGTTCGCTGGCGCTGGTGGCGGGATATAGCCGCACCGGACAGCTGACGAGACTGAGCTTGAGATAACCCTTCCAACTTGCCCTGGGCGCCATGATGAACTCCTACGCGGCCACGCGCTGACATTTTAGCTCGGGCATGATCTCTGGACAAACGGAAACCGTTTGTCCGCGAAAACCGGTCCCGCTTTTCGGGATCATGCTCTCTGCAGCGCTTTTCGTCCGCAGGACGATCGACGCCGAGGAAATCCTACACCGACCCCGCACAATACCGGCAAATCCCTGATGAAACCTTCCGGCGGGTTTTGGGTCACGGGAAGAGAATAATTCAAATTGTCGGAACCGTCGATGGAGGTAGCGTGACGGTCACGGCGAACGCGGACCGATCGGCCAAGAGATCGGCCAATTTCTTTGGGGAAATCAAAAAGTATGTTTATGATTAGGCAGTTACGAGAACCAAAGATCGGCCAAGCCAAGCCCATGGAAGAAAGCGTGCAGCGGATAGAACCGGCCCGTCTCGAGGATGCATCGGAGGCGATCTCGGATGCCTTGGCGGAGCTTTCCGCCACATCCGCCATGTTGGGAAACAGCCTTCACCCCCGCACGGCGGCAAATCTCGCGGATCTCGTCCGCATCATGAACACCTACTACAGCAACCTGATAGAGGGCCACGACACGCGTCCGCGCGATATCGAGCGCGCGCTGGCGGGCCATTTCGACCAGGATGAGGCACGGCGTAACCTGCAACTCGAGGCCGCTGCCCATGTCAGGCTTCAGGCGGATGTCGACCGGATGGCGGCACAGGGACAATTGAACCGGCTTCCCGCGACTTCATCCTGTGGCTGCATCGCCAGTTCTACCTGGAGGCCGGGGAGCCCATGCTGCGCATCAAAGGCGCGGGGCGCGAATTTCTCATGACGCCTGGGGAATGGCGATCGAAACCTGAACAGGATGCCGCGGTTGGCCGGCACGAACCGCCTTCCAGTGCCCGCGTCCCGGATTTCATGCGCCATTTCGAAATGCGCTACCGTCTCGCAAATCTGGGCAAGGCAGGCCGCATACTCGCCATTCCCGCCGCGCATCACCGCTTCAACTTCATCCATCCATTTCCTGACGGCAATGGACGCGTCAGTCGCCTCATGAGCCATGCCATGGCGCATGAGGCCGGCATTGCCGCTCATGGGCTGTGGTCGATCTCGCGCGGATTGGCGCGAGGGCTGAAAAGTCGGCAAGACTACAAGACCATGATGGATCATGCCGACATGCCGCGTCAGGGTGACCTCGACGGCAGGGGCAATCTCTCGCAACGCGCGCTGGCGGATTTCACCCTGTGGTTCCTGCGCGTCTGCGTCGATCAGGTGACATTCATGTCCGGCCTATTTGATCTCACGACCCTAGCGAGGCGTCTTCGTGCCTATGTTGACCGCAGCGAGTTGAAGCCGGAGGCCGCTCGCTTGCTGGAGGAGGCACTGATGCGTGGCGAATTCGAGCGCGGCGACATCTCGCGCATCACAGGATTGCCGGAGCGAACGGCGCGACGGGTTTTCAACGAGGTGATTTCGCTTGGGTTGCTGGCATCCGAAACACCAAAGGGGCCCGTCTCCCTACGGTTCCCCGCTGACGCCTTGGATACGCTTTTTCCCAGGCTATTCCCGGAAACATGACCCGCAAGGTGCGAAGAAATTTCACGAAACCGCCGGCAAATCCCTGGCAAACTCATTAATCTCCGCCCATGGATCGCCGGACGTCTCCAGCAACCCCGGCAGCGACGCATAGTTCAGGTCCTGCGGCGCATCGATCGCCTCCAGGTCGCTCCAGCTCACCGGTGTCGAGGCCGGCAGGTTGGTGCGCGCGCGCAGTGAATAGGGCGCGGCGGAAGTGTGGCCGCGCGCGTTGCGATGATAGTCGATGAAGATGCGGCGCTTGCGGTTCTCCTTGCCCATGGTGGTGGTGAAAGTGTCGGGCGCGGTCGCCGCCAGATGCGTCGCGATGGCGCTGGTTGCCTGGTGCAGCTTCTTCCAGTTCTGCTTGCCCGTCACCGGCACGGTGATGTGGATGCCGCTGCCGCCGGACGTCTTGGCGAACGGCACCAGCCCCAGTCCCTCCAGCTCGCCCTTGATGTGGACGGCGGCCTCCACCACCTCGCGCCAGGAAATCCCCTCGCCCGGGTCGAGGTCGAGGACGATCTGGTCGGGCTTGTCGAGGCTCGTGCGGTGCGTGCCCCAGGTGTGGAATTCGACGACACCGAACTGCGCCAGCGCCAGATAGCCCTTGGCGCCCTCGACCGAGAGATAGGATTTGGCCTCGCCCTCGGAATTGATCGCCTGGAAGGTCACCACCGAAGGCGGCATGCCGGTGAAGGCGTGACGCTGGAAGAAGCAGTCCTTGGGCAGGCCGGTCGGGCAGCGCACCAGCGACACCGGGCGGCCAAGGAGGTGCGGCAGCATGAAGTCGCCGACCAGCGCGTAATAGACGGCGATGTCGAGCTTGGTCGGCCCGGTCTTGCCGAACAGCCGCCGTTCGGGATTGGTCACCCAGATGGTCGCCAGATCCGCCTCGGAGATCAGGCGCTTGCGCTTGGTCGACACCGGCGTCGACAGGCCGACATCCCTAAGACCGCGAAACACGCCATGGCGCAGCGCATTGTCCGCCGTGCGGTTGGCATAGTGGACGCGCGCCGAGAACAACGGTTTCACCCAGCGCATCTCGCGCATGATTTCGCGCGGCACGCCTTCCGGCGGGGTCGCGCCTGATGCGAGCGGCTGCAGCCGGGCCAGCAGATCGCCCGCGGTTCCGGCATCGAAGCCGGTGCCGACCTTGCCGCGATAGTGCAATTCGCCATCCACCCATTCGGCCATGCCGAGCGCGGCCAGCCCTTCCGCCGCGTCGGAGACAGTGTAGCCGGCGATGACGAAATCTTCGCTCTTTAGCGCCTTGGTCTTGGTCCAGCTCTTGGTCCGGCCGCTCTGGTAGATGGCGGTCGCCCGTTTTGAGACGACACCTTCCAGCCCCATATCCGAGGCTTGATCAAAAAGTCCCTGCCCCGAACCCTCGACATGGTCGGAAAACTGGATGGCGGAGTTGGCGCCGAGCCCGCCAAGCAATTCGGCCAACAGCGCCTTGCGCCGGATGAGTGGCACCTTCATCAGGTCCCAGCCGTCGAGATGCAAGAGGTCGAAAGCATAGAAATGCAGCTTGCTGCCGGCGCCCTCGGCAAGCGCGTCCTGCAGCAGCGCAAAGCGCGAAATGCCCTTGGCGTCGAGCACGACGATCTCGCCGTCGATGATCGCCTCGCGGCACGGCAATTTGGCGAACGCATGAGGCAGGTCGCCATAGCGCTTCGTCCAGTCGATGCCGCCACGGGTGATCAGCCGCACCTCTCCATCGGCGAGGTGTGCCATGGTGCGGTAGCCGTCGAATTTGATCTCATGCAGCCAGAGCTCGTTCGTGTTTTCGGCAAGGCCTTCGCCGCCCGGCGGCTTGGGCACCTGGCTTGCCAGTTGCGGCTCGATGCGGCTGAGCGCCGGCGCCTTGGCGGCACCCGGCAGCTCGCCAGGCTTCAGCGAACCAGGCTTTGGCGCGGACTTGGCGGCCGGTTTCGGCGGCGCCACCAGTTCCTCGATGCGCAATCCGGATTTGACGCTCTCCGGCCGCGCTTCGAGGATGTTCAGCACCGTGTCGGCGGCGAGGTCCCGCTCCTTGAACAGCAGCCAGTTTTTCTTCTCCGAATCCTCTCCCGGCTTGGGCTTCAGCCGGGTCAGCATCCAGCCGCCATTGAGCTTTTCGCCGGCCAGCCGGAACTTGAAGGCGCCGGTGCGCAGGCTCTTGTCGACATCGTCCATCGGCGCCCAGCTGCCGGTGTCCCAGACGATCATCGGCCCGCCGCCATATTCGCCTTCGGGAATGACGCCCTCGAAATCGATATATTCGAGCGGATGGTCCTCGGTCTCGACCGCCAGCCTCTTGTCGGCCGGATTGAGCGAGGGCCCGCGCGGCACCGCCCAGCTTTTCAGGACATCGCCGACCTGCAGGCGCAGATCGTAGTGGTCCGCGGTCGCGTGATGCTTGTGGACGACGAAGCGGTTGCCTTCATCGGTGATCAGCCCGCCGGCGGGTTCGGGCGTTTTGGAAAATTCGCGCTTGGCGCGATAGGTTTTGAGCTTGGTGGGCGGCATGTCAACAGCCGAGCCGGGCGGGAATCAACAACCGCCTCGTTCCTTCGCGCCCCCCTCTGCCCTGCCGGGCAAACCTCACGCCGGCCTTCGCGAATATTGGACTTTGAAGGAATAGCGCGGTAGGCGAAATTACCAATCTCTCCCCTAGAGGGGGAGATGTCCGGCAGGACAGAGGGGGGCGCCGTAGGGCGCTACGTTTGCACCACTCGCGATTTTTCACGTGGTCTCAATCGTCGATCGCGGGCGTCAGCTCCAGCTCGGCTGGGGTCAACCCCTGCTGCAACTGGCTCAAGCGGAATTCGTCGACCCAGTAGGCCTCGCCGTCGACCAGCACGCGCGCCTGGTAGGCGCCATCCGAAAAGCTTTGCGCGGTGATGTAGACCTTGTGGCGGTCGAGCGCCTTGCGCACCGCGGCGCGCTTGGCATTCTGGCCGGTGACGGGACTGAACATGACGCTGCCCTCGGTCGCTCTTACACGCAACATGGCCGTTTCCCTGGCCCGCGACTGTGCTTAAGGATGACGGAGACGCGCCGCCCTGTCAATTTCGCGGGCGGCGGCCCCTGGCCGATGGCTTACGAGCCGCTGGTGTTGAGCGTGTTGCCGATCTTCAAAAACTTGCTGTTGATCGCATTGCCTAGCGCGCCCGCGCCGACGATGATGGCTAGCGCGATAAGAGCGGCGATCAGGCCGTATTCGATCGCGGTGGCGCCGGAATCATCCCGGATGAACCGAGAAATTGTTGCTGACATGTCATGCCCCTGCTCTTGATCCCTCGCACAACCCTATAGGCACAGCAGGTTGCGGTTCGGTTAAATCTTCGCAGTGTTTTGAAGAGGTTCCGGGGCTGCCTTGAATCAGGATGAGAGCAATCGTGCCCGAATGCCAGGCAGGAAAGATAGCAGTCAGGTCTTCAATCGCCGCAGACGGCGCATCGCGCCTTGCATGGCCTTGTAAAGCCGAGGCTTGGAGCGCACGAACAGCTCGGTCTTGCAGCGCAGCCTGATATAGGCGGTCGAACCCCTGCCCTTCAGGGTCGTCGCCTCGCACAGTTCGGCCAGCACCGAGTTCGAGGCGCCGATATGTTGCTTGTATCCCTGTCCGCCGACCGAGAGGTCGAAATAGCCGAGCCCTTGCGCCCGTGCCCACATCATCAACTTGCCGATCATTGTCAGGCCCGGGGCGACGTTGGCCACCGCGTCCTGGTCGATGCCGAGCAGCAGGGCATGCAAGGTGCCTTTCATGACCAGCACGTACATGACAGCGAGATAGGCCTGGCCCACGCGCAGCCCGAACAGCCGCACCGAGCCGTCGGAAAGCCCCTGCAGGGCGGCGTTGCGGTAGAATTCCACGACCGGCGCCTGCGTCAAGAGGTCGAAGCGCCCGAGCTCGCGAAAGCGATTGAGCCTGAGGTCGAGCAGCCTGTCGAATTGCTCCTCGATCATGTCAGGCGTCTCGGCTTCGACCAGTGCGAGGCCGCCGTGCTCTTCGAAGCGGCGGCAGTGCTTGTTGAAATTCTTGGTGAAGGACGATTTGCAGATGCGTTTGAGAAGCGTCTCCGGCTCGCCATCCATGACCATACCCGAGGCGATCTGGATGGAGTCGCGCGCCGTCGAAAGCAGCGCCAGAGGATTGGCAACGCCGTGGATTTCCCGTGGAATCCCCGCGACATGGATGCGGTCGGCCGGCGGCAGCACGGCGCGGGCCGCCGCCCAGGCGGCGTCGGCGCTTTGCCTGGTCCAAGGCCTGGCATCGGCCAGTAGCGGCGCCGAATAATCGCACACGCCGCGGCTCAGCCATTCGATCACGGAGTGGCCAAGCGCCCGGCGCCGCATCAGCGGCATCAGCATGACCGGCGCGCCCGTGTCGGCGTCATTGACCTCGACGACCAGCAGCTCGGCGCTTTTGGGCATCAGCCGCCCGGCGATCCCTTCCACCCAGGCAAGGCCCTGGTGGCCGGTGCACAGGCCGGTCTCCTCGAGACGCTGCCAGAGCTGCCTTACGGTGTCGAAGCTGGTGTGCAGCCGCGCCGTATAGCGCGCCGTGGCGCCCATGCCTGCTCTGATTGGAGAAGTCGGTTGAGCCGGTGCATCCGCCGTCGCCGCCAACCGCACTGCCTGGCTTGCCAAATGCCTCTCCCATTCGTTCTGGGGCGCCCAGGCATCATCCACGCAAGCGCCGCAGACCCCGCATCGTTCCCTGGACCGCCTTGAGCAGCCTGGGTTTGGAGCGTATGAAGGCCTCGGCCCCCCTGCGCAACTCGATGGCGGTGCTGGCAAGACTGCCCCGCATCGTCAACCCATGGCAGAGTTCGACCAACACCGAACCCTTGGCGCCCATATGTTCCTTGTAGCTCTGGTTGCCGACCGACAGGTCGAAATAGCCAAAACCCCGTTCGCGCGCCCAGCCGATCAACCTGCCCATGATTGCAAGGCCCGGTGAGACGTTGGGCACGACGCTCTGATCCATTGCTATCAGCAGAGCGTGAACAGTCCCTTCATGAACCAGCAAATATTGGACCGAAATGAGAGCCTCGCCGACGAGCAGTCCAAACAGCCGCACCGAACCGTCCAGCAGGCCCTGAATGGCCGCGTTCCTGTAGAAATCGACGATCTTGTCCTGCGTCAGCAGGTCGAAGCGGCCAAGCTCGCGAAAGCGATCGAGGCGCATCCGCACCAGCTCGCCGAAGATGCGTTCAACCTCGGCCGGCGCGCGCGCCTCGACCAGTTCCACACCGCCAAGCCGCTCCAGGCGACGCCAATCCTTGCCGAATTCCTTGACGAAAGACGGCCTGCAAAGGCGCTTGAGGACCGTTTCCGGATCGCCGTCGATGGCGAGGCCGAAAGTGGTCTGGATCGAATCGCGCGTGGCCGGAAGCAAGGCCAGCGGATTGGCAACGCCCTGGATCTGTCGCGGAACCCCCTCGATGTGGACGCGGTCCACCGGCGGCAGCACCGAGCACAGCGCGGCCCACGCGGCCTGCGCGGATTGTTTCGTCCATGGAGTGTCATCGGCCAGCAGCGGTGCCGCATAGTCGCAGACGCCACAGCTCAACCATTCGACCACCCAATGGTGGAAAGCCTTGCGGCGCATCAGCGGCACCAGCATCCTGGTTTCGCCGGTCGCCGCGTCGCTCACCTCCACGAGCAGGAGTTGCGCGCCTTCCGGCAACAGCCGCGCGACGATCCCTTCCGCCCATGCGAAATTCTGGTGGCCGGTGCACACACCCTGCGCCTGCAGGCGCAGCCACAGCGGCCTGACCGCCTCGAGGCTGGTGTGCAGCTTCGCCGTATAGGCGTCGTTGGCGGCGACGGCGGCGGCGTGCGGAACCTGCCCGTCGGGCAGCTCGGTCACAGCGGCGATTTGTACGGCCTGGCCTGACACGTCCGTCTCCTATCGCTTTACCGCGGCGAACGAGACCGCCCGCCGCCAGGAGCCCAGGCGGCTGTCGCGCTGCTGGTCCGGATGTTCGATGTTCCACATGCGGTGATGCACGAAATACCATGATGCCGCGAGCACGAAGATCTCGGAGAGCGCGGAACCGAGCAGCGCCCATGGCGGGGGGGCGATTGCCAGGGAGATGGCGATCAAGGCCAGCCCGACGATGGCGCCGCCCAGGGTGATGAACGCGACGATGCGGAAGTCACCCATGATCTCCAGCACGATGCGGGGCATGATGTAGAGCATGATCGGAACGAAATTCGCGGTCACGAAAAGCCCGATGAAGCCTACCGACGCATCCTGGAGCGCCTGCGATTTTATCATCGGCAGGACGAACAGGATGGCGCATCCATAGACCACCGCGCCGAGCCCCATGACGACAGCCCACAGCTTCGCCTGGGCCCAGACACGACGGGTCTCGTTATTGCGCATCAGCTTGGCCAGTTCCGGCTGCGTCATGTTGACGAAGGCGAGGCTGATGATGCGCAGCGGCGCGAACAGCACGATCACCGCCGCCAGCGGCGCATAGGCTGCCGGCCCGGCAATGCCGGCAACCAGCAGCGCCAGGCATTGGCCCTGGATGTTGGTGGTGGTGGCGCTGAACGCCGACCAGCAGAGCTGGGCCCAGAGCCTTGCATAGCGCCGCCGCGTCGGCATGCGGAAGCTGATGCGCAGCGTGCGGCGCGCCAGCCGGACCAGGACGAAGATGCCGAACACATTGGCCGCGGCCAGCGCGTAGAACACGGTCTGCAGCATGTCCTTGGCCAGCCAGATCGCCAGGCCGCCCATGACGGTGCCGGCGATCGTGAAGGCGGCATCGCTGATGGAGACGATCACCTGCTGGCGGCGCGCGAAGAAGGCCGTGCGCATGTGGCTGCGCAGCGACCACGCGCCGACGAAGCAGCCGGCGGCGATCCCACTGGGATCACCCAGGAGACGCATCACCATCGTCGTGCCGAGCGCCATCACCAGCGCGACGACCAGCGCCGCCGTCCCGAAGGCCACGTCATAGGCATCGACGCCGGCGCTGTTGGTGCTCTTGCTCATCCATATCGAGGCGGGAACGGCGGTGAGCGACCTGATGTAGGACAGGCCGACGCCGCCCATCACCATGCCGATGGCGAAGAGGCCGTAGCCTTGCGCCGACAGCATGTGCAGCAGCGCGATGTTGAGGGCGAAGTGGAATCCGCTCTGCATCGCCTCGCCGCCGATCATCAGCACGAGGCGCCGCACCAGATGGCCGGGGAGTTTCACGAGCGTGTCTCCGCCTGGCGCACGGTTGCCGTCCGGCCCGGCCTGGCGATCGCCGCCTTGAGCTTGTCGGCGGCTATCGCGGCGATCGCCGCCGCAGCGACCGGCTCGCTGAACACCGCTTCGTAGCGCGCCCGCCCGGCGGCGACGAAGGAGCGCCAGGCCTCGGGCCGCAGGATGATTTCCTCGAGTTTGCCGGCAAGGGCCGCGGCATCGCCGGGCGGCACATGCCAGCCGGTTTCGCCGTCCGCGACCACCTCGACCAGCCCGCCGATCGCCGACACCAGCGGCGGCCGGCCATAGGCCATCGCCTCGATGGCGACGCGGCCGAGCGATTCGGGACGCCGTGACGGCACGGTGACGATGTCGGCCCAGCGATAATGTTCGGACGGATCGGAAATGAAGGGCAGCACGCTGACGCGTCCGGTAAGCCCCATGCTGGCGACCAGTTCGGCCAGCGCGCGCTCGCGCTCGACGCTTTCGAAGGCGCCGCCGACCAGCCGCACCTCGATCCGCGACTTCAGCTCAGCCGGCAGCGAGGCGACCGCCTCGAGAAGCACTTCCTGGCCCTTGATCCTGTTGATGCGGCCAAGCAGCAGCACCTTGAGCGGCCGCTTGCCGTCATAGGTCGTCGCTTCGACCGCCGCCGGGCCGGCAACCCCGTTATAGACCACATGGGAGCGCGCGGATTTGGGATCGCCGAACGCTGCGCGGGTGGCGCGCGAGTTGAAGATGAGATCGGCATGGCTCCAGTGCATCAGGCCGACGAGGATCCTGCGCATGGCGCCTTCGGGAATTTCGTGGATGTGCAGCACGGCCTTATCAGGCAGAAGGCGCGCGGCGATCGCGTAGTCGGCCACGATCGAGGTGTTGACATAGGTGAGGTCGCAATCCCTGAGCCGCCGCCAGGCCCGCAGCACCGCGACCGGCAGCCGCGCCATCTCGGTGGTGGCAAGGCGCGCGATGGCCTGGCGCCTCAGCACCCAGAGCGGCTCGAAGACGATGCGGGTCGCATGCGGTTCGAGGATTTGCACGATCGGTCCGCCGCGCGGCAGGACCACTTCGATGTCGGCCGACGGAAACGCGGCGCGCAGCGCCGCCACGCTCTCGGCGAAGCTGCGATCGGAACCGTAGAGCTCGTAGCCCTGATGGATGCAGGCAATCCGCATCTTCAAATGCATCTTTCTGTCAGGGTGGTGAGACGATTCCGCTGCCTGACGCTATCGGCGGCTGGAAACTTCAAGCAACACCCCTTTGGACTTCCCTCGTTGTCAGTGTGGTCGTGAAACGAATCTCGAACCCGGATCAACGGATGTTGATCTGGGATCACCACACCAATGCTGCGCGCCCTCCGCCGATTCTGGCGCACAGAAGTCCTTACGCAAGCATTATGCCGTGCTAATATATCCGTTCGCAGGCCGACAAGCCGCAGCGTGGCCTCGTTTCGATACACATACGTTGGGAAGGTTGACCGATAATGAAACAACTCGGGCGCTTGGAAGAAATATTTTACAACCCGGGTGCGATGATGGCTGGAATCGAGCCTGCCAGCCTACCGCAAGGGCGCGGCTTTGAGATGAGACAGCATTGCGGATCGAGCGGACCTGAAAAGTGCCAGCAGTCATGAAATCGGAACAGCCTGCCATCCTGATCCTCGGGACGCGCGGCATTCCAGCGGCCCATGGCGGTTTTGAAACCTTCGCCGAGAAGCTGGCGCTGTTTCTTGCCGGGCGCGGCTGGAAGGTCGGCGTCTACTGCCAGGAGGAGGTCGAGCGGGTCGACCAGAGGGTGCGCGTCGATAGCTGGAAAGGCATCGACCTCATTCACATCCAGGTCGCCTCCAAAGGCCCGCGCGCGACGCTGGAATTCGACTGGCAATGCGTGCTCGACGCCGCCCGTCGGCCCGGCGTCTGCCTGGTGCTCGGCTATAATGGCGCGGTCTTCCTGACCTGGCTGCGGCTGATGCGGCGCAAGATCATCACCAACATGGACGGCATCGAATGGCGCCGGCCCAAATGGGGTGTGGCGGCGCGCACATGGTTCTGGCTCAACGAGTGGATCGGCGCCTGGGCCTCGCACCGTCTGGTCGCCGACCATCCCGTGATCGCCGACCACCTGGCGACGCGCCGGCCGCGCGGCGCCATCGCCACCATCACCTATGGCGCCGATCCGGTGACGTCGGCGCCGGAGGCGCCGGTACGCGCGCTCGGCCTCGAACCTGGAAAATACCTGATCTCGATCGCGCGCATCGAGCCCGACAACAACATCCTGCCCATCGTCGAGGCCTTCTGCAGCCAGAAGCGCGACATGAAGCTGCTCGTGCTGGGCACGCTTTCCCCTGACATCCCCTATCATGTCGCCGTTCGCAAGGCGGCCAACGCGTCGGTGGTGCTGCCCGGCGCCATCTACGACCAGGCGGCGGTGAAGGCGCTGCGTTTTCACGCGCGCGCCTATATGCATGGCCACACGGTCGGCGGCACCAACCCGTCTCTGGTCGAGGCGCTGGCCGCCGGCAACATGGTCATCGCCCACGACAACCCCTACAACAGATGGACCGCCGGCGCGGCCGCCGTCTTCTTTACCGACAGGCAGAGTTGCGCCGAGCGCATGCGACAGGCGCTGGAGGATGACGCCCTGGTCAGGACTTGCGGCGAGGCGGCGAGAGCCCGCGCCGACGAAGTCTTCCGCTGGGACGATGTCCTGCTCGCCTACGAAGCCGAAGCCTACCGGCTTCTCGGCGTGAGCGCCGCCGGTGCCGTGCCGATCGAGCGCCCCTCGCCCGGCGCCGTATGAGGGGCTGGTCGCGACGGCGGCTGTTGCGGACCGCGCTTTCGACGGCGCTGCTGCCCGCCACGGCCGCACTTTCGTCCGTGCCGCCCGCTTTGGCCGCCACCGGCGAATGGCGTTTTCGCCGCGGCGTCAATGCCTGGCCCTGGTTCGCGCTGACGCGTGAGTTTCCCGCACCGCGCACCGACTATGACTGGCCGCCCTTCCAGTCGCAGCGGCCGGTGCCGACACCGGCCGACCTTCGCCGGCTGCGCCGAACCGGGCTCGATTTCATCCGCCTGCCGGTCGATCCCGGCCCGTTCTTGGCCGCCGACGCCGCCACGCGCGCAAAATTGCTGGCGATGCTGGACGATGCCGTCACGGCCGCCCTCGATGCCGACCTCGGCATCATCGTCAACGTGCAGGCCAACGGCGCCACCCATTACTGGAATCCCGACCGCATGGTCTCCAGCACCGCCGCCCCCGAATTCGCAGCCTATCGCGCGCTGGTCGGCACGCTTGCCGGCAGGCTGCAGCGCTTCGCACAGGGCATGGTGGCGCTGGAACCGGTCAACGAGCCGCCGCAATCCTGCTCTTCCAATGTCTGGTCGAACGTCCAGGCGGCCCTTCTGACGGCTGCCAGGGCATCGTCGTCGACCTTGCCGCTGGTCGTCACCGGCGGCTGCGGCTCGATGGTGAGCGGGCTGGCAGCGCTCGACCCGGAGCCGCTGGCGGCCTTCGAGCCGATCCTGTTCACCTTCCACTTCTACGAACCCTATCTGTTCAGCCACCAGGGCGCGCCCTGGATGCGCGAGCCCGTCTACCGCGCGCTGAACAACGTGCCATGGCCGGCCTCCGCCGGTTCGCTCGAGCAGACGCTGGCCTCGGTCAGGGCGCGCATGGCGCAGGACATCGAGACCTCCGAAGCGGACAAGCAGGCCGCCTATGCCGAAACCGAGCGCGTGCTCAAGGTTTATTTCGACGCCAGGCCCGACCGCTGGTTCATCGACAAATATATCGGCCAGGCGCGCAACTGGGCCGACAGCCACGGCATCGCGCCTGGCCGAGTCATCATGGGCGAATTCGGCGCGCTGCGCACCGACGCCCGCTACGTCGCAGCCCCCAACCCCGACCGTGCCCGCTACATCGCCGATGTCAGGCAGAGCGCCGAGGCATCAGGCTTCCCCTGGGCCTTCTGGGACCTCTTCGACGGCATGGGCATGATGGACGACACGACGCGCGCGCTCGACCCGGCGATGGTGGATGCGCTGGGTTTGAGGATGGCGAAGTAGAGAGTCGACGACGAAAAGTGGCCGAGTGCCTCCCTTTCTTTTCGTCTGGTGCCCATCTACCGATAGAGGTTCGGGTGCCTGGCCTTCTCGGTTTGACAATTTCCCGCCCTTTGAACCGCCATCGCGTAGGCTCTTTCATAGACGTGGATGGCCCTCTGGAACTTGCCCGGATTGGGCGTCAGATGTTTATCGATCCCATCGTACAAAAGGACTGGAACAGTGATGATCGCTTTTCCATCCTCGTTCGGCCTCAACCGACATCTTTGGATCACGCCGTTCAGATCGCCCGCCATTGTTGCGACCTTCTTCAAATAGGCATCGTCCTTTCCAGCCAAGAAATTTATGTTGTTCTGCTCTCCTTGCCCTGCTGAGGCAGCCGATATCGCGAAGCAAATTCCTGCGGTGAATGAAGCCAAAGCAAAGCCTAATTTCATTGTTCCCTCCCAATTTGTATCAAAGAAAGCACATTTGTGCATAACTGAACAACTGGCGGCGAAGTGGCAAAATGTATCGCTATAGACAGCCTTCTTCGCGATAAACGCCTCGGACTGCAGACAGTGTCCCGTCCATCCCCACTCGCCAATATACCCGCGCGGCGATGTTGCAAACGAAGCTATCCTCGTTTCGCTTCGCACCGTATGCCCCGGTGGGTTCAAACCACGTTGGATTGAACCCCTCCGCTCGAAGTTCATCGGCAAGTTTCCAAACCGAAATACCAAGAGGAAAGCGGGCACGAACCCGGGCATCAAACTCTATGGACGCAGCGCCAAAGCTTGAAGGCAATCCTTCGGTCAGTTGGGACGATAACCGCAAATTTTCCCACCATAAGGTGAGAACAAGCCCAACAGCGATTCCGCTCACAAGCAATGCGATGATTTTTCCAATACGCAAAATCTTCCCCAGACAACTTAAATTCTGCCGCCACCGCCAACATCAAGGATGTAATGCAGTGTCCACACGATATGCAACGGTCATCTAGACGACGACGGCCAGGAGGTCGCCTCGAACATTGCCCAGATCGAGGGCGTTGCGCCTCAGGTGAGCTTCGGCAAAGTCGAGATGGTCGCCGACGGCGTGCTGATCGGCGTGGTTCGCGGCAGCCTCCGACCGCCAGATTCTATGGTCAACGTCACGGCATGGATCCTCCGCGACGGAGCTACGCTCCTGCTACGCCCTAGGATAACGACGACGCGAGGGCCTGTCGCCAATCACCGACATTGACGGTTCGTGCGCTTCGCGGGGCTGCATCTGGAGCCGCCTCACCCGCGCCGGCCTGTACAGCGCCAGCGCGATCACCACGAACTTGGTCATCAGCGTCGTCTTGGACGCAAGGCTTTCGGAGGTGTTGAGCAGGATCAGCCAGCCCAGCATCGTCAGCCAGATGCCGGCATGGCAGCGGCGCGCCACTTCGTGCATGAACAGCACGAAGCCGAAAAATAGCAGGAGCGTGAAGAAGGCGCCCTGATAGAGGAGCAGGCGGATGATCGGGTTCTCGATTCCCTGTTCGAGGCCATTGATGCGGCGCAGGCTTTCGATGAGATCGATATCGGGTCCCACGATCAGGTCGCGCAGTTCGAAATGCTTGAACAGCTCGAACATTTCGACGCGGGCATTGGCGCTGCCGCTGTCCGAGACGAAGCGCTCCAGCAGCGCGTCGAAGAAGCCGTAGGAGAACAGCATGACGACCACCACCGGCAGCAGCGAGGCGAGCAGGACCGCAAGAGCGGCACCCGGCAGGCTGATGCGTCCTCGCCTGAGATAGGCCACACCGCTGAAAAGCAGATAAATGCCGCCGAGCACGATCGTCGTCACCATCGCCGAGCGCCCGCCAAACGAGACCAGCGCCGCGCATTGCAGGCCGATCAGGGCGAGCCGCATCGGCATGGACAGCGATCGCGAACCCGAGAGCAGCGCCAGCACATAGATCGAGGTGACCGTGGCGTTGGACAGCGGATGGCCCTGGAGCGCCGTCGAGCGCAGGTCGTTCATGAACACCGCGCCGTCGAGCCGGTACGGAAAGACCAGCGTCTTGGTGGCGAACTCGAACAGGGCCAGCAATGCGTTCACCGTCATCACCGCGTGGACGACGGTCTGTATCCGGGCGAATGTCCTTTCGTCGGCCTCCGCCAGCATCATCACCAGCAGCGCCGGCGCCACGAACGTGTCGATCATGCCGGCCATGCCGGGGCGCTGCCTGACGATGACGACGACCAGCAGCAGGATCGAGATGACCGCCATCAGCGCGCTCGCCGGCCGCCGGTCGGCGATGGCCAGCGTGTAGCCGACCGGGTTGCCGAAGGTGCAGGCGCGCCAGGCAAACATCAGCACCAGCAGATAGGTCGAGGGATGGATCTTGGTCGCCGGATTGCCGGTCAGGCCATCGTAATTATAGCCGACCAGCCACAGCATCCCGCCAGAGATGGCGAAGAGCAACGCCACCACCGCGACCAGGCCGTAGCCGGTCACCCAATCGAGGGAATTGCCGGCGCGGGGCGCGGTCGAGGCTTGACCCTGGCCGGCCCAGCCGGCCGCCGGGGAGGCTGACCGGGCGGCACCCCGGATGGCAGCCCGGATGACAGCCATCTCAGGCCGCCTCGTCGACCAGCAAGGCGCCGGTCGGCAACCGTCCCATGACGGAAATGGCTTGCGAGGCCGCCGTGACATCGCGCATCGGCGTCGCGTTCAGCGTGGCGACGAGCACGATCTCGTCGACCATGGCGACCAGCGGCGAGGCGTTGAGATTGTCGGCCAGCGCGCCGCCGTCAACGACGACGAGGTCGAAATTGCGGCTCGCCTGGGCCAGCATATGCTGCGTGAAATAGACGCCCTGCGCCTCGGAGAAGGCGGCCTTCGGCCGTCCCTTGCCCAGGACCGCGACATTGCTGCCGGGCGCGAACTGGCTTAGCGCCTCGAAAGCGTATTCGCCGCGCAGCACGTCGAGCAGGCCGGGCTGCGGCTCCTTCTGGCTCTTGCCGCCATTGGTGTCGATGAACAGCACGCGGCTGCCGCGCGCGGCCGCCGCATTGGCCAGCAGGCGCGCCACCCGGCCCCGCTGCGCGGCGTCCTCTGGCGCCGACGTCAACAGGATCGATGGCACCAGCGGCCAGTTCGGCGGACGCCGGCTGGAGGCGAACAGGCGTCTCAGCGCCAGGCCCGCGACCGCATCCGTTTTCTGCGCGGCCGGCGTGGCGGCGCCGCCGAAAGGCCACCAGCGGCGGCGCGCCGGTTTTGCCGGCAGCACGCCCACCACCGGCGCCTCGATGGCCGATTGAATCTGCGCGCTGGAAAGCACCGTCGGCGACGAATATTCCGCGATCAGCCCCATGCCGGTGCCGAGCCCCAGCCCGCCGAAGAACGCGCCGAACACCAGCAGCAACAGCGGCGGCCAGCTCTTCTTCAGGGCGGGCATGGCGCTGGAGATGATGCGCGCATTGGTGCTGTCGACATTGATCTGCTCGCGCGTTTCCTGCGCCCGTTGCAGATAGGTGGCGTAGACGGAGCGCACCGCCTCGAGATCGCGCTGCAATTCGCGCAGCTTGACCGATGCCTGGTCGGTGTCGAGCGATTTGCTCTTCATGCCGGCGACCTTGGCCTCCAGCGCCTGCTGGTTGGCCAGCGCCCGCTCGTAGTCGGTTTCGGCGGCGGTGACGATGCGGCCGAGTTCGCGCGCGATGAGCTGGCGCGTGTCGCGCAGCTGCTGCTGGGCCGCGATCATCGAAGGATGGCGCGGCCCCAGTTCGGTACCGAGCTGCGAGAGCTGGTCGACAAGCGTCGCCTCTTGCGTGCGCAGGCTCGAAATCACCGACGAGCGCATGGCCTCGGAGGTCGCGTCGGGCGCGCCGCCCTGCTTGCGCAACTGGTCGACCTGCGCCTTCAGCGCCGCGGTGCGGCTCTGCGCGGCCGACAGCTGCGTGTTGATCTCGGTCAGTTCCTGGTCGCTGACCAGATTGCCCGCCGCCATCACCATGTTGTTGGCGGACTTGTAGGCCTCGACCGCGTTCTCGGCCTGCTGGACGCGCTTGCGCTGCTCGTCGAGCCGCGCGGTGATGGAATCGGAAGCATCCGTGGCCATCTTGGCGCGCGCGCTCGCCTGGTCGGCGAGGTAGGCCTGCGCGATGGCATTGGCGAGCATCGCCGCCTTGTCGGCGCTCTTGGCGGTGACGATGACGTCGAGGACCAGCACCTTGTCGGCCCGCTTCACCGCCAGCCGCCGGCGCAGCGCATCGAGTGTCTTGCCCGTCTTGTCGGTATCGGCCGACCCGCCGCCCAGCAGACGGCTCAGCAATCCGCCCTGCCCGTTGAATTCGGGATCCTCGGTCAGGTTGGTTGCCGCGATAGCCCTGAGCAGTACGCCGCTCGACTGGACGACGGCGACCTGGCTTTCCACCATGGTGATGCCGCCATCGGGCGGAACGCGGCTCGGATTGACGTCGTTGGTGACCACCTGCAGGTCTTGCGGATCGACGATGATCTCCGCCACCGAACTGTAGAGCGCCGGGGTGAACAGCCCATAGAGCAGCGCCGCAAGGGTCAGCAGCAAGGCGGTGGCGAGGATCAGGAAACGGCGGCGCACCAATATGCGCTTCACGTCACCCAGTTCGACACTCGAGGATGGATAGGAGGCGGCCGGCATCGGCTCCGGCGCGGCATATTGCATCCCCTCCGGAGCGTGTTGTTGCGGCAACGAGAGCAGGGATGATTGCAAAGGTCGCTCCGACAACACTCCATGTGCCCCAAAAGATTAAATTGCGGCTTCAGCCTAGCTATTACTCCAACTGTTAAAACACTGTTAATTATGTTGGGAGCTCTTCTGATTTCTGGCACGAAGTTTGCGTAGCAAAGGCAACGGCCATGTTGACAGGGCGCAAGCGAGCGGGAAACGAATGGAAATGGAGCAACCTCTCCCTCCAGTCCATCCGTCCGCCCGCCTCTCATGCCCGAAATCGAACACCGGCCGGTTACCGACCATCAGAATTCTAGGGGTGCGACATGCAGGTGAGCCTGCGCCTGGACAGCGACTGCCTCCGAGCTTTTCACTTGCTGCTGCTGCGGCGCCTGGCGGCGCTCGCCGATGTCGAGGTTCGCGTCGACGCGCGCCCGGGCGGGAGCGGCGTCCCAGGCAGCATCGCGGCCCTGTTCCAGCTTGAAACGGTCATCCATGGCTTGCCCGCGGACGGGTTGGCCAAGCGCCTGCCGCTGCCGGCGCTGGCCTCCTACAGCACGCCGCCGCCCGCCGCGCCCGACCTCGTGATCGACCTGTGCGGCGACGTGCGGCCGGAAGGGACACGCGTCTGGCGCGTGACCTATGACGGCGCCGCCGGCGAAGCCGCCCTTCTGGCATCGATCCTCGATGGCCGCACCCCGCTGGCCAGCATCGAGGAGAACGGCGCCGTCGTCGCCGAAGGACGCCTCGGCACCGAATATGGCGGCATCGCGCTCGCCGCCTTCCAGGACATGCTGGCGCGCACGGCAAGCCTGATCGTGGCAGCGGTGACGGGCGCGGCGCGAGGCGCCCTGCCCGTCCTGCCTGAGATGGTGGACGGCAGGGCCGCGCCGTCGCTGCCCTCGGCCGGCAGGCTCGGCGTCAGGGCGGGCAAGGCGCTGGCGCGGCGCATCGTCCAGAAAATCTACCATCTCTGCTACAACGCCCCGCACTGGAAGGTCGGCTGGCGCGAGATCGGCGGGAAGGATCTGTTCGATCTGCGCGCCCATCCGGCATCGGGTTGGCAGGAGTTGCCCGACGACGGCAGCCGCTTCTACGCCGATCCGTTCCCGATCCTTTACCAGGGACAGGTGACCCTGTTCGTCGAGGACTATATCCATCGTCTGGGCCGCGCCATCATCTCGGCCGTGCCCTTCGGCCCGGCGGGACCGATCGGCCGCCCGGAGCCGGTGCTCGACCTGCCCTACCACCTCTCCTACCCCTTCGTCTTCGAGCGTGACGGCGAGGTCTGGATGGTGCCCGAAAGCTGCGCCAACCACACGGTCGATCTCTACCGCGCCACCGCCTTCCCCGGCGGATGGGTGAAGGAAGCGACACTGCTCTCCGACATCGTCGCCAGCGACGCCACCCTGGTCGAGCATGGCGGGCGCTGGTGGCTGTTCGCGACCGTGCGGGACGGTGGCGGCGCCTTCTCCGATGAACTGCATCTGTGGTCGGCGCCGGACTTTCGCGGTCCCTGGACGCCGCATCCCAAAAATCCGGTGCTGATCGACATCGCCTCGGCGCGGCCGGCCGGCCGCATGGTGCAACGCGGCGGCCAGTTGCTGCGCCCGGTGCAGGATTGCCGCAGGAGTTATGGCGCCGCGCTCGGCATCGCACGCGTCACTCACCTTGATTTGAATGGCATGGAACAGCTTGTCGAGACCATCTTAACCCCTGGTCCGCTATGGAGCGGGCGCAAGCTGCACACGCTGAACGAGGCGGGCGGCCTGGAGTTCATCGATGGCTCGGCGATCGCGCCGCGCTGGAAACAAAAGAGGCGACCGCGGTTAACCTAAACACTTGTTACTACCAGCCACTCGCGCCGGTTGCTTGAGGTTGATCAAGGTCCGGTAGATATTTCCACCACAGATTGTGGAGCAGAAAGATGACGAGCTTGAAGGGCAGCGAGGCGAGCGCCGCCGAAGCTGTCCCGACCGAGGTCGATGTGGCGATCGTGGGCGCCGGAATGGCGGGCACGACCCTGGCAATGGTGCTGGGAAAGGCCGGGCGCAAGGTGGCGCTGATCGATCCGCACCGCGTCCATCATGACGAGTTCAGGGCCGAGAAGATCGGTACCGCTCAGATACGGCTGTTCGAGAAGCTCGGCCTCGACGAAACGATCATGCGTCTCGTCACGCCGTTCGACGACATTCATGTCTTCCGCCTCGGCCAGTTGTTCGCGCGCGAGCGCAGGCCGGAATACGCGTTTTCCTATGGCGCGCTGATCAACGGACTCCGCGATGCCCTTCCCCCGCAGGTACCGCTTACGGTCGGCAAGGTCATGGAGGTCTCGACCGGACCGGACCGGCAGCGCCTGGTGCTGAGCGATGGCAGCGTCATCATTGCCCGCCTGCTGGTGGTCGCCACCGGCTACAGCGAAGCTGTGCGGCGCGCCATCGGCGTCGAGCGCGTCGAGCAATCGAAAGCCCATTCGCTGTCGATGGGTTTCGACCTCGTCATTGCGCCGCGCGAATGCGTCTACCAAGCCGTCACCTGCTACGGCAAGCGGGCAGCGGACCGCGTGGCCTATCTCACCATCTTCCCGCTCGGCGACAAGATGCGGGCCAACATGTTCGTCTATCGCACCGTGGCCGAACAATGGACGCGGGATTTTCGGGCCGATCCGCAGAAGATGCTTTGCGAATTGATGCCGGAAATATCGGCGCAATGCGGCAATTTCGCCGTCGCGAGTCCCGTCGAAGTCAGGCAGATCAACCTGACCACGACGCAAGGCCACCGCCGCGACGGGGTCGTCTTCGTCGGCGACGCGTTCTGGACGACATGCCCGACGCCGGGCGTCGGCATTGGGCGGGTCATGATCGACATCGATCAACTCCACTCCGTTCACATTCCACGCTGGCTGGAGACGCCAGGCATGGCGGCCGACAAGATCGCCGCTTTCTATGACGATCCGGTCAAGGTGGCCTCCGACGAGGCCGGCATGCGGGTGAGCGTCTACGCCAGGCGGATCACAACCGAAAACGGGCTGGAATGGCGCGTGCGGCGCCTGCGCAACAACACGGCACGCCGGCTGATGCTCATCGGCCGCAAGGTGCGCCATTTGGGATCGCGGCGGCAACCGGGCATGGCGTGAGGCGCCTCCCAATCTTCCTCGCCATCGAAGACAGCGGTTTCTTTCCACGGGGTTGAAAAAAACAAATCCAGTGCCGTTCGTTCGGAACAAGCGGCGCGCCGACAGGTTATCCCCGCAGGAGATCCTGTCATGGTCAAGAATATCGACCGCGCGTTGCAGGATGCTATTCTGGCGATGCGCATTCTTCGTAAATCCATCATTGACCATGGCCATATGGAAGCCATGGCCGAATTTGACGGCTTGATGAGCGTGACCATTTCCGAGGCCGAGCGCGAACTGACCCGCTGGCAGGCCGGTCATCGCGCCGGACGGTCAGGCGTGGCGCAATCCTGACGCGATTGGTCCGCGAGCCGGCGGAACCTTGCCGCATCCGGATGGTTCTAGGACATCGCATCGCGCCGGAGAACGACGTGACCCGAGTGGTCGACAAGCAAAAGCTCGAGAGAGCCGATCGCGAGTCGAGGATCATCCTCGACGCCGAACGGCTGGCCCGTGACGCAAAGACCGCCCGCCTTCGCGAGGAGCGGCTGTCCACGGCGAGCAACACGGCAAACGACGGCGGCAAGCCGCGAAAGCCCGCCGCTTCAAAGCGCCGTCGTGACGCGGGCGCCTGCTGAGCGTCACGGCACGCGGCAGCGAAGGCCAGCACGGCAATGAGGTCGGCGGAACAAGGCGATCCCACGAAGATGCCGAAAATCCCAGGCACCAACGCCTCGACGGCCTGCCAGGATAAGATTTCACCATCTCGAAGGTGTGGCGCCGCAAGGCTTCCAAGATCGGCTTCAAATCCACTTGCATTATGCAACCGGTTCGGATACGGTCAAACTAGTTGCAAAACGCAACTGGAAAGTTGACGCGATGGATCGGCGCTCGGCATGCCCCGATAAATCTCGCGACAGAAGCGATCGCCGGAGCATGGACCTCCTACGCGAAGCGGTTGCGAGAATGGCAGCCGTCACCCGCGTCACGTCGAAACCCTGAAAGGAACTCACAATGCCAAAGTTCGTTACGATCCAATATGGCGACCGGGTCGGGTATGACCGCACGCCCCAACCCATCAGGGATGCCGCTCATGAACAGGACGCGAAGTTGCTCTCCGAAGGCGCCCTGATAGGGAGGGCGGGGACGCCGGTACAGGTGCGCAATCCGGAAGCGTCGGGAGTGGAAACGCGCGATGGTGCGTTCATGTCATCAGATCTGCCGATCGCCGGATTTGCCGTGATCGAAGCTGCTGACCTTACCGACGCCATCGAGAAAGTCTCGCAGGTCCCCTGTGCTGTCGCGCATGGCGTCGTCGAGGTGTGGCCCTTGAGATGAAGTCCAGTTCTGTCAGCGAACCGCTCCCAGCCGCAAACCCGCTTTCGCCGCCGCCTCGCGCAGGAACGGCAGGCCGACGCCGATGACGTCGTCGGGATTGTCGGCCACCGGGCGCCACACCGCCAGGCCGCCGGCGATGTCGGCATCGACATGGTTCATGCTTTCGAGCGTAATGGCGCCGGTATAGCCGATATCGGCGATCGCCTTCATGCAGGCCGCCCAGTCGAGCATGCCGCGCCCGGGTACGCCGCGATTGGCTTCCGAGACATGGACATAGCCGAGATAGGGCGCCGCCGCCTTGAAGCCGGCGGCGAAACTCTCCTCCTCGATATGCATGTGATAGGTGTCGAGATGGATGAAGATGTTGTCGGCGCCGACGCGCTCGATGATGTCGGCCGCGTCGACGCCGCGATTGATCAGATGCGTCTCGTAGCGGTTGCAGGGCTCGATGCCGAGCTTCAGCCCATGCGCACCGGCCGCCTTGGCGGCGCGGACGAGGAAGCGGCACATGCCGTCGATCTCGCCTGCCGTCGGCGCGCGGCCCGAAGTCTTGCCGATCGTGCCGTAGGTGACGCCGCCGAGCGCCTCGCTGCCGACCGCCTCGCAGACGCCGAAGGCCGGTTCGAGAAAGGCCAGCGCCTCGTCCGGACGCGCCACGACATCGAGTGAGGCCGGCAGGCCAAGTGACGGAATAAGCGCGACATTCCAGCGTTCGGCAAACGCGCGCGTGCGCGCCGTGTCCATCTCCTCGGGGCGCAGCAGCGGGATTTCCAGCAGCCCGATGCCGAGCCCCTTCAATCGCTCCATCTGGGGCTCGATCAAATCGAGATCCCAGACCGGGGCAATCGCAAATGTGTGCAGTCCAAAGACGTTCGTCAACTCAACCTCTCCCTTCCCGCGCCGCCGCATTGCCGGCCGGCGGCCCCACGGAATCGCGCATCAGGAGCCGGCACGGCTCCAGCCGCGCGGCCGGCGGCCCCTCTTCCCCCTCGATCCTGGCAAACAGCGCCGCCATGGCGTGTTCCGCGATGCGGCCCACCGGCTGCACCACGGCGGCGATGGCCGGCCATGTCACCTGCATCCATTCGGCATCGTCGAAGCCGACCAGCGAAATGTCGTCGGGGCAGCGCCAGCCGCGCCGGCGGAATTCCGACAGCGCCACCTGCGTACCCCTGAGGAACAGCGAATAGACCGCCGTCGGCCGCTCGCCCTTCTCCTCGCATCCGCCGAAATAGTCGCGCAGCCGCGCCCTGAGCGGCTCGACATCGCTTTCGGCCAGCACCACGTCGATGCGCGTGTCGGGTGCGAGCGCAAGCGCGGCGGCGCGGAATCCGTCGAGCCGGGCGCGCACGGTGGCCGCCTGTTCGCCAAGACCGACGATCAGTATGTGGCGATGGCCCCGGCCGGCCAGTTCGCGCGCCACTTGCGCGCTGGCCGCGGCGCTGTCGGCCGACACCGTGTCGAAAACCGTGTCCGACAGCACGCGGTCGATCAGCACGCCGGTCATGCCGTTGGCCTTCATGAACCCGGCCGCCGGTCCATGCTCGTTGCGCACCGGGGCCAGCACCACGCCGGCCACCCGCCAGTCATGCATGCGGGCCAGAATCTCCTTTTCGCGCGCCTCGGATTCGCGGCTCGAGGCAGCCACCAGCGTGTAGCCACGCTCTTCGGCAAGGCTCTCCAGCCGGGTGACCATCTGGCCGAAGAACTCGCTTTCGAATTCAGGCACGATGGCGCCGATGATGCGGCGCCTTGCCCTGCGCATGTCGGACGCCAGCGGATCGACCCGGTAGCCCAGATGTTCTACGGCATCGAGGACGCGCCGCGCATTCTCCTGCTTCACCGTGGCGACGCCGGACAACACCTTGGAGACTGTGGCCGCCGACACGCCGGCGCGATCCGCCACGTCGTGAATCGACGGACGCCGCTGCTGGGCCTGCCTGTGCGCCATTGTCCTCCTCCCGGGGGCCGGCCTCACCATCGGCCTGCTTGCGAAACGAGTAAATCGATTTATCGTGCTTGTAAATCGTTTAACCCAGGATAGATTTGGCCCCGAGGAAGCGCCCTGGAGCCGCTTCGGGAGGATATTGCCATGTCGAACACCGCCTTGCCGCTGGTCATCAGCGCGCCCGAGCCGCGCACGCTCGAACTGATCTTCACGCCGCCGCAGCTGGCGCGGCTCAAGGCGAACTACCGCATTGTCGAGACGACGGCCGACGGAGTGGCGCAAATGCCGACCGAGGTGCTGGCGCAAGCGCGCTACATCATCGGCCAGCCGCCGATCTCGGTCGAAACGCTTGCGGCCATGAAGGCGCTGCGTTGCGTCTTCAATGTCGAGAGCAACCTCCTCGACAACATGCCCTATGAAACCCTGTTCGCGCGCGGCATCCATGTCGTGACGACGGGCCTTGTCTTCGCCGAGCCGGTCGCCGAACTCGGCCTGGCCATGGCGCTCAACCTTGCCCGCGGCATCGTCGATGCCGACCTCGCCTTCCGCCAGGGTCGGGAGCTCTGGGGCGGCGATGGCAACGAGACGGCGCGGCTGCTTTCGGGCGCCGATGTCGGCATTATCGGCTTCGGCGATCTCGGGCGCGCGCTCAACCGCCTGCTGTCGGGTTTCCGCACCCGAACAAAAGTGTTCGACCCCTGGCTGCCGCCGTCGATCCTGAGGGAAAATGGGGTCGAGCCGGCCTCGCTGGACGCGGTGCTGTCGTCGAGCGACTTCGTCTTCGTCGTCGCCTCGGTGACCTCCGAGAACCAGGGCTTTCTGGGCGCCGACGCTTTCGCCGCGATGCGCAAGGGCGCCGCCTTCATCCTGCTCAGCCGTGCCGGCGTGGTCGATTTCCCGGCCCTGATGGCGGCGGTGAAGAGCGGCCACATCCTTGCCGCCAGCGATGTCTTTCCCGAGGAGCCGCTGGCGGGGGACCATCCCGTGCGGGCGCTGCCCGGCTTCCTGCGCTCCGCCCACCGCGCCGGCGCCCTCGACATCGCCTTCAAGCGCATGGGCGACATGGTGCTGGAAGACATGGACCTGATCGATCGGGGCCTGCCGCCGTTGCGCTCCAAGCGCGCCGAACGCGAGACGGTGTCGAGGATGCGCTCCAAGCCGTCCGACAGGAACTGAGCAACCGGGCGGTGTGAGCATCGCTGAACCGCATCGGCGAGGTATGTACCGAATCGTACGTTGAATCCCCTTTGAGATGCGCCTTCAAAGGCGTAAAAAATGCAACTCGGGAGGCAGCGATGATCGAAAGCTATAAAGACATAGCGCAGGCCGCTATCGAAGCCAGCTTCCTGCTACGACATCGTTCCATTGCTGGGAACGTCGCCTTTCGCCGCGAAATAGACCATTCCCGGCGCGTGATCGCGCAATCGCGCGAGCTTCTGAAACGGATTCGCGAACGCCAGCGCGACGACAGCCGAGCCTGGGAAGATGACCGGTTCCCGTTGCCGTCTCGGCGTTCGATGCCGACATTCTGCGCGCTGTGTTTCGAGATCTGGTCTCGGAAACGAAGGTGCCCGAGTGTCAATGGCGCGATCTGGCCAGAAGCCTCGTTCACGAGTTTACCGGCTGCGATCTGGTCGAGACCGGCTTGATAGAATGGATCATTCATAGATAGCGATCCGCAAGGCATACCCTCTCCCAGAGGTGGGCCTCCCGTTGTGATGGAACGATCGCGCCGCCGGCGGGTTTTGCAAGAGGCCAGGGCGGTGGGACGCCCGGCCTACTCCAGAAGGCCCGTCACGAGTCGCGTCGGTGGCGGGCCTTTCTCCATCGCACGTGATATTGGCTCCATCGCAGGTGATATTGGCCGAAGGTCCCATTCGCGCCGCGCCCATCTTGTGCGACATTGCCCTAATATCAGCAATTGCTTGAATATGGTCGGGACGTCGGGGCGGGGTCGTGCCAATTCGCAGGAATCTAGCCGCGAATCTCAGACGGCTGGTCGGCAGCCATCCGTCCGTGAGCGCGGTTTGCCGCGGATTGAACATGAACCGCTCGCAATTCGAACGCTACCTGCAAGGCAAGAGCCTGCCTAACCGGGCCACGGCGCGACTGATCTGCGACTATTTCCGCATCGACGAGGACGAATTGTACCGCGCGCCGGAAGCGGCGGCATCGCAACACGCCCCCCTGTCGCCAATGCACGAAACGCTTTACGAAAACATGGTGCGCGGCCCCAGCCCCGCCATCGCCGGCGGCGCCTACTTCACCTACTTCGCGGTTCCCGATCGCCCTGACCTTTTGATGCGCTCGGTCACCTTCGTGCGGCGGCAGGCCGAGCTGGTGACGTTCAGGCGCGTGACCCGCTGGGTCGAAGGCCATCGCCAGGGCGGCGCGCGTGTCCCGGGCTGGCATTATGGCGTGGCGATCTCGCGCCTGAACTGGATCTATTTCGCCGCCATCAACCGCCGCCAGACCGCCGAGCCGTCGATCATGGCCGTGCAATGGGCGCCCTTCTCGGAGCCGGTGCTGGTCGGCAAGGCATTCGTCCTGACCGGAGCCGGGCCGGCCTGCATCAAGGTCATCATGCGCCAGGAAGTCGGCAGGATCGGCCTGCGGCAGGCAATGCGGATGTCGGGCGTCGTCAGCCTCGACGACCCGCGTCTGGACCAGCTTGTGGCCAGCCTCGCGCGCGAAGGCTAGAGTGGTCGGCGCCAAGGATGATTTGGCCTGGCCAACGAGAGAGAGCGATGCTCAACACGGTCGACTATGGCGGCAAGGAAGCCGATATCGTGCACGCGCTGGAGGAAGACATCATCTTCGGCCGGCTGGCGCCCGGCACGCGCCTGGTCGAGGACGTGCTGCTCGCCCGTTTCCCGGTCTCGCGCCACACCATCCGCCAGGCGCTCTACCAGCTGGAAAGGCTCGGCGTCGCCACGCGCGAGCGCAACAAAGGCGCCATGGTGCGCCGGCTCGCGCCCGAGGAAGTGCGGCAGATCTACGAGGTACGCGAGATGCTGCAGCGCCAGGCCGCGCTGATGATCCGCCTGCCGGCGAGCGAGGCGTTGATCGCGGAATTGACCGAGATCCACCATGTCTACAGCGGCCATGTCGATGCCGGTTATCTCAGAGGCATCCACGAGGCCAATGACCGCTTCCACCTGACCATGTTCTCGGCCTGCGGCAATGCCTATCTGGTGGCCTCGATCGAGCACTATATGCGCCTCAGTCTGCCGGTGCGGGCCAATTCCCTGGCAGACCGGGACAAACTCGACATCTCGCGCCAGCACCATCTGATGATGATCGAGGCGCTGAAGCGCAGCGACAATTGGGTGCTGGCGCAGCTCTGCGTCGACCACCTGCAGCCGAGCAAGGTTTTTTATCTCCAGGAGGTCGAGGCCTCGCTCCCGACTGTCCCTACCTGACCTTGATGACCACCTTGCCCTTGGCGCGCCCGGTTTCGACATAGGCCAGGGCTTCGTTGGTCTGTTCGAACGCAAACGTCCGGTCCATGACAGGGCGTATGATGCCGGTTTCGACAAGCGACGCGAGCCGGCTCAACTGATCGCCTTGCGCCCACATGAACAGGAAGGAATAGGCGACACCGGCGCGTTCGGCCCTGCGGCGTATGCCGAGACTGAGGAACCACATCACCAGCTTCAGCACGACGTTCAGGCCTTGCTTGCTGGCGAAGCCGGGATCCGGCGGACCGGAAATGGAAATCAGCTTCCCGCCCGGCTTCAGCACGCGCAGCGATTTTTCGAGCGTCCTGGCATCCTGGCTGTTCACGACGACGTCGTAGCCTTGCAGCACCTGCTCGAAATCGTCCTTCCGGTAGTCGACGACGATGTCGGCGCCGAGACTTTTCACCAGATCCATGCTCGCCGCGCTCGCCGTCGTCGCAACCGTGGCGCCGAGATGCTTCGCCAGTTGGATGGCTATCGTGCCCACCCCGCCGGAACCGGCCTGGATGAAGACCTTCTGGCCCTTCCGTAAGCCTGCCCTTTCGACCAGCACCTGCCAGGCGGTCAGGCCGACCAGGGGCATGGAGGCGGCCTCCTCCATGCTGAGGTTTTTCGGCTTCAGGGCCATGTCGGCCTCGTCGATGGCGATGAATTCGGCGAATGTCCCGATCCGGCCATCGCGCGGCCGTGCAAGGATTTCGTCACCGGGTTTGAACTTGCGGACTTTCGAGCCGACGCGCACGACGACGCCGGCCACGTCATGGCCCAGGACGAAGGGCGGCCGATACGGCACTATCAGCTTGAACTCCCCGTCCCGGAGCTTGGAATCCAGAACGTTCACGCCGGCGGCGTGGATTTCGACCAGGACGTCATTGTCCCCCGGCTCGGGCACCGGCATTTCGGCGAGCCGCAGCGCGCCCTTCTTCTCATATTTATCGACGACAAAGGCTTTCATCGCACTCGCTCTCTCACGATCGCGATCTTTCCGGAGTGCGTTTCATTGATGCTCCAGAGCCCCTCGGGCTAGCTTTCCGCGACAGATTGAATTATGATCGTAATATCAGATTATGATCATAATGCAATAGTGGTGTGGGAAAGCAAGGACATGCGCTACGAAAAGGGCCGGAAGGACGCATCGCGCGGCCGGATCATGGAGGTCGCCACCGAGCGGTTCCGCGGCGACGGCATCGCCGCCTCCGGACTGGCAAGCATCATGAGCGACGCCGGGCTGACCAACGGCGCCTTCTATCCGCACTTTCCCTCCAAGGCGGCGCTGGTACGGGAATGCGTGGCGGCGGCACTGGAGGGCCAGTCCGGGCAGATCGCGGAGGCGCTGGCCTCCGGCGGCCTGGAAAAGGCCATGGACGCCTACCTGTCGCCGGAGCACCGCGACAATCCGGGCACGGGCTGCGCTTCCGCCGCGCTGTTGCCGGAAATCGCGCGGCAGCAGCCCGAAACGCGGCAACTCTATACCGAGCGCCTGATGATCCTGGTGCAGCAGGTGTCGGCCGCCCTCCCGCCCGATACGAGCGACCCCGAAGGCGTGGCATTCGGCATCTTCGCGACGCTCATCGGCGCGCTTCAATTGGCCCGCGCCGTGGAAGGGCCGGACCTGTCGGATCGCATCCTGGCGGTAGGAGCGGACGCGGCCCGGTCGCTGATCCAACAGGGTCGCCGCGCACCAGCCGGCTGAGCCCGAAGCAACAGACGGCGAGAGCCTGAAACTTTCCGCAAGCCGCCCTCGTTGCTGCGTGATCGCCAAGGCGATAGCAAGACCCTCCATTCAATACCCGCCGGCCTCTCGCCGGCGGTTTTTTATGTTCGTCCGAGGCCGTCGGTCGCCGGGGAACCATCGACGAATCGAGAAGTTGTCCAGGCGGCCAGAAGCCTGGCCGACACACAGAAGCCCGCGCAGGCGCCGGCGGCGGGAGAGGCTGGGCTGAAACCAGTAGATACAGGACAGAACCGCGTTGCTTTCAGATCCCGCGTAGGTTTAAACGCTATTTTGGCCCTTTTCGAGGAATTCTGACCTGAAAATCCGGAACTTTCTGGCAAACTGTTTCGTTAGAAAGCTTGATCGTTGCTTCGACGGTCACAAAGCAACAGGGAAGGACCCAATCATGAACATCAAGATGATCTGTCTTGGCGCGATGGCGCTTTCAATGGCCACCGGCGCGGCTCTCGCGGGCGGCAACACGGGAACGTCCGCTCTCGATGATCCTGCCAAGATGAAGCCGTTCTACACGGACTCCGGCATGAAAACGATGGTCGGCAATGATGACTTCGTGAAAGCCTGGAAGGCGCTGACGCCCGAGGACCAGACGGCGATGAAGACCGCCTGCGCCGACGAGGCCAAGAACGCAAACCCCACCAACACCCATCCGGAATTCTGCAGCAGCGTAAAGCTGAACGGCGGCAGCTGATAACGCGCCACTGCCCTGGAGACAGCCCCGTTCGCGGGGCTGTCTTTTTGTGACTGCCACCGCCCCGACTTGTCGCCCGTTGATCATGTTCGCCGGTTTCGCCCCCGGAAAGGCTGATGCGGCGTGCCGGCTTCGCTCCTGGGAGGCCGCGCGGCGCTTGTGTCGACGGCGGGTAAAGCCGGATCCATCGGCACCCAGGCGATACCCCTTCCCACCGGCCGTCCTTTTTCTGGCCATGTTGCACTGCGAAAAACATGTTGCATTGCGACAAGAAACTTGTTGCATTGCGGTAGCGACCTTCCCGGCCGATACCGGCAAGGGCTGGCTTCGGGCTTGCACCAAGGAGACCTCGTGGCGGCATCGTTTCGGCCTGACATACAGGGCTTGCGCGCGCTGGCGGTTGGCGGCGTCGTCGCATATCATTTCGGCCTCACGGCGCTGCCGGGCGGCTTTGCCGGCGTCGACATCTTCTTCGTCATTTCCGGCTGGCTGATCACGACGCATCTGATGCAGGAGATCGCCGAGACCGGCCGGCTCGACCTCTGGCGCTTCTATGCCAGGCGCGCTCGGCGCCTGCTGCCGGCCGCGATCTTTGTCATCCTGGCCACGCTTGCCGTCGGCAGCCTCATCATGGCGCCGCAGGAACAGGCGCTCTATTCGCGCGGCGCCATGTATGCGGCGGCCTACGCCATCAATCTGTGGCTGCTGCGCTGGTCGTTCGACTATTTCGCCGCCGACGCCTTGAGCAACCCCTTCATACATTTCTGGTCGCTGTCGGTGGAGGAGCAGTTTTATCTCGTCTGGCCGGCGCTGCTTGTCCTGGCCGCCTGGCTGCGGCCGGGCCGGCGCATGACCGTGGCGGTGATCGGCATCGTCGGCCTCGCCTCCTTCGCCGCTTGCCTCTGGCTCACCAGCCTGGCGCCGGCCTGGGCCTTCTACTTCTCGCCGCTGCGCGCCTGGGAGTTCGCCGCCGGCGGCCTGGCGACATTCGTCTCGCCGGCGCTCTGGCATCACCGATCCTGGCTGCGGGCGGCGCAGGGGTGGCTCGGCCTGGCGCTGATCGCGACAGCCTACCTCACCTTGAGCGAAGACCTGCCCTTCCCCGGCTGGTATGCGCTGCTGCCGGTTGTCGGCACCGTGCTGGTGCTCTTGAGCGGCGCCGGCGAGCAGGCCGACGCCCCCGGCGCGACGCGCTGGCAGGCTTTGGCGCCCGCCGCCCTGCTTTCGCTGGCGCCCTTGCAGTGGGTCGGCACGCTCTCTTATTCGCTCTATCTCTGGCACTGGCCGGTCATCGTCTATGCCGGAATGCTGCGGCCGGATATCGGCGTGGCGCAGCGCCTCGGCTGCGCCGTGCTGGCGCTGGTTCTGTCGGCGCTCACCTATCGGCTGATCGAAAATCCGGCGCGGCGCGGCGACTGGCTGGCGGCGGCCGCGAAAGCCTTTCGCCTCAACGCCGGTCCGGACGCAAGACCGCTCCGGCTTTTCCCCGGGCTTGTGCTAGCCCCCGCCCTCGTGCTGACAGGCGCCGGCGTGGCGGCCGCCTACGCCAACGCGCATCTGGCCACGCGCAGCATCGACCCCACCCAGCGCGGCATCGAAGAGGCCGCCGAACAGCCTTCCCTCGCGCGCGCCACCGACGCGAACTGCCTGCTCGACTTCCAGACGGTGAAGCCGAAACCGTGCACCTTCGGGCCGGCCGATGCCGCCAACACCATCGTGCTGTTCGGCGATTCGCATGCCGACCACTGGTCGACGCCGCTGGTCGCGGCGGCCCGGCGCAATGACACCAAGGTGGTCACCTATCTGAAGTCGTCATGCCGCGCCTCGCGACTGTCGACCTTCAGCGCCGTGCTCAAGCGCGACTACACCGAATGCGACGCCTGGCGCGAACAGGCGATAGCGGACATCATCCGCGAGAAGCCGCGCCTGGTGGTGATCTCGGAATTCTCGATCGGCAATCTGACGCGCGACATGACCGCAGCCGGCCGCACCGCCGAGACCGCGCGCTGGCAGGCCGGCCTGCGCTCCACCTTGGAGTCCTTCAGCCAGGCCGGCGTCGCGACCGCCGTCATCCGCGACACGCCGATCGGCGGCAGCTTCGCCGATGCCTGCGTCGCCCGCGCGCTGTGGTGGCGCGAGGCGCCCTCGCGGTGCGACACGCCGCGGGCGCAGGCCGCCAATGACGGCGCCGCGGCGCAAGAGCGCGCCGTGGTGCAAAGCGTGCCCGGCACGCTCTATGTCGACCTCACCGACCGCTTCTGCGACAGCGCCACCTGCCACGTCTTCATCGGCGGCAAGCTCGCCTTCCGCGACCGGCACCATCTGGCGACGGCGTTTGCCGAAACGCTGGAAGAACCGCTGGAAAAGGCGCTGTTTCCAGAAAGGCTTGGCTCCCTTCTCCCCGTTCACGGGGAGAAGGTGCCGGAAGGCGGATGAGGGGCAGCGCGGCGTTGCACCGCCATGGACAGGCGCTTGCCGTCACGGCGCGTGGCTCGAACCATCGATTCGCCAATTTTTATGGGAACAGGGCCGCCGCCGCGACGTTTATTAGACATACCTTAAGGAGGAGGTTGTCATGAAAAAGCTCTTGCTCGCATCCGTGATCGCGGTCGCCTCGGCGGTGTCGGTGATCGCCCCCGCAAATGCCGCCAGCATCACGCTTGGCATCGGGAACGGCTATGATGACGATTACTACGTTCCCAGACATCGCGACTATTACCGCCATTATTCCGACGACGGCTCCTATTACGGCCGCCGTCACTACCGCTACAGCGACGACGGCTACCGCCCGCGCTATTACGGCATGCACCATCGCCGCTGCCACACCGAACTGGTGAAGCACTGGCGCCATCACCACCGCGTCATCGAAAGAGTGCGCGTCTGCCGCTTTTGAGCTTGGGATTGATCCGGCCGGCATCAGCCGGCCGGATCAAACATGACCACTTCAGACCGGAATGCACCGGCGCTACGCTGGCATCGCCGGCTGGGTGGCCTCACCGCCCCATCATCATCCCATAATGCACCGCCAGCAGGTCCAGCCCGAGCTTCAGCAGCTTCGTCACCACGTCGCGGCCTTCGCCATCCTGCTCGGCCACGGTCTTCACCGGCTGTTCCAGGCACACAATCTTCTGAACGACCGCCGCCACGTCCCAATGCCCGAGCGCCCGTGTCGCGGCGGCGTGGGCGCGGCCAGCGTTGAGCACGCTGTCGGCGATGCCGCCGCCAATGCGGCCGCCGTCGACGCGCTCGGTCCAGCGCATCGGCTTGATGTCGGCCTGCTGGCTGCACCGGAAGTGCTCGCGGTAGCGCAGGCCGGCCTCGCGCTGCTGGCGCGACAGCGAGGTGATGCCGACGAGCGGATCGACATTGCGCACCCGCACGATGCCGCCGGTGGAGGTGTGGCCGTCATTCGACACTTCGTAGACGCGCCGCGCCTCGGCCGTGCCCGATGTCAGCCGCTTGCGGCCGAAGGCGTCGTTTCTCAGCGCGAAATCATGCCCGACCTCGCGGCGGATGCGCACCTGCTCGGCCTCGCCCTTCGGCAGTTTCGGCGCCTGCGGCTTGGCGGGTCTGGCTTTTTTGGGCATGGGGTGGCTCCTCTCGGGTTTGGGGTGTGACGTTTTTGTTGGAAGGGCTGGCGGAGACGGAGATGATCATCCCGTCAACTGTTTTGCCGCCGCTTGCCCACTCCGCCGCGCCAGCAATTCGCGCATCACCTTCCGCTCGCGCACTTCGATGCAGAGCTGCGCGCTCGAAGGGCAGAACTGGGCGTTGCCGCTCCTCACCTCGCCGCGCACGAAGCGCTGAATGGCGGCCTGCAGATCACCCAGTTCGGCATCCCTGACGGCGCCGAGATAGCCGCGCATCTGCATCTCGACGTCAGTCAGCGCGGATTGCGGGAAGCAGGAGAAGAGTGCCGCCAGCGCCTTCGTCGCCTGCTGCAGTTCGGCCGTGGTCATGTGCGCGGAGCTCCTCGATGATGGTGTTGGCGGCGTCGCCATGGGTTCTCGGCCTGATCCAGCCCGGTGGTTTTCTGGGCCGGCCCGGGCCGTGCGAGCGCGAAGCACCCTCACCGCTTTCCCGCATCGAAATCCCCACGCTTTCGCGCGCCCCGCGCGCTGAAAAAGCGGAAGCTTTTTCCATCTGTTTTCTGGTGTCTGGAGAATGCCGCGCCAAAACATCGGCATTTGCCGTGACATGCGCCTTTGTTTTCAAGGCGGTAGCGGCCCCGCCACGCGCGCCGGCGGCCGCCCTCGCCTCGCTCTTGAGCAGCGCCTTGCGCAGCTCCTTGGTCAGCCTCTTGTGGCCGACCTGGCCGCCCTCGCGCTCGAAGAAGGCCAACAGATCGGCGCTGATCGCCCGCCATCGTTTCAAGGGCAGGCGCGCCACGCGCGCCAGCCTGGCCTCGTCGTCGGGCAGGCTCCCGCCGGCATTCCACATTGCCATCAAAAGCAGCATGTAGGCGCCGATCTGCTCGGTCGAGAGCTGCAGCGTGTCGCCGACGAAATCGGAGACGTAGAGCTGCATGAAGGGGCGTTCGCTCATGCCGCGCTCCACGCCGTGCTTGCGCTCGCGCTCATGGAACCAGTCCCCGGCCCGGACGTTGTGACGCGTCCAAACCAAGGAGAGGACCGCCGATGACGGCCTTCATGCCGGTGACCCTGCGCTTTTGCGACAACAAGACCATGCTGGTCGGCTCGGTGGCCGACGCGGCGACGGCGCTTCATCAGCAATGGCCCGACAAGACCGCACCGGGCTATCTCGAGGCCGCACGGCTCGTCCGGCTCGCCGTCGAGGGCACGTGCTGTCCGCGCCCCGCCTTCGGGGCCTTCCGCGAGGCGGCCAGACAGCAGGGCATATTGGTGAGCAGGCCACGCAGCCGCGCGCATGATTGGCTCGACGCCGCGGCCGGCCCCTGAGGCGGGCGCGGCGGCGATGCAACCGCCTGCCGGCCTCGTGCGTTTATGAGCGTCGGCTTGAAAGCCGCGCGCTCTGACGACAGACCGAAGGTGAACGCCGTGGGTACGATGAAAACCGGAGTGCCGCTCAAAGTGTGCCTGGACGGGCATGTCGAGGAAATCGAGACCGTCAGCGACGCCGCCGATTTCCTGCAGCGTTGGCCGATCGAGAGGCGCGGTCACGTCTACCGCAGCGCCCTCAACGCCTGCAGCGCGGCCATCGCCGCGCAGATCTCGCAATCCGACGCGATAAAGGTCTTCACCGGCTTCGCCCGCGTTACCGGCATCCTGGTTGCCGGAGGCGGCCCTGGGGTTGCGCTGGAGGCAAGGACGGTGCAGAGCCGCCTGCCCAAGCAAGGCCGGCAGATGCCGAAATAGCGTTGCCGCGCGATAGCGGTTCAAGGCAATTCTCCCAATATTTCGCGGAGCGTCCTTCTCCCCATGAACGGGGAGCATGCCCGGTAGGGCAATGACGGCAGAACAAGCGTTTCCACAGGTTGGCGTCCGCTGAAGCTCCAATTCCGTCATGTCGGCGCTGCCCCTCATCCGCATGCCGGCACCTTCTCCCGTATAGAGACGGGGAGAAGGCAAGCTCTCATTTTCAGACCCGGCGTTGAAAGCGCGCCTGATGGTAGGTGCAGTAGCTTTTCATCCCCTTTGTGCGCATGCCGCAGCACAGCATCTCCTGGCCGGGCCGTCCGCCGGGCGCATCATTTTGAGGATCGTTCTCCAGCGTCAGGTCGAGCGGCGCGCGGCAGCGGTTGAACAGACAGTCGATGAAGCGCATGGCCACGCCATGCGGCTGCCGGCCGATGGGAGCGCGCGGCCGTGCCGGCACCTTGAAACGATAGGTTTGCCCGTCGGCGACCAGCAGCCCTGCCTCGCGCTGGAAAAGCCGTGGCCGGGCCGGCGAAGGATCCCGCTTGAGCTGTGTGGCCGGTTTGCGCGCCGCCGCTGGTGGGGCCGGAGCCGGTGTCTTGGCCGCGGCGTTGCGTTCCGCCGTGGCGGCGTGGCGCGCAGCCACGGCCACCGCTGCCGGCAGGCCCTTGCCATTGGCAAAGCCGATCGCGCCCAGCATGGCGTTGCGGTGGACGATGCCGATAATGGCGTTGCGCGATACGGGCGAGCCACGCTGCTGGCTGAACACGGCCGCGAGGCGCGAGGCCGAGAGCCCGTCCTTCAGCCAGGCGGCGATGGCCTGCAATTCACTGTCGCTGTAGCTTGCCATGTCCGTCTCCATTGCGCGGCCAGCGGCCGCCGCGCACGGCGCCTTCAGGCAAGCGTCGGGGTTTGCCCACAGCCGCCATGGGCGCCGTCGGCCGTGGTCCGGCCTGTCGGCCGGTGGGATTTTGCCTGTGGAAAGGCCTGCTCTTAGCCCGGCCAGCCGACGGGCACGGCAAGCGCCATGTCCCTGTCGGGAGCGGAAATCGCCCTGCCCGTCGCCGGCTCGTTCACGACGACGGTCCGCGTGCCGATCAGGGAACAACCCATGGCCGGGTCGAATGGGGGGCCGGAGCCGCGGGGAGCGGCGGCTCCGGCCGTTCCGGCCGCCGCTGACGGGCGGACCGGACGCGAGGCCGATGCGTCAAGGCAATCGGCTTCGCGCTTCGCCCCGGCCGGGGAGGAGGCGGCCGGGTCGGAAGGGAAAGGGCAGACCGGCAAGGCCGGGCTGGAGGCGCTGTCGACTCTGAGGAGGGGGTTGAGCTTTTGCATGGGCTGATATAAGCATAACTCAAAAACTGATGCAAGCCATTCTTTCATGGACGAAAGCAGGACTTGTCGATCACATGAGGCCATGGTGAAAACGCAACTGTCGATCAGGGTCGGAGCCGCGATCCGCCAGGCCCGCAAGCAGCGCGGCCTGGTCATGCGCCACATCGCCGAGCACAACGACACCGATGTCGCCGCCGTCGGCAATTGGGAAACCGGGCGCAACCTGCCCAAGACCGAGAACCTGTTGAAGACCGCCGCCTTCCTGCGCGTCGACCCCGTGGCGCTCGGCCAGGGGCAGGTCGTCTTCCTCGACGACGCCGGGCCGGTGGCCGACGCCGAGATCGTCACCGATGCCGGCCCACTGCCGGCCGGCGCCATGGATATTCCGGTGCTGGGCGCCGCCGTCGGCGGCGATGACGGCGACTTCACCTTCAACGGCGAGCCGGCGGGATATGTCCAGCGTCCGCCAGGCGTGCGCAACCTGCCGAAAGTGTTCGCGCTGCATGTGCTCTCGGATTCCATGGTGCCGCGCTATGAACCCGGCGACATGATCTATTGCGGCGGCCGCGACGCGGTGCCGGGCGACCATGTGGTGATCGAGACCTTTCCCGAAGAGAACGAGAAGAACGGCAAGGCCTTCATCAAGAAACTGGTCCGGCGCACCGCGGGCGAGCTGGTGGTCGAACAATACAATCCGCCCAGGACGCTGACCTTCAACCGCTACGCCATCAAGCAGGTCTGGCGTGTCATCCCGCTGAAGGAACTGCTGGGGTATTAGCGGCCCATGGTGCACCATCCCACCTAGCGGCTGCTCCCACAAAAGCGTATGATTAAGTCACACGCCACTCAGGAAACGACAATGCGCAGCACCCAGCCCCTGACCATTACCTTGCCGCTCGAAATGGCGCGGATGGTGAAGGAGAAGGTTTCATCGGGCGAGTACGCCACCGAAAGCGAAGTTATTCGCGATGGCCTGAGAACTCTCGCGGCGCGCGACGCGGCGGTCGATCGCTGGTTGCGGGAAGAGGTCGCACCGACGATGGACGCGCTCCATAAGGATCCTTCCCTCGTTGCACCTCTCGAGGAGGTGCGCAAACGGCTGCATGGGCGCATTGACGCCCTCGTGGGCAAGCCGTCGCGCCAAGGATGACGTACAGGGTCGTCTTCAGCAAGGCCGCGGAGGACGACCTGACGGATTTGTTGTCCTACCTGGTTCCTCAGGCAGGCGAGCGGATTGCGCGAACCTATGTCGATCGCCTGATCGACTATTGCGCGGAATTTGACGTGTTTCCCGAACGCGGCACACGCCACGACGACATCAGACCGGGCCTACGTACCGTCGGCTATCACCGGCGAGCCACGATCGCATTCAGTGTCAGGGACAAGACCGTGACGATCCTGCGTGTCTTTCATGGGGGACGAGACGTCATTCTCTCCGATGAAGACGACGTCCGCTGACAGCTACCAGCCGGCGCTCCTCAAGCCCGCCTCGCCCCTTCCAGCGGCACGTCCCGGTCGCTCAGCATGCGCGCTTCGTTGCGCACGCGCTGGCGCTCGTCGATGAAGGCGGCCTGGATGGAGATCGCCGTGCCTGGCAGCCCGTCGGCGCGGCAGGCCGAGCACACGATCCTGCCCGACAAGGCGGCCAGCGGCGTGTTGCCGTTCACCCCGAAGCGCTTCAGCTGATCGGGCCGCCACCACCTGTTGCGGCCGCAATCGGCGCACTCGACCGCCAGCGAGGCGACCTGCGCGATCACTGCTTCCCTGCCTGGCAACGCCATCATCCCCTGTCCTTTTGTTTCTGATTTGTTCCTATCTTCCCGTGTTTTGAAGCGGGAGTCGAGTCGCGGTTTTCAAACACCTCCAAAAGTCTCTCTTTTATGTCTGTTTGAGTTATGCTTATATAATTCTTGCAAATGTGAGTCGGCGCGGAATTGCACGCGCCCGATCCGGGAGCAAGAATGGATGCCGCCGATTTCGCCCGCGCCTGCGGTTATACCGGCGACAGTCCAGTATTGCTGGAGGCCTTCGATGCGATCCGCCGCAACGGCATCGCGCAGGCCCGTCTCGACCATTTCAGCCGCAAGGCCGTCATCGACGAGCTGAAACAGTCGGAGCCATTGTTCCTGGCCGCGATCGGCCCGGCGCTGTCGGCGCACGAAGCCGTCGAGGAGGCCACCCGCTTCATCGCCGGCTGGCGCAACATGCCGCGCTGGCGCCAGGAACGGCGCCTGCCCGATCTCGCCAGGGCAAGGCGGCAGCTTCTCATGGCCCGCTTCTTCCGCCGCTACGGCCATCGCCTGTGGGCGCTCGAAGCGGCCTGAGTCGAGCACGTCGAGCACATTGGCGCTCTGGCCGAAATCGGCCTGGTCGAGCGTGTCGCGCGAATATTGCCGCACGATGTCGCCGAGGAACCCCAGGCCGCGTAATAGGCGAAGAACGGCAGCAGTGCGATGGTGATCATGCGCACCAGCCGCGAGCCGCGCCTGTCGGCATCGCCAGCCTGCTTGCCGGCGGCCGCGGCCTTGCCCGTGCCGCGCTGCGCGGCCAGCACATTGGGCAGGTCCGGCCGCAACACATGGAACATCGCCACCGTCACCACCAGTTGCGCCAGCGCCACCAGGGTGCTGCGGCCAGAACCGCCGCAGCAGCGAAAAACTCAAGCTGATCGGCCTGATGATGTCGGCAACCATGAGCACCCCTCATGACGCCACCCGCCCCGGCCTGTCCAGACTAGCAAGGCGCCGATGTTTTGCAGCCGGGCCGGGAACCGTCCGCGCATCCGCTGCTCGCGACCATGCCGCCGCGCATGACGGCGGCCCTCTTTCCGTCGGAATGATGCGCTGATTGATGCCTCGAAAAGCGCTGGAAGGACCCGCCATGAAACGCCTTGTTCTTGTAGCCGCCTGGATGATGGCACTCGCTTTGTCCGCCCATGCCGCCGGCGACACCCCATCGGGGCTTGCCGACGCCACCGTGCTGATCGTGCGCCATGGCGAGAAGCCCGACAGCGGCACCGGCCTGTCGCCGGCGGGCGAGGCCCGTGCGCAGGCCTATGTCGCCTATTTCCAACCCTTCATGCTCGACGGCACGCCGGTCCGGCCCGATATGCTGGTGGCGAGCGCCGATTCCAAAAACAGCGCGCGTGAACGGCTGACGCTGACGCCGCTCGCGCAAGCCCTGAAATTGCCGATCGACCAGCGCTTCGCCGACAAGGACGTCAAGGGCCTCGTCGCCGCGCTGGCCAGCGAAACGCACGGCAAGTCGATCCTGATCGCCTGGCATCACGGCCAGTTGAGCAAGTTGATCAAGGCCTTCGGCGTCTACCCCAACGCGCTGCTGCCGAACGGCAAATGGCCGCGCGATGTCTTCAACTGGGTGGTGGTGCTGCGCTTCGACCATGCCGGACAGTTGGTGCCGGCTTCGGCACGGATCATCGAGGAGAAGTTGCCGGGTTGAAATGATTTCCGGCTGATGCGAGGCACCCCCAGACCTTGCGACCTACCGCCTCACCCTTGACTTCAGCCACCGGTCGAACGCCACCGCCAGGATCAGGATCAGCCCGATGACGATGCTTTGCGTGTAGGACGAGACGTTGTTGAACTGCAGCCCGTTCTGCAGCACGCCGATCAGCGCAGCCCCCACCACCGTGCCGCCGACCGAGCCGATGCCGCCGAACAGCGAGGTGCCGCCGATGACGACGGCGGAGATCACCGTCAGCTCGTAGCCGATGCCAGCGACCGCCTCGGAGGAATTCAGCCGCGCCGACAACACGAAGGCGGCGAGCCCGGCGAAGAAGCCGACGATGACATAGACCGAGACCAGAATGCGGTCGACGCGCAGGCCAGACAGCCGCGCGGCTTCCGCATTGCCGCCGACGGCGTAGACGGCGCGGCCATAGCGCGTGTAGCGCAGCACGATGTGGCACAATATGGCGGCGAAGGCGAAGATCAGCGCCGGCACGGGCACCGGGCCGATCAGGCCGGTGCCGAACCAGCGCATCGAGGCGTCGAAGCCCGAGATCGGGCCGCCATTGGAGATGGTCAGCGTCAGCCCGCGAAATACCGTCAGCCCACCCAGCGTGACGACGAAGGGCGGCACTTTCAGCCTTGTGATGGCGAGCCCCTGGACGCCGCCGGCGAGCGCACCGACCACGACGGCCGCCAGCAGTGCCGCGAACCAGCCAAAACCCTGCGTGCCCGACGTCGACAGCGACAGCGTGTTGGCGGTGCCGCCCTTGGCCACGACCGCCGCCACCATGCCGCAGAAGGCGAGCAGCGAGCCTACCGAGAGATCGATGCCGGCGGTGAGGATGACGAAGGTCATGCCGAGCGCGATCAGCCCGGTGATCGAGATCTGGCGCGTGATGTTGAACAGGTTGATCGGGTCGATGAAGCTCGGCTTCAGCACGGTGAAGACGACGACCAGCGCCGCCAGGAACAGCAGCGGCCCGAAACTCATCAAAAGCTTTGCGAGCGTCGCGCCGCCGCGCTGGTTCTGGTCCTCGGCGATGCTCATCGTGCCTGCCCCTCCGCATCCTGTAGCGGCGTTTCCCGCCTGTCGAGCGCCATCAGTTCCATCAGTTTTTCCTCGTTTGCCTCGACGCCCGGCATCTCGCCGGTGATGCGGCCCCTGCGCATGGTGACGATGCGGTCCGACACCGCCAGCACTTCGGGCAGTTCGGACGAGATCATCATCACCGCTATGCCGCGCGCCGCCAGTTGCACCAGGATCTGGTGGACCTCCGCCTTGGCGCCGACATCGACGCCGCGCGTCGGCTCGTCGACGATCAGCACTTTTGGATCGCGCGCCAGCCAGCGCGCCAGGATCACCTTCTGCTGGTTGCCGCCCGACAGGCCCTCGATCGCCTGCTCGGCCGACGCCATGCGGATCGACAACATCTTCCTGAAACCCGACAGCGCGTCGCGCTCGCGCCGCTCGGCCATGAACCCGAAACCGGTGCTGAAGCGGCCGAGCGAGGCGACGGAGAAATTCGGCAGGATGCCGAGCGCGGCGAAGATCGCCTGGTGCTTGCGGTCCTCCGGCACCAGGCCGATGCCGAGCTTGATGGCGTCGGCCGGCGAAGCAGGCGCGATCGGCTTGCCGTCGAGCGTGATCGTTCCCGCCGCGATCCGGTCGGCACCGAAAATGGCACGCGCAAGCTCCGTGCGGCCCGAGCCGACGAGACCGGCAACGCCGAGGATTTCGCCCGCCTTGAGGTCGATGTCGACGCCGTCGAGCACGATGGCATGCGGCGCCTCGGGGTCGCGCATGGTGCGCAGGCCACGCACCGAAAGCACCACATCGCCGGCCACCGCGCGCTGAGCGGGCCTGGCGTAAAGTTCGGAGGCGGCGCGGCCGACCATCTTTTCGATGATGGCGGGCAGCTTGATCGGCCCGCCCTGACGGTCGAGATGCCCCGCCAGCCGGCCGTCGCGCAGCACCGTCATGCGGTCGCAAATGGCGGATGCCTCCTCCAGCCGGTGGGTGACGAACATGATCGCGACATGGTCCTTGCGCAGTCGGTCCATGATCGACAGCAACCGCTGCACCTCGGTCTCTGTCAATGCCGAGGTCGGCTCGTCCATGATGATCAGCCGGCTTTTGAGCGACAGCGCGCGCGCGATCTCGACCAGCTGCTGTTCGGCCACCGACAGCGCCGAGACCGGCGTCAACGGGTCGATGGTGAGGCCGACGCGGGCGATGATGGCGCGGGATTCCTGCTCCATCCTGCGCCAGCTCACCAGGCCGAGCGGCCCGGTCGGCGCACGGCCGATGAAGATGTTCTCCGCCACCGTCAGCGTCGGGATCAGGCTGAGTTCCTGGTAGATGGTGACGATGCCGAGCCGCTTGGCGTCCTGCGGGCTGGACGGCGTGTATTCGGCGCCGTCGAAAATGATGCGGCCGCTGGAGGGTGGCATGACGCCCGACAGGATCTTGAGCAATGTTGACTTACCGGCGCCGTTCTCGCCGAGCAGGCCGAGGATTTCGCCAGAGCGGACATCGAGCGAGACGTCGCTGAGCGCGGTGACGCCGGCGAAATGCTTGGTGACGCCTTCGACGGCAAGCAGGACGGGTGCGGCTTCAGCTGGCAAGGGTTGTTTCCTTAGTGGAGTTCATCCGGGCTCCGTCAGCGCTTGAACGCCCCCCTCTGTCCTGCCCGGCAGGGCAGAGGGGGCGATGCCCCGCCTGCCTTGCCAATCAGCCCTACTTCGTCTCGCTCAACCTCTCGGCCTTGTCCAAATTATCCTTGCCGATGACGATGGGCGTCAACAGCACCAGCTTCTCCTTCGGCTCGGTCTTGTCCTTGGCATAGGCGACCGCGATCTGCACGGCGGTGCGCGACTGCTTGCCCGGGAACTGTTCGACCGTGCCGGCGAGCTTGCCGTCGCGCACGGCAACCAGCGCTTCCGGCAGCGCGTCGAAGCCGTAGATCTTGACGTCGGTGAAGTTGCGCGCCGCGCAAGCTTCGAGCGCGCCGAGCGCCATGTCGTCATTGGCGCAGATGATGGCGTCCGGCTTGCCGTTGGCGGCAAGGCCGGCTTCCGTCACCGACAACGCCTCGGCGCGGGCGAAGTTGGCGGTCTGCTCATAGATGATCTGGTATTTGTCCTTCACTGGATCGAGCACATTGTGCACGCCCTTGTTGCGGTCGATCGCGGGACCCGCGCCAGGCTGGCCCTGCAGGTGGAACAGCTTGGCGCCATTGGGGAATGCCGCCACCACGGCCTGCGCCTCGGCCTCGCCGCCCTTGACGTTGTCGGCGCCGACATGGGCGAGGATGCCTTCCACGCCGTCGACGCGGCGGTCGATCGTCACCACGGGAACGCCGGCCTTGACCGCTTCCTCGATCGCCGGCGCCAGCGCGTTGACGTCGAGCGGCGAGATCACGATGGCGTTGACCTTCTGCACCAGGGCCGCCTCGATGTCGGCGGTCTGCTTGGTGGCCGAATTCTGGCCGTCGCTCTCGGTCAAATTGACGCCTTGCGCCTGCGCTTCGGCCTTGATCTCGTTCAGCATGTGCACGAAGAACGGAAAGCCCAGACTGGGCACAGAGCCGAGAATGGTGAGCTTGTCCTCGGCGAAAGCCGAGCGTGCGGCCAGCATCATGGCGCCCGCGGCCACGGACGTCATCAGGAATTCACGTCTGTTCATTGGGTTCCTCCTCCACGAAAGCGCACGGCCCCTAAAAACCGGGACCGGTTTCAAGGAAGGATCGCGCGCCGGTTAAAGTGTTGGAGCATCCTCCTTGCGCCAAGAACGCATGCCGCTCCAGCTGACCGCCGCCTAAATTCCTCCGATCGGCGTCAACAAGAGGATGCTAACCCAGGGTCAACCATTTGTGCAACATCGATATAACAGAGCTGGTCAGCTAATTGTCGGAATTGTCGGAACTTTGGATCGCGGGCATGCTGCTTCTTCGAGGGGCACGGATCCCTTCCACATTTTTATTGAAAGGCCGGCTGCCGATGTGTATAAATACACATGACTAGTGCTGAAATCATCCGCCTGTTGCAAGCTGACGGTTGGTTCGAGGTAGCCCGAAAGGGTAGCCATGCGCAATTCAAACACCGCGGCAAGCCAGGACGTGTCACCGTTCCCCATCCCAAGCGGGATATCCCGATAGGCACCCTGCGCGGCATCGAAAAGCAATCTGGACTGAAACTGAGGTGACGGACATGAAGCAGTATATCGGACTTATCCACAAGGATGCCGACAGCGACTTCGGCGTGTCTTTCCCCGATTTCCCAGGCGTGATTACCGCCGGCAAGGATCTGGATGACGCCCGGTCCATGGCCGAAGAGGCCCTTGCCCTCCATATCGAAGGGCTGGTCGAGGATGGCGATGCCATTCCGGAGCCTTCCAGTCTTGAAGCTGTGATGACAGACGCCGACAATCGTGACGGCGTGGCAATCCTGGTCGCGGCAAGGACCGGGGCCAGGAAGGCGGTGCGTATCAACGTGACGCTGCCGGACGACGTTCTCCAGCGGATCGATGCCTTCGCGGAAGCCCATGGCTATACGCGATCCGGCTTTCTGGCGAAGGCGGCGGAGAAGGTGATGGCGCTTGAAACGGCCTAGCCCCGTCACACCCAGACACGGCACAAGGCCTGAATTATGGAATCCTATCCCCGGAGAAGTCCCATGAAGCCGCACATCATCTGCCATATGCTTGCCTCGCTCGACGGCAGCCTTCATCCGAGCCGCTATAGCGAAAGCCCCGATGGCAGCCGGGCCGAGTGGTCGGGCCTCTATGAACAGATCCACGACGACCTCGAAGGCGACGCCTGGATCGTCGGCCGCGTCACCATGGCGGAGATGAGCAAGGCCGCCGCGCATCCGCCGGCGCATGTCGGCAAGGTCGAGCGGCCGCATCATTTCGCGCAACGCGACGCGGGCAGCTATGCCGTGGCGCCCGACGCCTCGGCCAAGCTGCACTTTTCCAAGCCCGACATCGGCGGCGATCATGTCGTGGTGCTGCTCGGGCAGGATGTCGAGGACAGCCATCTGGCCGAGCTCGCCGCCGACGGCGTGTCCTACATCGTCTCGCAAACATCAGACATCGATCTCGCCGCCATGCTCGACGTGCTTGCCCGCGAACTCGGCATCCGCCGCCTGCTGCTCGAAGGCGGCGCCGGCATCAACGGATCCTTCCTGGCGGCGGGGCTGGTCGATGAACTCAGCCTCCTCATTGCCCCCGCCCTCGATGCGCGGGCGGCGAACCAGGGCTTTGTCGAGTTCGGCGAGGCCGGGCTTGCGGGCAAGGTGCGGCTGTCGCTTACGGACTGCAAATCCCTGGCGCATGGGGTGATCCACTTACGCTACGCCGTGAGCCCCGGAGCATGACCCCTCACCGCTTCGTCATCGACGGGCGGAGCAAGGAGCGTAGCGACGCGGCGCAGACCCCTGGAGCTGCTCTGCAGCCCAAGGGATCCATGCCGGGACTCCTCAGCGCCGCAACGGTCCGGAATTCTGCACCGCTGCGCCCGCGTTCGAGGTCACGGAATGGATCCCAGGGTCTCCGCCACGGAGCTGCGCTCCTGCTTCGCCCTGGGATGACGAACGTGGGGAGGCTCAGCTAGCCCTCGAACGTTGCCACGCGCCTCAGTATCGCATGGCATCCAGATCGGCGATCAGCGTCGGGCCGGTCGGGCGCCAGCCGAGCCGTGCCTGGGTCAGCGCGCTGGAGGCGGGCAGGTCCATCGGGGCAAACAGCGCCATCCAGCCGAAATGCTCCGCCGCCTTTTCCGGCGCGATCGAAACGACCGGCAGGTTCAGGCCTCGGCCGAGCGCCTCGGCGATGGCGCGCACCTCGACGCCTTCCTCGCCGACAGCGTGATAGCGCGCGCCGGGCTGCCGCTTTTCCACCGCAAGCCGGTAGAGCCGTGCCGCGTCGAGCACATGGCCGGCCGAATAGCGGTTGCGGCCTTCGCCGACATAGGCCGAGACGCCCTTCTGCCGCGCGATCTCGATGAGCGGCGAGATGAGGCCTTGCTTCCTCGTGTCGTGGACCTGCGGCAGGCGCATCACCGACAGGTTGATGCCCGCCTCCAGCAACGCATTGCCGGCGAGTTCCGAGGCGATGCGGGGGTTCTGGTGGCCAGGATTGAAGACATCCTCGACCGCCAGTTCGCCATGTCCGGGGCTGCCCATGCCGACGCCCGAGGTGATCACCAATGGCCGGTCGGAGCCGGCGAGTGCCTCGCCGAGCGCGGCGATGACGCGGCTGTCCTTTTCGCAGTTCTCGGCGAACCGCGAAAAATCATGATCGAAGGCGGTGTGGATCACGGCTTCCGCCTTGGCCGCGCCGTCGCGCAGGCCTTTCGGATCCTCGAGGGTCCCGCGATACACCTCGGCGCCCGCGGCCGCCAGCGCCTCGGCCCCGGCATCGGAGCGGGTGACGCCGACCACCTGATGGCCGGCCTGAAGAAGTTCGGCAACGATGGCCGAACCGATGAAACCGGTCGCGCCGGTGAGAAAGATACGCATGCAAATCTCCTGCGGTTGCCTGCGCAATATCGCTGGTCTATTATTCCATTAAAGTAGTGACCTTATCATGGTATAATCTTTAACAGGATGGCCAACAGGATGCCCAACAGCTCTCCCGGTTCGCTCGCCGCATTCCTGAAAGACCGGCGCACCCGGCTCGACCCCTCGTCCTTCGGCTTTTCCGGGCGCAGGCGCACGCCGGGGCTGCGCCGCGAAGAGGTCGCCCAGCGCGCCAACATCAGCCCGACCTGGTACACATGGCTTGAACAGGGACGCGGCGGCGCGCCTTCGGCCGATGTGTTGAACCGGATCGCCAAGGGGCTGCTTTTGACCGAGGCCGAGCGCGAACATCTCTTCATGCTCGGCCTCGGGCGCCCGCCCGAGGTTCGCTACGTCGGTGCCGACGGCGTCAGCCCGAGGCTGCAGCGCCTCATCGATACGCTCGAGGCAAGCCCCGCCTTGATCAAGACGGCGACTTGGGATGTCGTTGCCTGGAACAGCGCCGCGCAAGTGGTGATGACCGACTACAGCACCTTGCCCCACGGCCAGCGCAACATACTGCGCTTCATGTTCCTGAGCCCGACCATCCGCGCCAAGCAGCACGACTGGGAAAACCTCGCCCGCTTCGTGGTCGGCGCGTTCCGGGCCGACGCGGCGCGCGCCGGCGCGGTGTCCGAGGTCGCCCAGCTCGTCGACGAATTGTGCGGCGCCAGCGCGGAATTCGCCGCGCTCTGGCGGGAAAACGACGTGCTCGCCCATGGCGACGGGACCAAGCGCCTGAAGCATCCCGTGCTTGGCGACATCGAGCTCGAATATTCGGCCTTCGCGGTCGATGGCCGGCCGGATTTGAGCCTGACCGTTTACAATCCGGTGGACAGTGCGGTCGCTGATCGCATCCGCGACCTCGCCCGCCGCCGCAAAGAGCAAGATGCCTCCGAGCCCGTCGCTGTGTAGCCCTTAAGGGCGCTCGCACACCGCCTTCAGGATTTGCAAGGTCGGCCCCCAGTAGAGATTGGCATGCGGGCGGATCGACGGCTCGGCGAAGCCGCTCAGCGTCAGGGTCAGCAGGGTTCCGCCATGCGCCGGCGCAAGAGCGAAGCCGACCACCGTGTGGTTCTTGGGCATATCAGCCAGCCGCGAGGCCGAGAGCGTGCTCCAATAGCTGTAGGCGAAGCTCTTCGCCGGCTCGTACGCCCGGACGGTGCCGTGGTTTTCGAACGGCATGCCATGCAGCACGCCGCGGATCACGATCGCGCCGCCGGCATGCGCCTCGAGGCTGACATCCAGTTCTTCGTCGGACATCCATTGCGCGATCAGTGCCGGCATCGTCAGCACCCGCCAGACCTTGGCCGGGTCGGTATCGATGGCGATAGCCTTGACGATCGGCGCGGCAGGATCGGTCACGGCGCCGCGCTTCAGGCAGAAGGTTCGGGCGCCAGCACCAGGGCGATCCCGTGCGCCGCCTGCGCGGCATGGCGGCGCACGGTGGCGAGGTCGACCACGCTGTAGCTGGTCGCCACATAGGGCACGGTGAGAGCCGCGACCGAATGGCCGAACGGCCCGATGACCGGAAAGGCCAGGTCGATGACGCCAGGCTGCAGCCCGTCCGCCACCTCCTCATGGCCGGCGTCGCGGATGCGGACGAGCGCGTCGCGCACTTCGCTATTTTTTTCGTCAGCGATACCAGCGGCTTGCAGCCATTGATTGATTCTATCCTGCGGCTGGAACGCCATCAGCGTACGGCCGGTCGCGGTGCCGAACAGCGGAAACTCGGCGCCGACGCGAACCCGGAAGCCGAACGCGGCCGGGCTTTCCACCTGCGCCAGGATCAGCACCCTGCCGGCATTGTGGACACCGAGATTGCAGGATTGCTGGATGGCGTCCGACAGCCGCCGCATCGACGGCAGCGCCGCCTGGACGAGACCGCGCAGCGGCTCGTGCCGGTGCGCCAGCTCGAACAGGCGCGGCGACAGGAAATAGAGCCCGGCCGGCCGGTCGCGGAAGATGTAGCCGCGCCGCTCCAGCGCCTGCAGCACGCGGTAGATCTGGTGGATCGAGCGTCCGACCGCCTCGGAAATCTGGCCCTGGTTCAGCCCGTCCTTCTGCTCGGCCAGCAGTTCGATGATATCGAACGCCTTTTCCAGGGCCGGAACCGAATAGTCCGGCGCTTCCGCGGTCTTGCCAGCCATGCCCACAATCCTTCAGGCGTCAGACGGAGAGAATCATGGGGCTACCATAGCTACAAGGCGGCCCCCATCGAAGCCGTCATCAGCCGGGCGATGCGGCGGTTGATATCGTCGGGCACCGGCTGCGCGCCCGCGGCAAGGTCCTTCCCGCTCACCACCCGCTCCAGCGACAGCGCCTGCAGCATGAAGCCGATATCCATGGACTCGATCGAATTGCCCTTCGGCTCGACGCCGGCAAGGTTGAACATGCGTCCCTCGGCGACGAGGATGACATGCCGCCCATTGGCGAGGTCCAGCCGCCGCAGCGTGCCGTCCAGGTCGGTGGTCGCGGTGGTCATGGCACCGAGACCCTCGGTGTCGATCTCCCAGGGAAAATGCCCGGAATTGGCCAGCACCGCGCCGTCCCGCATTTGGGCAATCGCTTCCGCCGGCAGCACGCCGGCGCGGCCGGTGGCGGTGATGAACACCTCCGCCCATGGCGCAAGGTCGGCGAGCGGCGCCACGCGGTAGCCGTCGAGGGCGGCCTCCAGCGCCTTGATCTCGTCGACCTCGACGATGGCGACGCGTCCGCCCAGCGCGCGCAGATATTGCGCGATGCCGCGCCCGCACCAGCCATAGCCGACGACGCAGAAGCGGCGGCCGGGGATCATCAGATTGGTGATGCGCATGAAGCTTTCCACCACCGACTGGCCGACCGCGTGCTTGTTCTCGCCGATCGCCTTCAGCGGGCTGTCATTGATGACGATGGAGGGGAACGGCACCTTGCCGGAGAGTTCGCCGCGCAGCCGGTCGCCGCCCGACGTCGTCTCCTCGGTGCCGCCCAGGATCGACGCCGCCCTGCCCCGCTCGACGATGCCGGCGGCAAGGTCGGCACCATTGTCGAGCAGCATGTCGGGCCTGGCATCCAGCACCCGCGCCAGATTGGCGTGATGGTCGGCGAGCGTGTCGGCGCGGCGGCCGAAGATGCCTATGCCCCGGCTTTGCAGGAAGGCGACGACATCGTCCTGCGTCGAACCGTGATTGCCGGTGCCGACGATCTCGGCGCCGCCCTCGGCCAGCACTTCGAGCAGCACGGCGGTCTTGGGTTCGACATGCAGCGACACGCCGATGCGCCGGCCGGCGAACGGCCTCGTGCGGCGGAACTCCTCGCGCAGCCCCGCCAGCAACGCCATGCGCGAACGGATCCAGGCGATGCGGGCGCGGCCGCGCTCGACCAGTTCGGCATCGGCCGCATTGGCATCAGCCGGACTGGTATTGGCCGAATTGGTAGGCGCTTGGGTCATTCGAAGTCTCCGATCACGGTCCAGATTCAGCGCTTGCAAAAAACTTTTTTGCATGTGACAAATCTTGCAGAGGGTCGTCAAGCCCCGCCAAGAGGGACAACGGACAGGACAGCACGCGCGCCAAGGAATCTGGCGCGCCATCGGCTTCGCATGTGAAGGGGTACAAAATGGGAAATCTGGATATTGCGGTCGTCGCCGTCTATCTCGTGGCGGTCACCGGCATCGGGCTCTACTTCGCCCGCTCGATCAGGACCGAGGAAGACTACATCGTCGCCGGCCGGCGCATGGGGCCGCTCTGGCTGACCATCTCGGCCTTCGCCTCCTGGACCGGGCTTGCCGGTCTGTTCGGCACGCCCGAAATGGTCGTCCGCTACGGCATAGCGGGTGCGTGGTGGTGGTACACCTTCCCGATCGGCCTGCTGCTGATGGGCATCTTCCTGGCGAAAATCGTACGCCAGCGCATGCATGTGACGACGCCCGACATCGTCGCGCAGGATTATCCGGGCTCGGTGCGCGTCGCCGCCTCGCTGGTGACGAGCTGGAACTATCTCGCCTGGGCGGCCGCGCAGGTGTTCGGCATCTCCATGGTGTTCACCCTGTTCTCGGGCATGGATCCCAGGACCGGCGCCATCGTCGCCTTCCTCGTCGTCATCGTCTACACCATGCTCGGCGGCTTCCTCGCCGTGGTGGCGACCGACGTATTGCAGGCCGTCATCTTCCTCGTCATCATCGGCGTCGTGGCGCCGCTCTACGTCATCTTCGGACCCGGCGTGCCGCGCATCTACGAGGCGACGAAGGACATTCCGGGCTTCTACAATCTGTTCGCCAACGTGCCGCCGGCGACGCTGTTCGTCTGGTTCCTGCTCCTGCCCGCCGGCTTTATCGACACGATCGGCTTCCAGCGCGTCTTTTCCGCCAACTCGCCGGACACCGCGCGCAAGGGCTTGATCAACGGCTTCGTCATCATGGCGATCTTCGGCGTCGTCCTCACCTTCCTCGGCGTCGCCGCCAAGGCGCTGCTGCCGGCCGGCGCCAACCCGGTCAACGCCATGCCCGACCTGATGGTGCAGCTACTGCCGCATGGCGTCATCGGCGTGCTGGTCGCAGCCTTCCTGGCGGTGGCGATGTCGACGGCGAGCACCACGCTGCTCATCACCGCCACCACGCTGCAGCGCGATGTGATCTCGCGCATGCGCCCCGGTGCCAGCGACAGGGAGAGGCTGTGGACCAGCCGCATCCTGCTGCTCGTGCTCGGCCTCGTGGCGCTGGTCGTGGCGCTCTCGGTGCCGGGCATCGTCACCATCCTGATGCTTGGTTTCTCGGTCTATGTGCCGGGCCTGCTCTTGCCGGTGCTGTCGGCCACCTTCGGCTGGCGCATTCCCTCCTGGTCGATGCTGACGACCATCGTACTGGGCGCCGGCTCGACCGCGATCCTGGTGCTGATGGGCGAGCCGGGCGGCATTCCCGCCTCGCTGATCGGCTTCCTGCTCTCGCTCGTCCCCTTCGTCGCCGGGCTCGTCACCCGGTCGCAACGGCAGCCGGCGTGACGGCGAAGATCAAGAAAAAGCAATGCGATAAAGCTTCATCCTAAATCAATTCGGGATGGAGCCCGGATACGGAGAGACCGATGCGCAAGACAAGCTTCGACCAACTTTCGAGCGCCGACCAGGCGCTCGTCACAGCGGCGGCGCAGGCCCGCGACAAGGCCTACACGCCCTACTCCAACCACAAGGTCGGCTCGGCCGTGCGCACCGCTTCGGGCCGGCTGTTTTCCGCCTGCAATGTCGAAATCGTCACCCTCCAGCAATCGGTGCATGCCGAGCGCAACGCGGTGATGCAGATGGCCGCGGCCGGCGAACGCCAGATCGAGGCCATCGTCTGCCACGGCCCCTATTCCGGCGTGCCGTGCGCCGAATGCAGGCAGGTGATCTGGGAGTTCTGTTGCGACGATCCCGAGGTCAGGATCATCGGCTCGACCCTCGATGGCGAGATCGAACTGATGACCATCGGTGAGATTTATCCGAGCCCTTACGGGCCGGGCACCAAGGGCATCGACCCGCGCAAATTCTGATTTCCGGGGAACGCCTGAGTAGCCGGCCCGCCACCGCTCCGGTGGCGGGCCAGGCGATGTTACTGGATGATCTTGATGATCTTGCGGGTGCTTGGATCCACGATCACGGTCCGGTCGTCGACGACGGTGTAGCGATACTTGACGTTGGGGACTTCGTGCAGCTCGACGGTGTCGGGCAACGCCGTGCCGACATTGAGTTCCACGCCGGGAACCTTGACCGAAGCCAGCGGCTGCTTATGCACGTACTCCTTGATCACCGTTTCCTGCTCGGGCTGGATGACGATGTCCTCGGCGGCGGCGGCGCCGACACCGCTGAGCAACAGGACCGCTGCCAGGGCGGCAAGATTCTTCTTCATGAGATCCTCCATCTGGAATTCGCACGGCACGGAATTGTCGCCGGGCTGGGAATCGAACTTCAGCCCGGGTCGAACGTTCCAGGGTCGGGCTTCGGTCCGGCATCACCCAGGACTTAAGGCCGATCAAGAAAGGCAATGGTCCTATCGGCGCCGCCGCCGGGAACAGCCACCTTTTGCGCTCGTTGTCGACTGCAAGTTCAGGCATTGGCGCAGCTCCGTCCCTTCCTGCGCCAATAGGGTTCGCTCGTTGCTTCCGGGTGGCGGGCGAACCCTGAATTCCGCCGCCGGGGCCAAGACGGCAGGAGATCGTGATGTTCAGCGACAAGGAAACCAAACTGATCGAGGCGGCGCTGTTGATGGCGGTCCCGCTATCGGCCCTGGTCGCCGTTTTGCTCGTCAGCTTTACGTTGAGCTGGTAGCTGCCTTCATTGCGGGAGGCTGAGGCGATGAGACGTCAGATCCGGTCACACAACCCCAACCTGACCACGCTGGCTGGCCGCCAGAGGAACGAGAACCGCGCCTTTCTCGCCGCCGAGCAAGGGGGCCGGTTCCGGCGTGCTTTCCGCCAGCCCGCCGATCGGGCCTTGTCTTCGTTGCGCAACCAACGCTCGCCCCTGCCCGTGGAAATCGCGGTCCGCTGGTGATGTTCTCATGGCGGGAAGCCCGGCCCGCTTTGGCGGAAGGTTCGGCACGTTGGCGAGCAGGCCGGGCTGTGCGCCGGCTACCCCGCTTGATGGAGGCTCGGCCGGTGCGCCGGCAGGTTGCGGCTTTATCGCCGCAGCTGCAATTGGGACTGAAGTCCCAACCGTCGGCGCATTGGTCCCATATGCCGAACATCGGCCGCCGATGCTCGTTGCGCTACCAGGCGGGCGATTTGGAGGACACGTAAATGCAACTTGGTGAGATCGTCGCCAACACCTTGGCCATCCTCTTGCTGGTCTGTTTCCTCGCCAGCACGTTCTTCCTTTTCGGCAAGCCATTGTGGCCGGAGCAGCATGCCCGCATGGTCATTATCGTGCCCGTCGACACGATGACGACGGCCTCGACCGGACGCGGTGACACACCTGTGCTGCCGGCCACCTTCGACGCCAGCCTGGCCCACCCAAGGCCGTCCTGACACCGCCAAGAGAGGCAGGCGTGACAAGAGAGGCGTGAGAAGACAGGCCCGTGAAGACACGGCGGCTAGTCGAGCTTCTGGATGCGCCCTTGGTCGAGACGGAACACGCCATCGTTACCGCCCTGGAGTTCGAAGTCGGTCTGCAGCTCGTCCCATATCCCGAGATACCTGCCGCACTCCGCGCAACTGATCCGGGTCGACGGTTGCGCATCGGCCGGGATGTTCAGGCGAATGGTGCCGCAGAACGGACACTCCAGTCGGTGATCGAGGTATTCGCCCTTGCGCGTCCGTAACAGCCTACTCACACCTTCCTCCTGGAATTTGGCGGAAGCAGGATGATGCTCCCAAGCGTCAGCGTGCCTGGAGTTGCGGACGGCTTGGGCAAAATACGCCTGTCGCCGTCGGGGTCAATAAACAATGACGTAGCCAAAACCTTCGCATTCCACGAAACGCGGCGGCTTCGGCAAGGCGGGGCCGACGCGCCCGTGCAGCTTGGCGATCCGCCCCGGAACCAAAACGACCGGCAGCGGTTTCCCACTCGAAGGGACCGCAACCACGGAAGCGGAGTAATGGAACTTCTGACCTTGGAACTGGCCACGGCGAGGCAGCGCCTCAACCGGGCGGAACTCGCCCTTGAGCGGGCAAACGCGATGCTGGACGAGGACTGTGGTGTCGGTATCAATCTGAGGCTTTGCGACAGGATAAGAACCGCGCAACAACGCGTCGGCGAAGCAAGAGCCCGCCTTGTAAAGCTCGATCCCGCCAGTACGGATTTAGATGGATCCGGCTGAAGCCGAGAGGCTTCGTCAGCCAGATCATCCTCGATCGAATTTTCCCCGCAACGCTTAGCCCTGCGGTACGGCGAGGCTCACGTCTTGCGAGAACCCGCCGAGCGTTGATCGCTGAGATGCGGACGCCAGCCATGCACCCGGTCGCGCCCGGCGGCCTTGGCGCCGTAGAGCGCCTCGTCGGCGCGCCGCAGCAGATCGGCAATCTCCATCGCGGCGGCGCCCGCCTCGAATGTGCCGACACCGATGCTGACGGTGACGATGCCTTTCTCGCTTCCGGCATGCGCCACGGCCAGGTCGCGCACCTTGCTCCTGAGCTTTTCGGCGATGACGAAGGCGCCCCGTGCGTCTGTCTCGGGCAGGATGAGCGCGAATTCCTCGCCGCCATAGCGGGCGGCGGCGTCCGCCGGCCGGCGGGCGGCCGCCTCGATGCAGCGGCTGACGGCGCGCAGGCATTCGTCGCCCGCCGGATGGCCGTAATGGTCGTTGAAACGCTTGAACCAGTCGACATCGATGATGAGCAGGCTGAGCGGCATCGCGTTGCGGCTGGCGCGGGCGAATTCGCGCGCCAGCGCTTCGTCGAAAGCGCGGCGCGTCAACAGTTCGGTCAGGCCGTCGCGATGCGCCAGAAGGTTCAGCTTCTCATTGGCGGCCATCAGTTCGGCCTCGACCTGCTTGGTCTCGGTAATGTCGGAAAACACGCTGAGGCTTCCGCCGTCGCCGGTCGGGCGGGTGCGCACGTCGAGCCAGCGTCCGTCGGCGAGCCGGATCTGGCGGTGGCTGACAAGCTTCTGCGCGGCCATGATGCCGGCGATCCATTCCTCGACGGCGCCAGGCGGTGTTGTTCCCTCGCCGCGCGCCGCCGAGGCGCGCAGTATGTCGCGGTAATCGGCGCCGGGCACCCTCAGTTCTGCCGTCTTCGGAAACATGGCGCTGTAGCGGGCGTTGCAGAGCACCATCTTGCCGTCCGGGTCGAACATCACCAGGCCATCGGCCATGTGCGTCAGCGCGTCTCCGAGCCTGGCCTGGCTTTCCGCCAGTTCGGTCTCCAGCTGCTTGCGCGCGGTGATGTCGCGATTGTGCGTGATCAGGCCGACCACGGCCCCGCTCCTGTCGCGAAACGGCGCCTTCAGGGTCGCCAGCCAGCCATCGGTGCCGTCCTCGTGATGAACACGCTGTTCGATGGTGGAGGAGGCGCCCGAGGCCAGCACGGCAAGCTCGTCCTCGCGAAATCCCCGCGCCGTTTCGCGCGGATAGAAATCGAAATCGGTCTTGCCGGTCAGCGCCTTGGCGTCGGGCGCATGCATCAGCGCGGCCGTTGCCGGATTGGCCGCGATGAAGCGCCCGTCGAGGTCCTTGACGTTGAGGCAATCGGGCAGCGTCTCCACCACCGCCTTGTAGATGCGCCGCGACTGCAGCGCTTCGAGACGGCGCCGCTCCTGGTAAAGCGTCAGCCCCGACAGTACCACCGAGACGAAGATGAGCAGGGAGGAAGGCAGCGCCACCTTCGGCAGGACCATTTGCAGCACATCCCGCGGCAGGACGCTGAGGCCAAGCAGCGACGCCGCCGCTGCCGCCGCGCCGAGGATCATGATGTCGATCATGGTGGGCCGGCGCCCCCGCAGGGCAAGGTTGCCGGCAATGCCGACCAGCATGGCGGCCGCGATCCCCACCGCGCCGGCGAAGGCGCCGATGCCGCCTTCGAAGGTTCGGAACGCGCCGGCCATGATCCCGGCGACGATGCCGGCCACAGGACCGCCGAAGAAGCCGGCAACGGCAATCATCGTCGCCCGGAGATCGGCGAGCACGCCCGGCTGCAACTGCATGGGCGTCAGCATCAGAATGATGGCGCCGACGCCCATCAGCAGGCCGAAGGCCGCCGCCTTTACGGCGGGCGCCCAGCGATCCAGCCACACATGGGTGTGGATCCAGACCGAAACGAACATCGCGACGACCGCCAGGTTGGCCAGCAATTCGGACCAGGGCGAACCCATTTTCTTACGCGTCCCCCTTCATTTTGCCTCTTGAAGGTGCATCCGGCGTTGGCGAAACCGCCCTTCTGATACGTCGGGCAAGACAACAAACCGTTACAGACCGCGTTTGGATTGTTCGAATGCGGGCGCAAGGCGGCGCTGCCGGAGGCCGCGTTGGCTCAGCTGGAACCCCTCACCACCGCATCCCGCCGACAAAATCGATGAAGGCGCGCAGCGGCGCCGGCGTCAGGCGGCGGCCTGGATAGTAGAGGAACGGGCCTGAAAATTCCTGCCACCAGGGCTCCAGCACCGGCTCCAGCCGGCCATCGTCGAAATAGGGGCGCAGCCAGTCCTCGAACAGCGAGACGATACCGCCGCCGGCGACCGCCACCTCGAGCGCGAGCGCCATTGCCGTGCCGGTGCTGACCAGCAGCGGCCCGGTCGGCTCGACGCTCACCACCTCGCCGTCGCGTTCGAACTCCCAGGGCGGCGTGAAGCCGCTGGCGAAGCGGCCGCGCAGGCAGGCATGGTCGAGCAGTTCGCGCGGGTGCTCGGGCCGGCCGTGCCGGTCGAGATAGGCCGTTGCGGCGGCGGTGGCGAAGCGCTGCCGGCGCGGGCCGATCGGCACGGCGATCATGTCCTGCTCCAGCCGCTCATCATAGCGGATGCCGGCGTCGCAGCCGCTGGCCAATATGTCGACGAAACTGTCCTCGGCGGTCACTTCCAGCCGAATTTCGGGATAGGCGGCGAGGAAGGGCGGCAAGAGGCGCGGCAGCACCAGTTTGGCGGCCACGACAGGCACGTTGAGCCGCAGCGTGCCGGCCGGGCGGCCGCGAAAGCCATTGACCACGTCGAGCGCCGCCTCGACCTCGCCGAGCGCCGGGCCGAGCCGTTCGAGCAGCCGCGCGCCGGCCTCGGTCGGCGCCACGCTGCGCGTCGTGCGGTTGAGGAGCCGCACGCCGAGTTCGCCCTCCAGCCGCCGCACCGTCTCCGACAGGCTGGAGGCGCTGACGCTTCCCACCCGGGCCGCCTCGCGAAAGCCGCCGGCGCGCGCCACCGCCATGAATGCCTGGAGGTCGCCCAGATCCGCCGCCATTGTTCGCCTTTCCGCACAGGCTGTGCCGATTACATCATATTATCGTGCAGGCGCGCGTTGTCTATATCTGGCTGATCCAAAGGAGACGACACCATGACCGACATCAGCAAGGCCGGAAGCTTCAGGCTCGGCGACCGCACCGTAAAACGTCTCGGCTACGGCGCCATGCAATTGGCCGGACCCGGCGTCTTCGGTCCGCCGAAGGACCGCGACGCCGCGCTCGCCGTGCTGCGCGAAGCCGTCGCCAGCGGCGTCGACCACATCGACACGTCGGATTTCTACGGCCCCCACGTCACCAACCAGATCATCCGCGAGGCGCTGCATCCCTACCCCGCCAACCTCACCATCGTCACCAAGATCAGCGCCCGGCGCGGCGCGGACGCATCGTGGATCCCGGCAATGTCGCCCCAGGAACTGACGCAGGCCGTGCACGACAATCTGCGCAATCTCGGGCTCGACGTGCTCGAGGTCGTGAACCTGCGCTCCATGCATGGCATCCACGGACCCGCCGAAGGATCGCTCGAGCCGCAGCTCGACACGCTCGCCGAACTGCAGCGCCAGGGCCTTGTGCGCCATATCGGCCTGAGCAATGTCACCCGCAAGCAGATCGCGCAGGGGCGCGGCAAGGTCGACATCGTCTGCGTACAGAACCAGTACAACATCGCGCATCGCCAGGATGATGCGCTGATCGACGAGCTTGCCGCCGATGGCATCGCCTATGTGCCGTTCTTCCCGCTCGGCGGTTTCACGCCGCTGCAGTCGAGCACGCTCGCCGACGCCGCGCAAAAGCTCGGCGCGACGCCGATGCAGGTGGCGCTCGCCTGGCTGTTGCAGCGCGCGCCCAACATCCTGCTCATCCCCGGCACCTCGTCGGTCGGCCATCTCCGCGAGAACCTGGCGGCGGCGGAGCTAAAGCTGCCGGCCGACGCGATCGAGGTTCTGGACGGCATCGGCGGCGAGGCCAAGGCGGCCTGAGAACGACCCGGCCGGGCAGAGCCTGCTCGGCCAGAACGCATTTATTGCCGGGGGCGAAACACCCCCGGCAATCATCCCAACAGACGCGCCAGCCGCTTTTTCAGCGCCCGCAGCGACAGGCGCCGCCTGAGCGAAAACCCCGCAATGCGCCGACGCACCGCCTGCATGGCGTCGGCATGGGCGGCATCGACGCTCATCGTGCCGTCGCCGAGCACAAGACTGAGGCCGGAAGCCGGCCGCATGATGCCGCGCAGCGCCTGGGCGTGCATGGCGGCGTAGCGGCTGTAGTCGGCGCCTGCCTCCCAACCGGGCGGACGCGCCAGGACCGTGGGATTGTTGTTGATCTCGAAGGTCTGGACCTGGCCGTCGACGATGCCGTAGTCGATGCGGCCATAGTCGATGCCGGCCAGTGCGAAGACACGCTCGATCTGCTCGGCATGCGGACTCTCGGCCACATAGGCGCGGCTCTCGGCCCTGTCCGCCTCGCTGAAGCGGGTGCTTGGAAACTTGATGTACCAGCTTTCATTGATGAAGCAGTGCTGCGGATAGACCGTCGGTCCGACCTTGTAGGCCGAATATTTGCGAAACCGTCCATCGGCCGAAGGTGCCGCGCCATATTCGACGATCATCAGGTCCGGGTCGCGGCGGATACGCGCCGGCAGGCCGGCGATGGCCCGATCGAGGGCCTCCGCGCTGTCGACCAGTCCGGTCAACGGCAACTCATGCTGGCTCTCCCAGCGCACGAAGACCGGAAAGCGACGGATTGCCTTGCGCTCCTCCAGGCGATGCACGTCGAAATGGTTGAGGCCGGCGGCCTTCAGCCGTTTCAGCAAGTCGAACCGGCCGGGCACGATCGCCGGATCGTTGAGCAGCAACAGGTCGGGATTGCGGGAGCGGATGCGCCCGTGCAGCGAAATCGCCGCCTGCGATTGAGCGGCGGACAGCCGTTCGAAATCGGTGAAGATGAAGGTGCCGGGCGCGACCGGCCCCAGCCTCGCGACATGCTCATAGGGAATGATCCGCACCTGTTCGCCAAGCCCATGGTCGTAATAGCCAAGCAGCACGCCCATCGTGTAAGCGTGTTGGCGCGTGCAGAAATAGTAGATCGGCCCTTGATCGGTGGTCATGGCCGGTTATCGGTTTGCGGACGCGTGCCTGATTTGGCCGGCAAGGTGGGGTTTTTCGAAAAGCGATGCATACCGGGCCCTCCGAGGCAGTCGAACATCCCTGGCAAGGGGTTCGCGCCGGCGCCTTCGAGGGCGCCGCCGACACCTATGCCATCCATGATGAAATGCGCCGGCAAGCGCCCGTCTGGCAGGCGCCTTGGGGCGATGTCTATGTCACCGGCTACGATCTGGTCTCCAACAGTCTTGCCGACCGCAAGCTCTCGCATGTGCCGCCGGGCAGCGAAGCGGCGCAGCCAGATTCGGCGATACGCGACTGGCTGATCTACCAGGAAGGCAGCGCCCACGCCGCGCTGCGCCAGGCCTTGCAACAGCCCTTTGTCGGCAAGGGCATGGCCGCCCTGCGCCCGGTGGTCGCGCAAGCGGTCGACGAATTCGTCGGCGATGCCGGCCTGTCGGATGCGGTCGATGTCGTCGCCGCCTTCACGCGCGCCGTCCCCGAACGCATCATCGGCCGCCTGCTTGGCGTGCCGGATGAGGACATGCCGCTGATCCGGGCCTGGTCGGTTGCGATCCGCACCATGCTCGACACCGGCTTCGACGATGCCTTTGGCGATGGCGCCAATCCAGCCGACGAGATGTCCGGTTATTTCGTGGAGCATCTGCGCCATCTGCTCGCCGCCGCAGACCTGCCGCCGCTGCTGGCGGGCCTGCCGGCTCTGGCCGACGCGCTGGGGCTGACGGCCGCCGGCCGCAACATAGCCTTCCTGGCCTTTGCCGGCCATGAGACCACGGTGCATCTCATCGGCAATATGCTGTTCCATCTTGCCCACCGGCCCGACCAATGGACGGCGCTGCGCGCCGACCGCCGGCTCGCCGCCAATGCGGTTGCCGAAACGCTGCGGCTGGAAAGCCCGGTGCAGAAGATCTGCCGCTGGCCGCTCGAGCCCGTGGTCCTTGGCGGCCGCGAGATCGGCAAGGACCGGCTGGTGGTGCTGCTGGTCGGCGCCGCCAATCGCGATCCCGCCCAGTTTGCCGATGCATCGCGTTTCGACCTTGGCCGCGCCGGCAGGCAGAATCTGGCTTTTGGCCGTGGCGCGCATGTCTGCATCGGCAGGGCGCTGGCCGAGATAGAGGGCCATGCGGTGCTGGAAGCCGCGCTCGCCCGCTGGAAAACCATCGAGCCTGTCGGCTGGCAATGGATGGACAATTCCTCCATCCGTGGCCTGGACGCGCTGACCTTGCGCCTGACGGCCTGAGCGGAAAAGGCTGGCCCCCTCCTCGTCGGCCGCCAGGGCAAATTCCGATTCCGGTCCAAAGGGATGACGCATCATCCTAAACCCCCGCTTCACCGGCATTGAGGGCCGCAAGCAGCGCCTCATCCGATTGCCCGAGCAGGATCGGCGCTTTCATGCCGGCAATGCTCGTGCCGCCTTTCAGGCGGTGGCGCTTCAGCCGGCCATAGAGATCATCGACCGCGATCGTCCGCAACGCGCCCAACTGGCCGATGCGGCGCGCATATTCATATTGCGGATTGGCCATCAGCTTGCGCTCGACGGCTGACCCCGGCGGCGCGACCGTGCCCGGGGCTCGCCTGGATTCGACGAAAAGCTGGTAGTGCGGATGCGGCGCCGCGACCGCCGCCAGCAGAGCATAGGTGCGGGGATCGAACCCAGCTTCGGCCAGAGAGCGCGCGACGAAGGCTTCGGTGAGTTTCTCGCCGCAGAGATCCGACACCATGCCTGCCCGGCCAATGAAGCGCAGGCGCGGCGTGTCGCCGGTGAAGCCACGGACCTCGACCACGTCTTGCGTGTCGTAACGATAAAGCCCCGAGCCGGTGGTGACGATCAGCCGGTAGCAGCGGCCAAGCTCGAGCTGCCAGGCGAAACGGCCGGCGCCGTCGTCGTCGATAAATTCGAAGAATCCGCTTTGCGATGCCAGGATCGAGCCGGGACCATCGCCATGGGGAAACGACACCGCCGCCTCGGTGGACATCAGGCCTTTCGGCTGGAGGAAGGCCTGGGGAAATTGCGCCTGCAATTCGGCGGCGAAGCCTTGGCTCGAGGCATCGGTCCAGCAGCTGATCGTATCGAGCCGAGGCCAGATCGCCGACAGGCCGGCACCGGCCCCGCCGAGGGCTGCCTCCAGAACGGCGATGCGGCGGCTCACCGTGGCGGCCGGCTGCGTGGCGCCAAGCCTCTCGCCAAGCTCCGGCAGCAGGCTCGCCGCATCGCGCCGCATGGCGCGCAGGATCTCGGTCAGATAGGTCGGGCTCCAGACCCAGATCAGGCTGAGGTCGTCGGCGGCCAGCAGGTGCAGGCAGGTCTGCCTTTGCCAGCTGGCGAAGTCGCCGAGTAGCCTCAGTTCCATCGGCACTGCCGACAATTCGATGAGGCTGTCGCGCAAGGCACCGAAATAGGCAAAAGGCACCGGACTGCCCAGCCTGTGGGCGCCGACGCGTTCGTCGGCTCCACGGCCGACGGGGCTCAGCGCGAAATAGCCATGCCCTTGCGCCACGCCCGGCCGGCGGCGGATCAGGTCCGCCAGCCAGGGATAGAGGCAGTCGGTGAACGCGCGCAGGCCGCTATCGGTATAGGGGATGTATTTAGAGCCGCCGGAACTGCCGCCGGTTTGCTCCAGGAAGCGGACCGGCTCGGCCGTCAGCACATTGCCGGCGCCGTCGATCGTGCGCTTGATGTAAGGCAGCAACGCCTCGTAGTCGGCGATCGGAACCAGATCGCGAAACGCCTCGGCCGACGTGGCGCTGGCGAAACCATGGTCGCGGCCGAACTCCGTCCCGGCATTGGCCTCGATCAGCCGCCGCAGCAGATCACGCTGCGTTGCCTCGACATGGCCGAGCCGCGCCCGAAAGCCTGCCTCGACGGCAGCGGTCGCGCCGGCGATCCGAGCCCAGGCGTCAGCGGCCATCGCCCAGCCCCTCTGCAAAGCTCGTGGCGCCATAACGCTTCAGATTGCCGGTCTCGAACTCGGTCAGGCAGGCGAGTTCGACACCTCTGGAATGGTCGGGGTTGGCTCTGACGAAAAAGGCCGCCAGGGGATTGTGGGCCGCCGTTTGCCTGGCGTCCGCCCATTGTTCCCGAAGATGGCCTTGCGATGGACCGAAATCGATGAGCCCGGTCGAAGGATCGAAATAATCGCCGTAGCGGGCGGACGCTATCGCATCGCGGATTGCCAGCAGGCAGGACGCTCCCTGGCCTTCGATGGCCGGAACGAACTTGCGAAAGAAATCGGGCAGGATGCGAAACGTGCGGTGTCCCTTGATGATGGGGAACCAGAACAGCCGGCCGTCGACCTTGGCCTTGGCCGCGCCCGCCGCGCGGAAAAAACCTTTCAGCAGCACGGGATTGCCCCAAAGCGAGGCGTGAAGGACGGTATCCCCGGAGAACAGGTAATGCACCGTCTCGTCGCCGATCGCCTGTTGGCGCACGAGATAGGTCGAGAAGCCGACGATCTCGCGGCCGAGACGGGTCAGCACGACGGCGTCCTTCTCGGACAGATCACGCTCGAAAAGCCCGCGATCGATCGCTTCGTAATAGGTCTCGTAGAGAGCAAACATCCGGTCGCGATCGGCCCTCGCCAGTTCCGCGACCGGTATTGTCAGCGTCTCCAAGGATTCCGTCTGGCCCGCACCAATTCCCAAATAGTCTGCCCGCCCCTATCAGACCCGATCTAGCGAATATCAGTCCCGGCTTGAAAAGTTCAACCCGGTGCTTGACGATTCATCGCTCGGACGGAGCCTCCAGCCGCATGGAGGCGTGGCTTGCGGTGCCCGCTTTCTCCATGGCATCTGTCGCCTGGAAGGGATCATCGGCAAAACCATGGCAGCACGATCACCACCGCCCGGCCGGCCGCCCCCCGGCAAGCCACGCGCCGCCGGGCCTCCCGGCGTCAGCCTGAACCGCGCGCTGTCGAAACTCGGTCTGTGCTCGCGCACGCAGGCGCAAGTGCTGATCGCGGCGGGCCGCGTGCGGGTCGGCGGCAAGGTGGTGCGCGATGCGGCGTTGCGCGTCGACATGAACCGCGACCGCATCGTCGTCGACGGCGACGCGGTCGTTGCCGAGCGCAAGGTCTATCTGATGCTGAACAAGCCGCGCGGGCTGGTCACCACCCGCGACGACCCGCAACAGCGCGACACCGTCTACGCCTGTCTCGAAGGGCTCGATTTGCCCTATGTCTCGCCGGTCGGCCGCCTCGACAAGGCGAGCGAAGGGCTGCTGTTGATGACCAACGACACCCATTTCGCCAACCGGCTGATGGACCCGGCCTCGCATCTGCCCAAGACCTATCACGTGCAGGTCGCCACGGTGCCGGATGACGTCATGCTGGGCAAGCTCCGCGCCGGCGTCACCGTCGATGGCGAGACCCTGGCGGCAAACTCGATCGGGCTTTTGCGCAGCGGCGGCCGCACCGCCTGGCTGAAGATCGTGCTCGACGAAGGCAAGAACCGCCACATCCGCCGCCTGCTCGCCGCCCACGACATCGAGGTCAAGCGCCTCATCCGCATCGCCATCGGCGGCTTGCCGCTGGGCGATCTCGCCAAGGGTGCCGCACGGCATCTGACGGCGGAGGAGCTGGCGTTGCTGGCGCAGTGAACGGGCGTCTAAGTTTCTATTCGACGTTGATGCTCACCACGGCCTGGTGAGCGTCGCCCATATAGGTGTGGACCGAAAACGTAACCTGGTCGCGACCCTTGTATCCGGGCTTCGACCGATAAAGCCCCTTGATGCCGTCAACCTTGTGCGCGTTGCATTTCCAACGGTCGTTCGATTTGGCAAAACCGGCGTAGATCTTGGCGTGGACGAGCCTGACCGTGCCGTGGCTTGGACCCGCGATGATCCGGACATCGTTGGCGCCCGCGCTCGAACAGTCGGCATTCAGGCTGACATTCCTGAAAATATAGATCTCCTGTCCGGAGAGCGCCGATTTTTCGTAGCTCGACGCCGCCGCCGGCCAGGCCGCGCAGCCCAGAATCGCCAATGCCGTTACCAAACTTGTCGTTCGACGCTTCATTTCAACGATCCTTCTGGCTGAACGATTTGCCGCCCGCCACGGCATGCGGGCGGATATTGGCGGGCCTCCGCAGCCCTTGCGACGGAAAGCCTGCTACTCCACCTTGATGTTGGTGACATATTTAAAGGCGTTGCCGTCATAGGTGTGGACCGAGATCGTCACCTGATCCCAGCCCTTGAAGCTGGGGCTCGACCTGTAGAGCGCCTTGATGCCATTCACCTTGCGGGAATTGCATTTTGCCCGGTCGTTCGACTTGTTGTAATGCGTGAATACCTTGTCATGGACGAGTTTTACATTTCCGTGGCTTGGACCCGAGACCACCCTCACATCGTCCCTGCCCTCGCTGGAACAATCCACGTTCAGGCTCGCCCCGCCGAAGAAATAGACATCACGGCCCGAAAGCGCTGTCTTTTGGTAGGTGAACGTCCGGTTGGAAGCAGCCGCGGGACTGACCGCCAGCCCCAGAAGTACCAGCCCCGTCATGATAGGTGTCGCGCGGCGCCTCATATTGTCTCCCCCCGGTTCAGGAACTCTCCGGCCGACGATTTTATGACAGCTCGGAGCAAGCAACAAATCACGGAAACAGCCATGCCAATCAATTCATGGTTATCAGAATAAAATCGATGAAAGCCCTCGGAGATCGCCATTCTCAATACTCATACCGGACGAAATGAAGTATTTATCTCGAAACAACGCCACGAAATTCTTAAGCCCATGAAATGCGCCAAGAACAGATTGCCGATTACAACACGTTGTCGCCTGCCGATGATTTCTCCCCTCCCGCTGTCCAGGCGCCGGTCAGGTCCGAAGCATAACCGCCGCTCCCTCTCTCCTGACAGAAAGCTGTCAGGAGGCCTGGTCTATGCATCGGCTGGGAAGCCCGCTAGCGGCTTCAGCGACCAAGGAGCCAATGCGATGAATTTCGTCTCTGTCCGCATCATAACGTCGGACGTCCAGCGCCTCGTGCGCTTCTACGGGGAGATCACCGGCATGCCGGTGACGGTGTACACGGAAGATTTCGCCGAACTGGCGACGCCGGCCTGCACCCTGGCGATCGGCGGCACACGCACCCTGATGCTGTTCGGCGGCGACATCGCCCGCCCCGCCGACAACCACACCGCCATCCTCGAATTCCGCGTCGGCGACGTCGATGCAGAATTTGCCCGGCTGTCGGACCTCATCAAGAAGACGACCGTGCAGGAGCCGACCACCATGCCCTGGGGCAACCGCTCGCTTTTGTTCCGCGACCCCGACGGCAATCTGGTGAATTTCTTCACGCCGGTGTCGGCGGAGGCGATCCGGAAATTCGAGAGGTAGAGGGCAGCCCAGCATCCGGAATTAGCCGAGACCTCCCCGCGTTCGTCATCCCAGGGCGGAGCAGCCGCGAAAGCGGCGTCGCGGAGACGCTGGGATCCATGCCGCGACCTTCGCCATCGAGTGCAGCGGAGCAGAATTCAGGACCGTGGCGACGCACCGGAGTCCCGGCATGGATCCTCGGGTCTACGCGACGGAGCTTCGCTCCTGCTCCGCCCATACATGACGAAAACGATAGGCGTTGCCGCATCTGGTTGATGTGGCCAGCCCTACTTCCCGTTCCACTTGCGCACGACTGGCTCGGTCAGATCGTGCTCGTAACCCAGCACGCTGATGCTGGCAGTGTCGAGCACGAAGAGCGCGCCGCCTTCGGGCGGCAGGCCGAGCCAGCGGGCGGTCAGCACGCGCAGGAAATGCGCGCTGGAGAAGATCAGTATGTCGGCATTGGCCTGGCGCAGGCGCTCGATGATCCTGTCGGCGCGGGCGCCGACATCGGCCGCCATCTCGCCTTGCGGGCAGCCGTCGCGGAACACGTTCCAGCCCGGCCGCCCGGCCAGGATTTCTTTCGTCGTGCGCCCTTCATAGGCGCCGTAATCCCACTCCTGCAGATCGTCCAGCTTGAGGCTTGTCGCGCCAAAGCCGGACAGCACGCTGGTGTTGTAGGCGCGCTGCGAGGGGCTCGACCACACCTGGGAAACCGACAGGCCTTTCAGCCGGTCCGCGAGACCGCGCGCCGCCGCCTCGCCAGCCGGCGTCAACGGCATGTCGGTGCGGCCGGTATGCTGGCCCGAAAGGCTCCACGCCGTCTCGCCATGCCGGACCAGATGGATTTGGGGAAACGCGCTGCTCATGGGATGCCTTTCGATGTCGTCGGCACCTTAGAGGACGATTCCGCAAAGGGGAATCCGGTTAGCGAATGCGCGGCGTGCCTCTTCTCGACAGGTTGGCGCCGCCCCTCACCATGCCGTGTCGGATGATTTCGCCAGCGCAAGTACGCGCCGGCGTTGCGGCGGCTTCTTTCTCCCCGTTTACGGGGAGAAATGCCCGGCAGGCCAATGAGGGGCGGCGCCGACGCCAACGATTGACCGCCCCAGACGCCAAGCCCTGTATATCAAGCCACCCGCTGGCCCTGATCCCCGCCGCATTGGCTCAATGAATGGGCGCGGGGGCATCACTATCTCTATTGGGTAGTCCTCAGGCACGACAGGCAACACCATCATGTACAAACATCTGCTCATCGCCACCGACGGCTCGGAACTGGCCGACAAGGGCGTCGCCCAGGGCCTCACTCTGGCCAAGGATCTCGGCGCCGCCGTCACCTTCGTCACCGTTTCGGAACAATTCCCGATCTTCGCCTGGGGCGGCGCCATGGCCGGTTACGCGGCCGGCGATGAACTGGCCGTCTACCAGGAAGAATCGCGCCGCTACGGCAAGCAAGTGCTCGACAAATGCAAGGCATCCGCCGATGCCGCCGGCGTCTCCGCCAAACTGGTCCATGTCGAGGACAAACGACCCGCCGAAGCGATCCTGGAGCTGTCCAAGGCGCAAGGCTGCGACCTGATCGTCATGGCCTCGCATGGCCGCAGGGGCCTCGGCAGGCTGCTTCTGGGCAGCCAGACGGCGGAAGTGCTGTCCTATACCGAGATCCCGGTGCTGGTGGTGCGGTAGCGGCTGGTCCCGCACCTCGCTATTTTGAGAACGGCGCCGCCGGTCAGGGATGCTTGCCGGCTTCATTCGCCAAGGCATATTCAACCCGTGGCGAATGCCCGAAAAGCTGCTTGTAGGCGCGGCTGAAGGCGGCCTCGGACTCGTAGCCGATGCGCAAGCCGATCTCGCCCACCCGCGCGTCCCGCCTGGCCAGGAGGTCGCGGGCCAGGCCCAGGCGCCATTCATTCTGGTAGCGCAGTGGCGAGCGCCCGACGAGCGCGGCGAAACGATCGCAGAAGCTCGAACGCGACATGCCGGCCTTGTCGGCCAGTTCATTGATGCTCCATCGCTGCAGCGGCCTTTCGTGGATGGCCTTCAGCGAACGGGCGACGCGGGCGTCGGAAAGCCCGCCGAGCCAACCCGTGGCGTGCCCTTCATGGACCCAGCTGCGTAAGGTGCGGATGACCATGAGATCGATGATGCGCGAAATCATCAAGGCGGCACCTGGCTCGGCGCCGCTGGTTTCGACCATCAGGAACGGCAACATTCCGTCGACCCACCCTGCCCCCTGGGTACGCTGGATGTGAATGCATTGCGGCAAGGCGAAGATCATTCCGCGCAGGCTGTCCGGATCAAACCAGAAGCGGCAGACGACGATCTCCACGCGCGGATGCGCCGCCACCAGCCGCAAGGCGCCGGGACCGCGAGGCAGCAGCACGAGGTCGCCAGCCTCGATGACGACAGCGGCCTGATCCTCGCTCTCCATGCGCAGCGCGCCGGACCTCACCACGACGATATGAGCCTGCCCGTCGTCGAGATCGAGCTGCTCCGCTTCCGCCAGCGCGCGTGAAAAAACCTCGTCGCCGGTAAGCCGGATCTGCGCCAGCACATGCGAGAGAAGGTCGCCGGAGACATCGGCACGCGGCCCTCCATCCGGAAGAATGGTCAAATTTTCAGGCGATTCAATCATGGATGAGGCCGGCTGTTTTCCCTACATTCCCTAGCAAGAATAGCGCATCTCGCAGTGATTATGTGCTGTTTTCATCTTGGATCAAAGCCATTCCCGCAAGTTGAGATGCGAGCGTGAGCTTTTCCAATCATCCGAAGCGGACGTGATCCCAGTCGATCAAGCGGGTCGACCGCCGTCCAACCACCAAGACAGGAAATTCCAATGAGCACTCAAACCATCCAGGCGCCCGGGGGCATTGCCGCATCGCAGTGGCTGAGATCCTATTATTTCATCCGGGCCGGCTTTTCGGTCGCCTGGGTTGCGGCGGCCTTTACCCTTGGCAAAAGCGCGCCGCCGGTCGCGGCGCTCCTCCTGGTCGCCTACCCCCTATGGGACGCGATCGCCAACATCGTGGATGCGCAGCGCAGCGGCGGCCTGAAGGCCAATCCCAGCCAGGCGCTCAACGCAGCGGTGAGCACGATCACCGCCATCGCGGTCGTCGTCGCGCTTGGACAGGGCCTGCACACCGTGCTGGCGGTGTTCGGGGCGTGGGCGGTTCTCTCCGGCCTGTTCCAGCTTGCCACCGGCGTGCGCCGTTGGCGGGCGGGCGCGCAATGGGCGATGGTGCTGAGCGGTGCGCAGTCGGCGCTTGCCGGCGGCTTCTTCATCAAGCAGGCAATCGGCGCAGCGACGCCCGGCATCACCGACATCGCCCCCTATGCCGCGTTCGGCGCCTTCTATTTTCTCGTCTCGGCCATATGGTTGAGCGTCACGCAGGCACGCAAGCGCAGAGCTTGATCCTTGCGCGTACCAAGGCTGGCCTGGCGTTAAAGCGCGGCCTCCAGCATGAGATAGGCCCCGAGCGCCAGCAGCCCGGCGAAGAACACCGTGCGAAAGGTCTCGACGCTCATCTTCTGGCGCAGCGCCTGGCCGACGAACATGCCGGCCAGCGCGGGTAGCAAGGCCAGAACCGACCCCGCCAGTTGCGCCGTCGGCGAGGCCAGCGCGCCGGTCCTGACCAGGCCGAAGCCGAGGGCCAAGGTCGACACGGTGAAGGAGAGGCCGAGCGCCTGGATCAGGTCTTCCCTGCCCAGCCGCAGCGATTGCAGGTAAGGCACCGCCGGAATGACGAAGACGCCGGTAGCGCCGGTGACCAAGCCGGTCGCCACGCCGACCAGAGGCGACATCCACGCTTCGTGGCGCGCCGGCGTGGTGAAGCCGGCCTTGGCGAGGCCCACAAGCGCATAGAGCACCAGTGCTGTGCCAAGCCCGGTCGAGGCGATCGTCGTGTGCGCGCCGGTCAACAGGCCGGCGCCGGCGACGGTGCCGATGACGACGCCGGCCATCATCGTCCACAGCCGCTTGCACAAGCCGCCGAAGGACGGGCCGGTGAACAATTGCCACAGGTTGGTGACCAGCGACGGGATCAGCAGCAGAGCAGCGGCCTGCGCCGGCGGCATGGTCACCGCCAGCAGGCCCATCGCCACGGTCGGCAGCCCCATGCCGACGACGCCCTTGACCAGGCCGGCGGCGAGGAAGACGAAACCGATGAAGGCGACGGCGCCGATGCTCAGCATGGATGGGCGCTCAGCATGAGCCCGGGCACGCCGGCTGCTTCAGTCATGCGACAGCATGTCCGTAGCTTCGGCATCCCGATCGGGGTTTGCCGGCGCGGCATCACGGCTGGCGGAAGCCGCCGCCACGGTGCATTCCCGCGAACCAGGATGCGCTTGCGCGATCGCAAGCGAGGCCACCGCGAGCGCCAGCACGATCGCCGCGCCTTCAAGAATGCCGAGCCCTCGCCGGCCTGTCGCTTTTTCGGTCATCGCATATCTCCACGCCAAATGATTTGACTGAGATCCGGGCCGCCCACAATGTGGAAATCGCGCTGCCAGCCTTCGGCCTGAACGAAGGCTGATCCGGCACGACACGATTTGCGGGAGCGAAAAATGCGCTTCGACCTCACCGATCTCAGGCTGTTCCTGCTGGTCGCCGAACGCGGCAGCATCACGCATGGCGCCGAACTCGCCGGCCTGGCGCTGGCCTCGGCCAGCGCGCGCATCAAGGGCATGGAGGAGAGCCTCGGCGCGCCGCTCCTGGAGCGGCGCCGGCGCGGCGTGGTGCCGACGGCGGCCGGACAGGCGCTGCTCCACCATGCGCGCGCCGTGCAGAACCAGATCGAGGCGATGGCCGGCGACCTCGGCGCCTATGCCACGGGCCTGCGCGCCCGCGTGCGGCTGATGGCCAACACGGCGGCGACCAGCGAACTTCTGCGTGAAGCAGTCCCTGCCTTCCTGGTCGCGCATCCCGGGATCGACATCGAGCTCGAGGAGCGCCCCAGCCATGAGATCGCCGAGGCCGTGGCCAACGGTGCGGCCGATCTCGGCATCGCCGCGACCTGGGCCGGGCTTGCGCATCTCGAGCAGAAACCGTTCTTCGTCGACCGCCTGGTGGTGATCACCGCGCGGAACCGGGCCGGCCTCGCAGGGCATGGCGTCGGCATGGCCGATATCCTGGGCGAAGCCTTTGTCGGCTTGAGCGCCGGCCATCCCTTGCAGGAACACATCGCCCGCCAGGCCGCCCGGCTCGGCGGCCACCTGCACTTCCGCATCCGCGTGCCCGGTCTCGACAATGTCTGCCGGCTGGTCTCGCAAGGCGCAGGCATCGCCATCGTGCCCGAAAGTGCGGCGCGCCACGCAGGCCGCACGCTGCGCGCCCTGCGGCTCGGCGATGACTGGGCAACGCGCCAGCTCAACCTCTGCGCCCGCAGCTTCGAGGCGCTGACGCCGCAAGCGAAACTGCTGGCGGCGGCGCTGGCGTGAGGCCAAGCCCCTTGCTCACACCACTTCCAACACTTTGCCGGTATCATGCTGGCGCACGAAATCGACGCGGCCGCCGTCCCAGTGGTAGCTGTAGTGGCGGCCCTGGACCGGGACACCGATGACGTCGGGCCAGAAGATGCCGATGCACGCTCCGTCGGGCATGCGCACGCTGTTCCACACCAGCCCGTCGCTGCCCGAGGCCCGCAGCGCCCGTCCTTCGACCTGCGAGGCGCTGTAGTCGTCCGGGTCGAGCACGCCGGGCACGGCGTTGACGTCGTCGAGGTCGCTATCGACGCTGCCGATCAGCACGCGGAAATCGGCCGTCCAGCCCGGCGCCTCATGGGTGGCGCGCATGAATTTCTGGTGATGGTGGATGGTTTCGGCGAGCGCCACGTCCTCGCTGTCGCCGGCATAATAGATTCCGTAGCTGCCATCCGAGAAGCGGCCGGGCCGTAAGGTCGAACAATGCACGAAAGGCGCCATGACGAAGCTGGCGCCGGGGCCGGAGACCCGCCTTGCGGCCGGCACCTTGCCGAGGTCGCCAAGCTCGAGCCGGATGCGCGGATTGGTCTTCTCCTCGACGGCGGCCAGCGCCTCCCAGTCGCGCGGGTCGGCGATGTCCTCGAACAGGTCGATCGGCGGATGGATGGAGCGGATGATGCGAAAAGTCTGGGGCCAGTGGACGCGGCGCCGGACCGCGAACCCACTCACCATGCACCACGCTCCGCGTCGAGCCATTCGCGCATCGCCGCGAGATCGGAGATGTCGCCGCGCAGCATCAGATCGAGCGCCGACTGGCCGCCGAATGTGGCATTGGGCTTGCGGATCCAGGCATAGCCGCGCGCCGGCTCGGTGAAGAGATAGCGCAGCCCTTTGTGGATGCCCATCAGATGCGCCATGCGGGTGCGCAGGTCGCGGTCGATCCGGCCGACGCCCCCTTCCTTCCAACGCGCCCAGGTGCGCGCCGAGATGCCGCCAAGCAGCACGCAGGCCTCGAAGTCGGTGAGATTCCACGCCTTGAACAGATTGACCGTGGTACGCGCCAAGGCGCCCGCCTCTTCATCCGAAATGGCCGAGCCGACCGTGGCCGGCGTCGTGGTGATGGCTTGAAGCTGCATGTTTAGACCTCGCTAATGGCAGATATATAGCATGTATATGCCAATTGGCAAGGAGACCCCAAAACAGGCTTCTGAATGGTGGCGTCGTCAAGGGGCGGACTCCGACACCCTTAATTCGTGGTTCGAACCGAGGATCCCCAGCCATATTGCAGTGCACAAGCCACTTATGAAGTGCCGCACTTAGCGACGCGCGTTTTCAATACTCACTTTAGGCAATCTGATGTAAGTTTGGACAAACGCTTGGGGGATGCCGATGGCTGAAATTACGGATCCGTCTACTGAACTCTTCCAGCTTTGCACAATGCTCAAGGGCATTGACTCAAAAGATGTTACGAGCAGGACTCTTGCCAAAAAATTTGGCGTCGATATCGACAGCGCGGAGTTCTTCTCGACGCTTGCCGCGATCTCTTCAAGAATCCGCCGACTTCGCTCCTTAGTAGCCTCGTTGACTGATACTCCAGAACCTTTCCGATCTGCATTTGATAGCGCCTGCGCTCAAGTGGCGTCGTTTCTCTCGTCGACAAGTCTAACGGGGACAATGGCGAGGAGTGCGAGATACTGCCTTTAAGGATGTCGCACTTAACACTCTTATGATGGCAGGACATACGGTTAAAAAAGTGGCACCGCTGAGCGTTCCGTCAGCTTCTGAACGTGCCGATCTGATTAAGAAACTTGATGACGCAATAGAGGCAATTAAATATGGAAACGACGTTTTTGCAACTCTGCTCGTTAATTCTTTTCTGACCCTTCGCGTCATCATCGAAAGGCTCGATTTTTACGGAGTCGACGGTCTAATTGACCATCTACTCAATACGCATGCGATCCTTCAAAATGCAGAAGCCTCGCAAAGTGATAGTAAGAAGAAACGAGGGTTTGCCAAAGCATGGAACGTATTGGCAACCATATACTTTCTGCTGACAGTTCCAGATGCGGGCATAACGGCGATTGAGAACAACTACGCACGTTTTCAAGTCGCGTTACACTATTTTTCCAAGGAAGCTCCTGAGCCCAATATTAAGCTGCTCACTGGACCGGCAAAGGACTCCGAGCCTGCGACAACGACGCAAGACGGCGTCGCAATTAGACCACAAGAACCCGAAGTGACAGCGGATGGGAAAGTGGCCAACGATCGAGGCGTCGCTGAATAGCGACAAGAAGGGTTGATCAATGAATCCAGATGGCAAAGGGCGCACCCGGGTGCGCCTTGTAGATTGCCTAGTGGGCTCGGCACCGGCCATCGCCCCAAAGAACGTCGTACTTACTCCGCCGCCTCATACCCCGCGATGCCCTTGATCTCCAGAAAATCCTCCAGGCCGTATTCGGCATACTCCCGGCCATTGCCCGACTGCTTGTAGCCGCCGAAGGGCAGGCCGGCGTCCCAGGTCGGATAATTGATGTAGACATTGCCCGATCGCATGCGCGCCGCCACGTCGCGCGCCTTCTGCAGGTCCTTGGCCTGGATATAGGAGGCAAGGCCGTAGACGGTGTCGTTGGCCTGCTCGACCGCCTGTTCCACCGTGTCATAGGGCAGGATCGCCAGCACCGGGCCGAAGATCTCCTCGCGCGCGATGCGCATGTCGTGGGTGACGTCGGCGAACACGGTCGGCCTGATGTAATAGCCGCGGTTGAGTTCGGCCGGACGGCCGGGGCCGCCGGCGACCAGTGTCGCACCCTCGTCGATGCCGGCCTGGATCAGGTCCTGGATCTTATCGAACTGGACCTGGCTGACGACAGGGCCGAGCTTGGTGTTGGCGCCGTCGGCCGGGCCGACCGTGAATTTTTCCGCCGCCACCTTGGCGTATCCGGCGGCCTCGTCGTGGCGGTCGCGCGGCACGAACATGCGCGTCGGCGCGTTGCAGGACTGGCCGCTGTTGCTGAAGCAGCCGGCAACGCCCTTGGAAACGGCGGTGGCGAGGTCGACATCCGGGAACAGGATGTTGGCCGACTTGCCGCCAAGCTCCTGGTGCACGCGCTTGACCGTATCGGCGGCGGCCTTGGCCACCAATATGCCGGCCCGCGTCGAACCGGTGAACGACATCATGTCGATGTCGGGGTGGCTGGACAGTGCCTGGCCGACGCCTGGACCGTCGCCGTTGACGAGGTTGAACACGCCCTTCGGCACGCCGGCCTCGTCGATGATCTCGGCGAAGATGATGGCGTCGAGCGGCGCGATTTCGGACGGCTTCAGCACCATGGTGCAGCCGGCGGCGAGTGCGGGACCGACCTTGCAGGTGATCTGGTTCAGCGGCCAGTTCCACGGCGTGATCAGGCCGACGACGCCGATCGGCTCCTTGACCACGAGATGATTGCCCTTGACGTGGCGGAACTGGAAATTCTTCAGCGTCTCGGCCATCTTGGCCAGATGCGCCAGCCCAATGCCGACCTGGCTGTCGAGCGCCATCTGGCGTGGCGCGCCCATCTCGCGCGACACGGCGATCGCCAGGTCCTTGGAGCGCTTCTTGTAGACTTCGATGACGCGGTTCAGGATGTCGAGGCGCTCCTCGACCGAGGTGAAGCCATAGGTGTTGAAGGCGCGCTTGGCGGCGGCCACCGCCTTGTCGACATCCGCCTTGGCGCCGAGCGAGATCTGCGCGAAGGCGTCTTCATTCGAAGGATCGATGACGTCGAGCGTGTTGGGCACGACAGGATCGACCCACGCGCCGTCGATATAGAACTGCAGATTGTGTGACATGGTTTTCTCCTGGGGTGCCGCATGGCCGGTCCGGCCGTAATATCGGGTCAGAAATAACGATGCGCGAATGGCGCTGTCAAACGCAACCCCCGAAGTGGTTGAGCCAGCGCGCCAGTGGTTGATCCAGCGCGCCAAGTTGATCAGGGCCAGCGACGAGCGGACTATAGCAGCGTATGCCCGGCTTCGCCCAGCAAGCCTCTCGCCTTGGGCTCGTCCGCCGCTTTCACCAGCAGGTGATCGCCATCGAAGGTCGATACCAGGAAGATGCCCAGTTCGTTCTCCGACAGCGGCTGGATGACAGACAGCACGATGCCGGTTTCGTCGAAGGCAAACGGCCCCTGCAATTTGAAGGCGACCCAGTCGTGATCATGCTTGACGGCATCCGGCACGCGATCCTGAAGGCAGGTTATCGAAAGCTCGTCATCGGTCCTGGTGATGCTGACGAAGCCTGGTCCGTCCGCCCAGGCAGGAATGCCGTCACCGGCCTGAAGCCGCGAAATCGCATACAGGCCGGGGAGTTGCCTGAGCTTGATCCTGGCGGCCATCCTCACGCTCCGGTCGGTGGGCATCCAACGAGCCGCTTGCTCATGTAGACGGTCGTTCCGTTCAGGAACGGCTCCTCGCGGTCGACCGTATAGCCAAGCTTGCGATAGAGCGACACATTGGCTTCGAAGGCACCGTTGGTCAACAGGCGGAGCTCCGGGCGGCCTGCCGCGCGCGCCTTGGTTTCCGCGCGCTCCAGCAGCAGCCGGCCGATGCCCCTGCCCTGCGCCTGCGGCGCGACGCAGACATTCTCGATCCAGAGGTGATCGTCGGCGAGCAAAGTCTCGATCATGCCGACGATGCGGCCGTCGTCGATGGCAAGTTCGAACGGATGCGCGGCGACGGCCTTGTCGTAATCGGCACGCATCGGCAGCGGCTCGCGGCCGATCACCGGCACCCATTTGCCATAGGCGGCGCGCACGATGTCGCGGATGGCGGCAGCGTCGGCAGGCTCGGCCGGCCGAAACCGGATGGAAGGATTGGTGGTCATCGGAAAGGCTCCAGGCATGAAAAAGCCCGCCGGCGTATTTCGCGGGCGGACTGTGGAAACGAAGCGGATTTAGGAAGCCGGTCTTCGTCGTCGCACAATCAGCCTGCCGGCCCGCACGGGGCGGCCTCGCTTGCTGTCGGGGGGCGCGAGATCAACCATGGTGGCAGGCTGGAGCGGCAACCGTCACGCGTCAAGGCATCGTCTCGCCCGGTCATTGGGCCAACCGCCCACAGCGCCTGGCAGAGCAGTTCAAGCGAACCCTGCCAGAAACCGTTTCCTGTCGGATTCGTCTTTCTTAACGTTCGCACTGCTGTATACGGAACCGTTTTAGCCCGCCGACGTTCACGGTGGTTAAATGGAACCTTGCGCATGACGGACCTGTCGAACAGCTCGACGCTCGATCTATCCCATCAAATCCTCGATAATCTGCCCGTCGCCATCTACACGACCGACAGCGAAGGCAGGATCACCTATTTCAACCGGGCCGCGGCCGATTTTGCCGGGCGCGAGCCCGAGCTCGGAAAAGACCAGTGGTGTGTGACGCACAAGCTGTTCACGACCGACGGGCAGGTGTTGCCGCACGACCAATGCCCGATGGCCGTTGCCTTGCGGGAGAACCGGCCGATCAGAAACCAGTCGGCCATCTCGCAGCGCCCGGACGGCACGCGCGTGCCTTTTCTTCCCTATCCCACCCCGCTCCATGACGAGCAGGGCAAGCTGGTGGGCGCCGTCAACATGCTGTTCGACCTCACCGATCGCCATCTTGCCGACGAGGCCAGGCATCATCTGTCGGCCATCGTGGAATCCTCCTTCGATGCCATCGTCAGCAAGGATTTGAACGGCGTCATCAAGAGCTGGAACGCAGGCGCCCAACGCCTGTTCGGCTACACCGCCGACGAGACGGTCGGCAGGTCCGTGACCATGCTGATACCGGACGACCACCTGGACGAGGAGCCGCGCATACTGGAGCGCATCCGCAATGGCGAGCGGGTCGAGACCTACGAGACCATCCGCCGCCGCAAGGACGGCAGCCTCGTGCCCGTGTCCCTGACCATCTCGCCGGTACGCAACGCCGTCGGCCAGATCATCGGAGCCTCCAAGATCGCCCGCGACATTTCGCTGGCCAAGGAGAACGAATATCGCATCCGCATGCTGATGCGCGAGGTCAACCATCGGGTCAAGAACCAGTATTCCGTCATCATCTCGATGATCCGGGAAACCAGCAAGCGGTCCTCGACGCCGACGGAGTTCGAACGCCAGGTGCGCGAGCGCATCATGGCGCTGTCGCTCTCGCATGACCTGCTGGTGTCAGGCGACTGGAGAGGCGCGACGATCTTCGAACTGCTGCTGGCACAGGCCAAACCGTTCGGCAACGAGGAGCGGATTTCCATGGCGGGCCCTTCCCTGACGCTGAACCCCAATGCCGTCCAGTATCTCGGCATCGCGTTTCATGAACTGGCGACCAATTCAGCCAAATACGGCGTGCTTTCGGCCGCTGAGGGAACGATATCGGTGCAATGGAAGGTGACCGGGGCAGGCGACCTGAAACGGTTCCAGCTGATCTGGAAAGAGCGCGATGGTCCCCAGGTGCAGAACATCGGCCATGGCGGTTTCGGAACCGTCGTGCTCCAGCGCGTCGCTCCAGCCGCTGTAAGCGGCACCGGCGTTCTCGAATATGACAACCACGGCGTCACCTGGACCCTTGAAGCACCCTCGTCGCAGCTCGAAGCCTCGGTCGACAGCGAACACGTCGACCCGCAGGCGATCGACGAGGTGATCGGCGAACCGGAATTGGCAGTCCTTCCCTGATGCCGCACTCGCAATCCGGCATTGGCGCGCTATGTCTCCCCCGAAAGCATTTCTCGCCGTCTGGAACAGTCGCATAACGATGCGGGTGGGGCAAAGCGCCGGAGCATGCCGTGACCGATGAAGATCTTGCCAAGAGCTATCGTGGCTACATCGCCTGCCTCAACGCCCAGGACTGGCAGAACCTCGGCAGCTTCGTGCACCAGGAGGTGCACTACAATGGCGACCGGGTCGGGGTATCGGGTTACCGCGACATGCTGGAACGGGATTTTCGGGAAATTCCCGATCTTTATTTCGACATCCAGTTGCTGATCGCGGATACGCCTTTCATCGCCAGCCGCCTCCAGTTCAACTGCACGCCAAAGGGGACTTTTCTCGGCCTGCCCATCAACGGCAAGAAGGTCTCCTTCAGCGAGAACGTCTTCTACGAATTTCTCAACGACAGGATCAGGAACGTCTGGTCGGTCATCGACAAGGCGGCGATCGAAGCGCAGCTTTGATGTCATGCGCCACCTATCCTCTTGCGGCTGGTGGTAAACCACGATGCGCGAGGTCGTTGCGGCGGGCGAATACGCTTCGGCGAGCGAAGTCATGCGCGAGGCCTTGCGGAAGTTTCGTCGGACGCAACGCGACAAAGCCATCGACGAGTTAGGCCGGCTATGGGACGAAGGCATGGCAAGCAGCGATCCCGTCGACGGCCGCGATGCCTTTGCCCGGATCAAAAGCAAGCTTGATGCTGGGATCGCCGAGCGCACATCGCGATGACGCTGCGCCTACGGGTTTGCGTACATTCCCTGCGGGAAACTACTTGATCATCTATCGCCAAACGGACGACGGTGCGGAGATCGCGCGTGTTATTCGTGGCGCGCGGCGGTGGCAGGAATTGTTGTAGCCCAACGGGTTGCGTCCTCGTGGTTGGTGCGCTTGCTTTGGCCGCCAAGCCACCCAGCATCGCCCGCACGCGCGCTTAAGGCTGTTTGGAAGACAAACCGTTCGCAAAACCAGATCATTCCAACTATAATAATTCGTTGGAAAGATCGGTTGTGAAATGGCATTTCCCCGGCATACCCGCCTGGAGAATTCCATTGTCTTCCCTGAGCCGCATCGCGAACGATATTCCCAAGACCACGATTTCCGCCGATCTTGCGCAGGGCCGCAAGCGCCTCGATTCGCTGTGGAACGGCGTCATCCCCGGCATCGTGCTGGTGGCGATGATCACGGCGGTCGCCTTCTCGGCCCGCAATGTCTCCGGCTTCGCCTTGTTCAGCCCGATGATCCTGGCCGTGGTCGCCGGCATGATCTATTCCAATGTGTTGGGCACGCCGGCGCATGCCAGAGCGGGCATCGCTTTTTCGCAGAAGCGCCTGCTGCGCTTCGCCATCGTGCTGCTCGGCTTCCAGCTGACGCTCGGCCAGGTCGTCTCGATCGGCGCCGGCGGCGTCGGCATCGTGGCGGCCACCCTTGGCGCCACCTTCCTGTTCACCATCACGCTCGGCCGGTTGATCGGCGTCGATGCCAAGCTCACCCAGCTGATCGCCGCCGGCACCTCGATCTGCGGCGCCTCGGCGATCGTCGCCACCAACATCGTCACCGAGGCGCGCGACGAGGATGTCACCTACGCCGTCGCCTCGATCACGCTGTTCGGCACCGTCGCGATGCTCGGTTTCCCGTTGCTGGCGCCATTGCTCGGCCTCGACCAGCACGCCTTCGGCCTGTGGGCCGGCGCCTCGATCCATGAAGTGGCGCAGGTCATCGGCGCCGGCTTCCAGAACGGCACGCAGTCGGGCGAAATCGCCACGGTGGCCAAGCTGACGCGCGTTGCCATGCTGGCGCCGATGGTCATCGCGCTCGGCCTGATGGCGCGCAGCAAGAGCAACCCCTCGGCGGCGCGACCGCCCATGCCATGGTTCGTCGTAGCCTTCGTCGCCGTGGTGGCGCTGAACAGCCTGGTCACGATCCCGGCCGAAATGAAGCAGGCGATGGCGCTCGCCACCACCGTCATGCTGACCATGGGGCTGGCCGCCATGGGCCTGCAGGCCGACATTTCGCAATTGCGTTCGCGCGGCCTGCGCCCCCTGGCGCTCGCCTTCTGCGCCTTCCTGTTCATCGGCTGCTTCAGCCTGATGCTGGTGAAGTTGATCTGACACGGGCTGAGCCCGATCGCTCATTGGGAATCGAGACCACTTCGGCTAGGGTCGCCTGTCAGCATAGAGCCCCACGACCCATGCCGTTCGTTCCCCTGCCCTTCGTCGTCGCGCTGCTGCTGCTCATCCTGCTCTGGGTCGTCGGCAGGCGCGAGGACGGGGCGGCGCCCAACCTGCCGCTTCTCGGCCTGATCCTGCTTGCCGCTCTGCAATCCGTATTGACCGGCCTGCGCTGGGGTTATGGCATTCGCGAGGTCGGCTACATCGCTCCCGTCTCCGCCGCCATCATGCCCGCGCTGCTCTATGCCGGCGTCTCCAGGCTGGTCCGCGCCAGCGACCGCCGGTGGCCGGCCTTGTTGGTGCTCCATGCGGCGCCGGCGGCAATCGTCATGATGCTGGTGATCGTCCGGCGCGACGCGGTCGACGCGGTGCTCGTCGCAATCGACGTCATCTACGCCTCGGCCATCCTGTGGCTGTTGCGGTCCGGCGCGGATGGGCTTCGCCTGGCGCCCTTCGACGGCGCGGTGCCTGCCTACAGGGCCATCATCGCGGCGGCGGCGGCACTGTGCCTCTCGGCCCTGGTCGACATGCTGGTGTCCTTCGAAATAGCATCCGGGCAAGGCGCCCGCGCGGCGCTGGTGATCGGCATCGCCAATCTTTTCATCCTCGTGATTGTCGGCGTTGCGGCGGCGGCAGCGAGCCAAAGCCACGTTCCCCGCACCATCGCCGAGCCGATGGACCAACGGTCCCCACCCGATGCCGGCGAAGACGCCGGCACGATCGCCAGGGTGAACGAGCTGATGCGGGAAAAGAAACTCTATCGCGACGCCAATCTCAACCTCAACCGGCTTGCCCGGCGCGCCGGAATTCCGGCGCGGCAGATCTCGGCCGCGATCAACCGGGTAATGGCCAAAAACGTCTCGCAATATGTCAACGAACACCGCATCGCCGAGGCCTGCCGGCTGCTTGGCGAAACCGGACGGCCCGTCACCGAAATCATGTTCGCCGCCGGCTTCCAGACCAAATCGAACTTCAACCGCGAATTCCGTCGCGTGACCGGCATGACCCCGCTCGCCTGGCGCGAGAAACACGCGCAGGCGCCATTGCTTGCGAGCCCCGTGGGCGGTTGACGACGCTCTTCCAAGGCAGCGGTACCAGATCGCGATCGTGAACGTCCTCGATCGCGATCGCGGTCGCGGGTTTCGCTCCTATCGGCCGATATCGCCTCATCGACACAGCGAGCGCCGCTGGCCGGAGCCTTCGTGGCCGCGGCGATGGCGCTTTCGGCAAACGGAGAGCTCAATGAAATTTCGAACCATGCTTTGCGCCATCATCGTCGCCACGATTGCGCCTCAACATCAGGCCAGTGCCGGCGACGCCGTCGGCGTTCGCCATGTTGCCGCGCCATCGCTGGAGCGCGGCGGCGATCTCGACGTCACCGTCTGGTATCCGGCCGAGCCGGGCGGCGTGACCGTAAACCTTGGCGACAGCGAACTCTTCACCGGAACGTCCGCCGCGCGCGATGCGCCGATATCCCCCGGCAAGTTCCCGCTCATCCTCCTCTCGCACGGCGCAGGCCTGGCCGGCACCCCGCAAGCCATGAGCTGGATCGCGACGCCCCTGGCCAGACAAGGCTTCATCGTCGCCGCGCCAACCCATCCGGGCAATGGCGGGAAAAACAGATCCGCCGCCGAGACGATGAAACTGTGGCTGCGGCCCGTCGACCTCACGGCAACCCTGGACGCGATGGAGAAAGAGGCCTCCTTCCGCGGCCACATCGACCAAGGCAAGGTGGGCGCGCTCGGCCTGTCCATGGGCGGCGGCACGGCGCTTGCCATTGCCGGCGCGCGCGTCGACCCGAAGCGCCTTGCCGCCTATTGCGACACCGGTTTGCTCAATGCCTCGCTGTGCGGCTGGATCAGGCAAAGCGGCGTCGACCTCCATGCCATGGACATGCGGCTCGCCGGCCGCGACAACAGCGACAGGCGCATCCGCTTCGCCATGGCGATCGACCCCGCACCGTCGGATGTCTTCGACGCTGCAAGCTTTTCCGGCATCAGGATCCCGGTCGACATCGTCAATCTCGGCCAGCCGGGAAAAATCCCTATCACCGCCGACGCCTCCGCTATCGCCAAGGCGATTTCAGGGGCAAGCTACGCGACGATCGCGGATGCCAGCCACTACAGCATGTTCGGCGAGTGCAAGCCCGACGCGCCAGCACTCGTCATTTCCGAAGAGATCGGCGATCCCGTCTGCGACGATGGCGGGGGGCGACCGCGCGGTCAAATCCATGCGCAGTTGATCGAGATGGCGGCCGCCGCGTTCAATCGCGCGCTGAAGGCAGCGCCGTAGGCTTGCAAGGCAGCGCTCTACGACGCCCCCTCTGTCCTGCCGGACATCTCCCACAATTTGGGCTAGGGGATGCACACATCTTCCATGATCAGCGCGACTGATCGGTCTGAGGCTTGATTGCCAGGTGGTTCCCCCAATCCGTCGCTGCTTCGCGGCGCCACCTTTCCCCCTCCGGAGGGAAAGGAAGGGAGCTTTGCTGGACGAGAGTTGACGGCAAAAAGCCTGGCGCCTTTCCTCTACCCCGTCGATCGGGGGGCCCGAAGGACGGGCGAGACCCGTGGCTCGCCCCGGCAAGGTGGCTCGGCGAAGCCGAGACGGAGTGGGGGTCGACCTGCTCAGTACAAGACAATGCATGCGCCAAGCTGCCATGCACGCTATCGCCGAAGTCCAGCCGCTTGGAAATGCGTGCATCCCCTAAACAATTTGGGCGGAGATTGGCAGTTTCAGCGCCGGCTTTCATCTTGCAACGCCGAAGATTGGCGAAAGCCGAAACACAGCCAATCTCCCCACCTGAGGGGGAGATGTCCGGCAGGACAGAGGGGGGCGACGCGGAACTCGACGCCGATGTTTATCCCGATGCCGACCGCTCAGTCCTCGAACGAACTCGACGCGGCATAGATCGCCGCCAGCGACTCGATGCCGGCCTGGTCGGCCGCGTCGAAGCGGCCGGGCGTCGGGCTGTCGAGGTCAAGCACGCCGAAGACGCCCTCATCGTCTTCCAGAAGCACCACCAGTTCCGAGCGCGAGGCGGCATCGCAGGCGATGTGGCCGGGAAAATCATGCACGTCCTTGATCAGCATCGAGGTGCCGAGTTCGACCGCCGTTCCGCACACGCCCTTGCCGACCGCGATGCGCACGCAGGCCGGCTTGCCCTGGAAGGGACCCAGCACCAGTTCCTCGTCCGAGGCCAGGAAGTAGAAGCCGGCCCAGTTGAGGTCGGGCACCATCTGGAAGATCAGCGCCGAGGTGTTGGCGGCATTGGCGATGGAATCGCCCTCGCCCTCGAGCAGCGCCTTCAATTGTTTGGCGAGGTCACGATAGAACGCGGCCTTGTCCGATGTGTCGATGGCCTTGGCGGCAAACATAGCTGGTCTCCGAATTTCAGCATCGCGCGGTTCCGTCTCGATCCGTCGCCAAGGCTCCGCACCAAACGGCCACCGGGCCATACTAGCGTGAATTTCGGCCTCCGCGAAAGCCGCGAGATCGCTCAAAAATTCTTCGCCATTGGATTTAAATATTCAAAAGTATTATGTCGGCGGGCGATTTCGCAATGCAGGCCAGGCGCTAAATAATTCAAAAAATTGATTTTTGCCGTCTGCATGCCTATTTATCGGAAGAGTTCATTTCTACAATTCTCATGCATAAGGGAGATTTTCACGATGGCCGAAGGCAATCAGACGATCATGGAAAAAGCTGAAGCCCGCTTTGTCGACAAGCAGAAGAAGACCGCGGAGCGCAACAAGGCAACCGCTGAATATGTATCCGAGGCGCGGGCCAGGGAGATCAAGACGGCAAGGTTGAGGGAGTTGCGGCTGGCCAAGGAAGAGGCCGACCGCGTCGCTGAAGCCCTAAACCCGACGCCGAAGAAGAAGCGAGCGGTGAAGAAGGCCTAGAGCAATTCCAGGCAAAGTGCGAGGCGGGTTTCCCGCCCTCGCGTCAAATCGTGGAGGCCAAGATGAGCCTGACATTCCCCAATCGCAGCCGCAGCTACGACGAAGCCGGCAAGCGCATCCGGTTCGTCGGCCATGACGGCATGTTCCAGATTTCCTTTTCCGTCGCCGCCGATGCGATGTCGAAGATACAGCCATCGACCGTGGCCAATGAAGCAGGCTACCTGGCCACATTCGACACCGAGAGCGGTGCCATTCGCGACGTGGCCTCGAAGGCCTACGGCCGCACCCGCAAGAGCATCTATGTGCTGACATCGGACGATTTCGGCTGAGCCGGCTCGCGTGCCGGCATCGAACAACGGCTTGGGGCGGTTCGCCGTTTCCGTGAACCGCCGAACTGCTCCAGCCCTCACGCCGCCGCGCTGCGGCCTTTCATTCCAGCCTCGGCCTTGAAGATGCGGAACGTGTTGCGGCCTGCCGCCTTGGCGGCATAAAGCGCGGTGTCGGCCCGCGCGAACAGGTCGCAAGGCTGCCCTGCATCCGCGAAGGCGATGCCGATCGAGGCGCCGAGCCTGAGCGACTGGCCGCAGGCGGCGACCGGTTTGCCCATCGCCTCGACGATGCCGCGCGCCACGCCGGAGACGGCGCCCCGGTCGAGATGGGTCCCGAGCAGCACCGCGAACTCGTCGCCGCCGACGCGCGCCACCAGTTCGGCCTCGCCGCACGCGCCGGCAAGACGCAGGGCCGCCTCCTTCAGGCACTCGTCGCCAATGACGTGGCCGAACGTGTCGTTGACGGCCTTGAAGCCGTCGAGGTCGATCAGCAGCAGTGCGCCGAGCGGTCGACCCTCTTCCACATGCCCAAGCCGCGCCTGGAAGCGGGCACGGTTGGCAAGCCCGGTCATGGCGTCGAATTCGGCCAGATAGCGCATCCGGTCCGACAGGATCTTTTCCTCGGTGATGTCCTGCTTCATGCCGAAGATGCGCACCGGCTCGCCCGCCTCGCACTCGACGGTGGCGGTGATGCGGATCCAGCGGCAATGGCCTGCCAGCGTGGTGATCTCGGCATCGAGGGTGAAGCCGTTGCGTTCGGCAATCGCGCGGCTGCGCAAAGTGGTCAGCGCCTTGCGCGACTCCTGCGGATAGCACTTGACGATCTCCGAGCGGTCGAGCGCCGAGCCGCGCGGCAGGTCGAACAGGTCGTAGACGACGTCGGTCCAGGTAAGCTGCTCGTCGGGCAGGCTGCATTCCCACACGCCGATACGCGCGGCCGCCGACGCACGGTCGAAGATCTTGCGGCTGTGCGCCAGCGACACCTCCTGCCTGGCGATCAGCGCCGCCTGCGCGGCAAGGTCCGCCTTCAGCCCCGCGATGGTCGCGGCATCGCCGCGGTGGTCGTCGGCGCTGTCGTGCCCTGCCCGCTTGCCGGCCTGCGCGGCCATGCCTTTCGGAGTGCAGGATGTATCGGGCATGGCGGAGCTCCAGCGGAGGGCCACCTTGGCGCAACAGCGATTAAGACTTCGCTGACAATCCGTGGGTCCCTCGCCCCATAAAGGCGGCTACGGCATGCACACAGGTGGCTGGTCTTTGGCGATGGCGTGGATGGCAGCTTCGCGCATGCATTGTGTTAGGCTGCGCTGGTCGACCCCCACTCCGTCTCGGCTTCGCCGAGCCACCTTGCCGGGGCGAGCCACGGGTCTCGCCCGTCCTTCGGACCCCCCGATCGACGGGGTAGAGGAAGGGTGCCAAGCTTTTTGCCGTCAACGCTTTTCCAACGGGGCTCCCTTCCTTTCCCTCCGGAGGGGGGAAAGGTGGCGCTGCGAAGCAGCAACGGTTTGGGGAACCACGTGGCAATCAAGCCCCGAGCAGATCAGCACGCCAATACAGAGGACCGGTGCATAGCGTAGACGGGCGTTGGGGGCGAGGAACCAAGTCTTGCTAGCCTCAGCCTCTCTCTTCCCACCGCTGGAGCTTCAAACCACTTTCCCTCTTGAACGCTCCTCCGATCTGGCCTAGCCTCATCTGAGAAAAGGTTTTTCCATCCACCTCCGATCAGGCTAGGCCATTGGCCGACCTTCTTCCGGCGATTAAGGGAAAACCTTTTCTCAACTGAGGATTTGCGCCGCGATGGCATCGGACGATCAGCCAGTTCCGGTCTTTCCCAAGCCCGTCACCTTGCGTGACGTGGCCGCCCAAGCCGGCGTCAGCGTCGCCACCGCCTCCAAGGCGCTCAACGACCAGGGGCGCATGACGGCCGAGACCCGCGAGCGCATCCGCGAGACGGCGCGCGGCCTGGGGTTTCGGCCCAACAGCCTGGCGCAGAGCTTGCTCAGACGCCGCTCCTTCACCGTCGGCCTGCTCACCAACGATACCTATGGCCGCTTCTCGCTGCCGCTGATGTCGGGCATATCGGACGCGCTGGTCGATGCCGGCGTTTCGGTGTTCCTGTGCAATGTCGAGGAGGATCCGCGCCTCGGCCAGCTCCATGTCGAGGCCATGCTCGACAAGCGCGTCGACGGCATCATCGCCACCGGCAAGCGCATCGACCGCCATCTGCCGGTCGACCTCTCCAACCTGCGCGTCCCGGTGATCTATGCCTTCACCCAGCCCGATCCCGACGCCATCGCCTTCGTCTCCGACGATGGCGGCGGGGCGCGGCTGGCGATCGAGCATTTCCGCCGGCTCGGCCGCAAACGCATCGCCCATGTGACGGGTCCGGCGAGCTTTGCCGTGGTGCACGAACGGGCGCGGGCTTACCGCGCCGTGCTGATGGAAACCGGCCTGCCGGTGATCGAGCCGCTGCTCGGCGCCTGGTCGGAAGCCTGGGGACATGACGCCGTGGCAAAACTGTTCGATGGCAGCGGCGAAAGACCGGATGCCGTCTTCTGCGGCAACGACCAGATCGCGCGCGGCGTCATCGATGCCCTGCGCGAACGAGGCCTCGGCGTGCCCGACGACGTCGGCGTCATCGGTTTCGACAATTGGGAGATCGTGGCCGAGGCGACCCGCCCGCCCCTGACTTCGGTCGACATGAACCTGGCGGCCCTCGGCCGCGAGGCTGGCCTGACCCTGCTTTCCCTGGTCGGCGGCAAGCCCGCGACGCCAGGCATCAGAAAACTGCCGTGCCGGCTGGTGGTGCGGCAGTCCTGCGGCCGCCTGCCGGATGGTTGAGAAAGACGGCTGAAAAACGAAACGCCGCGATCGGCGGCAAGCCGCGCATCGCGGCCAATGTGGAGGAGGAGAACATGAGGACTTTGACTGCCAAACTGGCCCTGCCCAAACTGGCCCTGACCAGACTCGCCTTGACCAAACTCGCCTTGACGGCCGCTATTCTGGGCGGCGGCCTGCAACTTGCCGCCGCCGAGACCGCCAACATCTGGGTGCGCGCCGACGGCTCGAACTTCATGCCGAGGATCGTCGACGCCTTCAACAAGGCGCACAAGGACCAGGTCAAGCTCGACATCATTCCCAATGCCGAGATCATCCCGAAATATGGCGCGGCCGCAGCCGGCGGTACCGCACCCGACGCACTGTCGCTCGACCTGATCTACACGCCGTCCTTCGCCGCCGCCGGCCAGTTGGAGGACATCACCGACTGGGCGAAGTCGCTGCCCTATTTTGCCAGCCTGTCGCCGGCGCATGTCAAGACCGGCACCTACAAGGACCATATTTACGGCCTGCCCTTCTCGGCCGACGCCTCGGTGCTGATCTGGAACAAGAAGCTGTTCAAGCAGGCCGGCCTCGATCCTGACAAAGGCCCGACCAACTGGGCCGAAATCGCCGCCGACGCCGAAAAGGTCAACGCGCTGGGCGGCAACATCAAGGGCTTCTATTTTTCCGGCAATTGCGGCGGCTGCAACATCTTCACCTTCACGCCGCTGATCTGGGCTTCGGGCGGCGACATCCTGTCGGAGGACGGCTCGAAGGCGACGCTGGACAGCCCGCAATTGCGCGGCGCCATCGATCTCTACCGCTCCATGGTCAAGAAGGACCTGGTCCCGGCGGGCGCGCAGACCGACACCGGCGCCAATTTCTTCGCGGCGTTCGCCGCCGGCAATATCGGCATCTCGCCCTCCGGCGCCTTCGCCATCGGCGCGCTCAACACGCAATATCCCGATATCGACTATGGCGTCACCTTCCTGCCGGGCAAGGACGGCAACTGGTCGTCCTTTGCCGGCGGCGACAATTTCGTCGTCACCAAGGGCACCAAGAAGCTCGCCGTGGTGAAGGCCTTCCTGGACTTCGCCTATTCGCTCGAAGGGCAGACGATCCTGGCCAAATACGGCAGCCTGCCGGTGCGCGGCGACATCGCCAAGGACGCGCTCAAGGATCTCGACCCGCGCTACCAGATCGCCGCCGAGGCCATGGCCAAGGGCAAGACCCCCTACTCCGTGGTGTTCAACGATTTGATCAACTCCGCCAACGGCCCGTGGACGCAGATGATCAACGAGGTGTTCTTCGGCGACGACGTCGATGGCGCCATCGCCAACGCCCAGGAAACCATGCAGTCGATCATCGACCAGGCGCCGCAGAAGTAGGCGCCTGTCCGGCCGCCCGCCTGTCTCCCTGGGCGGGCGGCCGGGAATTGCTTTGGTTCAAATGGCAGGGCTATCGCTTTGAGACAAGACCCCCTCATCCGGCCGCTACGCGGCCACCTTCTCTCCGCTGGGGAGAAGAGGCTGGCCCCCGCGCCGGCGCCCTCCTCTCCCCTCGGGGAGAGGTCGGATTGCCCCGAATTGCCCTTCGCAATTCGGTTGGCAATCCGGGTGAGGGGGTGCTTGGCCAATGCCCTAACAGCATCGAGCGCCCAGCCATGACCACAATCACCACCACGACCACCGCCCCACCCCGCGTCCGCAAACGCGTCGGCGCCGGGCGCCGGCAATGGATCGGCCTGCTCTATGTCGCGCCAGCGGTGGCGCTGGTCATGCTGTTCTTCGTCGTTCCGCTCGGCATGACGGCCTGGATGTCGCTCCACAACTGGCCGCTGATGGGCGAGCACTCCTTCATCGGCCTCGGCAACTACTGGGCAATCCTGCGCGACACCAGGTTCTGGAACGCGCTGAGATTCACCGGCTACTACACGCTGGTCGTCACCATCGCGATCTTCGCCGTCGCCTTTCCGCTGGCGATCTTCATCGAGCGGCCGCGCCCGTTCACCAATCTCTACCGCACCATGTTCTTCATGCCGGCGGTGGTCGGCTTCGCCTCGGCAAGCCTGCTCTGGTCGTGGCTGCTCAACGTCGATTCCGGCCTGTTCAGCCCGGCCGCCTACGATCTTGGCCTGATCGACAGGAAATTCAACCTGCTCGCCACCTTCCAGCCGGCCTTCTGGTCAATCATCGCCATGGTGGTGTGGAAGGTCGCCGGCTTCACCATGATCATCCTGATGACCGGCCTGCAATCGATCCCGCAGGACCTGCAGGAGGCTGCGGTCATCGACGGCGCCGGCCCGTTCGCAAGGTTCCGGGCGATCACCTTGCCGCTGATGCGCCGCACTTTGGCGCTGGCGCTGATCCTGTCGGTCGCCGGTTCGATCCTGGCCTTCGACCAGTTCTACATCATCCTGCGCGGCGGCCCGCGCAACCAGACGCTGACGGCGGTGTACTGGATCTTCAACCAGTCCTTCGTGTCGTTCAAGCTCGGCTATGGCGCCGCGCTCTCGATGGTGCTGCTGGTCATCCTAGTGGCGCTCAGCCTGGTCCAGCTCTGGCTGCTGCGCAAGCCCGAGGGGCTCGACTGATGGCGCAGGCGATATCAGCCAGGGGCAAGCTTGCCGCCCGCTTGGCCCGGCACTCCACAGGCATCATCGCCTCGGTGCTGTTCGTGGCGCCGATCGTGTGGACGGTGCTGTCGGCCTTCAAGCCGGCGGCCGAGGCACGCCTGCCGCCGCTGCCGCCCTGGCCGACCACGGGCTTCTCGCTGGAGAACTACGCCACGCTCAATTCCTTCGGTGACGGCCTGTGGGTCTCGGCGCAGAACAGCATCTACGTCTCGGTGATGACCGTCATACTGTCGGTCATCGTCAGCGTGCTCGCCGGTTACGGCTTTTCGCGCTTCCGGTTTCCGTTCAAGGACCTGTTCTTCGTCCTCATCCTGTCGACGATCATGATCCCGTTCCAGTCGATCCTGACGCCGATCTTCCTGGTGCTGACCAAGCTCGGCCTGCACAACACGCTGACCGGGCTGGTCGGCGTCTATGTGACGCTGCAGCTGCCGTTCTCGATCTTCATGATGCGCAACGCTTTCGACGCCGTGCCGCGCGAGATCGAGGAGGCCGCGCGCATGGACGGCGCCAACAACGCCACCATGCTCGTCAAGGTGATGCTGCCGCTGGTCTGGCCTGGTGTCGTCACCATCGCGCTGTTTGCCTTCCTCGGCGCCTGGAACGAGTTTTTGGCCGCCTTGGTGCTGATGACCGACCAGTCCAAATTCACGCTGCCGGTGATGATGACAGCCCTTCAGTCGGGCCGCTTCGGCGCCATCGACTGGGGCGCCGTGCAGGCCGGCGTCACGGTGATGATGATCCCCTGCCTGATCCTGTTTCTTGCCCTGCAGCGCTTCTATATCCGCGGCCTGATGGCCGGGGCCGTCAAGTAATCGATCGAATGGAGTAAGTCATGACCGCATCGCCATCCCCCCGGCCCGCCACCACAGCCAAGCCGAAGCTCGCCTTCCGCCCGCTGCCGGTGCCGCAGGTCGACGTGCACGGCTTCTGGGGCGATCGCGCCGAGGCGGTCGCGACGCGCACCGCCGACATCCTTTACGACCGCTGCGTGGAGGCGCGCATGCTGGAGCAGATCGACCCCGACCGCCCCTCGCCCGGAATCGTCATTCCGTTCCACTCGCCCTCACCCGACGAGGCGGCCTCCCCCGGCTTCACCGGCTCGACGGTGACCACGCAGATGTTCTGGGATTCCGATCTCGGCAAGACGATCGAGACCGCAGCCTATTCCCTCTACCGGCGCAAGAATCCTGACCTGGAGAAGAAGATCGACGCCGTAATCGACATGTACGGCAGACTGCAGCAGGAGGACGGCTATCTCTCCAGCTGGTACCAGCGCATCCAGCCCGGCCTGCGCTGGACCAATCTGCGCGACTGCCACGAGCTTTACTGCGCCGGCCACCTGATCGAGGGCGCGGTCGCCTATTACCAGGCCACCGGCAAGCGCAAGCTGCTCGACATAATGTGCCGTTACGCCGACCACATCGCCTCGGTTCTGGGTTCCGAGCCCGGCAAGAAGAAAGGCTATTGCGGCCATGAGGAGATCGAGCTGGCGCTGGTCAAGCTGGCGCGGGTGACCGGCGAGGCGAAATACATGGAGCTGGCCAAGTACTTCATCGACCAGCGCGGGCAACAGCCGCATTATTTCGACGAGGAGGCGCGCGCCCGTGGCGCCGACCCCAAGGCCTATCATTTCAAGACCTATGAATACAGCCAGTCGCACATCCCGGTGCGCGAGCAGGACAAGGTCGTCGGCCATGCGGTGCGGGCCATGTATCTCTATTCGGGCATGGCCGACATCGCCACCGAATATGGCGACGACACGCTGCGCGTGGCGCTCGACCGTCTGTGGGACGACCTCACCACGAAAAACCTCTACATCACCGGCGGGCTCGGTCCCTCGGCGCACAATGAGGGTTTCACCAGCGACTACGACCTGCCCAACGAAACCGCCTATGCCGAGACCTGTGCTTCGGTCGGGCTGGTGTTCTGGGCGAGCCGCATGCTCGGCATGGGGCCGAACGCCCGCTATGCCGACATGATGGAGCGCGCGCTCTACAATGGCTCGATCTCCGGCCTGTCGCTCGACGGCTCGCTGTTCTTCTACGAAAACCCGCTGGAAAGCCGGGGCAAGCACAACCGCTGGAAATGGCACCGCTGCCCCTGCTGCCCGCCCAATATCGGCCGCATGGTCGCCTCCATCGGCAGCTATTTCTACAGCCTGGCCGACGATGCGCTTGCCGTGCACCTCTACGGCGACTCCACAGCCCGTTTCGACATAGCGGGCGTGCCGGTGACGCTGACGCAGGCGAGCCGCTATCCCTGGGACGGCGCGGTCGAGATCACGGTTGAGCCCAAAACGCCGGTCGAATTCACGCTGCATTTGCGGGTGCCGGGCTGGAGCTCCGCCGCCAGGCTGGAAATCAACGGCCAGGCGGTCGACCTCGAGGAGGTGACCAGCGACGGCTACGCCGCGATCCAGCGCAACTGGAAGAAAGGCGACCGTGTCAGGCTCGATCTCGAAATGCCGATCAAGCGGCTCTACGCCAATCCCGAGGTCCGGCAGGATGTCGGCCGCGTCGCGCTGTCGCGCGGGCCGCTGATCTACTGCGTCGAGGCGATGGACAATGACATCAGCCTGCACCGGCTGACCCTGCCGCGCACGGCCGGCATCGAGGCGCATGACGAACCGGGCCTGCTCGGCGGCGTGGTGACGCTTTCAGCCACGGCGCAAGCCGATGCCGGCGACGGCTGGCAGGATGGGCTCTATCGTTCCGAACCGCCGGCCAAGGTCGAGACGCGCCTGACCGCCATCCCCTATTTCGCCTGGGACAACCGCGAGCCCGGCGAGATGCTGGTGTGGCTGCGGGACGGCTGAGGTTGGCAGCGACGCCCGCGCCTTCTGGCCTCGACTGTTTGGAACGTCACTCGGCGGCGACAGGCTGCGGTGCCTTCGGTGCCGCGCTGCCGTCGGCATGCGCCCAGGCCGGCCGCTCGAACAGGAACATGCCGAAGCCGATGCGCTGGACGATAAAGTAGAGCACGACCGGGCTGATGATCGAGACCAGCAGCACCGCCAGGCTGAGCATGCCGGTGTCGGTCAGCAGGCCGCTGGCCAGCGCGGCGCCGCGAAACAGCGACATCGGGATGGTGAAGGCAACATAGACGACCAGAGAATGTTCGCCGAGCCAGCGCAGCCATTCCATGGCGGGAAACTTCGACAGGAAGCCGCCGAGCACGCACAGCGCCACCGCGCCGGCGACGGCCAAGGTAAGATGCAGCGGCGGCCATGCGGCCAGCCCCATCTGCATGCCGACCGGCTGCATGGCATAACCCGGCGAATAGACCAGCAGGCCGTTGATGACAGCCCACAGGACGAGCCCGGCGACGGCCAGCGCCGGGCGGCCTTGCGTCCAGTCGACAAGCCGGAACACCAGCGGCGCCATGACGAAGCCGACGTAGAAAAAGACGAAATAGGCCGCGAATTGTTCGACCGTGTAGCTGTCGGGACGCGGCGCCCACATCTGCAGCGCGGCCGCGATCGGGATGACGATCCAGGCGGGGACCGCGAACTGGCGCAGCAGTTTCGCCGCAAGGCCGAACACCGCCAACATGTAGATGAACCACAGCACGCCATAGGGCTGCACGACGGCCATCGCCAGGTCATGCAGCATGCCGGCGGGATCCCGGCTGAAGATGCCGATCTTCAGCCCGATCGAGATGATCGCCCACAGCACGTAGAAATAGAGGTAATGAACGACGCGCCGGTCGACATAGCGCCGCCACGGCCGGTCGATCACCTGCGACAGGAAAAGTCCGGAGATCAGGAAGAATTCCGGCATCCGGAACGGCGTCGCGAAGCCGATGACATAGTGGAGGAAGCCGACGCCACCGGTATACTCGCCGGTGTTGTAGGCCGAGTACATCATGACCACGAGGATGATCGAGAGGCCTTTGGCCGTGTCCACCCACGGCATGCGCATCGGGCTGTTCATGGCGGCGAATCCAAACCGGGCCGGCCCGGCTGGCCAGCCTTCATCCGGCTAGGTCTAGCACCATCAAGCTTCCCAGATGGTAAACGCGTCGGTCTTTGGGGCGAGGCTGGCAGCGTCCGGGGTCACTCCTGCCGTGTTGAAGTCGTTGGCAATCATCCGCCGTCAGCGCTGCCCCTCACCTGCCTGCCGGCGTCCTCTCCCCGTAAACGGGGCGAGGGACGCCGTTGTCGCCGATTTCGCCAATCGCCAGCGTTGCAGAAAGAGCGTCGGCCTCGCGGTAGCCCTCTCGCCCCGTTTACGGGGAGAGATGTCCGGCAGGACAGTGAGGGGCAGCGCCGACCGTGACCGCCATGCGCAATGGACGATTACTTTCGGGCCTTCGACTTGTTCAAGGCAACCGCCGCGCGGACCAGCGCCTTGAAAGCCTCCTCGTCGACATCCTCGCCCTGCTGGAAATCGATGGCGCGGCGCGTATTCCCTTCGAGGCTGGAGTTGAACAACCGCGCCGGATCGGGCAGCGCCGCGCCCTTGGCGAAGGTCAGTTTGACGACGGCCTTGTAGGTCTCGCCGGTGCAGATCATGCCGGCATCCTCCCACACCGGAACGCCGCGCCATTTCCAGGTCTCGACCACGTCGGGATCGGCCTGATGGATCAGCGCGCGCAGCCGGGCGAGCATCTCGCCGCGCCAGTCGTCCAATTCCTTGATCCGGCCATCGATCAGCTCGGAGGGAGATTTGCTTTCTTGCGATCCCGTGGTCGTCATGATGTTTCCTCCTTCGAACGGAAATAGAGCGCTTATATGCGCTCGCCAGGCAATTGGCTGGCCTGCTTCACCCAGGCAACGAACCGCGCCTCGTCCAGTCCATCATCCTCGCGGATGTCGAGATAGCGCGTATCCCCGCTCTTGGACGCGCCAGGCGGCACCGGATCGAGCGACTGGCCGCGAAAAAAGGCCACCTTGATGTATCTGGCGAAGCAATGGATGCCGAGGAACCAGCCTTCGCCCTCGACGCCGTAGACCGGCGAGTTCCATTTGACCGCCTTGTGCACACAGGGAACGGCGCGCTCGATGAGCGCGTCGAGGCGCTCTCCCACGGCACGCTTCCAGCCCGGCATGGCCGCGATATAGGCCTGCACCGGCGCATCGCCATGGCCCTTGGCGATCCGAGGGTTGCCGCCGGAGAGTGGCTTCACCGGCGGAGCCTCAGGGACGGGTTTTGTCGATTGCGCCATCCGTTCCTATCCGTTGGCGCGCTGCGCGACGCGCCCTTTCGCAGCGTAAGGCAGCACGAACATATAGAGGCCGCTGAACAGCATCAGGAACAGCGGCGGCAGCGGCGAATAGACCACCCAGGCGGGCGGCTGCCCGAAGGCCATGGTGGCGAAGTTGGCGGCGACGGTGATCGTGAAGATGATCGACAGCCAGCGATGCGCCTGCCTTATCCATTTGCTCCAGTCCAATTCCACCTCCTCTTCCATTAGGCGTTGAAACCCTGGCGCACTACCAGCGCGCCAGTTCCGTGATCTGGACGAGATTGCCGCAGCCATCATTCACCTGCGCGATGGTCGAGCCGGTCACTTGCGTCGGGGGCATGGCGAAGACACCGCCCTTCGCCTCGATGCGCTCATGATCGCCCTTGATGTCGTCGGTGAACAGCATCAGCGCCGGCTGGCCTTGGCTGAAGATCGCCTGCTGGTAGGTCTTGGCCGCCGGATTGTCGTTCAGCGCCAACTGCAATTCGGTCCCCTCCGGCTCTTCGGCCGGGACGACCGTCAGCCAGCGGAACGGCCCATTGCTGAAGTCGGCCTTCTTGGTGAAGCCGAGCACGCCGGTGTAGAAGGCAAGCGCCTTTTCCTGATCGTCGACATAGATGCTGGTCAGTTTGATCTTCATCGCATTTCTCCATGGGTTTTGCTGGCGGAGAACCGCCCTGTAAAAGTGCTGTATGGTTTTCGGCCTGACCGGGAACTCTCAGTCCGTTCGCGCCAGAAGCTCTTCCAGTCTCTCCAGGAATTGCGGCCAACCGGTTTTGGCGCCGCCATAGGCGCGTCTCTGGTCGGGCCGGAAACCGGCCTGCTCCATGCGCAGATGGGTTCCCGTCGGCGTCGGGGTGAGCGTGAAGGTCACCACGCTCCTGAGATCGAAGGCCGGATCCTGGTGCGCCAGGTTCCAGCTGTAGGACAGCGTCCTGTGCGGCTCGACGGCAAGCACCTCGCAGTCCAGCACGCCGCCCCAGTCGGCGCTGATGTTGAAGCGATGGCCGACGGCGGGCTTGAAATCGTTCCTCATCAGCCACTCCTCGATCAGATGCGGTTGCGTCAGCGCGCGCCAGAGTTTTTCGGGCGGGTGGGAAATCTCCCGCTCGACGACGACAGTGCGGGTTTCCTTTGCACTATCGTTCACTGGTCCATCCTTTTGAGCAGATCCTCGAGGTCGTCGAACCGGCTTTCCCAGAACCCGGCCATGTCACGCGTCCAGTCCATCAGCGGCGCCAACGCGGCAAGCTGGGCGCTGTAATGCGTCTGGCGGCCCTCATGGCGGTCGCGCACCAGCCCGGCCTGCTTCAGCACGCCCAGATGCTTCGACACCGCCGGCTGCGAGACGCCGGCCTGTGTCGTCAGCGCTCCGACCGTCTGCTCGCCCTGGCGGCAAAGCCGTTCGAAGATCGCCCGCCTGGTCGGGTCGGCGAGCGTCCTGAAGATCATGTCATGAGCGTCTGGCATTCCTAATCGATAACCCGTTGGCTATTGGTTGACGTATAACCACAGGGATATATGTTCGTCAAGCGGAAGATTGGGAAGGCGGTAGCCGAAGCCCCAAACTTCGTCTTCCACGGGCGGAGCAAGGAGCGTAGCGACGCGGCGCAAACCCCTGGGTCCGCGACGGAGCTTCGCTCCTGCTTCGCCCAGGGATGACGAAATTGAGAGGCTCCCGCCAATCACCAACGCAGGCGATCCATCAACACAGGCGACTGGCTCCGTGCAAAGCCATTAGACGCCGGCATGCAGGCTCCCGATCTCCCGCGCCACCAGTTCCTGCAACTGCCACAGATTGCGGTCGCGTATGCCGCGGGCGTCGAGGTGGCGGATCGTCTCGAACAGATATTGCGCGCCTGAGCCCCAGTGGCCGACGGCGCTCGCCAGCGTCGCGGCGACCACGCTCTTGTCGAGCTTGCCCGCATAGCGCGGATTGGCGCGGTCGACGACGAAGCCCAGCGCCCGGCATGGCCCGGATGATGTGCTGACCCGCAGCCAGCGCGGCACGTTGACGGCGGGCAGGATGGTCATTTCGCGGCGCAGCAGCGCTTCCAGATTTTCGGCGACCGGTTCGGCGATCTCGAACACCATGCCCTGGCACTGGCCGCCACGGTCGAGCGCCATCATCAGCCCGGGCTGATCGAGCGTGCCGCGAAAGCGCTGCACCGTGAAGCAGAACGAGCGGTGCCAACCCCGCGCCACCGCCCGCTCGCCGCCCCTCACCTCGCCGGCCGGCTTCCACAGCAGCGAGCCATAGGCGAACAACTTCAGCGGCCCGGCCGGTGCCGAGGCCAGGATCTCGTCGCGAACCCGCCCATAGTCGGCGTCGGTCATCGGGATCATGCCCGGCACCGGCCCGGCATCCTCGACCGCCCGCAGCGTACGCGCGACAAGCGCCTCGGTCAGCGCCATGGGTGCTTTGCGTGGCGCGATGGAAGTTGGCTTCTTCATGTTCGTCATGTTGCTGAAGGCACGGGGATTCTCAAGGGTGCTGGACGCTCGGGCATCGCTTCACGTTCCGAGTTCTCTGAGTGCTTTTCCGCAAACGTTGCGCTGAGGTGAATTAGCCCGCCCAAGCGCTTGAAAAGACTCCTATCGCCCCGGCGCCGCGCTCAGCTCGCTGCGCCGCCAGGCGGCTGGCGAGATGCCGACCGAGCGTTTGAACTCGCGGCCAAAATGGTAGACGTCGCAGAAGCCGCAGGCTTCGGCCACTTCCGCCAGCGGTTGCTCGCCCTGCACCAGCAGCGACTGCGCCTGCATCAGCCGTTCGCGCATCAGCCATTGGTGCGGGCTGGTGCGCAGGTGCTTCTGGAACAGCCGGCGCAATTGCGAGGGACCGAGGCCGGTCACCGCCAGCAGGTCGGCGGCGCCCCAGGCAAAGCCGGGCTCGGCGCGCATGGCGTCGAGCGCGGCCGCCAGCGGCCCGGGCAGGTCGTCATGGCTGGCGCCCCCTGTCGCGCGGTCGACCAGAAGCAGGAACTCCGCGACCAGCTGGTTGAGGCGCAGGTCAAGCCCGGCGTCGCGCCGCCGCAGCGCCGAAAACAGCCGCTCGAACCAGGGCGCCGGGCTCGCCGCCTCCGCGAACACGGCGCGCGGCGCGCCGTCGCCGAACAGCTTGCGCCGCAGCGCCACCGGATCCGGTCCGTCGAGCCTGAACCAGAGCAGCGTCCAGGGGTCGGCGGGATCGGCGCAATGCACATGCGGCGCTTCATTGGCCATCCACACCAGGTGGCCGGCGCGCATCTCCAGCCGCTGCCCCAGCGTCTCGACATGGCCCCTTCCGGAGACGCAGTAGAGGATGTCCTGGCCGGGATAAAAGGGCCGTTCGATGCGGTAATCGCGCGCTGCCGCGACCTTGCCGGCGCGCGGCACGCTGAACGCCGCGCGCGTCCAGCCGCCGGCCGGCACATAGTGAAAACTCTCGATGACGGCGTTCTTTTCGAGCATGCGCGTTTTATACAAAAAGATCGCCCTGCTGTCCATTTTGTTGGCCGCCGGGCGTCGCTATGGTTGCTCTCATGAGGCCGGGGATAACGGCGGGCAACGGCCCAAACCCCCGATTTTCCAGCCATTCGCGGCGTATCGCGCCAGGGAGTGGCCGCTGTCAGGCATGCCAGGGAGGCAAGACGAATGTTGGCGATGACGAGGAAAGAAGCGGAAGACTACGCCCGCGACGGATACATTATCCGCAGGGGCCTGCTCAGCGTGGCGGAGGTCGACGATTTCCGCGACCATGCCCGCAGGCAGCTCGAGGCGGAAAACAAGAGCGGCGCCGTGATGGCCAAGGGCGACAAGGAGGGCAAGACCACCCTCCTGAAAATGTGGACCAAGGCCGAGGACGACAAATACGGGCTGCTCGCCCGCGACGAGCGCATGGTCGATCTCGCCGAAGACGCTGTCGGCAAGCCGATCTACCTCTACAGCCACAAGATGACCATGAAGCAGCCCAATGAGGGCGGCGCCTGGGAATGGCATCAGGATTTCGGGTATTGGTATAATTATGGCTGCCTGGCGCCGGAGATGATGAGCATCTATGTCGCGCTCGACAAGGCGACCCGGCAGAATGGCTGCCTGCAGGTGCTGAAGGGCACGCACAAGCTCGGCCGCCTCAACCATATCAGAGAGAACGACCAGACCAATGTCGAGCAGGAACACCTCGAAGCGGCACTCAAGCGCTACGAGCATATCTATGTCGAGATGGAAGCCGGCGACGCGCTGATCTTCGACGGCAATCTCTTGCACCGCTCGGACGCCAATCGTTCCGACACCTATCGCTGGGGCTATATCTGCTCCTACAACGCCATCGAGAACGCGCCCTTCAAGAAGGTTCGCGAATACGGAAACTTCGACGAACTGCGCAAGGTGCCGGCCGGCTCCTTCCGCAAGGCATCGTAACGCGACGACATCGGCACGGGCGGCCACGCCCAAGCCTGGCCATGATCCCTTTTCGAAAGATCATGGCCGAACAGGGAGATAGAGCCTCATCCTGAATCACTTCGGGAACGGCTTCGAGGCATCGGCCCGCGCCCGAGCTCGGCGGGGTCGATGAAACGCAGAAGTGGCCATGCTCGGTGAGGACCGGCGGCCGCGCTGAGGGAGGATAATGTATGACCCATGCGGTCAGGACCGGCGCGCGCGCGCCAGCCACCGACCGATTCACGCTGGCGCGGCTTTCGCGGGCGCGCGAGGCGGGCGTGTTCATCGCGCTCCTCGCAATGTGCCTGTTCCTGTCCTTCGCCACCGATGGATTCCTGACATCGCTGAACCTGCTCAATGTCGGGCGCCAGGTCTCCCTGCTCGGGATCATGGCGGTCGGCATGACGTTCGTCTTGATCGCCGGCGAGGTCGACCTGTCGGTCGGCTCGACCTACGCGCTGTCGGGCCTTGCCACCGGCATGCTGATCATCGCCGGCTGGGCGCTGCTGCCAGCCATCGGCGCTGGCCTCCTGACCGGCGTCGTCATCGGCCTGATCAACGGCGTGCTCTCCACCTATGGCCGCCTGCCCTCGCTGATCGCCACGCTCGGCATGTTGTCGATCGTGCGCGGCGCCGCGCTGATCCTGACAAACGGCCAGCCGGTTACGGTCAACGTCCGCAACGGCGCGCTGCCCGATGTGCTGGCGAGCTTCGGCTTCATGGGCCAGGGCTATCTGTTCAGCGTCATCCCCATGCAGCTCGTGTTCTTCGTCATCGTGGCCGCCCTTGCCTGGCTGGTGCTGTCCTTCTCCAATTTCGGCTTCCGCGTCTATGCCGTCGGAGGCAGCGCCAAGGCGGCGCGCGTTTCCGGCATCTCCGTCAACAAGGTCAAGATTTCGGCCTTCGTGCTGATGGGCGTGCTTGCAGCCTTCGCCGGCATTCTCGGCCTTGCCTTCCTGCCCTCCAGCCAGGCCGGACGCACCGGGCTTGGCCTGGAGCTCGACGTCATCGCCGCCACCATCGTCGGCGGCGCCTCGCTGTCGGGGGGCGAAGGCACCATCCTCGGCACCATCCTGGGCGTGCTCATCATCGGCGTCATGCGCAACGGCCTGGTGCTGATGGGCGTGTCGCCCTTCGTCCAGGAACTGATGATCGGCCTGGTCATCATCATAGCGGTGGGCATCGACAAATGGAGCACGCGCCGACCCACTTAATCCAAAAAACAACGGGTTAGATCCACGACACAGAAGCAACCAGAACCAAAAAGGGAGGACTATCCATGAACATCAGACACGTCATTTTCGCGGCGGCAATCGGCCTGTTTCCGCTCTCGGCTCACGCCGCGTCCAAGCTCGCCGATTTCCAGCTCGCGCCGCGCATCAAGGCCAAGATCGACGCCGGCCAGCCGCTCGATTTCTACGTCTCCTACCATGACGTCTCGAACGAATTCGCGCCCTTCATGAAGGCCGGCGTCGAGCGCGCCGCCAAGGAGGACAAGGTCGGTGCCCAGTTCATCGGTCCGGTCGGCGCCGATGCCGACGGCCAGATCTCGGAGATCGAGACGCTGATGGGCAAGATGGACGGGCTGGCGATCTCCTCGGTTTCGACCGACGCGCTGGCGCCGGTGATCGACCGCGTCATCGCCGCCGGCATCCCGGTCGTCACCTTCAACACCGATAACCCCGAGAGCAAGCGCCTCGCCTTCGCCGGCCAGGACCTCGTCCAGTCCGGCCGCGAGGCCGGCAAGCTGATGGCGAAAGTGCTTGATGGCAAGGGCAAGGTGATGATCACCACCATCGACGCCGCGGCGCAATGGTCGCTCGACCGCGAGAAGGGCGCCCGCGAGGCGCTCAAGGCCGAGTCCGGCATCGAGGTGGTCAACACGCTCAACACCGGCACAGACCCGCAGAAGATCTATTCAGCGATCGAGAACGCCATGCTCGCCAATCCGTCGATATCAGGCGTGCTGTCGCTCGAATGCTGCTCGACGCCGGCCGCCGGCACCTGGGTGGAGCGCAACAAGGCCGCCGACAAGGTCAAGGTCGTCGGCTTCGACCTGCTCGACCAGACGGTGCAGCTCGTCCAGGACGGCAATGTCGATGCCACAATCGACCAGGCGCCGGAAAAGCAGGGCTTTGCCGCCGTCGACCTCCTGGTAAAATTCCTCAAGGGCGAGCCGATCGACAATGTCGACACCGGCGTCGGCATCTACACCAAGGAAAACATCGCCGAGGTCGTCAAGAAGTAAGCCTCGGTTCTGCACGGCCGCCGATCCCCGTGGACCGGCGGCCGCTTGCGCGAATTCAGCCAGCCCCAAGCCAGCAGGTCCATGACAGAGCAACCGACCCCTGCCCCGATCGTCGAGATTTCCGGACTGACCAAGCGGTTCCCCGGCGTGCTGGCGCTCGACCGCATTTCCGTCGCCTTCCGGCCCGGCGAGGTCCATGCCGTGATCGGCGAGAACGGCGCCGGCAAGTCGACGCTGATGAACATCCTGGCCGGCGACCTGCAGCCCGATGGCGGCGAGATCCGCATCGACGGCAAGCCGGCCACCATCGCCTCGCCGCTCGCCAGCCGCGCCGCCGGCATCACCGTCGTCTATCAGGAGCTGGCGCTCTGCCCGACGCTGAGCATCGCCGAAAATATCATGATGTCCGACATGGCGGCGCGCTCCGTGGTGTCGCTGGTGCCGCGCGACGAGATGCGGCGCGAGGCACGCGCGGCACTCACCCGGCTCGGCATGGGCACGCTCGACCCCGACACCAAGGTTGGCCGCCTGTCGGTCGCCGAAATGCAGCTGGTCGAGATCGCCGGCGCCATCCGCCAGCGCGCCCGCGTGCTGGTGCTGGACGAACCCAATTCGGCGCTCTCCAAGCGCGAGAGCGACCGCCTGTTCGACATCGTCAAGCAGTTGCGCGGCGACGGCGTCACCGTCATCTACGTCTCGCATCATCTGAAGGAAGTGCTCGACCTTGCCGACCGCATTACCGTGATGCGCGACGGCCGCACCATCGAGACCATGGACAATTCAGGCCTGTCGGAAGAGCGGCTGATCCGCGCCATGGTCGGCCGCGAGCTGGACACCGCGCGGCAGTGGTCGCTGCAGGCCGAGGCGCGCTCGCATGAGGCGCCGGTCGTGCTCTGCGTCGAGAAGCTGACCGCGCCCGGCCTGGACGAGGTGAGTTTTCATGCCCGCGCCGGCGAGATCCTCGGCATTGGCGGCCTGCCGGATTCCGGCAAGGACATGCTCGGCGAAGCCTTGTTCGGCCTCTGCGCCCGGCATGGACGTCTCACCATCGACGGCAAGGAATTGCGCGGCGGCGACCCCCAGGCCTCGATCCGCAACGGCATGGCGCTGGTGCCGGCCGACCGGCGCGGCGCCGGCGCGCTGTTGACCATGAGCGTCGCCAACAATGTCGTCTCGGCCTCGTTGCCACGCTTTTCGCTGGCCGGCTTCATGCGGCGTGGCGCCGTGCGCCGCGAGGCGCGCGCGCAGGTCGCCCGGCTCGATGCGCGCATTTCACATCTTGGCCAGAAACTGGCGACGCTGTCGGGCGGCAACCAGCAGAAAATCATCCTTGGCCGCAGCCTCGTCACCAACCCGCGCGTGCTGGTGCTGCACGAGCCGACGCGCGGCGTCGATGTCGGCGCCAAGGCCGAGATCTACGCGATCTTGCGCGGCATCGCCGGCGAAGGCGTGGCGGTGGTGATGATCTCGTCCGAAATTCCCGAATTGATCATGAACGCCGAACGCGTTCTGGTGCTGCGCAATGGCCGCGTTTCGGGCGAACTGACCGGAGCCGGCATCAACGAGGAAGCGATCCTGGCGCGCGCCATGGCGTCCTGAACGAGGGGATTGATGAGCAAGACCGCACCCAAGATCACCATCGTCGGCAGCTTCGCCGTCGGCCTGACCATGCGCGCGCCCAAACTGCCGATCTTCGGCGAGACCATGCTCGGCACCGATTTCGACATGGGCGCCGGCGGCAAGGGTTCGAATCAGGCGGTGGCCACCGCCAGGCTGGGCGCCAGCTCCTCGCTGGTCGCCATCATCGGCACCGACAAGCTGGCCGGCATCGCCACCGACCTCTACGCAGCCGAAGGCGTCGACGCCAGCCTGGTCTCGACGCGCACCGAACGCGCCACCGGCGTCGGCTTCATCATCCTCAACGACAAGGGCGAGAACTTCATCATCCTCGACATGGGCGCCAACGAACTGATGGACGCGGCGGTCGTCGACACCGCCGAGGCGCGCATCGCCCAAAGCGACGTGGTGATGACCGTGCTCGAAGTGCCGATCCCCGCCGCCGCCCGCGCCATGGAGCTTGGCCGCCGGCATGGCGCGCGCACCATCCTCAATCCAGCGCCCGCGCGCCAGCTTCCCGACGCGATCTTCAGGGATGTCGACTATCTCACCCCCAACGAGAGCGAATTGCGCATCCTGCTCGGCCTGCCCGCCGACGATCCGCGCTCATCGCGTGAACTCGCCGGCGAGTTGCGCCGGCGCGGCGTGTGCAATGTTGTGGTGACGCTCGGCCGCAGCGGCGCGCTGATCCTGACCGACGAACTCGACGTCATGGTACCGGCGGTGCCGGTGGAAGTGGTCGACACGACGGGTGCCGGCGACGCCTTCAATTCCGGCTTCGCCGTGGCGCTGGCCGAGGGCCGCGACATTGTCGACGCGGTGCGCTTCGGCGTCGTCTGCGGCGCCATCGCCTGCACCAGGCTCGGCGTCATTCCGGGCCTGCCCGAGCGCGCCCAGGCCGACGCGCTCTACGCCGAGGCAATCAAGACGACATGGCCCCAAAAGACAGCACAGAAGGAAAAAACATGAACCGGAACCGGCTGCTCAACGCCGAACTGTCGCACGCCATCGCCTCGATGGGCCATGGCGATCTGATGATCGTCTGCGACGCGGGCTTTCCGATCCCGTCGAGCGCCTGGCGCATCGACCTCGCTATCTCGCCCGACGTGCCGGATCTCGAAACCGTGCTCGGACCGATCGCCGAGAACCTGATCGCCGAGCGCGTCGGCTATGCCGACACGCTGCCGGTGCACAACGCGCCACTGCTGGCGAAACTGAAGCGCCTCTTCCCCGACGCCGATTTCGAGACGGTGACGCACGAGACCATCCTCGGCGAGATGGCGAAAAAGGCCAAGGTCATCGTGCGCACCGGCGCTTTCGACCCCTGGGGTAATATCCTCATCTATTCCGGCGTCGACGTGCCGGCATGGTTCTCCAAGCCCGGCGTCGTGGCGCCCGATTATTACGCGAAGAAATTGAAAGGCTGACATGCCGCGCATCTTCGACTTCGGCGGCCGCGAGGTCGAGCGCACGGTGACGGTGGCGAGCCTGCGCGCGCTCAAGGGCAGCGGCCGGCACGTCGCGCAGGTGACGGCTGAAACGGCAGAGGAGGCGGCGGCCGCGGAAGCCGCCGGCATCGAAATGGTCGTCTGCCGTGCGGCCAATGTGGCGCGCGTGCGCGAAGGCTCGCGCCGCGTCTTCGTCACCGCCGCGCTCGGCTTCGCCGACGCGGTGACGCCGGACGAGATCCTGCGTACCGCCTTCTCCGCGATCACGGCCGGGGCCGACGCCTTGATCACGGGACGCGGCTACGACACCGTGCGCATGCTCGCCGACGAACAGATCCCGGTCATGGGCCATCTCGGCTTCGTGCCGCGCAAATCGACATGGGTCGGCGGCATCAGGGCGGTCGGCAAGACCGCCAACGAAGCGCTGGCGCTCTGGGACCGTTTCCAACGGCTTGAGGATGCCGGCGCCTTCGCCGTCGAATGCGAGATCATCCCGGCTGAGGTGATGGCCGAGATCAACCGCCGTACCGGCCTGGTCACGGTCTCGCTCGGCTCCGGGCCGTCGTCGGACGTGGTGTTCCTGTTCACCTCCGACATATCGGGCGAAAGCGCCCGCCTGCCCCGCCACGCCCGCGCCTGGGGCAACCTCGCCGCCCTCCACAAGGCCGTCCGCGACGCGCGCGTCGAGGCGCTGTCGGGGTTTCGCAAGGAGGTTGCGAGTGGCGGCTATCCGGCGGAGGCCGAACTGGCCGGGATTGCCGACGCCGAGTTGGAAGAGTTTCGCGCGCGGTTGGGGGCGGTTGGAAGCAAACGCGAGTCCTAAAGATCGGTTGGAACGAGAAACGGTGCCCGACAAACAAACGCCTCTTTCCTTCGCGTGTCCGAAGATCGCGCGAGCAAACATGGCTACGACACCAGCGGCATCGGCACCTTCAGCCCGTCGATCAGCGCATCCCGAAACAGCACGATCGGGCGGCTGAGACGTCCGGCCGGTGGGCGGTGCAGCAGCCAGGCGCGCACTTGCGGCTTGAAGTCGGGGCAGTCGATCACCTCCACCGCGTCGCGCCAGCGGCTGTCGGCGAAGGCGCCCGGGGTGACGATGCCGATGCCGTGGCCGCGCGCCACCAGCGACATTCTGAGGTCGACGCTGAGCGCCTCCACCCCGACCTGGAACGGCAGCCTCGCGGCCTCGAAACTCTGCCTGATGAAAGCGCGAAAGCCACAGCCATTCTCGTTCATCACCCAGGCGAAACGCGACAGCTCGGCGAGCTTCGCCGGTTTCGGCACGCCAAGGCCGGGTGACGCCACCAGCAGCACCGATTGCGCGCCGAGATCGTCGCAGACCAGTTCGTCCGGCGGGGCCAGGCCTTCGGCAAGGCACACCGCCACCGCGTCGAGTTCGCTGCGCGACACCTGCTCGACCAGCCTTGGCGACCAGCCGGAGGTGATGCGCAGCGTCAGCTGCGGAAAGGCGGCGCGCAGGCTGTCGAGCGGCAGCGCAAGTGCCGCATCCGAGAGATAGGGCATGATGCCCAGCCGGAACTCGCCCTTGACCGCGCCTTGCGGCGAGACGCCGGCCTTCAGATCCTCGAGCGAGCGCAGCACGCGGCGGCCGTGCTCATAGGCTTCGCGTCCGGAGGCCGTCGGCTTGAGCGGCTTCGACTGGCGGTCGAGAAGTGCCGTCGACAGCCCGTCCTCGAGGTTCTGGATGCGGCGCGTGACACCCGGCTGGGTGAGGTTGAGCCTGGCCGAAGCGCCGACGATGGAACCGGTTTCCACAACGGCGACGAAGGCTTCGAGATCATGGATGTTCATGCGTACCTCGCATAATCATTATCGAATTCATCGAATTGTAGCATGATAAAGCTTTGGCATAAAGTCCTTGCACGATATGCAACTTCATTGAGGACTTCATGCTCGACACGAATGACGGCCAAACAGCCGGCCGGCTTCCGGTTCAAACCATCACCGGCCCGCAGACGCTGCTGTTTGCCGCCTCCACCGGCATCATCGTCACCAATCTGTTCGCGCCGCAGACACTGGTTGGGCTGATAGGCCCGTCGCTCGGCGCTGGCGCCGCGAGCGTCGGCCTTGTCGCCATGGCGACGCTGCTCGGCTATGCCGCCGGCCTGTTCTTCCTGGTGCCGATGGCCGATCTCGGCGAGAACCGTGCCTTGATCCTGCGCATGCTCGCCGCGGCCGCGTTGGCGGCCGGCATCGCGGCGCTGGCCCCCACGACCGCCTCGCTGCTGATCGTCCTTTTCATCCTTGGCGCCGCCTGTTCGGCGATCCAGATCCTGGTGCCGATCGCCGCCTCGATGGCACCGCCCGGCGAGGCCGGGCGCGTCATCGGCGATGTGATGAGCGGGCTGATGATCGGCATCCTTTTGGCGCGGCCGCTGGCCAGTTTCATCGCCGACGCCTGGGGCTGGCGCGCCTTCTACGGCCTCAGCGCCGCTGCCCTGACGCTGCTCGCCATCGTGCTGGCCTTCACGCTGCCGCGACGGTGGCCGCAAGCGAAATCGTCCTATGGCGCGCTGATTGCCTCATTGGTCGGCCTGTTGCGCGACGAGCCGGTGCTGCGGCGCCGCGCGCTGACGGCGGCGCTGGTGATGGCGGCGTTCAGCCTGTTCTGGACGGCGGTCGCCCTGCGCCTCGCGCAGCCGCCCTTCGGCCTCGGCCAGCGCGGCATTGCGCTGTTCGCCCTGGTCGGCGCCAGCGGCGCCGTCGTCACGCCGCTGTTCGGCCGCGCCGGCGACCATGGCTGGACCCGGCCGGCGACAATCTTCTGCCATCTCGTGCTGATGGGCGCACTGGCGCTCACGGCCTGGGTCGGATCCTCCCAATCCGGATCGTCGTGGACGCCGCTCGTGCTGATGGGCGTCAGCGCCGTGCTGCTCGACATCGGCGTCACTGGCGATCAGACGCTTGGCCGCCGCGCCGTCAACCTCTTGCGGCCCGAGGCGCGCGGCCGCCTCAACGGCCTGTTCGTCGGCATTTTCTTCATCGGCGGCGCCATCGGTTCACTGCTGGCCGGAATTGCCTGGGCCTGGGCAGGATGGCCGGCGGTCTGCGCCATCGGCGGCGCCTTTGGGCTCGTCGCACTTCTGGTCGACTGGATCGGCGGGCCGGAATGACCGCCGGCCGCGACGATCCGCCAGTCCCGACAGAGCGTCCCCTTGGCGCGGGCCACCATCATGGAACGAGATCGCTTCCGTCACGTTTTATCAGGCCGGGAGGAACTCATGAACGATGCGCCGGCAACACCCGTCGGCAGGCCGCTTTCGCCAGGCGAGTTGGTCACCGTGATGTCGCATTTCCATCGCGCCGAGATCGCCCGCATGGCCGGGTGGCGCGACCGCCTCGACCGCACCAGCAATTGGGCGATCACCGTTGTCGCGGCGATGCTGTCGGTGTCGCTGTCAACGGCCAGCGCCCATCACGGCGTGCTGCTGTTCGCCATGCTGCTGGTGCTGCTTTTGTTGTGGATCGAGGCGCGCCGCTACCGGTTCTTCGATGTATACCGCGCCCGCGTGCGCCAGTTCGAGCGCCATTATTTCGCGCAGATCTTCTCGCCGCAGCCCGACTTCGCTTCCGACTGGCTGCTGGTCGTCGGTGAAAGCCTGCGCACGCCGAAATTCCTGGTTTCGCAACGCGTGGCGCTGGCGCGCCGTCTGCGCCGCAACTACCTGCACATGATGCTGATCCTGCTGCTCGCCTGGATCCTCAAACTGTCGACCCCGAGCCTGATCGACCAAGGCGTGCCGGTCGGCTTTGCCGGCACATTGCGTGAGGCCGTGAGTGCCGCGGCGCTCGGTCCCATTCCGGGCATCGTCATCGTCGCCGCGGTTGCCCTCCTCTACGCCGGCCTGGTGGCAGCCGCCTTCCTGACGCCGGGCGACGACGGCGAACTCTCCTTCGGCGACGTCCACGTCTGAGTTCGATGTCTGAGTTCGATGCTGGGCCAACACCTCGCGGCGGATGGCTGCAACGCAAACCTCAGCCGCGCGTTGTGATGGTCAGTCCGCGGCGGCGTCTTGAAGGGACCCATGATCCACCCACTGGCAACAAGGTCGCACGGCACCGCGGCCGCTCTTTCGCTGGCCTTCCTCGCACTCGCACCGGCAAACCAGGCGCTGGCCGCGCAGCCGGCCGGCCACGCCTCGGGCATGGGCGGCTCGGCCGAAGGGCTGTTCGTCGCCGAGATCGTGCTCCTCCTTCTGGTCGGCCGTGGCCTCGGTGAAATCTTCCAGCGCTATGGCCAGCCGGCGATCATGGGCCAGCTGATCGGCGGCATCCTGCTCGGGCCCTCGCTGTTCGGCTGGCTCTGGCCCAACGCCCAGCATCTGATCTTCTCCACCGACCCGGCGCAAAAAAGCATGATCGATGCCGTCTCGCAGCTCGGCATTCTGCTGCTCCTCCTGCTCACCGGCATGGAGACGGATCTGCGCCTCGTGCGGCGGGTGGGCGCGGCCTGTTTTTCGATCTCGATCACCGGCGTCGTACTGCCCTTTGCCTGCGGTTTCGCGCTGGCGCAGGTCTTGCCGGACACGCTTCTGCCAGAGCCGAGCGAGCGCATCGTCGCCGGGCTGTTCCTCGGCACGGCGCTGTCGATTTCCTCGGTGAAGATCGTCGCCATGGTGGTGCGCGAGATGAACTTCATGCGCCGCAATCTCGGCCAGGTCATCGTCTCCTCGGCGATCATCGAGGACACGATCGGCTGGCTGGTCATCGCCGTCACCTTCGGCATCGCCACAAATGGTAGCCTGCAGGTGCTGCCATTGTTCCTGACGGTCGCCGAAGTGGCGCTGTTCATGGTGTTCTCCTTCACCATCGGCCGCCGCCTGGTGTTCACCCTGATCCGCTGGAGCAACGACTCCTTCCGCAGCGAATACGCCGTCATATCCGTGATCCTCATCATCATGGGCGTGATGGCGCTGATCACCAATCTGATCGGCGTCCACACCGTGCTCGGCGCCTTCGTCGCCGGCATACTGGTCGGAGAATCACCGATCCTGTCAGACCATATCGAGGGCCAACTGCGCGGCGTCATCACCGCGCTCTTCATGCCGGTGTTCTTCGGCATGGCCGGTCTGTCCGCCGACCTCACCGTGCTTGTCGACCCGACGCTGGCGCTGCTGACGCTGGCGTTGGTGCTGATCGCCAGCATCGGCAAATTCTCGGGCGCTTTCCTCGGCGGCAGGCTGGCCGGCATGTCGCTGAAGGAGTCGACCGCCGTCGGCAGCGCCATGAACGCGCGCGGCTCGACCGAGGTCATCGTTGCCTCGATCGGCCTGTCGATGAACATCCTCTCCCACAATCTGTTCACGATGATCGTCACCATGGCCGTCATCACGACGCTCGCCATGCCGCCAATGCTGCGCTGGGCGCTCGGCCGGCTGCCGGTTGGCGACGCCGAAAAGCAGCGCGTCGACCGCGAACTGCTCGACGAGCGCGGCTTCGTCTCCAAGCTGGAGCGCTTGCTGCTGCTTGTCGATGACAGCCCGGTCGGCAAGTTCACCGCCTATCTCGCCGGTCTCGTCGGCGGCGGCAGCGGCATGCCGACCACGCTGCTTCACCTGGAGGGCGGCGAACTGCCCGGCCCTGCCCGCGACAAAGGTCCCGAGCGAGCCTCCAAGCAGGTCAAGAGGGGCGCGGCCAAAAGTGCCCGGGCTGTCAGCAAGGCCGAGGATACGCCCGTCGACAAGGTCCACCTCACGGCCCGCACCGAGCTTGCAGCCACTACAGAGACGATCGCCGCCGAGGCCCGCAAGGGCTACGGCCTGCTGCTGGTCGGGCTGGACAACGCGCTGACCGACAAGGGCACTTTCAGCGCCACGTTGAACGACATCACCGGCGGCTTCGACGGCCCGCTCTGCCTGGTGCTGAATGGCCCCAAGGCTGATGGCAAGATGCCGATGCTGCGCGCCGGCGCGACCATCCTGGTTCCCGTCAACGGCACCGAGGTGGCGCGGCGCGCGGCCGATTTCGCGCTCGCCCTGGCGCGGCCGCACCGGGCGCGCGTCAAAGTCCTTTATGTCTCGCAGGCGCGCAAGGGCGGCCGGCCAGGCTCGGTCTCGCACCGCCGCGAGGAGGCCGTGCTCAAGGATGTCGCCGATCTCGCCGACCGCTACGGCGTCGCCGTGGAAACGGCGATCAGGACACGCGCCACGCCCGACAAGGCGATCGCCAGGGAAGCGGCCAAGGGCGCCGCCATGGTGGTGATGGGCGTCACCCAGCGACCCGGCGAAGAGCTGTTCTTCGGCGACACGGCGACCGCCGTACTGGCCGCCATCGCCTGCCCGGTCGTGCTATTGGCCAGCGAGCGCGTCCGCCGAACCGAAGCCGCCGCCGAGGAAGCGGCAGCCGAGGTCGGCGCCTGACGCGTTTTCGATCTAAAGCCCGAAGAACTGCCGCCCGATCATGTAGCCCAGCGCCGCCGCGACGAGCGGGAACAGCGCCGGCGCGACCTTGCCGAAGAGGGAAATGCTTGCGTCCTTGGGCGGCACATAGCGTGCGTTGCCGAGATTCTTGGTCATTGCGTACCCCACGCGCGCCGATAATTAGCGAATGCTTATTGACGCATGGCCGCATTAACGGTTGGCAAAGAAATTCGATCGAATAGCCGACTATTGCGTGGCGAGCCGGTAGCCGCGCAACGAAAATTCTCTTATATCGGGAACCGATCGGCCCTCTCCCGGGTTTGCCCCGAGGGGACAGGCATGTGATCACGATCTCATCGACTGCGAGACAGCCCGGCAATGCGCCCGTGGCGCGAAGCCTCGGCTCCTTGGCGGCCCATCCTTGGCAATGTCGGGCGGCCGCCGACACGTTGGCGACCACCGGCCTCGCATGACGCCGATCGATCCACGAGACACCATGCCAGCCAGCACGGGCGCAATAACCGAGCTTCGTCATCCCTTTCTTTCCGGCGGCGGGCGGCTTGGCTGCCTGATCGCGGACTTCGACTGGGCCTCGACCTCGATCGGCCCGATAGAGGGCTGGCCGCAGAGCCTGAAGACGGCGGTGTCGCTCATCCTGCGTTCAAAGGTGCCGATCGTCATGCTGTGGGGCGAAGACGGCATCATGATCTACAATGACGGCTATTCGGAATTCGCCGGCGGGCGTCATCCCCAATTGCTCGGCTCCAAGGTGCGCGAAGGCTGGCCCGAAGTGGCCGACTTCAACGACAACATCATGAAGGTCTGCCTGGGCGGCGGCACGCTCGCCTATCGCGAGCAGGTTCTGACGCTCAACCGCACCGGCAAGCCCGAGCAGGTGTGGCTCGACCTCGACTATTCGCCGGTGCTCGACGAGAGCGGCGAGCCCGCCGGCGTCATCGCCATAGTGATCGAGACGACCGCGAAGGTGGCGGCGGAACGCTGGCAGGCGGGCGAGCGCGACCGGCAGCGCCAGATGTTCGAGCAGGCGCCTGGTTTCATGGCCATGCTGTCGGGTCCGCGGCACATCGTCGAACTGACCAACGCCGCCTATATGCAGCTTGTCGGCCATCGCGACATCATCGGCCTGCCGATCCGTCAAGCGCTGCCCGAGATAGAGGGCCAGGGCTTCTTCGAACTGCTCGACCGGGTGTACTCCTCCGGCGAAGCGTTCATCGGCTACGCCTTGAAGACCGAGTTGCAGCGCACACCCGGTGCCGCGATCGAGGACCGCTTCATCGACCTCGTCTACCAGCCGGTGCGCAACCCCGCGGGCGAGGTGTTCGGCATCTTCGTCCAGGGCGTCGACGTCACCGACCGCCTGCTCGCCGAACAGGCGCTGCGCCAGAGCGAGACCCAGTTCCGCACCTTCGCCGAAGCCATGCCGAACCACGTCTGGACGGCGACGCCACAAGGGCTGCTCGACTGGTTCAACCCGCGCGTCCACGATTATTCGGGCGCCGCCGCCGGTGCGCTGGATAGCCATGGCTGGGCCGCGATCGTCCACCCCGACGACATCGGGATGGCCGAGGGGAAATGGCGGCAGGCATTGGCCGCCGGCACATTCTACGAGACCGAATTCCGCCTGCGCCGGCATGACGGCCTCTATCGCTGGTTCATAGCCCGCGCCGTTCCCATCCGCGACACGGATGGCGCCATCGTGCGCTGGATCGGCACCAACACCGACATCGACGACCAGAAGCAGGTGGCGCAGGCCCTGCTGCAAAGCGAACGCCGCTTGCAACTGTCGCAAAATGCCGCCGGCATCGCGGCGCTCGAACTCGACATAGCCACGGGGACCGTGGTCGGCTCCGAAGGCTTCTGGGGGCTCTGGGGGCTGCCGCCGCGTGACAGCGTGCACATCTCGGTGCTGGAAAACATCGTCATTCCGGAGGACAAGGACGTCCGCTCCAACCCCCGGACGCGGGAACAAGGCACGGCGGCACCCGCCGTGGAGTACCGCATCCGGCGGCCCGACACCGGCGAGCTTCGCTGGCTGTCGCGCCATATCGACTTCGTCCATGACGAGACCGGCAAGCCGCTCAAGATGTTCGGCGTCATGCAGGATGTCACCGACCGGCGCGAGGCGCAGGCGAGACAGGAATTGCTGACCCACGAACTCGAGCACCGCATCAAGAACATCCTGGCGATGGTGGCGGCGATCGCCTCGCAGACCCTGCGCAACACCGATATCGCCACCGCGAGCGCCACCTTCAACGAACGCCTGCGCGCGCTGGCCAACGCGCACGACATCCTGAACAAGACCCGCTGGACCAGCGCCTCCATCCGCGAAGTGGTCGACAACACCATCGCCGCCTTCCCGGTGGCCCAGATCACCGTGTCCGGTCCGGCGCTGCCGATCAATCCGAAGATGGCGCTGACGCTGGCTCTGGCCGTCAACGAGCTTGCCACCAACGCGCTGAAATATGGCGCCCTGTCGACAGCCGAAGGCAAAGTGGCGATCGAATGGTCGCTGCGGCCGTCGCATGACCGGCCAGGCGACATCAGGCTGATCTGGCACTGGCGCGAAAGCGGCGGACCACCGGTGACGCCGCCCAGCCGGCGCGGCTTCGGACGGTTCCTCATCGAGCGTGTGCTGGGCACCGATTTCGGTGGCGCGGTCCGGATCGACTACCATCCCGACGGCGTCGAATGCGTGCTGGACGCGCCGGCACCCCAGTTGCCGACGGCCCCTTACTGACTAGATAGGCATGCCATGACCAGTCAGCCCCCCGTCACAGTCCTTGTCGTCGAAGACGAAGCCTTTTTGCTGTTCGCCATTGCCGATGAACTGCGCGAGGTGGGGTTCGACGTGCTGGAGGCGAGCAACGCCGACCAGGCGATCCGCATGCTGGAGAGCCGGCCCGACATCGCCATCCTGTTCACCGACATCGACATGCCGGGTTCGATGGACGGCCTGCGCCTGTCGGCTGCCGTGCGCGACCGCTGGCCGCCGGTCAAGATCATCATCACCTCGGGCAAGCAGCAGCCGTCCCGGGACGCGATGCCGAGCGGTGGCGTGTTCCTTCCCAAGCCCTACGCACCGGCAGCCGTGGCCGCCACCATTCACGGCCTGCTCGCCTAGGTTTTACAACTCACTTGTCGCTGTTCTCAAACGCGCCGATCCCTTGCGCGATCAGGTTGGTGGCCATCACCAGCGAGATGATGGCGGCGGAGTTGAACACTACCACCCACCATTTGCCGCCGGTGAGAAAACCGTAGCCGTCGGCGATCGCCAGCCCCCAGTCGGCCGATGGCGGCTGGATGCCGAGGCCGAGGAAGGAGAGCGTCGCGATCGAGAAGAAGGCATAGCCGAGCCGGGTGATCAGCTCGATCAGGATGGTTTCCCGGACATTGGGCAGGATTTCCAGGAACATAATCGCCAGCCTCCCTTCGCCGGCCAGCCGTGCGGCGCTGATATAGTCGCGCTCGCGCTGTTCGCGCGCGGCGGTGCGCACGGTGCGCGCCACCAGCGGCGCATAAGCAAGGCCGATCACCGCGATGACGGTGAAGTTGGACGGGCCGATCGCCACCAGCGCCATCGTCACCAGCACGATGAAGGGCAGCGACATGACTGCATCGAGCAGCCGCGCGCCGACAGCATCGACCAGCCCGCCGAAGGTGCCGAGCACCAGACCGATGACACTGCCTGAAGCAACGCCCGCCAGCGTCGCCAGCGGCGCCACCATGAGGATGTCGCGCGAGCCGACGATGATGCGCGAGAACACATCGCGGCCGAGCTGGTCGGTGCCGAACCAGTGCACCGCGTCGGGCGCCGTCATCATCGACAGGAAATCCTCGGCATAGGGATCGAACGGGACGAACAGCGCGCCGAACAGCGCGCAGGCGACCCAAAACAGAAGCACCGTCGAGCCAATCAAGGTCGAGGGCGCCACGCCAAGCAAAAAGCCGCGCATCCGGCCGACCCAGGAGAACCTGATGCCGCCGCGCATCGGTGATTGCGCCAGATCGGTCATGGCGTGGCCCGGCGGCGCTGGCGCGGATCGAGCAGCGCCTGCAGGAGATCGCCGATCGCGGCCGTCGACACGAAGATCGCCGCCATCACCAGCACGCCGGCCTCCAGCATTGGGAAGTCGCGCGCCTTGGCGGCGCTCAGCACCAGATTGCCGAGCCCCTGTATGCCGAACAGCGCCTCGATCACCACCAGCCCGCCGAGCAGGAAGCCGCTCTGCGTGGCGATGACCGCCACCGTCGGCACCAACGCATTGCGCAGCACATGCTTGAACAGCACTTGCGAGGGGCTCAGCCCCTTGAGGATCGCGGTGCGGGTGTAGTCGGCCGCACGCGCCTCGATCACCCCTGCCCTGGTCATGCGCGCGACATAGCCGATAAGGTTCAAGACCAGCGGCAGCGCCGGCAAGATGAGATAGTAGCTGGTCGTCCAGAAGCCGGCCCCATCCGGCGCCGCACCGGTGATCGGAAACCAGGCCAGCCACAGGCCGAAGACCATCAGCAACAAAAGGCCGGAGACGAAGTCCGGCACGATCGAGAGCGAGACGCCGGTCAGCACGATCGCCCTGTCGAGAAGGCTCCCCGAGCGCAGGCCGGCGGCGACACCGGCGCCGATGCCGATCGGCACCAGGAACAAAAGCACGATTCCGGCGAGTGCCGCGGAGTTGCGGATGCCTTGCAGGACGAACGGCGCCACCGGCGCGCGCATCGACAGCGAGTCGCCGAAATCCCCCGTGATCGCCTTGCTGAACCAGTGCCAGTATTGTTCGAGGATCGGCTGGTCGGTGCCGAGCTTGCGGTTCAACTCGGCGACCGCCTGCGCGTCCGCGAACGGACCAAGCATGACGCGGCCGACATCGCCGGGCAGCACCTGCCCGGCGAGGAAGACCAGCGCGCTGACCAACCACAGCGTGAGCAGCAGCGAGCCTGCCCGCGTCGCCACGGGCTGGACGATCGCGATCGAGGCGATGCCGCTCAAACGAACGACACTTTGTCGAGCAGCAGGTGCGAGATGGCGGTGAAGCGCACGCCTTCGACCCTGGCGCTGACGATGCGGCTGTATTGCGAGAAATAGCTGATGATCAGCGGGGTCTCGTCAAGCAGCAGGGTCTGGATCTTGCCGGCGGCGAGCCGTTGCGCCTGCAGGTCGCGCGCCTTGCCATAGTCGATGAGCAGCGCGTCATAGTCCGCATTGTTGAAATGCGCCGCGTTCCAGGCGCCCGAACTCTTCAGCGTCGCGTTGAGGAAGATGTCGGGCGTGCCGCGATGGCCGAAATCGGTGATGCCGAGATTGGAGTCCAGCCAGGGCGAGGAGCCGAACGTCGCCGAGCCGTAATAGGCATCCTGCGGCAGCACGTTGAGCTTGATGTCGATGCCGGCCTTCTTCGCGAAATTCTGGATGATCACCGCGTAGTCGGGAATGTCGTAGGCGCGCTCGGTGGTCAGCGTCACCTCGAACCCGTTGGGCACGCCGGCCTCGCCAAGCAGGCGCTTGGCCTCGCCGATGTCCTGCTTGCGCTGCGGCACCGACGGATCGGCGGAGGGGAAGATCGGCGCGAACGGCGTGTCGTTGCCGATGACGGCGCGGCCCTTGAGCAGGCCCTTGACCACGGCTTCGCGATCGATGGTGAGCGCCAGCGCGCGACGGATGCGCTTGTCGGTGAACGGCGCCTGGTCGGTTCTCAGATGCGCCGGATCATGCGAGCTTGCCTGCACGCTGAGCAGCTTGAAATTGGGATTGCCCTCGATCGCCAGCTCCAGCCGTGTGGTGCTCGGGATGACGTCGAGCTGGCCGGCCTGCAGCGCCAGCACCTGCGCCTGTTCGTCGTCGAAGAACTTGATCTCGACGCGGTCGGGGAGCGCCTTGTCGCCCCAATAGTCGGGATTGCGCACGAAGCTGGCGCCTTGCTTGGGGCGGAAGCTTTCCAGCTTGAACGGGCCGGTGCCGTTGAAAGTCTTCTCGAAATCGCCGGCATAATCGGCCGGCACGATGACGGCATTGTAGACATCGGAGGAGACGTAGAACGGGAAGTTGCTGTTCGACTGGTCGAGATCGAAGGCGACCGTCTCGTCGTCGACGACCTTGGCGCCGCCCTTGGACAAGATGCCCTTATAGGCCGACAAGGCCGAGGAGCCGCTGGCCGGATCGACAAGCCGTTCGAAGCTTGCCACCACATCCTTGGCGGTCACGGTGCGGCCGTCGTGGAATTTCACGCCTGGCCGCAGCTTGAAGGTCCAGCGCTTGGCGGTCTCGTCGGCTTCCCAGGACAGGGCAAGCTTCGGCTGCAGCCCGTCCTTGGGATCGTCGAGGATAAGATACTCGCCGACCTGGCTGATCACGCCGATGCTGGCCGGATCGGTGATGGTGACCGGATCGATCGCCTTGGTCGGCTGTCCAAGGCCGACGCGCACCGTGCCGCCGGCGGTCGCCGCGCGTGCGCTAGATGTGAACAGCCCCTGCGAGGCGGCAAAGCCGGTGAGGCCGAGCAGTGCTGCGTATTTCAAGAGGTCGCGGCGCTTGAGGAAGCCTTGCGCGTATTCGTCGACCGCGACATTCCAGATGTCACTGGACGCAGTGCGGCGGGATTGATTGCGCAAAAGATCGATGTCGGAACGTTTCGTCATTGTTTTCTCTCGTGAATGGGAAGCTGGAAAGAAGCCGCCGTCAGGCCGGCTGGCCGTCGAGATGGATGCGGTCGGCCGCTTGCGGATAGAAGGCGATCAGGCCCTTGATCTTGGAAACCTCGTCGATCGGCTCGCGATAACTCCAGGCGATGTCGGGGCGAACCGAACCATCCCCGAGCAGGCCCGACCAGTAGGAGGCGATGCCCTTGTAGGGACATCGCGTCGTCGAACTGGACGCCGTCAGCCGCTCCAGCCTGATATCCTCGGCCGGCAGGTAGAAACGCGTCGGCAGATGGGTCTCGAACAGCAGCACCGGGCGGTGGCTGTCGGCGATGATCTCGCCATCGAACCAGACCTCGACATGGCTGGAGCTGTGCAGCACGTCGATGCGCGCATAGGGGTCGCGGGCGTGGACGAAGACTTCCTCCTCCTCCTCGAACCACTGGTCGACCGCCTTCCAGGTGAAGGCGATGCGGCCGGCGAGCGGCGCCAGGTTCTCGTCCCGCGGCGCCGTGAACGACCAGGCCGCGTTGGCGGCGCGTCTGTCGCCGCTGTCGATGTCCCAATAGGCGGTCTCGCCGCCGACCGCATGCGGCTCGCGATGCAGCGACGGTTTCAGCACCGACGGATCGACCTGGGATAGCGGGAAGAAATAGATCGGCAGGAAATGGTTGGAGCGCAGCACCAGCACATTGCGGCTGTCGGCGATGGTGCGCCCACCGAATTTCACACGCACGCGCTTGGGGCTGGTGAGCACGTTGACGAGGCGCGGAGCGCTGGCTTCGCGAGGCTGGAGGTTCGGCGCGGCGGTCATGATTACCTCCTCAGGACACGGCGCGCGCGTTGGCGCGCTGCTCGGCGAAGCGGTTGGCGGGGCGGGCAAGGCCGAAGCGGTCGCGCAACGTGCCGGGCGCGTATTCGGTCGGCACCAGGCCACGCCGCTGCAGTTCCGGCACCACCTGTTCGGCGAAATTCACCCAGTCTTCCGGCAGCAGCGGGAACATCAGGTTGAAGCCGTCGCAGGCGCCGGCGACGTACCAGTCTTCCAGCTGGTCGGCGATCTGCCTGGGCGTGCCGGCCACCGTCGGCACCGAGCCGCTGTTGGCGAGCTTGCGGGCGATGTCGCGCAGGCTGAGATTCTCTCTCGACCATTGCTTGACCCGGTTGAGCGAGGTGCGCCCGCCATTGAAGGTGCTTTCATCAGGCAGCGGCGGCAGCGGGCCGTCGGGCGGGTAGACGGACAGGTCGATGCCGCTCCAGCTCGACAACAGGTCGATGCCGACCTGGTCGGGCAGCAGCGTCTGCAGGTATTCCTGCTTGTCGCGGCCCTCGGCCTCGGACGCCGCGACGATCGGCAGGATGCCGGGCAGGATCTTGAAGCTCTCCGGCCGCCTGCCATGGCGGGCCAGCCGCTCGTTGATGTCCTGCCGGTATTTGATGCCGTCTTCGCGCGTGGAGAAGATGGCGAAATGCACATCGGCCTGGGCGGTGGCGAAATTCTTGCCGTCCTCCGACGAGCCGGCCTGCACGATCAGCGGATGGCCCTGCGGCGGCCGCGACACGTTGAGCGGCCCGCGCACCTTGAAATGCTTGCCCTTGTGGTCGATCGGATGGACCTTGTCGGGATCGGCGAAATAGCCCGTCGCCTTGTCGATGAGGAGCGCCTCGTCCTCCCAGCTGTCCCACAGCGCCTTGACGATATCGAGGAATTCGCCGGCCCGCTCATAGCGGAAGGCGTGCTCGATATTGCCGTCGCGGCCGAAATTGCGCGCCTCCTCGTCCATCGCCGAGGTGACGACGTTCCACGACGCCCTGCCCTTCGAGATATGGTCGAGCGAGGCGAACAGCCGCGCCACATTATAGGGCTCGCTGTAGGAGCTCGACGCCGTGGTGATCAGGCCGATATGCTTGGTCACGCCGGCCAGCGCCGACAGCAGCGTCAGCGGCTCCAGCCGCGCATTGGCGTAATGCGCGACACCGCTCTTGACCGAATCCCAGATCGACACGTGGTCGGCGACGAAGATGGTGTCGATCGTCGCCCGCTCCGCCGCCTGCACCAGTTCGCGATAATAGTCGAAATCGAGCACTTCGCGCCCCGGCGCGCGCGGGTGGCGCCAGGCCATGCGGTGGTCGCCCTGCGGATTGAAGAAGAACGCGCTGAGGATCATGTGCGACATGCCGGTAGCCTTCCCTGTCCATGCGAAAATCTCAGGGGCGGCGGCGTGTGGCCGTGCCCTGAAAACCTTCAGTCGGTAAAAGTTAGATTGCGCCCGGGCTTAATTCGAGTAACTTTATAGAGATTGTTCCATGTGAAAGCGGAAGCGATTGCCCCCGATCGCCGCGCGGACAGAAAGTGGTTTCGGGCATGTCGTCTTCGGTTCTAAACGTCGAGCACCTCTCGGTTTCCTACCGGGGCGCCCGGCGCATCCATCGCGCGGTCGACGACATTTCGCTGGAGATCGGCCAGGGCGAAGCGCTCGGGCTGGTCGGCGAGTCCGGTTCGGGCAAGAGCTCGGTGGCGCTGGCCGTGCTGCGCTACCTGCCCAAACATGCCCGGGTCGAGGCCGCGCAGCTCGCCTTCGAGAACCGCGAGATCCGCGACCTCTCCGCCGTCGAGCTGCGCCGGCTGCGCGGCGACCGCATCGCCGCCGTCTACCAGCATCCGGGTTCGGCGCTGAACCCGAGCATGACCATTGGCGGCCAGATCACGGAGACGCTGCTGCGCCACCGCGCGATGCATCATGACGACGCGCTTGGCCGCGCGGCGCAACTGCTCGGCCGCGTCCGCGTCGCCAATCCCGAGCGCGTGCTAAAACTTTATCCGCACGAATTGTCGGGCGGCATGCAGCAGCGCGCCAACATCGCCATCGCGATCGCGCTCGACCCGGCGCTGCTGGTGATGGACGAGCCGACCACGGCGCTCGACGCCAGCGTCCAGTCGGAGATCATCGCCATCCTCGACGATCTGCGCCGCGAGCACCGCACCTCGATCCTGCTGATCAGCCACGACATCAACCTCATCCGCCGTTCCTGCGACCGCGTCTCGGTGATGCAAGCCGGCGCAATCGTCGAGACCGGTGTCGCCACGGAGGTGTTCGACGACCCGCGTCACGCCTATACACGGGCGCTGGTCGCGGCGATCCCGACGCTCACCCGCACCAAGCGCGACGGCAGGCTGGCCGAGGATGCCAGCCCCGTGGAACTCGCCCCGCCCGCGCCGACCACCGACAGCATCCCCGCCCGGCCGCGCGAGATCGCCGTCTCCTGCCGCGGCATAAGACAAGCCTTCGGCGGCCAGCCGGTGCTGCACGGCATCGACCTCGACATCGCCGCCGGCGAGACCTTCGGGCTGATCGGCGAATCCGGCTCCGGCAAGTCGACGCTGGCCCGCATCGTCACCGGCCTGCAGCCGCCGACGGCGGGCAGCGTCGAACTGCTCGGCAAGACCGTGGCGCCGCTGGTCGAACGTCGTCAGCCGGCCGAGCGGCGCGACGTCCAGATGGTGTTCCAGTCGCCCGACCGCACGCTCAACCCGCGCCAGCGCATCGGCCGCATCCTCGGCCGGCCGCTGCGGCGGCTGGCCGGCCTGCCGCGCCGCGCCGTACCGCAACGCGTCGGCGACCTGCTGGCTTCGGTACGCCTGGCCCGCACCACGGCGGAGCAGAAACCCGGCACGCTGTCTGGCGGCCAGCGCCAGCGCACGGCGATCGCGCGCGCCTTCGCCGGCCTGCCGAGGCTGGTGGTGCTCGACGAGCCGACCTCGGCGCTCGACGTCTCGGTGCAGGCGACAGTGCTCAACCTGCTCAACGACCTGCAGAGGAGCAAGCAAACCGCCTATCTCTTCATCAGCCATGATCTGCGCGTCGTGCGCTACATGGCCGACCGCATCGGCGTGCTCTATCGCGGCCGCCTGGTCGAGACCGGCACCTCCGACCAGATTTTTTCCGGCCCCAACCACCCCTACACGCAAATGCTGCTGGCGGCGTCTTCCAATGAGGGACAGGCCGCGACGATCGCCGAGGCGTCATCCGCCATCGAAGCCGGCCCCGACGCAAGCCTTGCCGGCTGCGCCTTCGCCGCCCGCTGCCCGCTGGCCGCCGAGGCCTGTCGCAACGCCGAACCCGTGCCACGCGAGGTCGAGCCGGGCCATGTCATCGCCTGCTGGAAGCGCGCCGGCTGAGGTTGCCCGCCGAGACAAGACCGGTGCGCTAAATCCGGCAGACCGCCATGACGAAGAACTCGCGGTAGCAGAAATCGGGATCGTCGAGCAGGCGATCCGGCCGCTGCTGCAGCTCCCGCCAATAGGCCTGGTCCGCGTCAGGCAGGGCGTAACCCGGCGCGACGCTGGCGAAATAGGCCAAGAGGTCGCGGACATAGTCACGCGTGAAGCGAGGCGCCGGCGCCCAGCGCTCGACCAGCCAGCCCTTGCGGCTGACCACCTCCAGGCCCGCCTGCCGCAGACGCGCCGGAAGCGTCGAACCGCAATCGGTGCCGAGCACGCCCCGGTCGCGAAACCCCTGCAGCCTGGCGGCCATGAAGCGCGCCAGCAGGACCCGGTCCATGGGCAGGATCTGCAGGATGGTCGAATCGAAATCCTTGACCGCGAAGGTGCCGCCCGGCTTCAGCACGCGCCTGGCCTCGCCGACGGCAAGCTCGAACTCGGCCGGCGTCAGATACTGCATGACATTGCCGGACCAGACGCAGTCGAACGATGCGTCGGCGAAGGGCAGCGACAGGATGCTGCCGACTTCAGTGGCAATTTCCGGCGGCTCGGGCAGCGCGCCGGCGAGCGCCTCGACCCGGCCGATGTTTTCAGGCGCGAGGTCGAGCGCGGCAATGAAGCCGGATGGGCCGACAGCCCTGGCGATGAGCGGCAGGAAGCCGCCGCTGCCGCATCCGGCGTCGAGCACGCGCCAGCCCGGGCGGATACCGGCGTCGAGCAAGGCCGCCTCATATTCGGGCCGCGACGATTCGAAATGAAGATCGAGCCAGCCGGCCTCGCTCGCTTCGTGGCCGGTGGACGTTTGATTCCCAGCAGACAAAAGATGCCCCCCCAAATGGCGCGGCAGGGATAGAAGCGCACCCGACGGCATCACGCAATGCCCTGCTCAGCGTGGAACCGACGCCGGTCCACGCCAGGAGCGACGGCCGCGTCCTTGGTCGCCCGCTGCCCGCTGGCCGACGAGGCCTGCCGCAAGGCCGAGCCCGTGGCGAACGAGGTCGAGCCGGGCCATGTCATCGCCTGCTGGAAACGCGCTGGCTGACTACAGACAAGCCGTCCATGCTTCGGCTAAAGTTCCCTCGGGGCGTCACCCCGGGGAGGATCGAGATGAGCAAAGCCAGTTCAACGCCGGCCGGGCAACCCCGGCCGCTCGCAGAGATCGCCAGCTACCACGCCCATGTCTACCATGACGGAGAGGCGCAGCGCCGGCATGCCGAATGGCTGCGTCAGCGCATCGCCGAGCGTTTTCGCGTGCGCCTGGGCAATTGGCGCGACGAGCCGGTCGGCCCGCACGAGCAGGCCATGTACCAGATCTCCTTCGCCACCGAGATTTTCGCCACGCTGGTGCCCTGGCTGATGCTGAACCATGGCGGCCTCAGCATCCTCATCCACCCCAACACCACCAACCCCAAGCGCGACCATCTGGTCGACCCGATCTGGATCGGCCGCGCGCTGGGCGTGCATGGCGAGGTGCTGGGCGAGGATGACGAGGCGGAAGAGGCGCTGGAGGTGAATACCGAACCCACGCTGGAGGCGTGAGCCGCCCCTGCCCGCGACGCGCCGCTTGGCCCTCTCGCGGGGTCTGATGATCCCATGACAGGATGAAACCCTTGGCCGCCGAAACCTTGCCTTATCTGTCAGCCGCGCTGCTCGACCGCCTGTCGATCTCGACAGTCGACATGGTCGACGAGATCGAACGCCAGATATCAGGCCAGCGGCGCGGCGAGGTCTGGTGCGCGCCGAAGGCGGTCGTGCAGCCGGGCGACGACCGCTACATCATGGCGACGCTCGGCGTTGCGTCCACGCCGCCCGTGCTGGCAACGAAATCGCTGGTCGTCAATCCGCGCAACGCCGGGCGCGGACTGCCGACGCTCAACTCGCTGATCACGCTGCTCGACGCCGAAACCGGCCTGCCGCTGGCCCTGGTCGACGGCAATTGGGTGACCGAGAAACGCACCGCCGCCTTGAGCGCCGTCGCCGCAAGGCGCATGGCGAGAAGCGATGCATCCTCCCTGGCCTTCATCGGCTGCGGGGTGCAAGCGCGTGGACATCTGGAGGCCTTCGCCGACCTCTTCCCCTTGCGCGAAATCCGCGCCTTCGGCCGCGGCGCCGCCAACCGCGACGCGCTCTGCCAAATGGCGCGCTCGCGCGGCCTGCAAGCCATCCCCTGCGACAGCGCACAGGCCGCGATCGAAGGCGCCGACATGGTGGTGACGACAGTGCCCCTGGTGCCCAGGCCCACGCCCTTCCTCGACGCGAACTGGCTGAAGCCGGGAAGCTTCACCGTGATGACCGACCAGGCCCTGCCCTGGCTACCCGAGACGATGCCCCGCTTCGACCGCGTCATCGTCGATGATCTGGAGCAGGAGAGAAACATGGCCAAGCCTATGGTTGATCCCGGACTGGTTGTGGGGGATCTGACGGGGTTGGTGTGCGGGGATTTTGAGGGGCGGCATGACGCGGGCGAGACGACGGCGTTTGTTTTTCGGGGGCTGGCGGTTGGGGATTTGGCGGTGGCGGCGCTGGCGTATGAGCGGGCAAAGGTGGCGGGGGCGTAGGGAGCGCGAAACGGTTTTCGGTTCGGCGGAGCAAACCGAGCGGCCCGAATGGCTGCGCCCGCAGAACCACCGGGGAAATTCTCGTCTATCCCACCAACCCCAAGCGCGACCACTTGGTCGACCCTATCTGGATCGAACTGCTGCTGGGGGTTTAGGGTGCGAAGCAACTGCCGGCCAAAATCGAAGTGCATCTGAGTCCGCCGTGAGACTTTTCTATCTGGCCGGTTTGGGGTCCGTTGTCCTTCGTTGAATAACAGCTGCATTGGTTAAATCTAGCTCGGTTGCATTGCCGGCAGCGATAGTATCTGGGCGTATTATATTTTTGATAACCACGCGATGCCAGTATAGCACGTGGGACACGGGCAAAATCTTAATAGAGAGTTATCCATCGCCGATTTCATCGGGCGATGGTCAAATCTTGATGGCGGTCAGGAGCGCGCCAATTACTCGCTTTTCCTGGCAGAGTTTTGTGACGTCATTGAGGTAAGAAGACCTGATCCGGCTCTGGCTACACACGACTTCAACGATTATGTATTCGAACGTCGCGTCGAGCGAAAGCGTCCCGACGGAACAACGGAAGCCGGACGCATCGACCTCTATAAACGTGGTTGCTTCATTCTGGAAGCAAAGCAGAGCCGTCTCCGTGGTGGTAAGAAAGCGGTGCCGGAAGGCCAGGCGGACTTATTCGCCGAGACAGAGAGCGGTCTTGACACTGCCACATCAGGTCTTGATCACGTGATGGTCCAGGCCCGTCGGCAGGCAGAACGGTATGCCGCGTCGTTGCCTGCTGATCACCCATACCCGCCATTCATCATCGCATGCGATGTCGGGCGCGCTATCGAACTCTATGCCGATTTTTCCGGCCACGGCCGCCACTATGCGCAGTTTCCCGACGCGCGGCAGTTCCGCATCGAACTCAGCCAGTTGGCAAATTCCGAGACGCGAGATCTACTCCGCACCGTCTGGCAAGAGCCTCAATCGTTAGATCCGGCAAAAAAGACGGCAAAAGTCACTCGTGAGATTGCCGGGCGACTCGCTGAAATCTCCAAGGCCCTTGAAGGGCGAGGCTTTGAAGCTCGCAGTGTCGCAGTTTTCCTCATGCGTTGCCTTTTCACAATGTTCGTTGAGGACGTCGGCCTCCTTCGCAAGAAGGGTTTCACGGAGCTTCTGACAAAGTGTCTCGACGATCCCACAAGGTTTACGTTCGAAATTGACGACCTTTGGCGTCACATGGATCGCGGAGACTATTCACCTGGCATTGGCGAAAGGCTGCTTCGGTTCAACGGCAAGCTGTTCAAGAACGCTGCATCCCTTCCGCTCATGGAAGAGGAAATACGTCTGCTTCGCGACGCGTCGGATGCAGATTGGCGTGATCTGGAGCCAGCTATATTCGGCACCCTGTTCGAGCAGGCGCTGGATCCCGATGAAAGAAAACGCTTGGGAGCGCACTACACGCCGCGTGCCTACGTCGAAAGGGTCGTTGATGCGACCATTATAGAACTCCTGACCAAAGACTGGATCAGTCATCAATCGGCTGCCGCGCGCGAACTCCGCGATGGTTCCAAGGCGGCGGCCATTCGCGAGATCGAAGACTTCCTTCGCCACCTAGCCTCGGTGCGGGTACTCGACCCGGCATGCGGCACAGGGAACTTCCTCTATGTCGCCCTCCGACGGATGAAGCAGTTGGAGGGCGAAGCGCTCAAACAATTGCAGGATATTGCAGGCGATGAGGCAGTCGCAAGGGTTGAGAATATCTCGGTAAAGCCGGAGCAGTTCTTCGGCATGGAGCTCAACAAACGAGCTGTGGAAATCGCCGAACTGGTTCTTTGGATCGGATACATCCAGTGGCACTTGCGCACACGCGCTACCGTACCCCCCGAGCCAGTCTTGGGGAGCAGTGACCATGTCCACGCGAAGGATGCCCTCCTCACTTGGTCAGGCTATCCGCATCCGCAGCTACAACGCGACGCGGTAGGAAAGCCCGTGAGCGACACTCAAGGCAACGAGACCTACGCCTATCCGAATGCGATCAGCGCGGACTGGCCGGAGGCAGACTTTATCGTTGGGAATCCCCCGTTCATCGGTGGAAAGGACATTCGCGGGCGCCTCGGAACCGGCTACGCCGAAGCCTTATGGGACGCCAATCCGCAAATGAATCCTGCAGCGGATTTCGTTATGTACTGGTGGGACCGTGCAGCTGAGCTGCTCGTGAGGAAGGGAACTCGACTACGTCGCTTCGGCTTCGTCACGACGAACTCCATAACACAGGTATTTCAGCGGCGAGTCCTTGAGAGACACCTGTCGGGCACTTCTCCGGTTTCGATTGTGCTCGCCGTTCCGGATCATCCATGGACCAGAGCGTCGAAGGACGCCGCTGCGGTGAGAATTGCGATGACCGTAGCCGAAGCTGGCGAGCGGGATGGTGTGATGCGCCTGTTGACGCGGGAGGAAGGTCTAGACACTGACGAACCAATGATCGAGTTCGTTGAACGCAAGGGTAGAATCAACGCGGACTTGTCGATTGGAGCAAACACGGACAAGGTCAAGGACCTCGTTAGCAACAGCGCTATAGGCTATCGAGGGGTTCAATTGATGGGCAGCGGTTTCATCGTCTCGAAAGAGGTGGCCGTTCGACTCGGTGTTGGAATGCGACAGGGTCTAGATAAACATGTCCGTGAATATCGGAATGGCAAGGATCTGACATCGCGGCCGCGCGGAGTGATGGTGATCGATCTGTTTGGGACTTCCTCGGACGAGGTTCGACGCGATTTTCCCGAGATATACCAGCACCTCTTGGACACTGTGAAGCTGGAGCGGGACAAAAATAACCGGGCGTCTTACCGAGACAAATGGTGGTGGTTCGGTGAGCCCCGAAGGGAACTGCGACCAGCAATCGAAGGATTGTCCCGGTACATCGCGACAGTCGAAACGATGAAGCATCGGATATTCCAGTTCATCGACCGCCAAGTGCTTCCAGATAACAAACTTGTCGTTATAGCACTCGATGACGCTTTCGCTCTCGGCGTACTTTCATCGTGCGTTCATGTGAACTGGTCACTGGCGGCGGGTGGCAGGTTGGGGGTTGGAAACGATCCAGTTTATGTGAAATCCAAGTGCTTCGATCCCTTCCCTTTTCCTGATGCCAACGCTTCCGCCCGCGCCGAGATTGGAGCGATTGCAGAGGAACTTGACGAAACACGCAAACGGGTGCTTGCGGAGCATCCCGACATAACGCTGACCGCGCTTTATAATGTTCTCGAATCCGTCGTGGCGGGTACGCACTATCTCTCTCGTAAGGAGCAGGATATCCGAAGCCGCGGCCGTGTCCTGATACTGCGGGAACTTCACAACCGACTCGATTCCGCCGTTCTGAAATCCTATGGCTGGCCGGCAGATATTGACGTCGAGCAAATGCTTGGTGGCCTTGTCCGGCTGAACGAGGTCCGCGCGGCCGAAGAGCGCCGCGGCTTCATCAAGTGGCTGCGCCCCGAGTATCAGATCGAAAAGATTGGCCCGCTGGCACACCGTAGCGACCGCATCCAAGCGATCCTTTCCACCAAAGTGAAGAGCAGAAAGACAGTCTTCCCATCCGCGCGTCTGGAGCAAGCTCAGGCCGTGCTAGAAATCATGGAGCGGGCGAAGGAGCCTCTATCGGCCGAAGAAATAGCTGCGACGTTTGCATCACCGGAAAGGACCCTTACCGAAGTACGAGACGTTCTGCAGTCATTGGTCCGTCTCGGCCAAGCGGAAAGCTACGACACCGGAAGAAGCTTCTTTCGAGCGGCATAGGCACTGCGCAGAAACGGCGACATTCGGATTCGCGTTATGTGGGCAAGTCACTCCGCTTTAAGCGAGACTAGCGGAATGCCATCTTTGGGGTACAGGGCGTCGAAGCGGCTGCAACTCGTGCACCACTCGGCCGCGACCGGCGACAGCCAAGTGATCAGCTGGATGATGTTACGATAATGTTTCGGCAGGTCCCAATGCAGGACCGTCTCATGGTGGGCCAAACGGTTGCGCAATGTCCGGATGGCACCGAGTGACTTGGTAAAGTCCTTACGGCGAAGCCCCTTGCCGTCCTCGCGTCTGGCGATGTCCTTCAGGGTGATCTGCCACAGATTCTCATATTCCTTTCCCAGCATGGCGGTCCAATAGCCGAAGGTAAGGGAGGCCACGATTCGGCCCGGGGTCTCGTCCTTGCCCTTCTCCTTGAGGTCGACGCGGGCCTTTTCAAGCATGTCGGGCTGCACACCATTGAGCTGGTGCTCTGGCATGTCGAACCATGCCTCGCCATAAACCTTGCTCATGACCTGATGGATGCGGTTGCGCAGGGCCACTTCGAGCATGTGCAGGGGGGTGTAGAGGCTCTCGGACAGAACCGCATTGAGGGTGTAGAGTTCTACCGCCCTATTGCGGTTGCCCCCAGCCCACCCTAGATAGGTACCGAATCTGTCCACCGAGAGGGTGTCCTCAATACCTGTGTATGTGTAGTCCTTGGTGTCCATGTCACTATGGGGTTGATTTCTCCCCCACCCTACCGTATATTGACCTAGTAAACCCCGGTACCGTCTCTGCCCTAGGCATGCGGCCGGGGTAACTCTTTTCTGGGGTAGGCCTGTTCCCTACCCCTTATCCTTCGGTCGCTTACCCTTGGGCGTCTCGACCCGCTTCCTCTCGGCCACTCGCTTCTTCTTCTCCTCCGCGAACTCCGGTTCAATAGCTTGGATCTTCGCGATGAGCCCGTCGAGATGATAGGTGTTGGCGCCCCAGTCCCCTGCCGAAGTCTTGTGCTGTTCCCTGTGGATGAGGCCCGCCTTCTCCAACGCCTTCATGTTGGGCTTGATGCTCGACATCTTTATGCCGATGCGGTCGGCTAACTGCTGCTTAGTAGGGAAGGGAGGCCGATCCCGCGACCAGTACAGGTCAAGGAGGTGCATCAACAGGCAGAACTGCGTGCTGTTGATGCCGAGCCTATGCTGTGACCTGATGAGGATGGTCGGGATGGCAGCATAGCCATGAGCTTTGACCTTCTTGCCCCAGATCTTCTCAAAATTGTTCGGCGCGTCATCGGCCGCCTTTGTAGGGAAAGGGACGATGGTGTTCTTTGCAGTGCTCATTATCGATCTCGCAAAACGTTGAACTGATGCGAGACATAAGGGCGTCGTGCGGCTTTGCGCAATGGGGGCGCCGCATAGAGGTAGGGCAATATTCTACCCGAGGTGCCTATACGTGTTTCGGCTATGCGGCAGTTCCGTTGAATGGATCACGCTGCTTGGTGGTTACGTTCTGTGCCCGACCTCGGTTAGAACCATAACCTACCGTGGGGGATTAGTCTAACCCACCTCTCAGCATTTTTCGTCATTTTTCTGCAGTTTCGGGTTTGCAGCACCCTATAGACCCCAATTTCAGCGTGTACGCCGACAGGCTGCTACTGTCAGTCGATCCGCCGTTCCTTATTCGCGCAGACTGTCATCAGGTTGTAAATGGCACCACTGGCATCGTCTTCGACCACGTTCCGATAAATCGTCCATCGATCGCCACCGCAGTCCCCTGTCGATCCATGGCTCGAATCCGGGATACTGTTCAGCTAGTTTCCCGAGCAGCTTCCCTATGTCCTTGGCCTCAGCCTTGCTCTTGCCTCCGGCGACCTGGCCAAGCGCCCCAGAGCGTCACTTCGACCATCGCGCGCCGGAGCATCGTCCTACCCTTCCAGTTCCGAAACGCCCGCCGAAAGGATGCAGTGCTCGTCGGCCAGACGGCCCTGCCGCGACCGATGCTTTAAGGCACCACCGCCGCCCTCCCCGCAAGCAAGCGCGCGCTAATCGAAACAGCCCCACGATCCAGCAAAAATCAGCAGGCGGGCGCGGCACGCAAATGCCCTCGCCCGCCCGCCGTCATCACACCAATTCGGCCAGGGCCGCTGCTTCGAAGCCGTTCAGCGCATCGTACTGGCCGCCCTCGACCTTTGCCACCCAGTGCGGGTCGCTGAGAATGGCGCGGCCGACGGCGATCAGGTCGAACTCGTCGCGCTCCATCCGCTCGATCAGGCGGTCGAGGCTTGCCGGGGTCGATCCCTCGCCGGCAAAGGCGGTGGCGAAGTCCTTTTCGAGGCCGACCGATCCAACGCTGATCGTCGCGGCGCCGGTCACCTTCTTGGCCCAGCCGGCGAAGTTGAGGCCGTTCTCGCCATCGATCTCGGGGAATTCCGGCTCCCAGAAGCGGCGCTGCGAGCAGTGCACGATGTCGACACCGGCTTCCACCATCGGCAGCAGCCAGTCCTCCATGACCGCCGGCGTTTCGGCGAGCTTCACGGCGAGGTCCTGCTGCTTCCACTGGCTGAACCGCATGATGATCGGGAAATCGGGGCCGACCGCGGCGCGGACGGCGGCGACGATCTCGCCGGCGAAGCGCGACCGCTCCTTGATCGTCGGGCCGTTGTAACGGTCGGTGCGCAGGTTGGTGCCCGCCCAGAAGAACTGGTCGACCAGGTAGCCATGCGCGCCGTGCAGCTCGACCGTATCGAAGCCGAGCCGCCTGGCGTCGGCGGCCGCCTTGGCGAAGGCCGCCACGGTATCGGCGATGTCCTCCTCGGTCATCGCGACGCCGCGCGGCTGATCCGGCCCGATCAGCCCGGACGGGCTCTCGACCGGCGCGTCCGGCTCCCAGCCATTGAGGTAGCGGGTGGAACCGGTATGCCAGAGCTGCGGCGCCATGCGCCCGCCGGCCTGGTGGACGGCGTCGATGATGTCCTTCCATCCCGCCAGCGCCGCCTCGCCGTGGAACAGCGGAATGCCGCCATCATTGCGCGAGGCGGGGCGATCGACGACCGTTCCTTCCGACAGGATCAGCCCGACCTGTCCTTCCGCCCGGCGCCGGTAATAGGCCACGTTCGCCGCGCCGGGCACGCCGTCGGGCGCGAACAGCCGCGTCATCGGCGCCATGACGATGCGGTTCTTCAGTTTGAGCGACCCGATGGCGAAGGGACGGAACAGGGTGCTGGTATCTGCGTGCGACATTAATCAAAACTCCGTTGTGATCGATGCCGCATAGGTATAAAACGTAGACCTGACGTCAATTAGGCACTTTAAATCGCCCAGGTCTATCGAAGGAAACCGCAATGCCCAGTCTGGATCCGAAATGCTTCTCGTCGGACTGCCCGAGCCGCGTGCTGTTCGACCAGATCGCCGACAAGTGGTCGATGATGGTGCTGACCGTGCTGGAGGACGGACCGCACCGGTTCAACGGCATCCGGCGCCGCCTGGAGGGCGTGACCCAAAAGGCGCTCACGCAGTGCCTGCGCCGCCTCGAGCGCAACGGCCTGATCTCCAGGCAGGTGCTGTCGCTGTCGCCGGTGGCGGTGCAGTACCAGATCACGCCCCTTGGCCACACATTGCATGAGCCGTTTCGGGCACTCTATCAGTGGACGCTCGCCAACATGGCCGAGGTCGATGCCGCCCGCCAGCTCTTCGACGCCTCCGCCGGCGCCATGACGCCGATTGACGTTTCGCGGCTCAAATCGGCCGCCTGACCCCCGCGACAATCCGGTCCTGTGTCTTGCCAGGTGCTGATGCGACCACGGGCTTGGCGATATCCCGAGCCCTACCAGCGCACCTCCAGGTGCCTGATTGACGCCAGGTTCATGACGGATAGTTGTGGACATGGTGGCGTTGCCGCCGCCCGTCCGCGATCGGCGTCCGACCCATCGTCGCCCGCGGCATCGAACGATTTGAAGGGAAGAAACATGAAGATCGGCATCATCGGCGCGGGCAATATCGGCGCAACGCTGGCGCGGAAATTTTCGGCGAACGGCCACACGGTCAAGCTCGCCGCGACCAGGAGCCCCGACAAGCTGCGCGACCTGGCCGGGACGGTTGGCGCGCAACCCGTCACCCCGACCGAAGCGGTGAAGGACGTCGACGTCGTCGTCGTGTCCATCCCGTTTGGCAAAAACCCTGAACTCGCCCCGCTGTTCGCCGGTGTGCCGGCGAACGTCGTCGTCATCGATACCTCGAACTACTATCCCCTGCGCGACGGCAACATCGCCGAAGTGGACAATGGCGTGCCCGAGAGCGTCTGGTCGAGCGCCCAATTCGGCCGCCCGGTGGTGAAGGCCTTCAACGCCATTCTGGCCGGCGTGCTGGCCGACGCCGCAAAACCGCGCGGCGCGGCCGACCGGATCGCCATTCCAATTGCCGGCGATGACGCGGCCGCCAAGGCCGTTGCGTCGCGGCTGGTGGACGAAACCGGCTTCGACCCGGTCGACGCCGGAGACCTTGCCGACTCATGGCGCCTGCAGCCGGGCACGCCGGCCTATTGCACGTCCCTGCCGGCGGGTGCTCTGCGCGACGCGCTGGCGGCGGCGGACAAGGCCAGCGCACCGCGCAACCTCAGGGATCTCATGGCCAGGCTCGGCGCCGCCTTCCCCAGCACCGAGGACATGACCGCGCTGAACCGCGAGCTCAACAGCAGGAGGTAGTGGGCTTACGACGGTTGGCCAGCAGGTGGCGCCGCGCCGGTTTGGGCGCGGTTTTCACTTTGCGCCGACGATGAGGCAGACGCCGGCTGCGACAATGACCAGCCCCGTCAGGCCATGCATGCCAAAGGCCAGCGCCCTGCTTCCGCGCGACCGAAGGACGGTCGCCATGTCGCCAAACGCGATGAGGCTGGCCAGGAGCAGGAATTCGCCGAGCAGGCGCGGCGTGCTGTTGGCCATCAGCAGGATGACAAAAGGGCCCGACGCGATATCGCGCGTGCCCTTCACTGATAGCCATGCGGTGAATCCGGCCGATGGCGGCGGTGAACCGGCGATGCCAAAGCCCGCCGCCGCGGTGCCCGGCGCCAACCAGAAGCGCGCGCCAAGGAAAATGATTGCGGCGGCTATCAGGCCGGAAAGTCCATATCCGATTTGTAGCATGAGAAACTCCTGTCAGTTGCAGATATGCTAGCGCTGCTAGGATTGTGCGTCAACAGAAATCTAGCATTGACAGAAAATTGAGCGCCGATAGGGTTGGCCCATGTCAATCGCGGAACGCAAAGAGCGCCAGCGCGCTGAGCGCTATGAACTGATCCTGGCGGCGGCGCGCGAGTTGGCGGAAGCCGACGGCTGGGACGCTGTCACCACGCGCCGTCTTGCGGAGCTGATCAATTATAGCCAGCCGGTTCTCTACAGCCACTTCAAGGGAAAGGCCGACATCATGGCCGCGGTGGCCAAGAGAGGGTTCGAGGAACTTGCAACGCGATTGAAAACGGCGAACGACACCGGCGCTCCGGACGTTTTGCGCAGCGTGTGTGCCGCCTATCTCGATTTTGCCCGCTCGCGGCCGGTCGTCTACGAGGCGATGTTCGTCTTGCCGACGATGATCAAGTTCGCCAGCGAGGAAACGCCGACAGCCCTTCGTGCCGCCTTCGACGCGTTGGTCGCCGCACTTGGGCCAAATCGGCAAGAGCCGGTATTTCTGGCCGAAGTGCTATGGAGCGCCTTGCATGGAATGGCCGTCCTCATGCAATCCGAACGCATCCCGACGGCGGGCGCCGAGCTTCGGTTGAATATCCTCGTCCAAAAATTCAGCAATGACGACTGAGAGGGCGTTGACGGGGCCTGATGCCTTGCGCGCCCCACTACCCCCCCGCCAATCTCGGCAGCAAAAATATCTCCGCCCCCGGCGGCAGCGTCTTCGACCACGTATCCCGATAGATCACCCCGTCGATCGCCACCGCTATGCCGCGGTCGATCCATGGTTCCAGGCCGGGATACTGTTCAGCGAGTTTCCTGAACAGCTCCCTTATGTCCTTGGCCTCGACCTCGACCTTGCTCTTGCCTCCGGCGACTTGGCTGAGCGCGCCCCAGAGGGTGACTTCGACCATCAGCGCTTCGGTGTGCCGATATTCAGGTGAGGCCGGCCTGCAAATGGCAGCTTCCCGCGCTTCCCCGTTCTACTGCGTCGCAGTAGAACTGAGCTCACGTACTTAAATACGCTCCGCTCCGGTTCTCGGAACCCGCCACTTTCGGCTCGGCCTGACCTGAATCTCAACACACCTTATCCCTAGCTTTCGCCCTCTACCCTTCCCGTTCCGCCTCGATCGCCGCGAGAATGCGCGGCGGCGACATCGGGATGTGAGTCATGCGCACGCCGGCCGCGTTCGACACCGCGTTGGCGATCGCCGCCAGCGGCGGCACGATCGAGGTTTCGCCGACGCCGCGCACGCCATAGGGGTGGTTGGGGTTGGGGATTTCCAGGATCTGCGTGTCGATCATCGGCAGGTCGGAGCAGACCGGGATGCGGTAGTCGAGGAAGCCGGCGTTCTGCAGCCGACCGTCCTTGCCGTATATATACTCCTCGTTGAGCGCCCAGCCGATGCCTTGCGCGGCACCGCCCTGATACTGGCCCTCGACATAGGTCGGGTGCACCGCCTTGCCGGCATCCTGCACCACCGTGTAGCGGATCACCCTGGTCGCGCCCGTCTCGGGGTCGACCTCGACGTCGCATATATGGGTGGCGAAGGACACGCCGGCGCCGTCGGCGACGAGCTCGCTATGGCCGGCGATCGGCCCGCCGGTGGTGCCGGATTTGGCCGCGATCTCCTTCAGCGACAGCTTGCCGAGATTGCCGTGCTTCTCGCCCTTGGCGACCGCATGGCCCTGTTCCCAGACGACGTCGTCGACGGAGATATCCCACATCTGCGCGGCGCGCTCGCGCAGGATCTTGATCGCGTTGCGGGCGGCCGAGATCGTCGCCATCGAGGACGAGAAGGTGCCCCGGCTGCCGTCGGTCATGTCGTTATAGCCGAGGCTCGACGTGTCGGCGACAACGGCCTTGAGCTGGGCATAGTCGATGCCGAGCTCCTCCGCCGCCACCAGCGACAGCGAGGCGCGGGAACCGCCGACATCGACGGTGCCCACGGCGAGCGACACCGAGCCGTCCATGCCGATGTTCAGGTCGACGCAGGTCTGGCCGCCGAAATTGAACCAGAAGCCGCAGGCCATGCCGCGTCCCTGGTTTGCCTTGAGCGGCGCCTTCATGTGCGCATGGTTCTTCACCGCTTCCAGCGTCGGGCCGATGCCGATCGGTCCATAGACCGGGCCGTAGGAGGAGCGTGTGCCTTCCTGGGCGGCGTTCCTGATGCGGAACTCGACCGGATCCATGCCGATCTCCTTGGCGAGTTCGTCGACCGCACTTTCCACCGCGAAGGCCGCCATCGGCGCCGACGGCGCGCGATAGGCGGCGGTCTTCGGCCGGTTGACCAGCACTTCGTAGCCGACGGTCTTGACGTTATCGAGCTTGTAGCAGGCGAACGCCGTCATGGCGCCGATCTCGGCCCAGGAGCCGGCATAGGGGCCGGCGGAATAGCGCAGCGTCGCTTCGGCCGCCGTGATGGTGCCATCCTTGCGCGCGCCGATCTTGACGTCGATCGAGGTGGCGCTGGTCGGTCCCGAGGCGCGAAAGACCTCGTCGCGGGTCATCACCAGCTTCACCGGCCGGCCGGCCTTGCGCGACAGGGCCAGCGCCACCGGCTCGGCCCAGACATGGGTCTTGCCGCCGAAACCGCCGCCGATCTCGGACGAGGTGACGCGCAGCTTCGAGGCTTCCATGCCAAGCAGTTGCGCGCAATGCTGGCGGTAGACGAAATGGCCCTGCGTGCAGACCCACAGCTCCGCCGTGCCGTCGGTGCTGACATTGGCCACGCAGGCATGCGGCTCGATATAGCCCTGGTGCGTCTGCTCGGTCTTGAACGAGCGCTCGACGATGAAATCGGCTGCCCCAAAACCCTGATGCACGTCGCCATGGCCGAACTGCGAGCGCTTGGTGACGTTGGACGGTTTTGCCGGCTTTTGCTCCAGCCCCTCGGTGAAGATCGTGTCGTTGATCAGCGGGGCGTGGTGCCCCATCGCCTCGTCGACATCGGTGACATGCGGCAGCACCTCGTAGTCGACCTCGATCAGCTTCAGCGCCTGCCTGGCCGTGCGGGCGTCGATCGCCGCGACCGCGGCCACCGCGTGGCCGTCATAGAGCGCTTTGGTGCGCGCCATGCAATTGTCGAGGATGTCGTACATGGCGGCATCGCCATCGGTGAGGTCAGGCAGGTCGGCGGCGGTGATCACCGCCTTGACGCCCGAAAGCGCTTCCGCCTTGGACGTGTCGATCTTGCGGATTTTCGCATGCGCGTGCGGGCTCCGCAGCACGCGGCCGACCAGCTGGCCGGCCATGTTGAAGTCGGCGCCATAGCGGGCGCGGCCGGTCACCTTGTCGACGCCGTCGGGACGGATCGGGCGCGTGCCGACGGAAGCGAATTTACGGCCGGAAAAACGTGGATCGAAATTCATGCTCACGCTCCCTTCATCACGATTGCCGCATCCTGGACTGCGCGCACGATCTTGTCATAGCCGGTGCAGCGGCAGAGATTCCCCGCCAGCCCGAAGCGGATTTCCTCTTCGGTCGGGTCGGGGTTTTTCGCCAGCAGGTCCTTGGCCGCGATCAGGAAGCCCGGCGTGCAGATGCCGCATTGCAGCGCGGCATGCTCGAGGAATTTCTGCTGCAGCGGGTGCAGCCTGTCGCCATGCGCCATGCCCTCGACGGTCTCGATGCGGCGGCCTTCGGCTTCCGCGCCCAGCACCAGGCACGAACAGACCAGCCGGTCGTCGAGGATGATCGAGCAGGCGCCGCAGTCGCCGGTGCCGCAGCCTTCCTTGGCGCCGGTCAGCCCGAGCCGGTCGCGCAGCACGTCGAGCAAGGGCTCGTCGGGCTGGCAGAGATATTCGACCGCGTCGCCGTTGATTGTGGTTGAAACCGCTACACCAGCCATCATTTGCCTCCTGCACGTGCATAGGCGGTCTGTGCGGCCCGCCTGGCCAGCACGCCCGCAACCTTGCGTCTGAATTCGATTGTGCCTCTTTTGTCGTCGATCGGGCGGCAGGCCCCGGAACAGACCTTGGCCAGCCGCTCCAGTGCTGCCTCGTCGAGCTTGCGGCCGATCAGGGCCTCGGCCGCTTCTTCGACCAAAAGCACGGTCGGCGCGGCGGCGCCGATCGCCACGCGGGCCGCCGTCACGACGCCCGCTTCGTCGAGCGTCAGGTTGACGCCGGCGCTGACCACGGCGATGTCCATTTCGGTGCGCGGAATGAACCTGAGATACGCATCGGCAGAGCGCGGCGCTTGGCTGCCGAGCAGGATCGCCTCGATGATCTCGCCCTTGGCAAGCGATGTCCGCCCCGGTGCGGTCGGCACGGTCTCGACGGCAATGGTGCGCTTGCCCGCCGGGCCGACGACCACCGCCCTGGCGCCCGCCGCCACCAGCGCCGGCACGCTGTCGGCCGCCGGCGAGGCGTTGCACAGATTGCCAACGATGGTGCAGCGTCCCTGCACCTGCTTCGAGCCGATCAGCTTGGCCGCCTCGACCACGCCTGGCCAGGCCTTCTTCAAGGCAGCGTTCTCGCCCAGCACGGCGCAAGGCACGGCGGCGCCGATGCTGAAACCGTCGGCGGTTGCCCGGATTTCGGACAGGCCCGTGATCCCCTTGATGTCGATGATCAGTTCGGGTTCGACAAAGCCGCCCTTCATCCTCACCAGCAGGTCACTGCCTCCGGCAAGGATTGCGGCCGGGCCGGCAGATCCGGCCAGTTGGCCGACGGCGTCTTCGATTGAAAGCGGACGTATGTAGCGCATCGTCTCCCCTTGGTATGGCGATTTCAGCGACCGTTATAAACAATCGTCTCATAATGACCATCCGGTTCGTGGGCCGAGGCGATTGGGCCAGGTGCGGCAAAATGCGATCCACCTGAAGGGCAACACGCCAAAGGGGAGCGTCAGCCAGACTTGCGCGTTTGGGGACTGGATGCCGCCCTGGCCCGCCGAAGCTCCGGAGTTGGACCGTGGCCGGCACGGCGGTTTGCCGATAGCAATTCGTGAGCGCAGCGGAGGCGAAAGACCATGACCCTGACCAATCGCGACATCGTCGAACTGACCGAGTGGCGGCGCGCCCTGCACCGGCGGCCGGAAATCTCCAACGAGGAGGAGAAGACGGCGCAAGCGGTGGTCGCCTTCCTCGCCGACACCGGGCCGGACAAGGTGCTGACCGGCCTCGGCGGACACGGCGTCGCGGCGGTCTATGACAGCGGCAAAAACGGACCAACCGTCCTGTTTCGCTCCGAACTCGATGCGCTGCCGATCGAGGAACTGTCCGGCGTGCCGCACGCCTCGCAAGTGCCGGGCAAATCGCATATGTGCGGCCATGACGGGCACACCGCGATCCTGGCGTCGCTTGGCCGCCAGTTCGGCCGCGCGCGGCCAGCCAGCGGCCGCGTCGTCTTGATGTTTCAGCCGGCCGAGGAAACCGGCAATGGCGCGGCCGGCGTGGTCGCCGATCCGCGCTTCGGCGAGATCGCGCCCGATTTCGCCTTCTCGCTGCACAATCTGCCCGGCGTGCCGTTCGGCGAGGTCAGGCTCAAGCCCGGCGTGGTCAACTGCGCCTCGCGCGGCATGCGTATCGTGCTGGAAGGCAAGACCGCGCACTCCTCCATGCCCGAGACCGGCATTTCGCCGATGAAGGCGATTTCCGAACTGATGCCGGCGCTGCCCGCGCTCGGCCGCGCGACCTTCGCCGACGATGATTTCGCCATGGTCACGGTTACCCACGCCGAGATGGGCGAAGCCGTGTTCGGCATCGCCCCCGCCCATGCCGAGGTCTGGGCGACGCTGCGCACCCGCCGCGACGAGCGCATGGCCGACCTCTGTGCCGCCGCCGAGGCGCTGGTCAGGGAGATTGCTGGCCGCCACGGCCTCGCGGCCAGTTGGGACTATCACGAGATCTTCGTCGCCAGCGTCAACGCGCCCGACGCGGTCGAACATCTGCGGCGCGCTCTCGATGAAGAAGCCGTCGCGCATGGCGAGGAAGCCTTGCCGATGCGCGCCTCGGAAGATTTCGGCCTGTTCGGCCACAGCGCCTCGTCGGCGATGTTCTTCCTCGGCGCCGGCGAACGCCACCCCGCCCTGCACAATCCCGACTACGACTTTCCCGACGACCTGATCCCGATCGGCTCGAAAATCTTCATGCGCACGGCGCGCAACCTTCTCGGCTGATTTCAGCGGGCAAGGGCCATCTCCAATCAACTGGCCGGTGGGACTCCTCCAACTGGATATTTCCGACGGGCCCGATTGTGTGGCATCTGTCAGGCCAATGCGAGGAGTTCGACCATGTACACGCCGCCCGCCTTCCGCGATGACGACAGGGACAGCCTCATCGCGTCGATCCGCGCCGCGCGGCTGGCGAACTTCGTCACCGCCACGGCGGACGGGCCGTTGGCCACCCCGCTGCCGCTTTTCCTCGACGAGACCGAGGGCGAGCATGGCGTCATCCACGGCCATCTGGCCCGGGCCAACCCGCAATGGCGTGTTCCCGCGATTGGCGACGGGCTCGCCATCTTCATGGGGCCGGACGCCTATGTGACGCCGGCCTGGTACGCCACCAAGCAGGAAACCGGCAAGGTCGTGCCGACCTGGAACTACGCAGCCGTTCATGCCTACGGGCCGGTCGAGTTCTTCGAGGATGCCGACAGGCTGCTGGAGGTCGTCACCCGGCTGACCAACCTGCATGAGGGCGCCCGGACGGCCCCCTGGGCGGTGTCGGACGCGCCGCCCGACTTCATCCAGTCGCAGCTTCGCGGCATTGTCGGCCTGCGCATGCCGGTCGTGAGGCTCGAAGGCAAGCGCAAGATGAGCCAGAACCGCAACGCCGCCGACCGCGCCGGCGTCGCCGCCGGGCTGGCCGCCAGCGAGCGGCCGTCCGACCGCGAGGTCGCCCCCCTCATCCCATCGTGAGGGTGTCGATCAGGCCCGCTGCCGTCAGGCGTTGATCCGGCCCGCGACCTCAAGTCGCCTATCGGCGTCCACCACTGGAAAATCCGGCCTCCCGTGCCAGCACCAGGTTGGCGTCGTCGAGGATATAGCGGACATAACGGTAGTCGCGAATGAAGCTGATCCGGCCTCCGCGCCATTCCAGCCACATGAAATGATGAGGCTTCGCGTCGGTCCGGTCCTGAAACACCGCGATCACCTCGCGGCCCTCGACCCATGCCGGCCTGAGCCACACGCCATCGCCCTTGGCGTAGATGGTGAAGAACATGCCGACATCGCTGGCGCCCGCGCGTGACGGGTGCATGGACTGCTGGAGCTTCACGTCGTCGGCAAGCAGCGCGCGCAAGCCGTCCCAGTCGCGCTGGTTGAACAGGCTGACGTAACGCACCACGGCGGCGGAAGCGATGCGCGCGTCGGGAAGCGGATTGGCCCCGGCATTGATCTGCCGAAGCCGGGCGCGGCCGCGCGCCAGATGCCCCTTCACGGCATCGACGGTGATGCCAAGCAAAGCGGCGATGTCGGCCAGCGGCTCGTCCAGCACGTCCCTCAGGATGACCACGCCGCGTTGCGGCACAGGAAGCTCCGCGAAGCGCGACACGGCGGTTTGCACGGCTTGCCTGCGCATCAGCACCTCCACCGGATCGGGCTTGGTGTCGTCGGCGATGTCGAGCGCCGCCTCGATCGGCTCCGCGGCGCGGATCGCGCGGTTGCGCAACAGGTCGAGCGCCCGGTTATGAGCGATGCGGAACAGCCAGGGCCTGAGTTGCGGCACCTCGCTCAACTCGTCGAGCGCCAGGACGGCGCGGGCGAACGTGTCCTGCACCACATCCTCGCCGTCGATGACCGAGCCCATCAGGCGCGAACAATAGCGATGCAGCTCAGGCCGCAGCGCGGCGGCAAGGGCAAGCAGCCCCTCCTGCCGGTCGCGCTCCACGGCTGTCTTTCCGTCGCTCAAGGACCCGCGCCCTCCATGATGGTCACGCCCGCATCGCCGCTGAGGCCGAACACGACGCCCTCGGCATAATGCGGGTCTTCGAGCAGGCAAACCACCCTGTCGCCAAACGCCCGGGGCGGCATCGGCGCGCCGAAGCGGGTGATGAACTGCTCCGGCGTGATGCCCATCGACCCGGCATAGGCGCTCGCCGCCGCATCGCCAATCCCGGTGCCGAGGATCATCTGCCGTGGCAGGATCGCCTGGAAGCGTATGTCGAGGCCTTTCTCCCGCGCCACGCCATTGGCGTATTTGGCCATGAACCAGAGCATGCGCTTGGCGCCGCCATAGCCGCCCGACATTTGCGACCCGGTGACGGCCGCACCGCTCGACCCGACCAGCACCCGGCTGCCCGGCCCGAGCGGCAGGTTCAGCGCCGCCTGCAGCCAGTAGAGCCCGGCCTTGACGTCGGTTTCCCAGGCAATGGAGAAATCCTCCCACTTCAACTGGTCCAGCCGCCCCATGCGCGGCGTGACGCCAGCGTTGAGCACCACTATATCGGGGCGGACCTCGCCCAGAATGCGATAGGCCGCGTCCTTGTCGGTGACATCGGCCGCGATGGTGGCGACCCCGAGCCGCGCGCCGACCGCCTCCAGCGCCTCCGCGCCCCGCGCGACGACAGTCACATCGGCACCCTGTTCGACCAGCGCTTCGACCAATCCGAGGCCAAGCCCACGGCTGCCGCCGGTGACCACGATCTTTTTATCCTTGAGGCTCATTGGATCCTGCTCCAGTGTTTCACTGTAGCTAAGACGTTCGAAGGTTGGGGAAAGAGTCAGCGGTGGGCGAGATTTGGTGATGGCGTCCGGATATGACCTGCCAAATGGGTCGGAGCGGACCGGCGGCTTTCGCTCCCTTGTCGAGGCGGAATATCCCGTCATTGCCACCTTGGGAATCCGCGGTTCGTCCCATGTGCCGAGATATTTCCCGCAAACGGCGCAGCTGATTGGCGTTGAAGGTTGGACGTCGGCGGGGATCCGAAGGCGGATCGTCCCGCAAAAGGTGCATTCCAAACGTGGTCCAGATAGTCGCCGACGAGTTGTCTTCATTCAGGAAATGTTGGCGTCGAATTCAATTGCAAAGCCCGCGTCGATGGCGGCACGTGCGACCTGATCGCCCAGTTGCCAGTCCGTGAACTCGCAAAGTGGAAACATCGCTCTCATGGCATGGACAGCCTCGGAGATCGAAATGCTGGGGTTGTCGACATTATCGAGCAGGTAGCGGACAATCGCCTGCCTGACGTCCGAAAAGGCTGTCTGCGCGACCGCGGGCATCTCGCGTACCTAGGAATGAAGCCGCATTTCCGCGCCCTCGGGCATCGCTGCGTCGAAGGTGACGGGAATGCCGTGGACTATGCAGGCCGCCGCCAGCATCCCCTCCAACTCGCGGTCGGTAGCCCCGCAGGCCGGCATAAATGTTCGGATGGCGCGGATTGCCCGGGCGATGGAAAGAAACCGGGCTCGGCCCCTGGAAAGGACATAGGCCTCGGTCGCCTTTTCCACTGTGACACGGTGAAAAGCGCAGGTCATTGCGAGCTCCTCCCTGAACTCGAACCAACGTGATTTACGCCCTATTATCCGCGCCCATCAAGCTTATGTACGATTGCGGACAGTCAGTCGGCTACAATGCCGAATGCCTCTGCTCCTCCTCTCCGTAGGCGCCGTGAGTGAGCTTTATCAGTCCGCTGCGATCGACGATCGTGATCTCGCCACGCCTGGCCTGGACAAGCCCCCGATATTCAAGCATTTGGAGGGCCGTGGTGACCCCAGGGCGCCGGGCGCCCAGCATGGTGGCCAGAAATTCATGTGTCAGGTAGATCCTGTCTCCTGACGAGCGATCGTGGACCATCAGCAGCCACCGAGCCAACCGCTCCTCGATCTTCGAGTGGCCGTTGACCAGCGCGGTCCGGGAAGCCTGGATGAGGAAGGCGTTGGCATAGCCCAGTAACGATTCGCGAAGAGTCGGGCTTTTCGCGAGGGCCGCGCGAAGATTTTCAACCGGCAGGCGCCAGCCCTGACTGGCGACTTGAATATAGGTTTCGTTGGGAGAGCTCTCCTGGCCGAGAATGACCGTAACGCCGGTCATTCCATCGTGGCCGATGATGCCGACTTCGCACTGTCGCCCTCCGGTCATGATGGCGACCACCGAAGCGATCCCGGATTCGGGAAAATACACATGCTCAATACGCTGATGGGGATACTCCAACCTGGCTTTGATCCCCAGTTCGACGTGATGCATCGACGGCTGCAGGAGCGTGAAATCCTCCGGAGACAAGGTTTTAAGCACGTGGTTGCGAAAAATGGATTGAGGCATGGCTCCTCTCCCGTTGCGGGCAAGAGCACTTTCCTCTCACTGTCGGCGGCATCCGTACGTGACTGGCGGCCGATACCGAAAGCATAGGCTTCGGACCGGGGCTTAGCAACGACCGGGTCGGTGCGGACGCCCCTTGTCGTCGTCGTCGATGATGTCAGCCTCCAGGAAGGAGCAAAGCCGATTTCGGTGAACGAAACGAAGGCGCATGGCAACCATGTGGCTTGAACCCGGCGACCGCCGGCTTTAAGGCCGTGCCCAGTGGACGCCCCGCCGCACATATGCTCCATGGGCAGGTGACGAAGCGGTGGGGAAGAAGTGAAGCGCGTTTTTCGGTTGTTTGTCGCGGCGATGATGGGGGCCGCAGTGGGCGGTTGCACCAGCGTTTCCTACTATGCGCAATCGCTGGAGGGCCATGTCCGGATCATGGCCGCGCGCCAGGACGTCGGAAAACTGATCGAGGCCCCTTCGACGCCGGAGGCGTTGCGCGCCAGGCTGACCTCGGCCAGCGCGATCAGGCGCTTCGCCACGGACGAACTGGCGCTGCCCGACAACAGCAGCTATCGCAGCTATGTCGACATCCACCGGGATGCCGTGACCTGGGCCGTTTTTGCCGCGCCGCAATTCTCGCTCACGCCGAAAACATGGTGCTTTCCGGTTTTCGGCTGCGTTCCCTACCGGGGTTATTTCGACCGGAAATCGGCGGCGCAAAGCGCCGTCGCACTGCATGGACAGGGGCTGGACGTCTATGTCAGCGGCGTCACGGCCTATTCGACGCTGGGCTGGTCCAGCGATCCGCTGCTCTCGACCATGCTGCGCCAGGACGACACCTATCTGGCAAGCCTCGTCTTTCATGAACTGGCGCATCAGCGCCTCTATGTGAATGGCGATTCCGCGTTCAACGAGGCTTTCGCCGTTGCCGTCGAAACCACCGGCACGAGAAAATGGCTGCGCGCCGCCGGCGATCGCGCCGGATTGCGCCGCTACGAAGCCGATCGCAAGCGCAGCGCCGATTTTCTCGCTTTGGTGGCGAAAACCCGCGACGAGTTGCGGCAGGTCTATGAAAGCCCCCGCACCCCGGAGCAGATGGCGGCAGCCAAGGCAGCCACGCTCGAGAGGCTGCGGGCCCGCTACCGGCGGATGCGCGACAGACGCTGGGCCGGATACAAGGGATATGACGCCTGGTTCGAGGCCCCGATCAACAACGCCAAGCTCGCCGCGACGTCCGTCTACGGCGAACAGGTTCCGGCGTTTCTTCGCTTATTCGACCTGTGCTCGGGCGATTATCCCAGGTTCTACGCGTCCGTTCGACGGATCGCCGATCTGCGCGGACCTGCCCGTGCCGAAGCGCTCCAGGCCGCGACCACCTGCGATTGACTCGGACAAGCACGGGGGGGCCTTTGGCGTGCCCCGATGGCTCTAGGCCTGGTTCGCCAGGACTGACGTTCCGACGTCCGCGTCGAGCACGAAACGCTCGCAGCGCTCGCCGTCGGCTTCGTCGATGAAGCTCTCGACATGTCTGAAGCCGAGCTTCGCCAGGATCCGCAGCGACGCGGCATTGCGCGCCGCCGCTTCGGCCGTGACCTGTTCGAGCGCCAGGGTCTCGAAGGCATGGCGAACCACTTCGCGCGCGGCCTCGCTGCCCAGCCCCTGCCCCCAATGCGCACGCCCCAGCACAAATCCCAACGCGGCTGACCTAGCGTCGGTAGCGCCGAAGGACAGGGTTATCGTCCCGATCGCGTCCGACACGCCAGCCTGGTCGATCGACCATTTGATCGCCTTGCCCTCGGCCAACCGCCGGCGCGCAAGGGCGAGCCATCGGGCGCCCGCGCTGATGTCGTCGGGAACGGGATCGCCCGCAAGGGAAGCGGATTCGACATCCGCGGCCCGCGCGAACCAAGCCGGGATATCTCGCTCGCCCGGCGCCCGAAGCACGAGCCTTGCCGTGGTGAGCCTGGGAACTGTTTTCATGGCGGCATTTTCGACCTGGGGGAGCGCCGATGCAACGGTGTCCTACACAAAGCTGTCACGAAGCCAGCTTATCCGATCCTCAGGACCATCCGCATGATACGCCTTGAAACCGCCTGGCCGGCGGGCGATCCGGATATGTGGACTGCTGTTTTCGGAGACGACCATGCTTGAACGGACGGACAGGGCCGCGCCCCACCGGGATCACCCGAAGAAACAGGACATGTGGCTGAGTGAATTCGAGATCGTCCTGCGCGACCGCGTCATCGCCAATGGCGCCGTCAGGATCGAGGACGGCCTGATCGCCGAGATCCGCGACCAGCCGGTCGAGAATGCCGATCTCACCGGCGGCGGCCGCCTGCTGCTGCCTGGTTTCATCGACATGCATGGCGACATGGTGGAGCGGGAAGTGGAACCGCGCACCGGCGTTCACGTACCGATGGCAATCGGCATCGCCGAACTCGACAAGCGGCTGGCCTCCTGCGGCGTGACGACGGCCTATGCCGCGCTCTCCTTCATCGGCAACAGCGCCACCGCGGCCTTGCTGCGCTCGGAAGAACACACGTCGTCCATCATCGAGACCATCACCGGGCTGAAGGACGACCTTCTGGTCGACCACCGTATCCATGCCCGTTTCGAAGTGACGTTCACCGCGGCCGTCGGCGTGCTGGAAAGGCTGATGGATGCCGGCAAGCTCGACCTGATCTCGCTGATGGATCACACGCCCGGCCAGGGGCAGTACCGTGACGTCGAACTGTATATCGCGCGCCTGGCCAAGGAGCGCGGCATGTCCATTGCCGACGTCTCCGAGGTCGTCGGCAAGCGCATGGCCGATCGCAACGGCCATGGCGGCGTGCTCGGCACGCTGCAGGGCCTGTCGGCGTTTGCCCGCGCGCGCGGCGTCGTGCTCGCCTCGCACGATGACGACACGTTGGAAAAAGTGGAGTTCGTCCACGGCCTGGGAACCGTGCTCAGCGAATTCCCGGTGACCCTGGAGGCGGCGCGGGAAGCCCGCCGGCTGGGCATGTATACGGCCATGGGCGCGCCCAACGCGCTGCGCGGAGAATCCTATTCGGGCAACCTTTCCGCCCGCCAGGCCTATCAGTCCGGGCTGCTCGACATGCTGGCCAGCGATTACCACCCGGCCTCGATCCTGCCGGCCGTGCTCGGCCTGGCGGAACTGCGCGAGGATGGACTGGCAGCGGCGGCGGCGCTGACCAGCGCCAATCCGGCCGCCGCACTCGGGCTTGCCGATCGCGGCGCCATCGAAGCCGGGCTCCTGGCCGATCTCGTCGTGGCCGACCGCCTGCCGGTGCCACGCGTGCGCGCCACCTTCCGCGCCGGCCGCATGATCTACGGCGACGGCACGCTCTGAGCCATGTGTCGTCGGCGAATAACGTTGAACCGCCGGCACCTCCGACCCTCGCGACGATACGATAGGCAATGACGCCGCCAAAATTGCGCAAAAACAGGGAGTCAGAGATCGAGCGCGACCATCATCCCGCGCACCTCCGCCATTTCCAGCAGCAGATCCTGCAGGCTGTCGAGGGTTAGCGCCGCGCCTGATATCGCCAACAATTCCGCGACACTCTCCTTCATCGAAATCACGGCAACTCCGGTCTTTTCGGAAAGCAGCCGAGCAATGGCTGTGCGCACAAGCGCGTTCTGATCAGGCACGATTCCCCTTTCATGCTATGGTAACGGCCCCATTTTCTTTCATGCTATACGGCCTTCCGCAACTTATGCGAGCGTTCATTTACGCTTGCAAGTCGTCCTGTTGCTGTTCCTGATGGGATCCGAGGCCACTCAGCGGCGATAGCGACGGCACCCCGCTGTCGTCGGGTTCCATGGCGGCAAGCAGGGCCAGCGGCACTTCGTGCCGATAGAGACCGATGAGAGTCCTGCCTTCGACCGTTACCGGCAATTCAGTTGACCTGTCGAAAATGGAATACGTGCCTGTCGGCTCGTGCAATATCTCGAAACGATCCAATGCAAACCTCACCTCCCCCCGGGGAACCTTGTAACGCACGCACCCATCTGCGGTTGCATAAAAATCGATTTTTTTAGGCCCGAGGCCGATCGACCGGAATGGCGCGCCGCAAAAATCGGTGCGCACCATTTTAAATGTTGACGCGTGTCAATTTTTTCTGAAACATGCGGCAATGCTGACGTGGCATGAAGTCAGCGCTCTGGGAGGAGCAATGCCTGACACGCAAGGGACTTGAGCCGGGGTCGCTATCCCAAGCGCCCCAGCCAGTCCCTACAATCCAAGCGCCGGGCCAACGCAAGTGCCGGTCTGCTTGCCTGCTGTCGGTATTCCTTCGCGGAAAACCGTGCCGGCAACCAAGGGATTCGGAGGAGGAAGATAATGCGCATGTTGAATAGCCTGGCGATTGGCGCCGGCCTGCTTGCAACGACAATGGTGGCGCCTGCCCATGCGCAGGACGCGGCGAAGGTCGCGGCCATCGTCAAGGGCCTCGACAATCCCTTCTTCCAGACCATGCAGAAGGGCATCGAGGAACAGGCCAAGGCCGACGGCGTCAATGTCACCGTCCAGGCCGCCGCCAATATGGGCGACGCCACCGGCCAGGCCGACCGCCTGACCGCCATGGCGATGCAGGATTTCGATTGCTACCTGGTCAACCCGATCAGCGTCTCCAATCTTGTCCAGGCGCTGGTGCCGGTGGCGCAGAAGAAGAAGCCGATCGTCAACATCGATAGCACCATCGACCCCGAACAGGCCAAGGCCGCCGGCTTCACCGTCTCGACCTATATCGGCACCGACAATGTCGCCGCCGGCGTGCTGGCCGGCGAGGAAATGCTGAAGCTGGTGCCGAAGGGCGCCAAGGTGGCCCTGGTCGCCGGCATCATCGGCGATGTCGGCTCCAACGCGCGTATCAAGGGCTTCAAGCAGGCTGTCGAAGGCAAGCTCGAAGTGGTGGTGATGGTCAGCGCCGACTGGGATCGCGAAAAGGCATTGACCGCCGCCACCGACATCCTGGCCGCGCACCCGGATCTCGCCGGTTTCTTCGCCGCCAACGACATCATGGCGCTCGGCGTCGAGCGCGCGGTGCGGACCTCGGGCAAGGACGTCAAGGTGATCGGCCTCGACGGCATCGTCGACGCGCTGAAATCGGTCGCGGCCGGCGAACTCTCCGCCACCGTCGCCCAATATCCCTATGTCGTCGGTGCCATGGGCGTCGAGGCCTGCAAGGTGGCGGTCAAGGGCAAGGAATTGCCCGCCTACGTGCCGGCCCCCGTGCTCCTGATCAACAAGGACAATGCCGAGGCCTCGCTGAAGAACTTCCCGCGCCCCGGCGGCGAGTATCCCGATCCGTTGCGCGAGATGCTGAAGTGAGCAACCCCATGGACAACGCGCCCGCCGCCCATTCGGCGGGCGTGCCGGAGGAGAGCCGCCCCTCCCTGTCGGCTCTCCTCCTCGATCCTTCCTTCTGGGCCGACTGGGCATCCGTCGTCGGCCTGGTCGGGCTGGTCATCATCTTCGGCATCGCCCAGCCGGTCTTCCTCAGCGTCGCCAATTTGCAGGCGCTGCTGCTGGCGTCGGCGATCCTGGTCGTGCTGTCGATCGGCCAGACCTTCGTGGTGGCGACGTCAGGCATCGACCTGTCGATGGCGGCGGCGGTCATGCTTGGCGCCGTGATCCTCGGACTCGTCAGCGCCGGCGGCTACGGCATCTTCATCGCCTGCGTGCTTTGCGTGCTGGCGACCAGCGCGCTCGGCTTCCTCAACGGCCTCATCATCACCGTCGGCAAGATTCCCGACTTCGTGGTGACCCTCGGCACGCTCTCGGCCATCACCGGGCTCGGCCTCATCCTGTCTGGCGGCGAGCCGACCATGGTCGGCTCGACCTTCCTGTTGAAGCTCGCCTCCGGCTCGTTCGGGCCTTTCGGCTATCCGGTCTGGGTGGCGATCGCGGCCGTCATCGTGGCCCATATCGCGCTTTACCACACACGCTTCGGCGTCCATCTCCTCGCCACCGGCGGCCAGGTCGAGAGTGCCGGCGCGCTCGGCATCCGCACCAACCGGGTCAAGATCGCCGCCTACACGATATCGGGCTTCTGCGCCGGCATCGCGGCTATCCTGCTGGTGGCGCGCATCGGTTCGGCCGAGCCGCAGATCAACACCAGCCTGCTCCTGAATTCGGTTGCCGCGGTGGTTCTGGGCGGCGTCAGCCTGTTCGGCGGCCGCGCCTCGATCCTTGGCCCGGCCATCGGCGCGCTGATGCTGACCGCGCTCGTCAACGGGCTGACGCTGCTCAGCGTCTCGGCCTTCTATCAACCGCTCGCCGTGGGCGCCATCGTGGTGCTGGCGGCGCTTATCATGCGGTACCAGAAATGAGCGCCACATCCTCCGACGCAATCATCGCCTGCAACGGCCTGAGCAAGCACTTTGGCGGCGTGCGCGCCTTCACGGATGTCGCCTTCCAGGCGCGCCGCGGCGAGGTCACCGCCGTCATCGGCGACAACGGCGCCGGCAAGTCGACGCTGATCCGCTGCCTGGTCGGCGTGCATGTTCCCGATGCCGGCTCCATCGTCTTCGACGGCCGCGAGCACCCGTTCTCCAACCCGGACGGGGCGCGCAAGGCCGGCATCGAGACCGTGCACCAGAACCTGGCGCTGATCGACGAACTGACGGTGGCGCAGAACCTGTTCCTCAACCGCGAGCTCGTGCGCCGCATCGGCCCCCTCGCTTTCCTCGACCGCAAGGCGATGAAGCGCGAGGCCCGCTCGATGCTGTCGCGCCTGTCGATCAACGTGCCCTCGATCAACCAGCGTGTGCGCCGGCTGTCCGGCGGCCAGCGGCAGGCGATCTCGATCTGCCGCGCCGTCGGCTCCGGCGCCAAGCTGGTGGTGATGGACGAACCGACGGCCGCACTCGGCGTGCAGGAGACCGCCAATGTCGAGGCGCTGATCCGGCGCCTGCGCGAACAGTCGGTCTCGGTCATCCTGGTCAGCCACAATTTCGATCAGGTGCGGCGCCTCTCCGACCAGATCTGGGTGATGCGGGCCGGCAGGATGGCAGCGACCGTGCGCGCCTCGGAAACCACGGGCAACGAACTCGTCGCGCTGGTCACCGGCGCGGCGTGATCGCGCTCTCATGACATCAACGGCTGGCCGCCGGCGCGGCCGGCATCGGGCTTAATCGGAAGGAGTTTTCCAGTGGCACCACTTCGTGTCGGACTTGTCGGTCTTGGGGAGGTCGCGCAGTCGATCCATCTGCCTGTTCTGGCCGACCAGCGCGACCGCTGGACGATCGCGGGCGTATACGATGTCTCGCCGAGCCTGGTGAGCCTCGTCACCTCCGGATACGCGCCCGCCAAAGCCTTCGAGACCGCCGAGGAGTTGATCACTTCGCCCGATATCGACGTGGTCTTCGTATTGTCGTCCGACGACACCCACAGCCGCTTCGTGCGTGCCGCCATGCAAGCCGACAAGCACATATTGCTGGAAAAGCCTGCTTGCCTGACGGTGCGCGAAATCGATGAATTGCTGGCCCTGATGCCGGCCTACAAGAAGACCCTGTTCGTCGGCTATATGCGCCGCTACGCACCGGCTTATCTTGCCGCCAGGGACGAATTGCCCGCGCATGCCGACATCACCCATGTCCGCATCTTCGACCTGATCTCTGAGGGCCGGCATTTCCTCAACAAGAGCCAGAACATCCTCTATCCCAGGGACATCGACCCTGCCCTTTTGGCACGCGGCGCCAGGGAGCGGGACGCGCTGATACGCGAAGTCGTCGGCGCCGACGCACCCGCCGACCTGATGCGCGCCTATCGCGGCCTGACCGCACTCTCCTCGCACCACATCTCGGCCATGCGCGGGTTGATCGGCGAGCCGCAAGGCGTGGTGTCAGCGCACCGCACCAATGGCGGCGCCAACACCTCGGTGACCTTCGACTACGGCCATTTCGCCTGTCTCTATGACGCGGTGGTCGACGATCTCGGGCTGTTCGACGCCATGATCGAGGTGCGCTCCAACACCAGGCGCGTGCGCATCATCTACGACACGCCCTACATCAGAAGCCTGCCGACACGGCTGGAAGTGACCGAAGCCGGTGCGCTCGGCCCGGTGACGAAAACCTTCGGGCCGCTCTATGGCGACGCCTTCTCCAACGAACTGGAAGCCTTCCACCGCCACATCGCGGAAGGCACCAAGCCGCTGACCGACCTCGCCGACTCCCGCCGGGACCTGTCGCTGATGGCCGAGATCATCGAACGGATGAAGGAGACGGCGGGAGGCGCCTGAGCTCCGCCAGGAGGGTGACAGCAGAAACAGCCGCTCCAACAAAGACTGGCGACAAACCGATTGCCCCCTTGCCGAAGCCGGCGGTCTCGCTCATCCATGGTGTCGAAACGACAGTTTGGAACCAATGATGACCGAAGCCACCCTTCATCTCGTCGACGCGACGATCGACCACCTGCGCCGCGCGCTTGAGGATGGCACGGTCACCAGCGTCGAGCTGGTCGCGGCGTATCTCAGGCGCATTGCTCATTTCGACCGCCACGGCATCTGCCTCAACGCCGTCCCGGTGCTCAATCCAGCGATGTTCGAGGAGGCCGCCGCTTCCGACCAGCGGCGGCGCGAGGGTGGGACGCTCGGACCCCTCGACGGCATCCCCTACACCGCCAAGGACAGCTACAAGGTCAAGGGCCTGACGGTGGCAGCCGGATCGCCCGCCTTCGAGCACCTTGTCGCCAATGAAGACGCCTTCACCATCGCGCGGCTGCGCGCCGGCGGCGCGGTGCTGATCGGCCTCACCAACATGCCGCCCATGGCCAATGGCGGCATGCAGCGCGGCGTCTACGGGCGCGCCGAAAGCCCGTACAATGCCGACTACCTGACCGCCGCTTTCGCCTCGGGCTCCTCCAATGGTTCGGGCACCGCGACTGCGGCAAGCTTCGCCGCTTTCGGCTTGGGCGAAGAAACCTGGTCGTCCGGCCGCGCGCCGGCCACCAACAACGCGCTGGTCGCCTATACGCCCTCGCGCGGCGTCATCTCGGTGCGCGGCAACTGGCCGCTGGTGCCGACCATGGATGTGGTCGTGCCGCACACGCGCGGCGTGCCCGACATGCTGGAACTGCTCGATGTCATCGTCGCCGATGATCCCGAAACGAGAGGCGATTTCTGGCGCGCCCAACCCTGGGTGGCGCTGCCCAGGAGTTCCGAGCAGCGCCTGCTGCGTTACACCGATATGGCGCTGGAGGGGTCGCTGAAAGGCAAACGGCTTGGCGTACCCAGAATGTATATCGGCCGCGACACCGAAAACGACCGCCCCATCGAAACCCGCGCCTCGGTGCTTGCCCTGTGGGAGCAGGCGGCGACGGATCTGCGTCGGCTCGGCGCCGACGTGGTCGAGGTCGATTTCCCCGTCGTCTCCAACTATGAGCGTAACCGCCCGGGCGCGCAAACCATGGTCGAGCGTGGACTGGTGCCGACGGATTTCGCCGACCGTGAACTCTGGGATCTCAGCATCTGGGGCTGGGACGATTTTTTGCGCGCCAATGCCGACCCCGCCTTGCCCGACCTTGCTTCGGTCGATGGCCCGAAAATCTTCCCACGGCCGCCGGGCACGCTGGCCGACCGCTATGAAGGCGGCTTCGATCTCAAGGAATATGTCGAGCGGGCGAAGACCGGCGTCACGCCGTTGGCCGACATCTCCACGATCGAAGACGGCATCAAGGGACTTGAAGCGACACGGCGCATCGATTTCGAGGACTGGCTGCACGCCAACCGCCTCGATGCGGTGGTGCTGCCGGCCGCCGCCGATGTCGGGCCGGCGGATGCCGACGTCAATGAAGACTCCGCCGATCTTGCCTGGCGCAATGGCACCTGGGTCGCCAACGGCAATCTGGTCTGGCGCCATTTCGGCATCCCGACCGTCACCGTGCCGATGGGCACCATGGCCGACATCGGCATGCCGGTCGGCCTCACCTTCGCCGGCAAGGCCTATGACGACGAAAACCTGCTGCGCATGGCCGGCGATTACGAGCGCTCAACGCAGCGCCGCACGAGCCCGCCGCGCACGCCGGAACTGGCCGACGATGTGTTTCCGCACCGCGCCGCCCAAGTTGGCAACAGCAAGGCGCCCGCGCTCACCATCAAACTTGCGGCCGAGACGCGGGCTTCGGGCGATCAAGAAGAGATCGCCATCACCGTGGACTTATCTGTCGATGAAACCGACGCGGGGAACGCCAGTGTCAAGGTGCATGTCAACGGAGAGCCCGTCGCGATGCAACGGAGCGGGGCGCGGTTCACTGGCCGGGCGCTCGTTCCGACCAGCGAGCATCAGCGCTTCCACAGCGTCTGGCGCGGCTCCTACGGCTCGATTGTGACGGCGGTGGTGCGGGTGGAGGATGGACGCAGCACAGGCGCCTATGTGGTCACGGGCGGGATTGGGTAGGTTGCAGCCTCCCCTTTCTTCGTCATCCTAGGGCGGAGCAAGGAGCGAAGCGACGCGGCGCAGACCCTAGGATCCATGCCGGGACTCTGGGGCGCCGTCACGGTACAGAATTCTGCTCCGCTGCACACTTCGATAGACGTCACGGAATGGCAACTGTGTTCATGCGAATGCTTTTTTATCACGGATGATGGCGTTGAGGACGACGAGGAGCTTCCTTGCAACG
>NZ_JAIUGU010000012.1:0-196196 GCF_020164775.1 Mesorhizobium sp. ES1-6
GATCGAACCTCGAAGTTCGCCTATACCGAATTGCACGTGCGCGTTCCAACCCGCGTTGCAGCCGAGTTCCTGCGGAACCTCATCAAAACTGTCCCCTACAAGATCCACACTGTTCTTACGGACAACGGCATCCACTTCACCGACCAAGCGGTGAGAGTTGGACCGCAGCCGACATCAAGGAGAAGATCGAGCGGAAGGAACCCTTCTGGGCCCATGCCTTCGTCGCGGCCTGCGCTCGCAACAACATCGATCACCGCCTCACCAAGCCTAGGCATCCTTGGACCAATGGGCAGGTCGAGCGCATGAACCGCACCATCAAAGATGCGACCGTCAAGCGCTTCCACTACGAGAGCCACAACGAGCTGCGCAGCCATCTCACCGATTTCGTCACCGCCTAAACTTCGCTAAGCGGCTCAAAACCCTCAAAGGCCTCACACCCTACGAGTTCATCTGTAGGGCCTGGACAAAAGAGCCCGAACGATTCACCCTCAATCCGCTCCAGCAAATGCCGGGACTAAACATCTAGCATAGAGGTTGGGCGACGCCTCGGCATCAACGAGCTCGATGCCAGATCCAGACTTGCCGCGCAGAATGGACAGGGCGCCGCAATCGGCGCGTTCTTGTTCGACCATCCCAACACGCCTTTCAATGAAGTCGACCTGCTGGTACGCATCAAGTTCCGCCCAGAACCCGTCCGTCGCAACCAGCAGTGGCCGATCGTCGAGTTGGATCGAATTCAGATCAGGAGCAATGAAGCGCTTCGAGCGGAAGCTACGCGTGAGCCTGTGCCGGGCGGGGTTCTTCGCGACACTCTCGATCGCCACGGGCAGCAGCGGATTGGCGAGCGTATGCGGCTGCATCAGCCATGCGATCCGTCCATCCTCTTCGTGTCGGCCTACCAGGCAATCGCCTGCATGCAACACCAGCGCTGGGCCTGTTGCTTCAAGGTGAAGAAGGGAGTAGCTCGCTGAATCGGTGCGAAAGTCCGTCGCGAGCGCCGCGTGGGTCATGCGAAGTTGCGCGATCAGGGCGTCGGCGGTCACCTCTTCAGTCCCGGTTACGAACCAGTCGACCATGCGGCGCGCAATCTCGCGCGCAAAATCGCCGCTGGCCGAACCTGATGTTGATCCATCGAGAACGATGGCCAGGACGGCGTCGCCGCGGATGCCTATGCCTGCATGGTCTCGGTTGTCGGCCGTCCGCATCCCATGCCGGCAATGCCACCGGATTTGCAAGGTGATGTCAGTGCGAATCCAGGGTGCTGATCGTGACCAGCCGCTCGTAAACGATGTCGACACGGCCCGCCGGTCCGCGAATGTTTCCCTCCAGGAAATGGTCGAAGTTCGGATCGTCGAGCAGCGCCGCAATCTGTTCGGCGATGTAGACCCGGATCTCCGGCTCGCCGCTCGCGATCTCCTCGACGAGCTCCTCCCGCCCATCGACCAGAAGGAGAATGTCCTCGGCATCGCGGCTGCCGATGAGATCGCCTTCGCCGCGTCCGCGGTATGCCTCCAACTTGGTTGCGACAAACAGCTGCGGCGTAAGGCGCCGGATCTCGAGCGCCTCCTCCAGCTGTTCTGGTACGGCCGTTGCGATCCCCTTTGCGTACCAGCGATTACTGAACCCGAGAATCGCCTCGTCGTCCGGCATGAAGTCGACCTTGAGCTCGCCGAGCTTCATACGGCAGATGACGGTATCGTCAGCCGCCTCGGTAAAGCCGCGTGCGCGCAAGCGCTCCGTCAGCTCAACCCATTCTGCAAAGCCAGCGAGATCGACGATCAGGTCGACATCGTCGGTCGCTCTCACCCCTTCGAGAACGATGGGGTCGGTGATGTAGAGCGCGGTCGTGCAGCCGCCGACGAAGACCAGGCGCGCGCGCAACTCCTCGCCGAGCGCCTCGGCAACGGTCTTCAACATCGCTTTCAACTGACCCTGGACAGTCATTCCAGCCTCTGTACGAGCAGGTTGGCGGCGTGCTTGCTTTCGCGCTGATTACCGATGCGGATCGCGTCGATGAGGGCGAGATAGGCGTAGAGCCGCTTATCTTTCTCGCAGGCCTCCGGCACGCTTTTGAACAGTGGATCGACCGATTGACCCATGTCTTTTGCGTGCGCGTGGGGCCAGACGCAGATGAGATTGCCGGCGCTGCGCAGGGATTCCCGCAGCACGGGGGCGGCGAACGCCGTCGGCAACCCGCGCTGTACGGCGCCAGGTTTCGCCGGAAAGACGAATTTCAGACCGTGGACGATGAAGTCGCGCAGATGGCGCCGGCTCGGTTTGGGCCGACCTGTCTCCCTGTCCTTGATCGCGAGGCCCGACGCGATGCTGCGCTTGAGCGAAGCGCTGATCTCGGTCTTGCTGATTCCGAGTGCTGCCTCGAGAGCGCGCACAGAATAGGGATCCTCGCCCGCGGCTAGCCCGGCCGGTGGAGATTCATGACCGATATCCTTTGCGTCGTCCTCCAAGCTCGCCAGCTTGAGCAGGACGACAACATCCTGGCCCTTCATCATAAGTTCCGTCCTCTGTCCTCGGACAGAGGACGCTAGCACTGCGCGGCCCTGCCAGTCAACGATCACGGCTGCAAAACGGGTTGGTCACGGATGGTGCAGCAGCGCAACCGAAGTCCTTAAGCTTTGTCCTCAGTCCCGGGACAGTGGACAAGCATGGGATTGGCGGCGCACACCAGCATAGCGGTTCAGCTCCGGTCAGCGGGCTGTTCGGTGTCAGCCGACGTCTTCGGTCCCAGCAACTGGGCGTTTCGCTGCTGACGTATGCCTAACGCATTGGCTGATTATATGTGGCGAAGGTGTTTGCCTCGAGATGGTTTGGCGGACCAAGTGGGTTCGTAGCGGCTGTGTTCCACAGATCAGGCATGTTTTAGCTTTGAGGCGCTGTCGGTTCCTCTAAATCTTTGAAAATATTACATTATTCGGAATATTTCTGGCGGAGAGAACGGGCACGCAACTTTGGCACATGACCCTCGAAAACCCGAAACCAGAACTGATAGTCATCTTGGCGGCCGTCGCAGCGTGCCGACAGGGCATGCCAGGCTGCGGTGAGGGCCGCAGCGTGGTGCTGGTCGCCGGTAGAGGAGGGGGCATCGGTTACTTTGATACCGACGTTTGAATCGCTCTTTCCTTTTCGTTTGGTCATGGCAATGTTCCCGCGTGAATGTCCGACGCAGGGTTTGAAGAATGGCCGGACGTTCGAACTCTACGTGAGCCACGATCGAGACGGATCGTCTCGACTTTGCCGTGTCGTCCCTGGCACACATAGCCATCATTCTGCCGTCAAATCCGCTCCTTCCAACAATTGACGCCGTTTGCCGAACAAGGCGTCAGGCAGCAACCTCCCGCGCAAGCGTCTCGATATGTTCGTTGCAGATGGTCCCAACGAGATCATGGAGGATTGCAGTCCGCTCGCCGAGCCATTCCAACGCCTCAACGCTGATCTGGTAGTGCTCGGAATAGCGCGCCTTCACGTAGGCCTCGTTCAATGTGTTGAACCATGCCCGAAAGCGCTGCTGATCCCGCGGCCAGGCTTCGGTCAATCGCCGGTCACGCTCTTCCGCAAGGGTGCGCAGGAAGTTAAGATTATGCGATGGAGGGCTGTAGCTTGTGAGTGTCAGAAGTAGGGCCGAATACGAGTGCTCAATCGCTTGATGCAGCAAGAAGGCAGCCCGTGCATTCCAACTGTTTTTCAGAGCAAATTTATAGGTTTCAAAAAACTCGACTCCGGCAGGCATCCGATCCTGAAGATGCTTCTTTGCCAACTTCAGAGCATCGGCCGGGCTCTGTAGCTTGGGTTCCGCCAGCGGCTCGTCGTCAAGCTCATACAGAACAATCCCTTCGCGCCGTATGTCGGAGAAGAAATACTGCCCCTGCCGAAGCGCGGTGTTCACCTCACGACGAGAGTGAACGATCAGGCCCACCTGGGTGGAAACGCCGCGGTCGCGCAGCAGCCTGTCACTGGCCTTGTACCAATAGGTCGCAAAGTCGGTCAGCTTGCGGTTGTTGACGATCACCAGAATGTCGAAATCTGATCGGTAGCCTTTCATCGTGTGCGGCTCGTCGACCCAGTCGCCACGGGCGTAGGAGCCGAACAGGATGATTTTCAAGATCCTGCCCATTTTCTTGAATTCGGCCGAACTGCCTTTCAGCGCATCCTCGAGTTCCTCGAGCAGAATCTCGATGATGCGGGCAAGCTCGCGCTGCTTGGTCGAGGGCAGATGATCAAGACTGGATTTCATCATTGGATAATGCATTGTTTTTCACAATCTCTCCGAAAGCGACAGACTACGCCAGCGCCAAAATTCGCGGATGCCGCATAGGCCGTCTGCATCGCTCAGTTGAGCGTCATCCACAACTCCTGCTTGTCATGAACAGATCGAACGATTATGTTGCAACATAATCGTAACGTCAAACGGGACGTTGCGTCAAAGTGTATAAAAACGCCCGCCACAGGAAATACTTGCCCCCGCTCTTTAGTAGCTACATCTAATTTTACTAGGGCAGTTTCCTTGGCCTTGTTGCAACATCAGTGCGATGTCTCGAACATAAGTTCGAGGTGTCTCATCAACTGTGGGTCTGATCTGGATGAGGCCTTCCATTCTGGTTTGTTCCGCCGACGCCGGCTACTATCTGCTTATCAGCTACATCCTCGACGTTGAAGGCTTTGCCTGCGTGCCAGCCAGCGATTGCGCCAAGGCGCTGGAACTGTTGCAGCAACGGAGCTTCACGGCCGTCCTGCTCGATTGCGATGATCGAGCCTCGTTTGGATCCGATGCCATTGATCGTGTCTGCAAGGCAAGCCGGGAGCAGCATGTCCCGCTTGTCGCCCTGGTGCCGGCGGGCAACGAAATTCTCTACCTTGAACTTCTCAAGGCCGGCATCGACCACATCTTCGTATCGCCTCATCCGCCGGCGCAAATCCTGCGCGCGCTGCGCCTTCTGTCTGAAACTGGCGAGGAGCCGGCAGCCGCGCCGGAGGTCGATGAACGCATGCTGTCCTGGGGAAAGCTGACGCTCTCCGCGCAGCGTCATCAGGTCCAGTACGACGGCAAAGACATTGTCGTGGGCGCGATACAGTTCAAGCTTCTGGCAATGATGCTGCATCAGCCCGGCCGGATCTTCAGTCGCGAAGAGCTCATTGCGGCCGCGTGGGCGCCGAACATTTACGTCGAACCCCGCACCGTCGACGTGCATGTCGGTCGCTTGCGCGACGCCTTGCGCAAGGTGACCGGGCGCAATCTCATCCGCACGGTGCGCGGTGCAGGCTACGGTCTCAACGGAGGCGTTGAGCCGGCAAACTCCTAGCGTTCGATCATGTGGCTTCGCTGAAACGTCATAAAATCTTGTCGCAAACTTGTTGCCGGCTTTGTGGAATTTCCCGAAGCCCGGACCGACTATTCCAGTTGAGGAGGCAGGTGCTCGGATCTCGTTCAGAGCTTGCCTCCTCGTTCGATGTGTCGTTGCCTCGAACGCTGGAGGAAGTCGATGGTTACGCAACACGGAGATGTCGGTGCGAAGAGGAACAAGCGTGTTCGCCGAAACACCCAAGGGTTGATCGACAAGGCCGGAGGTCATTTCGCCGCTGCGCGCCTCGAAGGGCTGATGGCGGTCTACGCGCGCCCCCTCGCCGGAAGGGCCGTGGCCATCAGCACCGGCAAGGACGAGGAGCGGCGGGTCGTCGATTTCGTCCGGTGTGCCTATCTCGGCCTCGACAACCATCCAGACATCGTGCGCGGTGCGATTGAGGCCGTCGAGCGCTATGGCACGCTGCATTGGTCGTGCGCCCGCACCCGCCTCAATTTCGGTCTGATCGGCGACCTTGAAGGCAGCCTTTCCGATCTTTTCTCGGCTCGCGTCATCGCTTACACGACGGTCCTGGCCGCCAACATGGGCGCGTTGCCGATCCTGGCATCCGGCCATCTTACCAACGGCAAAAAGCCGGTCATGGTCTTTGACAAACTGGCGCACGCCTCGTTGGCCTTTCACAAAGGCACGATCGCCGAGGAAACCGAAGTCGTCACCATCGCCCATAACGATCTGGAGGCATTGGAGACCATCTGCCGCGGGCAGCGTCCCGTAGCCTACATCTGCGATGGTATCTATTCCATGGGTGGTAGCGCGCCGATCGCGGACCTGCTTTCCCTGCAGCAGCGCTATGGGCTTTTCCTGTACATCGACGATGCCCATGGCATTTCGATCTTCGGCCGCAATGGCGAAGGTTACGCCCGCTCGCAGATCCCGGGCGAGCTCGGCGAGCGCACCATCATCGCGGCCTCGCTCGGCAAGGGGTTCGGGGCGTCCGGCGGCCTGATCATGCTGGGCACCCAACGACAGGAGGACCTGTTTCGCAACTTCGCGGTGGCGCATGCCTTCTCGGCATCGCCGAATGTGGCTGCGATCGGCGCGGCCCTGGCGTCGGCCAGCCTGCACCGTACCCCGGAACTGCACCGCCGGCAGGCGGCGCTCCAGGACCGGTTGCGCCAGTTCGACGGGCTGTGCGAGACGAGCCATGCCCAGAGCAGGCTGCCCATACGCATGGTCACCATTGGTGACGAGCTCGCAGCAATCGGCGCGGCGCACGCTATCCTGGACCGCGGATTCTACCTGTCGGCAGTGTTCTTCCCCACTGTCCAAAGAGGGCGAGCAGGTCTTCGCATCTGCCCGACCGCCGGACACGTGCCCGAAGGCATCGAGAACCTGTGCCGGGCACTCGCGGCGATCGTTCCGATCGACGAAGCCGCCAAAGAGAGCCTGAAGCCAGCGCCACCAGCAGGACACCGCAGGAAAAGCCAATGATGATCCTGGAAACCGATCGCCTCTTCCTGCGTCCCCTTCAGCGATCGGACGCTGACGCCTTGTTTCAGCTTCATCGGGATCCGCTTGTCGTGGAGTTGACCACTGACGGGCAGCCGATGAGCCGCAACCAGTCGGACGAACGGCTCGACCTTTATCTGCGAGAGGCGAGGGACCTCGGATTTACCTTCTTTGCCGTTTTCGAAAAGCAGCCGAATGGGGATCTGCTCTTCGCCGGGCGCTGTGGTCTGCGAAGCCTCTCGGACGACGCCGTGGAATTGGGCTACAGTTTTTCTCAACGCGGCTCCGGACGCGGGCTGGCCACCGAGTCAGCCCGCTTGATCGTTGAAGACGCTTTCACCAGGCTTGGTTGTGGCAGGCTGGTCGGGCTGGTCAGGCCGGCAAATCTCCGGTCGCAAAACGTGCTCCGCAAACTTGGCTTCACGCAGCGCGGCATGAGGCGTCATCGCGATGTCGACTATGTCTGCTTCGAGCTTGATGCGCAGGACGCTCGGGCTTAACGAAACCTGTTGAGGCTTTTGTCCCTGTCTGTGCGCCATACCCCAAAATGAGGAACATATTCCTGTGAGGTCAAGGGGGATTGACTCTTTTGTTCTCATTTCGTTCACTGTCGGCGAAATGGAGACATTCCAATGAAACCGCTCCGTGCGACTGAATCTGAGCAACCTGAGATTTTTGCCACCGTCAGACGCGAACTGCCTGCAATCCATCGTGCGGTCTTGAAGATGGCAAAGCCAATGCGCGGTCTCTCCGACGTCAGCCAGAAGATGGCTATCGCGCAAATGACGGCCGCCTGGATCAAGGCCTACTATCCCGATAACCTCGAATTGCAGTTGTCGCTCGCTGATGCGATACGCGACCAGATCGACATCGATCTGAAGGCGGCCGCTCGCCTGGAAGGCCGGCAGCAACAGCACTGATGGTTAGCCGCAGCGTCACTGCCGGTGGTTGGTTGACGGGGAAAGTTTTATCTAGACCTCAAACAGGTCGCTCGGACCCCGGCCGATCTCGTCGATGATGTCGGGAGTGTTGTTCCGCGGCGATCCGGCCATGCTGCCGATGGGCCACATCTTCATCAGATCCGAGGGGAACGGCTTCATCAGGTCGCGAGGATCCGGTTCCGGGCCGAGCCAGCGCATGTAATCTGTCGGCGCCAGGATGACGGGCATGCGGTCGTGGATCGTCGCCATCAGGGAGTTTGGCTCACAGGTGACGATGGCGAATGTCCGGATCAATTCGCCCGTCACCTTGTCCGCATACTCTTCCCAGATGCCAGCCATGGCGAAGGGCTGATCGTCCTTCATGGCGATGGCGTAGGGCTGCTTCTTCTTCCCCGATGCATCGAGCTTCTGCCATTCGAAATAGCCGTCGACGGGCACCAGGCAGCGGCGGGACGCATACGCCTTGCGGAACATGCCATTGCTGGCGATGGTCTCGCAGCGGGCGTTGACGGGCGGCGGCCGACCGCCACCGTCCCAGCCCGGCACCAGACCCCAACGGGCCGAGACAAAGCCGGCCATGCTGGTCGACAGTTCTTCGCGGATGATGATCGGATAGGTCAGGCTTGGCGCGCCATTCCACAACGGGAAGCTGTTGCCCAGCCGCTCAACCTCGCCTGGATGAGCGAATTCGAACCGGGGAACCATGTCGGGATTGTGGTCTTTACGAAAACGCGTCCGCACATTTTGAAGCCGGCCCGATTGCGATAGGGAAGACCAAAAATGGGAACGCATTGAGAACGATTCAAGCCAACGCTACTCGGGCACGCCGGCGTCATGGTGCACGATGGCCTCAAGCACCGTTTCATAGACGCTGCCGTTTTCTTCCTCGATTTCGGTGCTGCTGATCCCGATTGCCTTTGCGTCGGCGAAAAGCTTCTGGATTGCCGTCGGCGACGGAGATCACGTCTGAACTGACCAAGCCAGACACATTGCTGCTCAGCCACTTGTCAAGAAAGTTGACGCCGCGCGTGCTCATCAAGCCCCCTTTGTTCCGCCTTGGCTCTTGAATAAAGGTTCTGCCCATGCCGGAAACCTTATGTGAATCGAGCGAATAGATCAGGCCGACATCCCTCGATCCGCAGACTTCGCATTTCAACTTCGGTCGTAAATCCCATTCCATAGCAGGAGCATCCGGGCCGAAGCGGGTGCGCAGCTCTTCCAGCGGTAGGGTTTTGCTGTGATTGCAGCTCCCCTTGTGGCAGAACGCCGTCACCGTCATCTTGCCGTCGATCAGCGATTGGAGCGTCCAGTTCTTGCCGATCATTTCGGGTCTCGGTCGACCGCCGAGGCGTCAAGCTCCGCCTCCATCTGACCGCTGACGGCCTTCGCTGTGGTCGCGCCCGCCAGGGGGACATCGTCGAAGCCTTGTAGCCACGCCTCAGCGTGTTCCTCCCAATACTCCGGCACGACGCGCTCCTTGCCGTCCTTGCGCGCCTGGGCGCCGTACATCCAGGCATAGTTAGCGCGCTCCTGGTCCTTCTTGGCTACGGCCATCAGTCGTCCTCCCAATAATCGAGCAGCTTCGCGTGGTGCAGCTTGTCCTCGCCTTTCAAGGTTTTCACCCTGCCAACGAGGCCGGGCTTGAGCCATTCAACTTTGTCTCTCTTATGCCTATTTGGCACCGGGCCGCCAACCATGCCCTGTACGCGGTCCCAGAGCGCTTTCCGCTTGTCGGCTTGAACGCGATGAAGGCACCGCCCTTGTACCGGCCAGCGTCCGCCATGAGCACCTGTGCAGCGTTACCCGGCTCGCGCTTTACGCCGATGATGTCCATATCCTTCTCTTCGAAGCACTTGATCTTGCGCCACTGATTGGTCGGCACGCTGAGGTAGACGCTTCCCCTTCCGCTTCGACACCACCCCTTCGAGATTGGCCTTGTCGACGAGGTGGAAGACGGCGTCGCCAGTGCCAGGCATAGCCTCGCTGAACTGGATGCGTCCGCCTTCCGGGATCACACCCTGCAGCATCTGGCGCCGGTCCTCCACAGGCATGGAGCGCAAGTCATGGCCGTTGAGATGGAGGAGATCGAACGCGACCAGGTACAGATCAGGTGACGGCCGGCGGCCACTGACCGCCGCTTGCAGCCCGTGGAAGTCAGACAGGCCGGCATCATTGATCATGATGGTCTCACCTTCGAAGATGAAGGTCTCGGCCTCCATCCCGGCGGCTTCTGCGGCGAGGTACTGATACCGCCTGGTCCACTCGAAGCCACGCTTGGTGTAGAACCGGATGCCGTTCTCATCCTTGATCACCTGGGTGCGATAACCGTCGAACTTGATCTCGTGAATCCAGTCGTCACCCTTCGGAGGGTCGTCGTACAGTTCGGGCTCCATCGGCCGGATGAACGTCAAACGCATGCACACACTCACGAGACCGCGACTCAATCAGCTTTAGCTAAAATGGTTCCGAAACTGCAAACGGCATGCCGATGCAACAAAGCTGAGTGCGCCACGTTGCCACCCACCGGAGTGGCGACGATGACGAAGTACCGGGTGGAAGAGATCTACGGCGACACAGTCGTGGTGTCTGGCGACGTTGTGGAGATCGATCCAAGGACGGCCGCAGAGAAGTTGGCCGGTCAGCCTGTGTCGCCAGGGGTTTTGCAGGATCACTGGTTCCGAGTGGTCGATGAGGAGAAGTCCGCCGTATATGGATACAGCCTCGTTGGACCTGACCAACGGCCTGATTTCCTGGCATGGAGCGAAAGCGCCGACTTCGGTCCGCCGATTAGCGGCAAGGTGCACGGGGGCGAACTCGCAGACGAGCAAGATCATTTCTATAATTGTCCGGCATGCGGTCAGCGCGTTGACATGCGTGATTCCGCCAGGTGGTCTGGCACGAAGAGCCGGGTCACGCTCCGATGAAGCCGCAGACCGAGGCCACGGTGATCGAGTTTCCTAAACGGAAATGATTTTTGCGCCCGGAGCTAACGGTGCTCGACGCGCCGGAGTGCTTCAGTTGCACCCTTCATGCTCTTACGCATGCTCTCAAGCAGGCGCTTGTCCTGCCCCAGAGGCCGACCCTTTGCCCGCTCTCGCTCGATCGCCCTGTCCTGGATCGACAGAGCTTTCTCATAGTAGTGAACGACATTAAAAAGATACGATCGGACGGTGCTCATGCTCCATCTCCCTGTTCGGGGCGAAAGCATGATGTTCACTTCCAAGCGTCCGATTGCCGGAAACCGTCACAGACGACCAAGGCACTGTACGCCCTGTTGGGGCAGATAGCGAATCGAGAGCCATCACACCGGCCGCGGCGCCGCCGCTCTTGTCAGTGCCTGGCAGCCCTGCGGCCAACCGCAGCCGGCACGGGCGCGACGGGGGACTTCTCGTCTTTTGAGGTCGCCTCGGCCCGCCTGTCGAGCGCCGCCTGCAAACGTGCGCCGGCCAGGAGAATGCTGTCCGGTATCGGTTCAGTGGGATCGGCCTTTTCCATAGGCGTCTAACAGATGTGAATCTCGATTGTTCCGATCCGGACAACGCAAAAAGCCCGCCGGCCGGAGCCAGCGGGCTTGATGGTTAACTAGGCTTAATTGTCGAATAGATCAGTCGAGCGCTACAGGCGGCGGCGGCGGTGGCACCGATGGGCCGGGTCCGGCCGTCACAAAGGAAAGTCGCTCGCGCTTGGTCAGAACAGGTTTCTCATAGGTTTTCTTCATAGGTCTTCCCCGGTCAGCCCTCAATGGGCGGAAACTGCCGTCACTTGGAGATTCTTGTCAAGCCATCAAGAAGCCCGCGCTCGTCGCCGCTCCGATATGACTTCGCCAAACGTCTCCTCCAAGAAGGTGAACAAATGGCGCACGGCGGACGAATTGCACGAGTAGTATATCGAATGGCCATCTGGCCGAGTGTCCACCAGTCCGGCTCTCCGTAGCTTGCCCAAGTGCTGAGAGAGTGCCGACTGAGTGTAGGTGAAACCCAACTTCTCCGACAAAGCGTTTACCGAAATCTCGCCATCCAGCAAAATGGCTAAAATCAGTAGCCTGGTTGGGTTGCCGACGGCTTCGAGGAGTTTCCGCGATTTTACGCACCAGCCCTTGGATGTCTTCGAAGCCATCTGATTAATCTCGCGCCGCCGCCCGGGAGGTTAACCATACGCGCCCGATTTAGTCCATCGGTTGTCTGGCGCAGTTGGTTCCATAAAAGGCCCGCCACTCTTTGGGGAGAGTAGCGGGCAAGTTTTGGAGTGTGCTGGATCAACCAGCATAGGTCAACGGGTGGCGAGTAGGTCGGTTGCTCGGACTATGCTATGATTCGAGCCGTGGGAAAGAAGCAAAAACCAATCACCGAACCTGTCGCCGATCGTGAGATTACGACGGAGGCGGATTACTTTGCCCGCAAGTGCGGCCTCACCCGAGAAGAGGCCCAGCGCATCCTCGACGAAGCCAACCACCGACCCAGCCCCCAACGTGACGCTCGCAAAAAGAGCCCGCCACCGGAGAGGTCTTGGTAGCGGGCGGCTCATTCGAAGTTACGGAACTTTAACTTTCCAGGTGCATTGACTTGGCATCAACACCTATCATATTGATAGGCCATGGCAGATGAAGGTTTGCTACGTCCCGTCGCCCAAATGGCGATGCGACCAGATGAATTTACGCAGCGTGTCCGTTTTTTGGCCTCGGACACAGGTTGCATTGGCTAGTCTCGACATGCACGCGACAGGATGCACGAGCGCGACATCTCGATAAGAGTAGCCTTGACCGTCATTCGGGAAGGGCTCGTGTCAGGTGCGATCGAGGCGGGGAACTCGCAAGGCGAGTGGAAGGGCAAGATCGTTCGAAACGTGAAAGGACGCAGGGACGTGGGTGTCGTTGTTCTTCTCATCAGGAACAACAAGCTTTTCGTCAAAACAGTGGAATGGGAAGATATGAGATGACTATCCAACAGTTTTACCGACCCGGTGAAAAGCTCTCCAAGGAGCCTCTGCATTACCAGGATTGCGGCTTGGATAACATCTATCTGAGCAACGGCTTTTCTGTGGATACAGTTGATGGCGAGGAGTACCTTACGGTCAAGGACATGGACGGGTTGCACCGTGCAATTGGCTTGCACATAGTACTGGAGCGCAAGGCTCCGTCCGGCAAAGAACTGCGCTTTCTGCGCGGCGAGCTTGATATGTCACAGGCCGACTTGGCGAGGGTGTTAGGGGTAACCGACCAAAGCGTAGCTAGATGGGAAAAAGGGCAGTGCGAGGCCAATGGTCCGGCGGTGCTGTCACTACGAATGATCTATCTACTATCACTCCTGCCGCCGAAGGAGCGCGAAGAGGTCATGAATGGCCTCTTGCAAAAATTGGAGCAGCTGTCCGAGCAGGACGAGACCGACGACAGCATCGTGCTGTCTTATTCAGGCGAGCGCTGGCACGATCAATTGGCAGCGTAGAGTCTCATTGAAGCCGCCAGGATTGGCGGCTTCTTCGTTGGCTTTCCTCGAAGATTGAACCAATGCGCACGGCGAACTGCGAACGGCAGGCGCTGCACTTGTAGAGACCATGACGCTCGACGCCGTGGGGGTTCTTTTTGGATGGCTTGGTGCGAACGCCCTTCAGGGAATAGTGGCGATCGACGCTACTGCACTTGGGCAAACCGGGCCGTTCGCCCACAGTTTGGATTCCACATGTTCGAAAGCCTTGGCTTCGTCGTGGAACTCGGGGCGGGACAGAACGGACATGGAAATCCTATGTCCTTACCCCACGTAATCAGATCGGGTCTGTCAACCAGATAATCGCCCTGCGGTAGCGAGGTCGTTCTGGCCGGCACCGAAAGCGCGCATGCCGCCCCAGGCCTCTCTATGGCCAACCTTGTCAAGACAGGTCCTGCCCCGGAAGGGATGAACCGACCGTGCCTGGCTTGATTGATGGTTGGATCGGGTTGGCGGCAAAGATGCGACCGTTGCCGCTTGGTTCGGCGATCTCATGTTCGGGCCAGAACCGGGCCTTGCGATAGGTCAGCGCACCTTTGGTGTAATATCCGACGCCTGGCGTGCGAACCATCAGCGGGGTAGCCTCGGCGCCGAAGTTCAGCTTGAAATGATATCCCGATTTGACCACGAAGAAATCGCATGTGCCAAGGCCAATCCCTTGGCTCGTGAACACGGCCGGGTCATGGCTGAACGCTGCCTTGCTCGTGAGCACGATCATCAGCCGGCCGTCGATCTCGATCACCGCGGTCGGTCCCATGTTGGATTGTTCGCCGCCCTGAAAGGGGCCGGCCAAGGTGAACGCGCCGTCGCTGAGATGAACGACCTTGCCGGAAATCGCGAATGATTCAAAACCCGGTGTGATCCGCCCGCCGACCGCACATGAAATCCTGCCGCCCAGCCCTGCCGCGAAGGCGGCATCGACGCTATGGGGATCCGTGATCGGAATGGCGCCACGCAGGCCATCCTCACGGGCAAGTGCCGCCGCCAGGATGGCCGTGCTATCGCCCGGCGCACCGGCGAGCACGCGGTCGCCCATGTCGGCGACGACGAAAGGCCGGCGATGCGGTTCGAGGGCAACCGTGTCGAGCGCTTCATCAATCGACATCAGGTCGTCACTGAAACGGTCCCGCTTTTCCCAGAAGGCTTTTGCCAGCGTATCTGCCACCTGCTGGCCTTCCTGAGCGGCATCATTGGTCAGTACCACAGCGGCCTGTCCGATGTCCTCGTCGTCGGCATAGCGGAACACATTGAACAACGAGACGTCCCAGATCGCAGCATTTTCCTGCTCGGCGGTGCGCGCCTGATCGTGAATCTCGCGCAGTGGCCCCGCCGCGGTTTCGGCCGCACCGGGCAGGATCATCGCAACCTTGGCCATTGCCGTCACCGGCCGCAGGGAGCCGTCAAGCATCGCCAGCAGACAGGCCGCGACTTTGTGGCCGCATTCGACCACGTCGGAATGCGGGTTTTCCTTGCAGGCGATACAGATGTCGACGGCGGTTAGCATGGCGTCGGTCATATGGGCGTGGAGATCGAGCCCGATACCGATCGGCACCGTCTCGCCCACCGCTTCCCGCAGCGCGGCAAGCAGATCGCCCTCGGCGTCCTCAATCAGGGTGGTTCCCATGGCGCCATGCAGCTCAAGCGCGATGGCGTCAGGTTTGTGCTCGATGGCATCGTTGACCAGACGCTCCTTCACGGCGGTGAAGAAGGCATGATCGACAAGCCCGCTCGGCGGTGCGACCACCGAAATACTGGGAAGGACCCGTGCCCCACCCTTGGCGAGCTGCTGGATGATGCCGGCCAGCGTCGAGCCCGATGAGCTGGCTGCCGCCAGCAGCGCCTGGCCTTCCAGGATTTGAAAGTCGGCAGCAAGCGTCGGCTGCGGATTGAAGCCGTTCGACTCATGCCAGAACCGCCCGACCAGCACGCGCGGTGAGGAATTGTCCATGATAGTCTGTTCTCCATGCTTGCTTGTCATTGGACCCACGCGTTCCAGCGCTCGAGCAAAAGGGCGGCATTGTCGTTGATCCATTTGGCATCTGGTACGACCGCATTGCTGTCCGCCCCGCCCGGCATGTCGGCGCGCGCTTGCGATGACATCAGTTTTACCGCTTCGCTGCTCGGCGGCTTGCACGACAACGCTTCACAGACCTTGGCCTGCGCCGCCGGCGTGCTCAGCCAATAGTCCGCAAGCTTCAGCGCATTTTCGCGATGGGGCGCATTCTTGATCAGGGCAATGCGGTCGCCGACGAGGAACGATGCGGCATGCGACCAGGCGATCGGCAACCCTTCCGCTTTGAGGGCCCTGGCGCGGGTCAACCAGATCTGGCCGATGACATACTCGCGATTGCGAAAGCCTTGCATGCTTTGATCCCCGGTCTTCCACCAGAGCGAGACAGCCGGCCGGATGGTATCGAGCTTGGCCAGGGCGCGGTCGATGTCGAGCGGAAACAGCTTGTCGGGGCTGACCCCGTCGGCCAGCAAGGCCGCAGCCATCACGCGCCAGGGGTCGTTGAAGTCAGGGAACGATCGCCCGCCGGGGAATTTCCGCAGATCCCACATGTCGGCCCAGGTCCGGGGAGCCGCTCCTCCGAAGGCATCCGACCGGTAGGCAAGCAGGGTCGAATTCGACACCAGCCGAACCCCGGCGGCGGTGCAGTCGTCGGGCGCGAGGTCCGTGCGCGTAGCGAACCGCTTGCAGAAGTCCGACAGGTTTTCAGCCGCCTGCATGTGTTGTGCCGAAGCCGTCTGGATTTCGCCCTGCAGATAGAGATCCCAGCTGACATTTCCGGTCTTGACCATGGCCGCCGCCTTGGCCCGCATCTCGGCGTTGGTCGCCGCCACGGTGACAACTTCGATGCCGGTCTTGGCGGTGAAAGGGCCGAACCAGGCCTCACGCAGCGCTTTTTCATAGGCGCCACCGGTCGTCGCGACGATAACCTGTTCGGCGGCGGCCGCGGCATTGATTTGCAAGGCCGCGCACGCTGTCACGACCAAAGCCGATCGGATAGATCTGAGCATTGAACATTCTCCCTGTTGCGTTAGCTTCGATTCTATTGGTGCTGACGCGCGCTTCGAATGAGCGCCATCAGGAGCAGCGACACCCCGGCCAGGATGGTCGAGACCGCGGCAATCACCGGCGTGAGATTGAAATCGATGTCCTCGAACATCTTGCGACTGATGGTCTTTCCCCCTGTATCGGAGATGAAGAAGGCTACCGTTGCTTCGTCAAAGGAGGACAGGAAGGCAAACACCGCGGCGACCGCGATCGAAGGCGCGATGTTTGGCAGCACGACCAGCACAAAGGAACGCGTCCGGCTGGCCCCGCAGCTCAGCGCTGCAAGCTCCAGCGTGAAATCAAACCGTTGCAGCGCCGCAGTCACCGTTATCAGCACATAGGGGACCGCCAGCACGGTGTGGGCGATGAGAAATCCGACAAAATTCCCGGTCAGCTGCAACGGCGCGAAGATGAGATAGAGCGCCACGCCGAAGACGATGTGCGGGACCACCATCGGACCCAGCGACAGTGCCTGCAGGGCCTGTTTTCCCGGCAGGTCGCCACGTACCAGGACCAGGGACGCCAGCGTGCCGACCACCGTGGCGGACAGGCTGGTTGCAAGCGCGATTTTCAGGCTGAACCAGGTCGCCGCCATCCAGTCGGGATCGAGCAGATACTGACGGTACCAATGAAAAGTGAGCTCGCGTGGCGGGAGCTCGATATAGTCGGCCCGGCCAAGTGAGATCGGCAGGATGATGAGGGTCGGCAAGACGAGGTAAAACAAGATCACCGCCAGCACGGCGCCCTTGAGCAAGACAGCCAGCGTCGCCCCGTAAGGTCGATCGATTGCGGTGGCAGGACGCTTGACGCGTGCAGCACCAGGGTTGGCGATATTGGTCTCAATCGACACTTGCGAATCCTTTGGACAGGGAAAAGGCCTTGCGAAAGACCAGCACGATGACAAGCGTTGCGACGAGCAGCGTGGTCGAGAGGGCAGCCGCGAAGGGCCAATCGAGAAGGACGGTCGCCTGCTGGCCGATCAGTGTCGCCACCATCATGGACCCTGATCCGCCGACCAGCGCGGGGGTGATGTAGAAGCCAAGAGCGAGGATGAAACACATGACGCTGCCGGCGAAGACGCCGGGCAGGCTGAGCGGCAAGGTCACGCGCAGGAACGCTGTCGCCGGACCTGCCCCAAGATTGCGTGCGGCAGGGACAAGCTCTCGCGGGATTGACCGAAGCGCCACGAAAATCGGTAGGATCATGAAAGGCAGCAGGACATGGGTCGTGGCCAGGATGACCGCTCCCTCATTGTACAGGAGCTTGACCGGCGCGTTGATAAGCCCAGCCTGCGCCATCAGCGTGTTGACGACGCCATTTCGCTGCAGAAGGACGATCCAGGCGTAGGAGCGGACAAACACCGGCGACCAAAGAGCGATGAAGACGGCCGCCGCGGCAATCGTTGCCAGACGCCGGTTGAGGCTGGCCATGGCCAGTGCCACCGGATAACCGAGCACGAAACTAAGAATGCTGACGAGCAACGCGATGCGGAATGTTCGGGCCATTATGGCCAGATAGATCGGCTGCTCGACGATCTTCCTGTAGGCCGACAGATCAAGCGTCGGCATGAACAGGCTAAGCTTGATCAGCGCTCCTATCGGGTACAGGAAACCAACCGCCAGCAGCAGGAGCAGCGGTGCCGTCAGGGCAAGCGACAAAACCGGCGTGTAGCGGCTCGCGGCGCGTCCGCGTCGGGCGGATCTGAAACCGGCTGGTTTCACGGTTGGCGAAGGCCGCTCCGGACTGGCAAGCAGATCAGCCATGGTCAGGCCTCAGGCGCGGCAAAGACATGGAACGCGTCCCTGGCGGCGTACAAGGTGACGCGCTCGTCGCGTGCGAAAGGTCCGACGTGGGTGGAGGTCGCCAGCTGAGCCTGCACCACCGGCTGGCCAAATGTCGCCAGGCGCAGGAGGTAAAGGCGGAAAGGGCCGACGAAGATTTCCGCCTCGACGGTGCCAGGAAGCGCCAGCGCGCCATCAGTCTTGGCGAAGGACAGGCTTTCGGGCCGCACCGCAAGCCGTACGGCACGGCCGCGCCGCAGCCGATCGGCACCATGCAGGGCAGGCGAGGGGACAGCGAGGGTAAGCGAGGTCGAGACGCGAATGTGGCAGGTGTCGGCATCGTCATGCTGGCATTCGCCATCGATGAAATTCATCTTCCCCACGAACTGGGCGACAAAGGCCGACCGTGGCCGATGGTAGATGTCGCTCGGCGCGCCGACCTGAACCAGCGTGCCTCCCGCCATGACGGCCACCCGATCGGACATGGTCATGGCCTCGTCCTGATCGTGCGTCACATAGACAACGGTCGCCCCGAGCTTGGTCTGAATGCGTTTGATTTCGAGTTGCATGGCCTCGCGCAGGTTCTTGTCCAAGGCCCCCAGCGGTTCGTCCATCAGAAGAACGGGCGGTTCGCCAACCAGGGCGCGCGCCACGGCAACACGCTGCTGTTGACCTCCCGAGAGCTGGCTGGGGTAGCGCTCGTCGAAACCGACGAGCTGCACCAGCTCCATCATCTGTTTCACGCGATCCTTGATCGCCTCGCGCGCCAAACCGCGCATGCGCAGCGGGAAAGCGACGTTCTGAAGCACGGTCATATGGGGAAACAGCGCGTATTTCTGGAACACCATGCCGATGTTGCGCCGGTTCGGCGCCACACCGGTGATGTCGTAACCGCCAATCGCAATCCGGCCAGCACTTGGCGGCTCGAACCCGGCAATCATTGTCAACAGGGTGGACTTTCCCGAGCCCGAAGGTCCCAGCACTGAGACGAATTCGCCAGCGGCGATGTCGAAAGAGACGTTGTCGACAGCGGCGGCGCGGCCAAAGTGCTTGCTGAGGGATTGAAGGGAAAGCGATTGTCCAATCAAGCTAAATGTCTCCCCGAAGATGTGAGCGCGCGAGTTTGCCGCGCCGGCCCGGATTCGCGATTTTCGTCATCAAGCGTTGCACGTGGCTGCCGCGGCTCAACTCGACCATCACAAGGCCTGAAGGAGAGACGCGAGACCCAATTTATGTTATGCAGATGTCACACTGGCTTTACCCAGGCTTCATAATCTAGTTTGATGCAACAAAAATATCACCCTGTCAACGCTGAGACTCTTTGATGATCACCTCGACCCAGTTCGTCGCTGAAGACGACAGGCAGCAACCCCGTCTGGGCGATCGCGTCTACCAACAGATCAAGGAACGACTGATCAGAGGAGCGCATGGACCTGGCGACAAATTAACGGTTCGCGCGCTTGCCGAGGACCTGGGTGTCAGCTCGACGCCCGCACGCGATGCGATCAATCGCCTGGTTCTTGAGGGCGCCCTCGTTTACGCTGGCCCCAAGACGGTTATCGTTCCCTTCCTTGACGCTCAAGCTCTTGAAGAGATTACGCTTATGCGCCTTGCGCTCGAAGGCCTTGCCGCCGAGAAAGCCGCGGCACGGGTGAGCGGCGAGGACATCGATTTGCTCAGGGAGACCCAACTCCGCATCAATGCCGCTCTCGACCAAAGGCGCTACGCGGACGCGCTTTGGAGCAACAAGGAGTTCCATTTCGCCATCTACAGACTATGCGGCATGCCGCACCTGCTGGCGACAATCGAGACCCTATGGCTCCGGATCGGCGCCTCCTTCAACGATCTCTACCCTGAATTCGCCGAAGCCAAATACGGCGTACACAACCATATGGCGGCGATGGAGGGTTTGGCTGAAGGCGACAGCGGCGCCGTTCGCGCCGCCATAGAAAGTGACATTCGGGATGGTTATCGACGCTTGAAACGCGCAGATCGAGAGCGCACGAGCGCTCAAACGCGGCCAGACTGACATTTTATGTTGCGTCAATGCGATTTGTGTGATTTTTGTTGCAACATAATCTTGCAACAGGGAGAGAGCCACAATGATCGCGCAGAACCTGCCGTGGCGGGGGAACCGCCAGGTGTCGGCCGAGCTTTACGACCGTGGGCTCGCCGTCTTTCCAGACGGCACGACGCGGATCACCGTCGAGCGCGACCCGACCCCGCGCTACATCAAGGCAGGGAAAGGAGCCTATCTTGAGGACGTCGACGGCAACCGGCTCCTCGACCTGAACAACAACTTCACCACCCTCATTCACGGACACGCCTTCGGGCCGGTAACCGAAGCGGTTTCATCACAGCTTGCCCGGGGCAGCTGTTTTGCCAACCCGACCGAGCATGAAATCAACCTTGCCGAGCTTTTGATCGATCGCATCCCCTCGATCGAGCGTGTCCGCTTCGTCAACAGCGGCACCGAGGCGGTGATGTTCGCGATCAAGGCGGCTCGGGCGTTCACGGGCAGGCCTGGGGTCGCGCGCATAGAGGGCGCCTTTCACGGTGCCTATGACTGGGCCGAGATAGGCCAGGCCGGGACCCCCGCCAATTGGGGGGCCCCGGAAGATCCGGCCCCGGTCCCGCTCTATGCCGGTGTTCCTTCAAGCGTCGCGGACGATGTGCTGGTCTTGCGGTTCAATGATGTCGAGGGGCTGCAGCGCCTGGAGGACGCCGCCGAGAGATTGTCCTGCGTCCTCATCGACCCGATGCCCAGCCGCGCAGGCTTGATCGCGGCCGTTCCCGACTTCCTGAAGGCGCTGACGGCGATGGCGCGCCGCAACGACATCCTTCTCGTTGCCGACGAAGTGCTCAACCTGCGCCAGGGTTATCACGGCGCCTCGGCGCGATACGGGCTCAAGCCCGACCTTGTCGCCATGGGCAAGATCATCGGCGGCGGCTTTCCAATCGGCGCCATCGGCGGCCGCGAGGACGTCATGCGGGTCTTCGGTACGCAACACGGCAAGGCGAGATTGCCGCAAGGCGGTACGTTCTCCGCCAACGCCGTTTCCATGCTTGCCGGCTACGTCGCGATGCAGGCGTTGACTGAGGACGAATTCGATCGGCTGGATCAGCTGGGCGAGAAAATCAGGACGGGCCTGATCGAAGCGATCAAGCGCCACGGCGCGGCGTTCGCGGTGACCGGCGCGGCCTCGCTGTTCCGGATTCATCCGAAACAAAAACCGCCCCGCGAGTTTCGCGACGCCTTCTGCACCCCCGACGAGGCAGTCCGATCGACTGAACTCCAGCGCCATTTCCTGGCCCACGGCATTCTCCTGCCCGGTGGCGCGGCAGCATCACTGTCGACGGCCATGGGCATGGCGGAAGCAACCATGATCGTCGATTGCTTCGACGATTTTCTCAGCCAAGCCAATCAGCATTGAAGTGGGATACATGTCAGCAGATCTATCCAATACAGTTGCCGGCCGCATAGCGCTTGCCCTCAAACGCCATGACGTCTCCCATATATTTGCCCAGAGCCTGCCATCCGCGGTTATCTTGGCGGCCGAAGCCCTTGGCATCCGGCAGGTCGCTTACCGCCAGGAGAACATGGGCGGCGCGATGGCGGACGGATATGCCCGCCGCTCCGGCAAGGTCGGCGTCGTGGCCGCGCAAAACGGACCGGCGGCCACGCTTCTGGTTCCTCCGCTGGCCGAGGCTCTCAAGGCCAGCATCCCGATCGTCGCGCTCGTTCAGGATGTCGAGCGCAACCAGGCCGATCGCAACGCTTTCCAGGAGCTCGATCATTTGAGCCTGTTTCAATCCTGCACCAAATGGGCGCGCAAGGTCGTGGTGCCCGAGCGCATCGAGGACTATATCGACACAGCATTTGCCGTTGCCGGTTCAGGGCGCCCCGGCCCAACGGTGCTGGTCTTGCCGGCGGACCTGTTGCGGTCGGCCTGGACGGGCACCGACTTCACGCGGACCGCGAACCTCGGACACTGGCCCATCGACCGGTTGCGTCCGTCCGACCAGGATATCGCCGCGGCCGCAAGGCTTTTGAGCACGGCGCGTCTGCCCGTCGTGATCGCGGGCGGTGGTGTGCATGCGAGCGGAGCTTCAGGGGAACTCTCTTTGCTTCAGGACGAATGTGCAATTCCCGTTTTTACGACGTTCATGGGTAAGGGGGCGGTCGATGAGTTTCATGAGCTCTCGGCGGGTGTCCTCGGATCGCTTGTCGGCCCTTCGTCACTCGGCCGTCATTCGCTGGAGCTTCTGAAAGAGGCGGACGTCGTTTTGCTGGTCGGAACCCGAACCAACCAGAACGGCACGGACAGCTGGACCCAGATATCCGCGGACAAGGCCATCATCCACATTGACGTGGATCCGGCGGAAGTGGGGCGCACCTACGAGGCACGGATAAGGCTGGTCGGCGATGCAACTGAGACGTTGCGCGCGTTGCGCGGCGCCCTTTGCCGGACGGACCTTTCCGGCCGCAGCGCCGGCAGGGTCGTGATGGCCAATCGTATCGGTCGTTTCTGGAGTTTGTTTAACGAGGAGCGCCGAATTCGCCTGGAAGGCCGTCAGGGTCCCATCCGCCCCGAACGAGTTATGGTCGAATTGCAGGCGCAGCTAACCCCTGAAACAACCGTCGTTGCCGACGCCAGTTACTCATCGATGTGGGTTTGCGGCCAATTGCGCGCCTTGTCGCCCGGCATGCGTTTCCTGACGCCTCGCGGGCTGGCGGGCCTGGGCTGGGGGATTCCCCTTGCGATTGGGGCCAAGGTGGCGCGACCGGACCATCCTGTCGTCGTGCTGGTCGGCGACGGCGGATTTGCGCACAGCTGGGCAGAGCTTGAGACCATGGTGCGCAGCAATCTTCCGATCACGATCGTCGTGCTCAACAATGGCATTCTCGGCTTTCAACGCGATGCCGAGTCGGTCAAGTTTGGTGCTTATACGAGCGCCTGCCACCTGGGTCCGGTCGATCATGCAATGATCGCCAAGGCCTGCGGCTGTTCGTCGGTCAGACTTGAAGCGGCTGATCAGCTCGCCGATGCCTTGCGGAAAGGTTTGGCGTCAAAATCTCCATTTTTGATCGAAGTCATGACAGATCCTGCCGCCCATCCGCCTTTGTCGCTCTTTGCAACCGTCGACGCAGCAGCATGACAATCCCTGGCAGTCAATCGCAAGTGGCCGTCATCACCGGCGGCACCTCCGGTATAGGGCTGGCCACCGCCCGCCGGCTTCTGGCGCGCGATCACAAGGTTGCGGTGTTCAGCCAGCGAAGCGAAAGCGTAGACGCGGCGCGCGAGGAACTGACCAGGGAATTTGGTCACGAGAGGGTCATTGCCCGATCTGTCGATTTGGCCGTGCCGGCGCAGATCGACGCATTCTTCCGCGACCTTCGCGCGATCTGGGGCCACCCGACCGTGTTGGTCTGCAATGCCGGGGTCTCGCCGAAGGGGCCGGACGGCGCCACCGTCTTTCATGATATCGAATTGGCGGAGTGGAACGAGGTGCTGGCGGTCAATCTGACCGGAGCGATGCTTTGCTGTCAGGCGGTTTGCCCAGCCATGATGGAACGGCGATTTGGACGCATCGTCATGATCGGCTCCGTCGCTTCGCGGACGAGGCCCAAGATTGCAGGCGCAAGCTACGTGGCATCAAAGGCAGCATTGTCGGGTCTGGCAAGGTCGTTGGTAAGCACCTACGCTCCCTACGGCATCACCTCGAATCTGGTCGCTCCCGGGCGCATCGCGACCAATATGGCCGGAGAGCCGGACTCACCCACCAACAGGGCAGCGCTGGCTGCGATTCCGTCAGGCCGGCTCGGCCAGCCTGACGATGTCGCGGCGGTCGTTGAGTTCCTGATCTCTCAGGAAGCAGGATTTGTGAATGGCGCAATTATTGACATCAACGGCGGCGAATTCATCCCGGTCTAGGGTCCAGCCAGGGATGCCGATGCCGAACGCAAGTGAGGCGTAAATGAAACCTGTCGTGGTCTTAAACTCCGTGGACGCCGAGTTCTGCCTCCTCCTTCAGTACATCCTTGAAGCCGAAGGGTACGCCGTTTGTCTTGCCACCAGACCCGACCATGTCCTCCGTCTTGCGCATCATTCCGGGACCCGCGCCATTCTCCTGGATTGCTCCCAGGACGTTCGTGCGATTTGCGAAGGTCTGAAGCAGAACGGCCTCGACGAGCGCGTGCCGATCGCGGCGCTCGTCGGCGCCGACAGCAATTATCACATCGACCTGATCGAAGCAGGAATCGATGAAAGTCTGGTGCGCCCCTTGGCGCCCGCGCGCCTTCTTCACTTTCTGAAAGCGGCTGCTGCCCGTAACTCATCTTATGAAGAGGGCCGGGAACGACAGCTCGACATCAAAGTGAATCCGGCACGCCAGTATGCGTGGTGTAACGGTCAGCAACTCAATCTGGCGCCAATTGGATTCCGGCTGCTCCAGCATTTTGTCCGGTTTCCCGACACCGTGCACAGCCGCCCAACCCTGATCGCCGCCGCATGGCGCGGAACCGGGCGCGTCAACGCACGCACGGTCGACGCCCATATCGCACGCTTGCGACAAGCCCTGCGGTCATCGAGCGGCCACGATGCAATACGAGCCATAAGATCCGAAGGATATATGCTGGAGGCCGGCCGCTATCGCGCCCCGCCCACGGTCGATCCGGTCGCGTGAAACGCCTAGGACTCGCCGGCGCGGTGTTCGAGCTGCCGGATGCGTTCGAAGATCGCTTCGTGATCAAAAAGCGCCGGGCCCCGCTCCTTCCGGCTTCGATCGCGGACGCCAGGGGCGGATCCAGGCGAGGCAGACCTGCATTTGTTTCCGCAAGTTGACGATTACGACGGCAATTCCAACCAACCAAAATACCAAGCGGACTCTTTCCTACGGGGAGCCACACATGATTGAATCCTTTAGTTATAGAAATGAACCACAACAGGACGAGCTTTCAGGCTTGATCGCAAAAGAAATCCAACGCGTTCTGGTCCGCTACAATGAGATTGCGAAGGCTCGCGGTTCAATCTCATCGCTCATGGGGAGGGGCAATGTTGGCGTTGCCAATTTGCCATTGTACCAACAAGCCATTCATGCCGATCTGGCCGACCTAGCCTCGGAATTTGTTGGCAGGCTCGCAGCCGAAGCGGCGCGACATTTCGATGCCAGCATCCGTGAGGCAACTCCCCTCGAGGCGCGAACCGCGGGCGGGCCGCGGTGTGCCGTTCGAACGCCGCCAGACGATTCCATGCGCATTGAAGACTGGGCAGGTCAGGTTGCAGGGCCAACATATCTGGAAGAACGCTTTGGCATACCGCGGTCAACATTGCATTGGTGGCAGCGGCACAACGACGTGATCGCATTGCGAAAAGGTGCGCGCAAGCACGTGTTCCCCTTGGCTCAGTTCGTCGACGGCAGGCCTGCGTCCGGAATTCGGCAAGTGCTTTCTTTGAGCGACAAACCCAGACTGGCATGGCTCTGGCTGATCCAGCCATCGCCTCCTCTGGATGACCGCGTTCCCATAGAAATGCTCAGACAAGACCTGACTGAAGACGTCGTCCTGGCCGCACGGGATTTTTTCTCGACATAACGCCGGGCTGACGAGCCAGCTGCCAATCAATGCTCCGTCGATCAGTTGGCCACGGTACCCGCTGTGCGGGCGCGCCCACTATATGGCGCGCATCCTGCAGTCTTGACTGCCATATATGGCAACCATGTTTAATTGTCCAGTTCGTACAACAAGTATAAATTGTGCAGATAGTCCGAGTTTTACCAATAAATTTGTTGTATAACGGCAACGTTACTTGCAAAATCGGGCGATATCCGCGCTTGCGAGCTTGAAACCATCCATGGTGATCGATAGCACACGGACTGCGAGGAGCTGCGCAATGCGTGGTGTCTCGGATTGTGGGGAACGGGAGGGATGCGGTCGTCGGGAACGACACCCCTGCCTTTTTAATCTTGTGACTGGAGATCAAAATGAAAATGAAGAGCCTTCTTTTCGGTTCCGCGGCGGCCGTGGCCGTTGCCAGCGGCGCGCGCGCCGCTGACGCCCCAGTGGCTGCTGAGGCCGAGCCGGCCGAATACGTCAGGGTGTGCGAGGTCTACGGCGCCGGTTACCTCTACATCCCTGGCACCGAAACCTGCCTGCGCATCGGCGGCTACGTCCGTTACGATGTCGGAGCCGGTGACGTCGGATCGTTCGATGGTGCGCGCACACACGACGTGCAAGACGGCGGCGCCCAAGCCACCTGGTACAAGAACACCCGGTTTACACTAAAGACCTGGACCGGCCAGGAAACGGAGCTCGGTACCCTCAAGACTTACACGGAGACCCGGATTAACTTCGGCGACCGGAACGCCTATTCCGGCCCGGATAGTCCCCAGAATTATGCCTCCAACAAAGGCCTGACGTTGAACTTCGCCTGGGTCCAGCTGGGCGGGCTGCGCGTCGGCAAAGACTATTCCGCCTTCGATACGTTCATCGGCTATGCCGGCAACGTCATCAATGACACACTCGTTCCCTACGGCGACTTCAACACCAACGTGGTGCAGTACTACTTCGACGTTGGCCAGGGCCTCTCTGCCGTGGTGTCGCTCGAACAAGGCCAAGGGAAGGTCGGCACGATCGACAGCTATGTTCCCCACGTCGTTGGCGGTGTGAAGTACAAGCAGGGCTGGGGCGCTATCACCGGCGTCGTCGCTTATGACAGCAACTATGCCGAGGTTGCCGGCAAGGTTCGCATCGACTTCAACGTCACCAAGGACTTGTCCCTGTTCGGTATGTTCGGCTACGGCAGCGACGGCAACCTCAACGACGACACGACCAACGCCATCCCCGCACATGGCCGCGGTTTCCACAAGGTCTGGGGCGGCAACTGGGGCTTCTGGGCCGGCGGCACCTACAAGTTCAACCGGAAAACCTCGTTCAACCTTCAGGTTTCGGGCGACCAGCTGAAGAATTATGGCGTAGCGGCCAACATTTCTTACGAAGCCGTTCCCGGTTTCACGGTCACGGCCGAAGTTGACTACGTTCATTATGGCGACTTTGGTGTCGCCACGACTAAGCCGTCCAACGTCAACTTTACCAATGCCGACAAGAAGAACAACGTCGGCGGCATCCTCCGCTTCCAACGTTCCTTTTAGCGGATCGAGAACCTTGCCGGCGAGGAGGAATTTTGCGGCATGGCCAGCGTGCTCGACGGCACGATCGAGGCTACCGCGTTCGCAGCCCGCAAGAGATAGTTTTCACGAGCGAACCGGTTGAAGCATCAGTGATCCCGCCCGTATTTTCCGCGTGGATACGGAAAAGCGCCGGCGGGGACGTGAAAGAGGCGGCCTGACGGGCTTGCAGAGCGCCCGGCAGGCCGTTCCTCTCCTCCCAGCTCGGCAGCCACCCGCTGCGCGCGCTCGGAGCGGCTCCTGATGGAGCTGCTGGAATACGACCTTATGTTCCGCCGGGTCGTCGGCATCAGCGTTGACGATGCGGCCTGGGATTATCGGTGTCTCGAAGAACCCGCGCCGGTTGCTGGAAGGGAACATTGCGGCGAAGTTCCTTGCAGTGCTGGCGCGTCCGAAGGTGAATCGGCCTCAGTCGATTTGATCGTTTTCTCGGTCGACGGCACGCTGGTCGAGGCCTGGATCCGATGAAGGGTGTCAAGCCGAAGGACGGCCCAGGGGCGGTCGTGGCGAGCCGCCGGCGCAAGGCGACGGGCGCAATGCCGAAGCGGATCTTCTGGTCAGAAGCGATCGAACGCATGCCTCGACCATCGAACCGCAACGGCAGGTCGGCAGTCGGCTCGAGATTCTTTTCGTTCATGTTCTTGCCCAGGTTGGGATTTTCGTAACACGCGGCGATTGTAGCCGCCTCGTCGGTGCGGGAAGAACGCTTCCTCGCAGAGCCCTCGATGATGCCGGCTTAGGTCGGGTGCAAAGTGCAGCAGGCTTGAATCAGCGAGGTTGCGCGCTGGGTGCCGGCTCCGGTGCAAAGACCATCCCCCGCTCTTATCGGCTTAATTCCCTTGTTCCAGCCCGGACCTTTTCGATCAACCCGCTGCGGGGTCGGACTACGCAAGCGTGCCGTCGCTCACGGCTTCGCCATCGCGATGATCGCGGCCCTGTCTGGACCCGACGGGCGCCTGTCGAGCGGGGAATGGTCCCCGCGAACGGGAGCCAAAACAAATGTCGCACGAACTCAGCCTCGCTCAGAACCACGCCTGGAACCTTGCCCGCACCCTGATGACGCCGGTCATCCTCTTCAAGGTCGATGACGACGAATACGGTGTTCTTCCTGCCGACGACCTTGACGGTGACGAGGTCGAGGCGATCTACGAATATTGCCCCTACACAGGGGGCCGGCCGGTTCATTGAACCGGCTTTTCCCGTCCGGCTTGCCGCAACCAAGCGGCAGGCCGCAAGGGAAGCTCCGCCGCGGCAGAAGCCGCGCCCTTGCCCCCTTTGCTTGTTGCGGCGGTTGCGGCGTGTTCCGCGAATTGTGCGGAAGAGATAGACTTGGAGAAAGGTCGGCCAAAAGGTGGCCGGGAGAAAGAATGGAAAAAGCAGATATCGAAGAATTGCGAGGCCGGGTGGGATGTGCGGCCGTGTTGGAGACGGGCGGCTTCGCGATCGATTTGAAGGAAAGCACGCGCAAGGCCGTAAAATATCGGCGCGGCGACGACATCATTATAGTCATCCACGACGGCAAGGGCTGGTTTGCCCCGCTCTCGGATGCCAAGGGCGATGTTTATTCGCTCGTCCAACATCTGGACCGCTGCGATTTTCTGCAAGCCTTGGTGCAGGTCGCGTCGCTCGTCGGTTTCCAGCCGCGTGAACCTGAATGGCAACGGCAATCGCGGGAGACGGAGTTGGATCAGTCGATACCGGACCGCTGGGCCGTGCGCCGCAGGCCGTGGCGGAGATCGGGGACCTGGCGTTATCTGCGCGACGAGCGACACATTCCCGAGCACGTGATCCGTGCTGCGATTGCCCAGAACCTCGTGCGCGAAGGGCCGCGCGGCAGCATGTGGGCGGCTCATCAGAATGACGATGGCGTCGTCACCGGCTGGGAGGAGCGTGGGCCGGAATGGCGCGGCTTTGCCTCCGGCGGCAGCAAGGTGCTGTTTCGGTTCGGACAGCAGCATGCGAATCGCATCTGTGTGACCGAAGCAGCAATCGATGCCATGAGCCTTGCCGCGATCGAGCGGATCCGGCGCGATACGCTCTATGTCAGCACTGGCGGCGGTTGGTCGCCGGCCACCGACAACGCGATACGCCTGTTGGCCAAACGGCCCGAAGCTCGCCTTGTCGCCGCCACCGACGCCAACGCACAGGGCGAGGCGTTCGTGTCCCGGTTGCGCGAGCTTGCCAGTGAACTCCCCTGTGACTTCGAACGTCTAAGGCCCTTGGCCGAGGACTGGAATGCGATGCTGAAGGACGCGGCAACCGCCTAACAGCGCAGATCGGACCTACTGCGGCACGACCTCCGCCGTCGTCATCGATGCGCAACGGGTGCGCCCAGGCGAGATTGGCTTCTCTTCGGACCGCCTCGACATCGCACTCAACCTGTGGCGCGTAGATCTCCAGCACAAGCCATGCGTGCTTCGGCATAGGTTCCTGCGGGCCGGTGAACCTGGCGCGAAACCATTCCAGATTGCCGCTGTGGAGCTTCTCGAGCTCTCCCCTCGTATGCATCTGACCTGAGACGAACACGACTGTCAGCGGCTCGCCGCAAACTGTCATTCTCTTGTTCTCGACAGCCTCTTGTCCCGCCAGCGGCAGGATGAGCCTGCTTTCCTTTCCCCCGCGCTGACCCCAGAACAAGCCGGAAAGCCTGGACGCGCAAGTCTGCCACAGGCGTCGACAAGCGCGTCATCCCCCGACTGGACAAAGCTTCGTCTTTTCGGGCGTGACAGCGTCAGGAATAGGCGTCGAGCAATCCAGGACTGGATCTGTCCTATCCGGCGCTTCCGGTTCGCCGGCCATGGCGGCGCCATGTTGCGACCAAGACAATGCCGAAGACGCGCCCGTGCGTCATGGGCGTATATCAGCTCGCCCATGCGGCAGAATCAGGGAGAAGGAAAGGAGAGGGGAGAAAACCCGGCTGCCGCATGCCCGCCAGCCGCGTCAAGTGTGAAGCTTCGCCCGGCTTCGCCGGCACTTGACCCGCCCGGGCGGAGAGGCGGCCGCAGGAGGGTGTCAGGAAGGGCTGAAGATGATGGTGATTCCGAAGAAGCACCGCGCTCCAGCCCGACGAGGCTGAAGGAGCCCGCCAATGAACCCCGATTCTCCGATCCGCAAAGTCTACCAGGGTATCGCCGATCGTCGGCAGATGTTCCGCATGTTCGACCGCCATGCACAGCGTCCTAACCGTTTCGACGCCGACGCCGGTCCCCTCTATTCCGGCGAATGGTTTGAGCATTCCGAAACCGAGCATGACTATATGTTCAATATCCTGCCGCCGCTCTTCATGAACGGCGAGATGTTCGCCATGCGCGAATTCCTCCTAGGCCAGATCACCAGCGTGTTTTTCACGCTCAAGATCGATGACCGCATGCGGTATTTTCATGCCTATTGCGATCTTGCTGACAAGAGGTCGCCCGCGCGCATGCGCGCCGCGATTGTCGAGCGGGAAAGCCGGCCCGTCCGCGCGATGACGCGTGAGGAACGCATCGAGCATATCTGGAGCTCGACCCACGACGAGTATCGCGGTTACGCCGATCGGCGCTTTCCGCGGGCGCACCGGGGCGGGCGGACAGTCATGTTCTTCGGTCCCGACCGAAGCCACGACTTCAAACTGCTTGACCAGCTCACCGACGCGGAAATCGCGGCAAAGCTACCCGTCAATTTGCGCCATCTCCCCATGGCCGTTGCAGCGTGAGGAGGCGACGATGTTCACATTTCCCATTGTTGCCGTTCGCAAGGTTATCGAGCGCGGAAAGACCGATGCAGTCAACAACGGTGGATTCCGCAATCCCTATTATGGTCTCAAACCGGGCGAGGGCGAGAAGCCAGGCCTATGGCTGGTCGGGGACGAAGGGGTTTACCTTCTTTCCAACGGCAAACTTGCCGAGGGTCAGAAGGCCTTCATCTGCTACGCCGAGGAGTGCAATCCTTCGATCAATCCCGACTCCTGGCACTACAAACGCCAGTATTTTGGGGGCGATGATGGCATCGAGTTCATTGATGCGGCCGAGGTCCTCCATCTCCTCGATAAAACACCTGATGCCACGCATCTCTGTGTCCAGCTGACCGACACAAGCATCTCACTCACCCCGACGCGCCAACCGCGCCAGCACTAACCAACTTCACCCCACTGCGCACATGCGCCGCGGCCGATCCCCGATCGGCTGCGTGCTTCCGCGCGCCTTCACTCAGGAGAACTTCTCATGTCCCATGACGACCCCTTCACCATCGATCTTTTCAGCAACACCGCTCTTTCGTCGGGTCTCGGTCTCGGCGTGACGGCTTTTGCCGGCAATTTCGAACCCGATGATGACCCCGATCCGTCGTCGCCCGCGCCAGCGATGCCGGTCGCGGCGATCGCGCGGGCACCTTCGAGGACCTCTAAGGAGCGTGCTTCGAACTTCTATCTCGCCGACACCCGTGGCCTGGCCCGGGGCTGGAAGGAGCGGGCCCGGGACAGTGTCGCAGCCATCCGGCTTGCGGCAGCGATCGAGGCCGACGAGCGTCCTGCCACCGCGCAGGAGCAGGAGCGTTTGATCCGCTTCACCGGTTTCGGTGCCTCCGATCTCGCCAACGGCGTCTTCCGCCGTCCGGGCGAGATTGAATTCCGCAAGGGCTGGGACGAGATAGGCTCCGAGCTGGAGTATGCCGTCGGCGAGAGCGATTATGCCTCGCTCGCGCGCTGCACCCAGTACGCCCATTTCACGCCCGAATTCATCATCGAGGCGATCTGGTCGGGCCTCCGGCGCATGGGATGGCGCGGTGGCCGTGTGCTGGAACCTGGGATTGGCACGGGGCTGTTTCCGGCATTGATGCCGGAGGCGCTGCGCAAGCTCACCCACGTCACCGGAATCGAACTCGATCCCGTCACGGCACGGATCGCCCGGTTGCTGCAGCCACAGGCGCGCATCGTCACGGGCGATTTCGCCCGCACCGATCTTCCGTCGAGCTTCGACCTCGCTATCGGGAACCCACCCTTCTCCGATCGCATGGTCCGCTCCGACCGCGCCTATCGCCCGCTTGGCCTGCGTCTGCACGACTACTTCATCGCCAAGTCCATCGACTTGTTGAAGCCGGGAGCGCTGGCGGCATTTGTCACCAGTTCCGGCACGATGGACAAGGTCGATGTTTCCGCGCGCGAGCATATCGCGAAAGCCGCGGACCTGATCGCAGCCATCCGCTTGCCCGAAGGCAGCTTCCGCGCAGACGCCGGCACGGACGTCGTCGTCGACATCCTCTTTTTCCGGAAGCGCAAGGTCGGGGAGCCGGAGGGCGACCTTTCCTGGCTCGACACCGACGAGGTGCACCCCGCAACCGATGACGAGGGCGCGATCCGCGTTAATCGCTGGTTTGCGCGGCACCCGGACTTCGTCCTCGGCACGCACGCCCTCACATCGGGTCGTTTCGGCGAGACCTACACTTGCCTGTCGCGCACGGGCGACGATCTCTCCGCCCTGTTGTCGGCCGCGGTCACTCTCCTTCCGGAAGACCGCTATGACGGCGAACCCACGGAGATCGATTTCGATCTTGAGGATGCGGCCGACGACGCCCCCGTCGATCTTCTGTCCGAGCGCCATGTGCGCGAAGGCAGCTTCTTCTTCGACAAGGCCCGCGGCCCTATGCAGCTGATCGACGGCGAGCCCATCGCTGTGAAGGTCCGCAAAAGCCGCAGCGCTGATGGGATCCCGGAAAAGCATGTCCGCATCATTCGCAAGCTGATCCCGATCCGTGACGCGGTGCGCGAAGTGCTCAAGGCGCAGGAGCTCGGTCGGCCCTGGAAGGATCTGCAGGTCAAGCTGCGTATCGCCTGGTCAAGCTTCGTGCGTGACTTCGGCCCGATCAACCACACCACGGTGTCGATCAGCGAGGATCCGGAGACCGGCGAGACGCGCGAGAGCCATCGGCGACCCAACCTCCAACCGTTCCTCGACGATCCCGATTGCTGGCTGGTCGCTGCAATAGAGGACTACGATCTCGAAAGCGATACCGCCAGGCCCGGGCCGATTTTCACGGAGCGCGTAGTCTCCCCGCCCGCTCCGCCGATCATTACGAGTGCTGCCGACGCGCTCGCGGTTGTCCTCAACGAACGTGGGCGCGTCGATCTCGACCATGTCGCCGAGTTGCTGCACCGCGATCCGCAGGACGTTGTCGCTGAGCTCGGCAGCGCGATCTTTTGCGATCCGACCGATGGCTCCTGGCAAACGGCAGACGGCTATCTGTCCGGCCATGTCCGCGACAAACTGAAGGTCGCGGAAGCCGCCGCCGCGCTCGATCCGGTCTACGAGCGGAACGTAACGGCATTGCAGGGGGTGCAGCCCGCCGACCTTCGCCCCTCCGACATCACTGCCCGTCTCGGCGCACCGTGGATTCCGGCCTCTGACGTTGTCGCCTTCGTCAAGGAGACGATGGACGCCGACATCAGGATTCACCACATGCCGGAACTGGCATCATGGACCGTAGAGGCGCGTCAACTCGGCTATCTCGCGGTCGGGACCTCCGAATGGGGGACGGGACGCCGGCATGCCGGCGAGTTGCTGGCAGATGCACTTAACAGCCGGGTTCCTCAGATATTCGATACGATCAAGGAGGAGATGAGTGAACGCCGCGTGCTCAACGTCGTCGATACGGAGGCCGTCAAGGAGAAGCTTCACAAGATCAGGCAAGCGTTCCAGCGCTGGATCTGGTCCGAACCTGATCGCACCGAGCGCCTTTCGCGCGTCTACAATGACCGCTTCAACAACATCGCACCCAGAGCCTTCGACGGGTCTCATCTGAAACTTCCAGGCGCCTCGGCCGCCTTTACTCTTTATGGCCACCAGATGCGAGGGATCTGGCGCATCATCTCCGCTGGCGCAACCTATCTCGCGCATGCGGTCGGCGCCGGAAAGACGATGACTTTAGCCGCTGCGATCATGGAACAACGTCGTCTCGGCCTTGTCGCCAAGGCCATGCTCACCGTTCCCGGCCACTGCCTCGCTCAGGTCGCGCGCGAATTCCTGGCGCTCTATCCGAACGCCCGCATCCTTGTCGCCGACGAGACCAACTTCACCAAGGACAAGCGCGCCCGGTTCCTGTCGCGTGCGGCGACGGCGACATGGGATGCGATCATCATCACGCATTCGGCGTTCAAGTTCATCGGTGTCCCTTCGGCCTTCGAGCAGCAGTTGATCCATGATGAGCTGGAGCTGTACGAAAACCTCCTCACCAAGGTCGAAAGCGATGACCGCGTTTCGCGCAAACGCCTCGAGCGGCTGAAGGAGAACCTGCAGGAGCGGCTCGAATCACTCTCCACTCGCAAGGACGATCTTCTCACCATCGCCGAGATCGGCGTCGACCAGATCATCGTCGATGAGGCGCAGGAGTTCCGCAAGCTCAGCTTCGCCACGAACATGTCGACGCTGAAGGGCGTCGATCCGAACGGCTCGCAGCGGGCATGGGACCTCTATGTGAAGTCCCTCTTCATCGAGACCAAGAATCCCGGCCGGGCGCTCGTGCTCGCATCGGGAACTCCGATCACGAACACACTTGGCGAAATGTTCACGGTCCAACGGCTCATGGATTACGCCGCGCTGATGGAACGCGGCCTGCATGAATTCGATGCCTGGGCGTCGACCTTCGGCGACATGACGACTGAGCTGGAGCTTCAGCCATCAGGCAAATACAAGCCGGTGTCGCGCTTCGCCAGCTTCGTCAACGTCCCCGAGCTGATCGCGATGTTCCGATCTTTCGCCGACGTCGTCATGCCCGAGGACCTGCGCCAGTTTGTGAAGGTGCCGGCGATCTCCACCGGCAAGCGCCAGATCATTACGTCCAAGCCGACGCAGGCCTTCAAACATTACCAGATGATCCTGGCTGCGCGGATCGCGGAGATCGAGAAACGCGACCGGCCGCCAGAACCTGGCGACGACATCCTGCTCTCCGTCATCACCGACGGTCGCCATGCTGCTATCGATCTGCGCCTTGTCGATCCCGACCATGACAACGAGGCGGACAACAAGCTCAACAACCTCATCTCGAACGCCTTCAACATCTGGAGGACCATGGCGGATACCACCTATACTCGACGTGACGGGAAGCCGTTCGAACTTTCGGGCGCCGCCCAGATGATCTTCTCGGATCTCGGCACCATCTCGGTGGAAAAGAGCAGGGGATTTTCCGCCTATCGCTGGATCCGTGAAGAACTCATCCGTTTGGGCGTGCCTGCGGCCGAAATCGCGTTCATGCAAGACTATAAAAAGTCCGAGGCCAAGCAGCAGCTCTTCGGCGACGTTCGTGCCGGCAAGGTCCGGTTCCTCATCGGCAGTTCAGAGACCATGGGTACCGGTGTCAACGCCCAGCTTCGCCTCAAAGCCCTCCACCATCTCGATGTGCCCTGGTTGCCCTCGCAGATCGAGCAGCGCGAGGGCCGCATCGTGCGTCAGGGGAACCAGCACGACGAGGTCGATATCTTCGCCTACGCCACGGAAGGTTCGCTCGACGCCACCATGTGGCAAAACAACGAGCGTAAGGCCCGCTTCATCGCCGCAGCGCTCTCGGGCGACACCTCTGTGCGTCGCCTCGAGGATCTTGGTGAGGGCCAGGCCAACCAATTCGCCATGGCCAAGGCCATCGCGTCCGGCGATCAGCGCCTCATCCAGAAGGCGGGCCTCGAAGCCGACATTGCGCGGCTGGAGCGACAGCGCGCCGCTCACATCGACGACCAACATGCCGTTCGCCGGCAGCTTCGCGAAGCCGAACGTGATATCGAGTATTCCACGCGGCGGATTGCTGAGACTGGTCGCGATATCGAGCTTCTCGTTCCGACCGTTGGCGAGGCGTTCACCATGACCGTGGCCGGCAACGTCTACACTGAGCGCAAGGAGGCAGGCCGGGCGCTCATGAAGGAAATCCTGACCCTGGTGCAGCTCCAGAGACAAGGCGAGTGCATCATTGCCTCCATCGGGGGCTTCGATCTCGAATATGAGGGCCAGCGCTTCGGTAAGGACGGCTACCGCTTTACCACCATGCTGCTGCGCACCGGCGCGGATTATGAGATCGAACTTTCCATGACGGTCACGCCGCTTGGCGCGATATCCCGCCTCGAGCATGCACTCGATGACTTCGAGGGTGAGCGGCAGCGCTTTTCCCAGCGTCTCGCCGATGCCCGCCGCCGGCTCGTGTCGTACCAGTCTCGCGACAATGGCGCCGAATTCGCGTTCGCCGGTGAATTGGCCGAAAAACGACGACAGCTTGCGGAGGTGGACGCGGCTCTATCTGCTGATGTGGAAACACTGGCCACGCCTCTCAAAGGAAGCCGCATAACTCCGTTCAAGAGAGTTGTAGGCTGAAGAAGGCCTCTTAGCAGCGGCTGTCGAATGGGACGAGTCCGGTCCCCAAAACCAAGCGCCGGACGACCTTGGTTCGCGAACGTCTGTCGGATGGCTCGCAGGTCATGAACCTCCACTTTTGAAGGGGAAGTCCAGGGTGAAGTTTCGACGATGAGAAGGGAGAGAATGGAAAAAACACCGCTCGCAGATCGGGCGGACCGCTGACGCTTGCGCTCAACCGCGCCGCTCGCGATCCCGGCCACGTCGTCCTTCGCAGGGCTGTTAGCCCCGCTTGGCCTGCCGGGCAGGGATGCTCGGCCGCAGTTGCACCGGCCCGTCCGCTCTGCGGGCCGGGGGATGTCTTCGGGAAGAAGACGAGAAAGGACGCCGCGATTGGCGGTGTCCGGCAACCCCGTAAGGAGCATTTCCATGGAACTGAAGTTTGTTGATCCGCGCGCGCTGAAGGCGAACCCCCACAAGGCGCGGCGCGCCAAGTCCAGCCCACAGGCCGACACATTGCTGCTGGCAACGATCCGCGCCGTCGGCATCGTGCAGCCGCCTGTCGTCGCGCCCGAAATCGACGGCGGCAACGGCTATGTCATCGATGCCGGTCATCGCCGCGTCAAGCAGGCCATCGCCGCAGGGCTTGAGGAGATCGCGGTGCTGGTGATCGAGCGCGCCGAGGATGGTGGCGCGATGCGCTCGCTCGCCGAAACGCTTGCGCATGAGCAGCTCAATCCCGTCGACCAGTGGCGGGCAATCGAGCGTCTGGTTGCGCTCGGCTGGACCGAGGAAGCAATCGCGGTCGCTCTGGCTCTGCCGGTTCGCCAGATCCGGAAGCTGCGTCTGCTCGCCAATGTCCTGCGGGCTATGCTCGATCAGATGGCAAAGGGCGATATGCCCAATGAGAGCCAGCTGCGCACGATCGCTTCGGCCTCGCTCGACGAGCAGAAGGAGGTCTGGAAAAAGCACAAGCCCTCCAAGGCTGACCCGCAGGTCTCCTGGTGGAGCGTGGCGCAGGGCCTGCAGAAGACCCGCATGTATGCCCGCGATGCGAGCTTTGGCGACGAACTCGCGCAGGCCTACGGCATCGCCTGGGTCGAGGACCTGTTCGCGCCGGCCGATCAGGACAGCCGGTACACCACCGACGTCGAAGCGTTCCTTGGCGCGCAGCAGGAGTGGATGACGCAGCACCTTCCCAAGAAGGGCGTCATCACGGAGGTGAACAACTGGGGCCAGCCGGAACTGCCGAAGAAGGCCGAGCGCGTTTACGGCAAGCCGGGCAAGTCCGATCACACCGCCCTCTATCTTGATCGTGAGGGGAAGGTGCAGTCGGTCCACTTCCGCATGCCCGAGGCGAAGAAGCCCAAGAAGGGCGAGCAGACGCTTAGTGAGGGGGACGATGCTGCAATCGTCGTCAAGACGCGTCCCGATGTCACCCGCAAGGGCATGGAGATGATCGGCGATCTGCGCACCGATGCGCTGCACGAGGCGCTGTCGCGGGCGCCGATCGAGGACGACACGCTGATGGCGTTGCTGGTCCTCGCCTTCGCCGGGCAGAACGTCACGGTGGCGTCGGGTGCGCGCGACGTCTCGTATTGCGGGGCGGCGGGCCTTGGCGAACATGCCGCGCGCCTGTTCGACCAGGAGGGCAAGCTCGACTTCGACATGGACACGCTGCGCATCGCCGTGCGGTCCCTGTTGATCGACGTGTTGTCTTGCCGGGAGAACCGTTCGGACAGCGGGGTCGTCTCCCGCGTGGCTGGCGGCGTGATCGGTGCGGACAACTTCCTGCCCAATATGGGCACGGTAGACTTCCTCTCGTGCCTGTCGCGGCCGGCGCTCGAGGCGTCCTGCGCCGATACGTCGGTCCTGCCGCGCCAGAAGGTCAAGGACACCCGCGCGGCCCTGGTCGAACACTTCAAGGAGGGCCGCTTCGTCCATTCGTCGGCGCTGTTCGGGCCCGACCAGGCGAAGCTTGCGTCGTGGCTGAAGAAGAACGAGCGCATTGAACAACCGGACGATGGCACGCCGGAGGACCAGGATGAGTTCGACGGCGATGCAGTTGTCGAGCCCGCGCATGACTACGTCGATGAGGATCCGGCTCCGCAAGACGACGAGCTCACCGACGAACAGCGTGAAGCCTACAAGGTCGCCGCCGAGTAGAGCGGCTCCGCCTCAACTCTTGCGAACGATCTTTCCGCCGCCGGCACATCGCCGGCGGCGGTTTTGTTTCCACCATCAACATCATGGAGAAAAACCATGTCCGCCCAACTGATATTCGACCTCATGCCCCTGGGTTCGATCCTGACATATTCTGGTGGTTTCCCGCGACCACCGGAGCGGTTCGCCAAGAAGCTCGCCGCTTGGGAAAACCGCAATTCCGGCGGCCACCTGACCCGCAAACAGGCCGAAGCTCCTGTCGGCAATACGACGATCCCCGCGTCCATCACCCTGCACGAGGGCGACTACGGCAGTCAGGGCACGATCGTCTTGCGTGTCCACCGGTCGTTCTCGGTGAACAACGACCTGAAGTTCGCAGTCAAGGAGTGGCCGGCGATCGGCTCGGTCCTCGTTCTCGACCGCGCGGGCTACGATGCCGAGCTTGTCCATCTTGCCGCCCATCGCGCGGCCGCCGAGGCCTGGCTGACTTGCCACGGCTATCCGAACGCCGTTCTGCAGGAAATCTCGGCCGATACCGTCGCGGCGGATGCGGTGGAAGGGAGGGCAGATGCATGAGTGTGCGCAGCTCCGAGCATGATGTCGTCGAAAGCCGCCTGACTCCGGCGCGTTCCTCGAACGGTATCGTGCAAACCTGGCCGCCAGTACCGCCGACCATCGGCCGGAAATCGACGCCCTGTCGCGCAAGCTGGCACGGCAGGAAAGCACCATCACAGCGTTGCGGGCTCAGCTTCAATCAGAAGAGCTGTGTGCGTGATGCATGATGGCGTCCCCCCGCCAGGCCAAGCATCGATCCGTAGCTGAAATAATGGTCGCATCCACGGTGACCAGGCGGCCCGCATATGTTGGTGATGCGCTTGTGGAGCGGCAGGGCCAAGGAATGGCCAGGGCGGCGGATCGACCGGACGCTTATCGGTCTGCACGCCGGTGTCGTTGACCATCCCTCGGCCCGTCTTCCCGGCGGGTTTGCTGCGGTCTGAACCTGCGGCTGGTCCCTTCAAGACCGCTATCGCGCCGCGCAACGGCCGGAACCCGCCGATCTCGACAAGGCGGGCCCGCGTCCCGCGCAGGGACCAGTGAAGGACTGGCCCCCGCTTGTTCGCAAGCCGACCTCGCTCGCCTGGCAGGCTCCGGACCCTGAAGCGCCCAGCTTCCGCCGGTTCCTTTTGACCACACCCGCAGGGAAGACCGGCCGAGGGCCGGATCACCTGGAGGGCATCGCTAGAAAGGTAAGCTTCATGTCCAATTCAACCCGCTCCCCCAAGTCCAAAGCCCGTGTCGTCCCACTCCGCAAGGGCACGACCCTCGAAATGGTCCGGCTCTGCTGCCCGGACGGCAACCAGGCCACCCTCATCTCCGAAAGCTTCGGCCTCCCGGTCCTCGACAGCGACGGCATCCGTGAATTCCACCAGCGCAGCCTGATCGAAGGCGCCGATACCCTCTCCGAGGGGCTTTCCGACAAGGCCATGCAGATCCACCTGCAACGGATCGTCGGCTCCTATGTCGGCTCCGCCTATGGGGCAGGCCAGTTCTATTCGAAGGCCGTCACCGAGGCAAAAGATGCCACGGCCAAGCTCGCCAACGACATCCGCGACGAGGACCTCGACGGTCCGGTCGGCTTCGACAGCAACTCCCAGCGCAAGCGCGAGTTCGCAGCCGACATGGGTCTACAGTCGCACGCCTTGCGCATGGCGGCCGAGGGTGCCGTCGCGGCTTACGAGCACATCGTCGGCGAAAGCTGGAAGCCCTATGAGCGCCAGGTCGACAATCCCGGCCACAACGCCAGCCGGCAGGCTGCCGATCTCCAGATGGCGGCACTTGGCTGACCGCCAAGGGCGGACCTTCGGCTCCGCCCAATTTCCACCCAATGAGGCTGGTGTCCTTTCGGACGCCGGCCTCTTCGCATGTCTCGATGATCCAAACCCGACACCAGCAACAGACATTTGGCCCGCGCCAGTCGCGGCCAGCACGAATGTTGGTCCTGCTCCGGTCCTCGTTCCGCGAAACGGCTGCGCCGTCCTTCACTGACGTTGCGGCCCGCCGTGCGACATCTCCCTTCCTATCCGATTGCGCATCTGCGGGTTCGCCGACCTGCGGTCCTGCGCGTGTCGACCTCGTGACGGCCGCGACTGGCGCGGCCTCGAATGGAGGCTCGAAAAAAATGAGCAGGAAAGAAAGCAAACCCCGCGTCGATATCTACGCGAAAATCACCGACCGCATCGTCGCGGAACTGGAGAAGGGTGTGCGCCCGTGGGTCAAGCCCTGGAGTGCGGCGAATACGACAGGCCGGATCACCCGCCCGCTCCGTCATAACGGTCTGCCGTATCAGGGGATCAATGCGCTGCTTCTGTGGTCGGAGGCGGTCGCAAGAGGATTTGTCTCGCCCACCTGGATGACGTTCAAACAGAGCGTCGAACTGGGTGGCCATGTCCGCAAGGGCGAGTCCGGCGCAACAGTCGTCTACTCCAGCCGCTTCACCCGCACCGAAACCGATGCTCGCGGCGAGGAAGTTGAACGCGGCATTCCCTTCCTCAAGGCCTACACCGTGTTCTGCGCCGATCAGATTGAGGACCTGCCCGCGCAATATTATGGCAATCCCGCACCCGTGGACGATCCGGTGGAACGGATCGAACATGCGGATGCCTACTTCGCCAATACCGGAGCGGTCATCCGACACGGAGGCGACAAGGCATTCTTCAATCCGGCTCTCGATATCGTGCAAATGCCGCCGTTCGAGAGCTTTCGCGATGCGCCGAGTTACTATGCGACTTTAGGACACGAGCTGACGCATTGGGTCGGATCGGAAAAGCGGCTTGATCGCAACCTCTCCCGCTATCACAAGGATCGCTCCTTCAGGGCGCACGAGGAACTCGTGGCCGATTTGGGCGGTTGCTTTTTGGCGGCCGATCTCGGCATAGTTCCCGAACTGGAGCCGCGCCCCGATCACGCGAGCTACCTGGCAAGCTGGCTTAAAATCCTCAAGAACGAGAAGCGGTTTATCTTCGCCGCAGCCGCTCATGCGCAGCGCGCCGTCAACTATCTGCACGATCTCCAGCCGAAGGCGACATGGGTCGCAGAGGCTGCGTGATGTTGCAATCTCAAAGCTTTGAAGGGGAGGGCGGCGAGCCTTCCCCGATCCGCCTTCGTGTTCTCAGCCTCGGAGTCGGTGTCCAGTCCACAACCATGGCTTGTCTGTAGAGGACCAATTACCTCAAGCAGAGGCATCGGATTTTAAGGCAGTTCTGATTAGGTTGCGAACCAATAACGTAACGGCAGAATCGATTGTCGATTCCTACAGACGACAATGCCGGTGACCCCCACGCGGCTGCCTTGACCTCGCAACGGCTTCGCCGACAGGGAAGAAAGCGGGACTGCTCAGATCGTCCAACCCTGCCTTGACGTTCCGAAGGCTCCATGGACTTCGTGGTACCCCCAAAATGCTGACGCATTTCGGCTCCCCCCACTCCCCGGCTCCGCCGGTCGCTGCGCGCTCCTTGACTCCTCCGGCGCACCATGGCCGCCGTTGGTGACAGCCCCCACGGGGGATGCTGATCTCACAACGACCGCCGCGTCGGCCAAATAAGCCTCTGACCAAAAGGCCATCCGCGGCAGGGGCGATTGAAAACCCGGCACATCGTCACGTCGCAGGATCCCAAGGGTTGATGACGTTCAGCCCCGCGGCTGCAAAAGGGCTGGTGTCGCGGGTAGCGACCATGTAGCCGCCCACTGCGGCCGTGGCAGCTATGTAGCCATCGGCCTTACCCACAGCCTTGCCGGCCAGCCGCGCCCGGGTCATCAAGTCAGCATAGGCTTGCGAAGCATCCAGATCGAAAGCGAGAACGCGCCCCGCAAAGGCTGGCAGGACCTCTGCTTCCAGCCGTTTTTGGTAGATCGTGCGGCGCTTGCCCTCTGGCATCGCCGCCAGGCCAAAACGAAGCTCGGCCACGGTAATTGTCGATAGATAAAGAGTTTCGACCGCCTGAGCATCGACCCAAGTCCGAACGTTGGAATCCGGCGCGAGCTTCCACAGTTCCGAAATGACGTTGGTATCGAGAACGATCATTCGAAGCTCATCGGCTTGGCTGGGGTCTTGTCGCGCAGTTCGTTCAAATTCTCGGCTTCCGCGTCGGTCAGACCGCCGGCCTCGTGGGCGATCGATGCCAGCAGCGAACCAAGCTTGAGGCGCTCCACCGGCCGAACCGTCGTTTCGAGAATGTCGCGGATCTCCGCCTCAGTGCTACGGCCATGCGTAGCAGCGCGCACGCGAAGCGCGCGATGCACTTCATCCGGCAGGTTTCTGACGGTTACGCTTGCCATGATGACCTCCAGAGACAACCGCCTGCACTGCAGGCAATATAGTACACGTGATATCACTCTACAAGATCAGCAGTCGGGATCGACAGTCGAGGGCAGGGCCACGGCGGATGACTTCCCTGCCTGCACAGGCGTCCCCATCGGGACCGATCCCATTGGAAACGAAAGCCGGATGTGCGGTTGCCTGCGCTTTCCTGGTATCGCGAGCTGCAGACGCAGCTTTGACTTCAGCGCGCCGGTCAGCCTGGCAGGTGGTGAAGCGCGGTTAGCGCATCGGCCTCCCACGGCGTCTCTGTTCCGAGGCCGGTGGGAGAGACTGTCGAGACGATCCCGGTCGGTGGTTCCAGGGCGGTGCGCGGGCTGCCTGTGGCCAAGATAGGCCGTCGCTCGAACAATCCTCCGTATCTTGGGGATGACGCCGACGACGGAAACGCCGGTCTTCATTCAGGTTTTCGTAAAGGCCACGTCCACCTGCGTCCTCGATGTGACTGGTCTGACCGAAGGGCGATCCCGCTTTAGCGGGCTCTCGATCCCGTCCCGGCAACGGCCTTCGAGACTTTCTTCCCCTGACGGCTGCGCCGCCATTCCTCGCGCATCAACAAAGTCTCTCCCGGCCGCCTTCCACTTCGTTCGAGCCCTGCGGGTGTCGGTCGATCGCCTCCGGTCCATCGACCGTCATCGAGGTCGCGATGGGCGCGGCCCGAACAAAAAAGGAATGAGACACATGGCTACCATCGGCACCTTCGCTTCCACCGGCAACGGCTTCAACGGTTCGATCAAGACCCTCAACCTCAACGTCAAAGCCAAGCTGGTCCGCATCGAAAACCCCTCCGACAAGGGACCGCACTTCCGCATCTTCTGCGGCAATGTCGATCTCGGCGCCGCATGGCAGAAGGTCTCTGCTGAAGGTCGCGACTACCTCTCGGTCAAGCTGGACGACCCGAGCTTCCCCGCTCCGATCTACGCCACCCTGATCGAGGTGGAAGGCGAGGAAGGCCTCCAGCTGATCTGGTCCCGCCCCAACCGGGACTGACCGCCCCCGACAGAGGACCCCGCCGCACAGGCGGGGTTCCTCGCTGCGTCTGGTGAAGCCGACACCAGGCATCGAGCCTGGTCCCGGCTTTTTGGCGCCAACCGTTGGGGGGAAGTCTGCTCAGATCGTCCAGCCTGCCATGGCGATCCGGAGGCTCCAAGGTCTTCGTGGTACCCCCAAAATGTTGGCGCATTTCGGCTCCCCCACTCGCCGGCTCCGCTGGTCGCTACGCGTCCCTCGACCCCTCCGGATCACCATGACCGCCGGTGACATCTTTCAAAAACGTCAAGGAGACGAAGATGTCGATAGATCAGGTAATCGAAGAATTGCGCGCCGAACTGCGGAACGCTGTCTACCGCGGCGAGCGTGGCGAGATCAAGGCCGCGCTTGAAGCCGCTCTCGCCGAGCGCGAAACCATCTGGGCCGAGCAAGAGGCGATCATGATGGCGGAGCCTCCTTTCTAGGAGGCTTTCCGCCCGGAGAAAACCCACAGGCCGGATCGACCAGCCTATAGAGTTGCCGGAGTCCGGCGACTGTGCTGTTGACGCCACGCTTGCGGGCCGTAACCGCGCCCGCGTTTGTTGCGCAGCAGTTCCAGGAAGAGCCGCACGGCGTCTTCCTCCTTCTTGAAATGATGTTGTATGGCTTGGCCACGCGCGCCGATGCGTCCCCATCTGCGGGTGAGGCAGACGTCTCCGAACAGTGTCGCCTCGATCGACATGGCGTAGAACCGGGCCATGTTCTTCGTTGGATCCGTCCGTTCGACGTACAGTTGGTAGGGTTGCGCGAGCATAGGGACAGACTCGCGCTATTCGATTTCTAGGTCCAACGACTTCTTTGAATCGGGTGCGGGCAAACGATTCATTTTGGTTATGGATCAGCCCACCAGCTCTGTCGTCGTCCATTGCGTCGATGAGAGTACACATGCTCGGCCAACGTCTCCTCCCTCGACTATGCGCGCCGTGCGTCGATAACGGGGTGTATCAAGAAAGCGGGAGAGTCGCCTTCCGGCCAAGGGACCAAGGCGTCGGGTAGGGACAAGGTTGGGCGAGCCCTTCGGGGACGGCTCGGCGCGTCGCCAGGATCGCCGAACGCCTCTGTGCAGAGACTGATGTTTGGCACTACCGCGATAGGGCGAAGAACATGCTTAATCGTCATCTTGTCAGATCAGAGGGCTGAGGTGTTCGTAGACCGCATGCGCGCGCCGTTGCCGGAGCGTTCACGCTCCGACGTTTGGTTCTACGCCGAGTTGCCGACGGGCTTCGCCGAGGTGCTGCTCATCGCTGCTTTCCAGGGCGAAGAGCGCGTAGGTGATCGGAAACGCCGATAATCTAGAGGCGACATGGCAGCGCATCTTCGGCCATGTTCGGCCCCCGGCGGCCTCATATTCGTCGATCAGCCGGTCGAGCCCTTCCTCACCGAAACCCATGAGATGAAATTTGAAGTCCGTGGCCGGATCGCCGATCTCAGCCTCGGTCCAGTCGATGATGCCCATTGCTCGATCATCAGCGTTCACCAGCACATGGCCGGCGTGAAGATCGCCATGCGTAAGCACTGTGAAGTCGGGCCAAGAGGCGTCGTCGTCGAGCCAGACCTTCCATGGGCGCTCCACCGCCTCCGCGATTCCAATCTCGCGTTTGACCCGTTCTAGGTCCTCGGAGAAACGCCCCCGAGGATCGTGCGATCTGGCCTGATCGTCGATAGCTGCAATCGCCTCCTCGACATCAAGCGCGTGGAGCGCTGCAAGCGCCGTCGCGAAGCTCTCGACGAAGGCGCGGGAATTCTTGTCGATATTCCAAGCCGGCTCACCGCCTTCCGGGAACACTGACACGGCGGTCGCAAACGGCAGGCGCGGATAGGCAATCAGTTCCGGCGAACATATCCGCCATTCCGGCGTCGCCACGGGAAGACGCCGCCTTACAAAGCGGAGCAAACGCTCCTCTCGCTCTGCTTTGGGCCACACCGCTGCACGCCGCGGGACGCGCAAAACCCACGGCCGCCCGTCACCATCGTCAGCCAGTGCGACCCGAAAATCCAAACCGGTCTCAATGATTTCCATCGGGCCGGACAAGTCGATGCCATGCTGCTGGGCGAGTTGCCGTAGCTGGGTGTCGTTACTGTCGCGAGGTTGTTCCATGGCGTGCACCTAAATCACTAGAGCGCCATATAATAACCATCGTGTCGGTTATATTCAAGGAAAGTGTTTCAGTCGGGCTGCTGGAAATGGATTCCGGGAAACAAAAGCCCCATCAGCGGATGAAGCTGGGCAAGGATGAACGCATCGAGCGCTCCGGTTCTCCGCAGGAGCCACTGCATGGAAGCGCCCCCGATGGCCGAGTGGATCATCTGCGCGACATCGTTCGGCGCCGTCGCGCCATCAAGGGGAGCTCTCGCGGCGATGGCGGCGATGGTGAGATCGTGCCGCTCTACGGCGAGCCGCCGCAACTCGGTGTCTTGGCTTTCATACCAAGCGAGCAGGACGTTTGACGCAAAGTCGTCGCCGGATCCCATGACGCCCACGAGGTCAATAAGAAAGCGCCATAGCGCCTGCGGCCCCACGTCCACGGGCATGTCATTGAGATGGCTTCTCGTCAGTTCAACGCTGTGCGCCATGATGTGACGTAGCAGCGTCTGACGATTGGTGAACCGCTGGATCAGCGCCGCGCGCGAGATTCCGACCGCCGTCGCAACGTCGTTGAGTGTGAATGCCTCGGGGCCGCGCTCCTTGAGAACCTTCCTGGCACCCTCAAGCACTGCCTCGTCGCTATGAAGTTTGGGGCGTGGCATCGTCGTTATCTTCCACGGATACGCTTCAGAATCTAGGTGCTGAACCCATCGTAATTGCCGCCGGCCCCTTCGTCAGGTTTAGTCGGCTGAGGTGCCTGCTGAGCATTTCGCCCTCGCGAACGCCCGATCCGGAGTGATGAATCGTTCGAGCATTGGCACGATCAGCTTTACCGGATTCTCGATTGATCGACCCTGTTCGTCGAGCATCACCAAGGGGCAGACGCCACGGAGCAGATTCAGGATCACGTCGGGGTAGCACTTGATCGACTTCAACGCGGCTTCTAAGGCCGGATGGTCAACGGCAACGGCACCTACATGCGTCGCTCGGATTTGGTCGAAGCGCAGAGGGCCATCGAGGCGGCGCTCTCCCTCATGGGGAGCTCCACTGGCCGACGAACGCAGAATATGACGCGCACGACCGGGCGAGCGAAGAGCCGGTCAGCTCGACTTGACGAACCTGTTTGGTCTAGCCTCGGCATCCATGTCCTTTCTCCGGAAGTAGATTGCCCGCCCGCAGCGGATTGGATCGTGCCCCTGTACGATGATGATCTGCTCGTCCTTGCGCATCTGCTGCGTGATCTCATGCGGCATGATCAGCGGCCTGCGTTGCAGATTGAGACTTTCCGATTTTCGGTTGCCGCTGTTGGCATTGCTCCAGCCGACATTGCGGGATTTGCCCTCGACCTCGACGGTCATCTCGCCGCATTGGGCCGAAACGTTGCGCGCCGTCTCCAGCGCCTTGATCGCGGCATAGGAGGTGAAGGCGCATCCATCGATCCATGACGTCGCACCGTCCTTGCCGAAATGCCGTTCGAGCTGGCCGACTGACTGATACATCAGCATCAGCGTGATGCCGTATTTGCGGCCACGGTCGCGCGCTTCCTCGAGCACCCGCATGTAGCCGAGCAGGTCCACCTCATCGAGCATGAACAGGGCGCGGCGCTCGAACGCTCCGTCGGCCTGCGTCATGGCATTGATCAGCGAGCCGATGATCACCCGGCCGATCCCCGGATAGGAGCGCAAAATCGCCGCCGGAATATTGAGGAATACGTCCTTCCCGCCCGCAATGATATCGCTCGATTTGAACGAGCGGCCGCAGACGAGTGCCGCGTAATCGTCGAGCGACAGCCATTGGGTATCCTTCGACGCGGTCGAATAGACCCCGGAGAATGTCTGCTCGGTCATGTTGGTGAAGACGCCCAGCGTCTCGCGGATGAAGCTGGACTGTGACGTCGCCTGGATGTCCCGCAGCATGGCGAGAACGGAGGGCTCGGGCTCGGAGACGATCTGGCGCAAACTGCGAAGTGAGCGCCGTCCGGCATATTCCGGGGACAGCACGACATGGGCGAGCAATCCCGTCAAAAGGTTATGCGCCTGATTCTGGAAATAGCTGCCGGTCGAGGATTCGAAACGTGAGCCTTCCGACAGCAGCATATGTGCAACCGCGACGATGTCCTCTTCCTTGTGTTTCGACGTCTCGATCCAGTCGAGGACGTTGAACCCGGTCACCGGGTTCGCGGGATCGAGCACCATGCATTCTCGGCCGAGCTTCTGCGTCCGATACTCGACAACCATCGGGGCCACCTCGGTCGAGGGGTCCAGACAGATCAACGGACCTGTATATCGAAGCGCTGTCGGCACGACATTGCTGGTGGTCTTGAACCCGCCTGATCCGGCAAAGAACAGCATATGGGTGGAATCGAAATCCTGCTGGTAGGTGAGCAGCGGTGCGACCCCACCACTGCCCCACGTCTCGCGGTCGGACGGATCGAACGGCAAGTCGCGGATCGTCTCCTTGTCGACCCTATAGCGCTCGCCGACGACGATCTCGCCGTCAGACGGAAACAGTTTTCCGGCCGCCGACATGGTGAGCCAGTCGGCATCTCCGAAGGTTCCCCGCTTCGCACGCTTCACCGGGTCGGAAACGACGATCGACATCCGTGCCGAAATCGCAACGATGACAAAACCGACAGCCGCGGCGATGACCGCGAAGAAGTCGAGATAAGAGAGCACTCCGTTCCAGGTCACCGCGCCGCTTTCGACGGATGGCGAGAGGCGGGCATATTCGCGCAACGCGTAGGAGCCGGCGATACCAAGAAAGCAGACAAGGCTCACCATCGCCACCGGCCGGCGGCGATGCATCGGCAACACAAGCACGGTGATCAGCCCCGCAATCGGACCGAGGAGCAGATTGGGAACAGGCGCAGAGCGCAGAAACCAGTACGCGTTGTCCGGCGAGAACGCGGCCGCCATACCCTGCCATCGGTACGATGTTATCACCAGCGTGATCGCGGCGACGGCGGCAGGCACGATTGCCCATACCAGTGCCGGTTTCAGTCTGGTCTTGCCTGCCATGTCCGGCATCCTTTCGCCGGCGCTTAGTCGCCGGTGAAGTTTTCTGAATCATCGCCAACAGGCGATCCGGATGTCGCCGCGTCCGCGGCGTCCAACCGATCTCTTTGGAAGGCCATGCCGCCTCTGACTTTCAGGCGGTGATGCTCGGGCGATCCCACCCGAACGGTCGCTGCCTCCAGCAACACACCCAGCAGGAAGGCGCGGTCGGCCTGGCGCAGCCCGGCCTTCACGACCAGCCCCCCAAGCGTGATCTTCTCCCGGGCATCCTTTTTGCGTTCCTCGGTCATCGTCTGCCGCCGCCTTCTCTCCAGAGCCAGAATGCGCCGATCGAGGCGCTTAAGCAGATGCGCCTGAAGGCCCCTTGCCGCCTTTGCGAAATCGCGCGGCGATCTCCTCGAACATCGCGTCGAGTTCGTTGTCCGCAATTTCGAGTTCTGCCAGCCCCGCCTTGGCGGCAGCGCGGGCAAAGCGCTCATTGGCCTTCACGAGAATTGCACGGCGTTTTTCGCGTAGTTTCTCAATCTGGGCATCAATCTCTGAAATCGATGATTTTGCACGCATTTTCTACCTTTCACTTTCCGGTAGCCTTCTTTTGTGCGCCGATTATACCGTATATAAACGAATAGTAAAAGATGCTACTTTCCATCGAGCCGTGAGGCTCATTTTGGGTTTGCGCCCGAAAGGGCGCATCCCGAGAAGCGGCATCGGCCCTTCAGTCCGATCGGTTCGAGGGCGCAATATACGTCGCTGGAGCGACTTGGCTTGGGAGAGGTCTTGGATCGTATGGCGATCATGTTCGTACGGGCACAGGTGATCAGTCGGGGAGCGGGGCGCAGCGTCGTCTCGGCTGCCGCCTATCGCCATCGCACAGGGATGGAGGAAGAGCAGACCGGGATGAGGTTCCGCTACGAGGGCGGCAAAGCCGAGCTCGTGCATGAGGAGCTGGCGCTGCCGGATCAGACGCCGGCCTGGCTGCGCACCATGATAGACGGACGGACAATCGCCGGCGCCAGCGAGGTCGTGTGGAATGCCGTCGACACGTTCGAGAAAAGGGCGGATGCGCAGCTTGCCCGCGAGATGATTTTCGCGTTGCCCGAAGAGTTATCGAGGGTGGAGAACATCGCCCTGGTGCGCGAATTCGTGCGCGACAACCTCACGTCAGCGGGCATGGCTGCCGACTGGGTGTATCACGACAAGGGTGGCAATCCGCACATCCATCTGATGACCACCTTGCGGCCGCTGACCGATGACGGGTTCGGGCCGAAGAAGGTCGCGGTTCTCGGCAAAGACGGTGAGCCGCTGCGTGTCGCCACCCCCGATCGCCCAAAAGGCAAGATCGTCTATCGTCTCTGGGCCGGCGACAAGGACACGATGAAAGCATGGAAGATCGCCTGGGCGGAAACGGCCAACAGACATCTGGCGCTTGCCGGTCATGACATCCGTCTCGACGGGCGCTCCTATGCCGAACAAGGTTTCGATGGTATCGCGCAAAGCCACCTCGGCCCGGCCAAGGCGGCGCTGGTTCGGAAGGGCAGGGAGATGTATTTCGCGCCGGCTGCCTTGGCGCGGCGGCAGGAAATGGCCGACCGTCTTGCCGACGAACCGGGGCTTCTGTTGAAGCAACTTAGCCGCGAACGCTCGACCTTCGATGAGCGGGAAATCGCCAAAGCGCTGCATCGCACTGTCGACGATCCGACCGTCTTCGCCAACATCCGGGCGCAGCTGATGGCGTCGTCCGATCTGGTGACATTGAAGCCGCAGCAGATCCATCCGGACACCGGAAAGATCAGCGACGTTGCCGTGTTCACCACGCGGGCGATGCTGCGCACCGAATACGATATGGCGCAGTCGGCGCGAGAATTGTCCGGCCGATCCGGGTTCAAAGTAGCATCCGATAGAGTCGATGAGGCCATTCGCGTGGTGGAGAGCCGCGATCCGGAAAACCTGTTCAAGCTCGATATCGAACAGGTCGACGCGATCCGGCATGTCACGAACGATACGGCGATTGCTGCCGTGGTTGGGCTTGCGGGCGCAGGCAAATCGACGTTGCTCGATGGGGCGCGACGTGCCTGGGAGACCGATGGTCGCCGCGTCATCGGCGCGGCACTCGCCGGCAAGGCGGCAGAGGGTCTGGAAGACAGTTCCGGGATCAAATCGCGGACGCTGGCTTCCTGGGAACTGGCCTGGGCCGATGGGCGCGACAAGCTGCAGAAGGGCGATGTGCTGGTTGTCGACGAGACCGGCATGGTGTCGTCGGAGCAATTGGCCCGTGTGCTCAAGATCGTGGAACACGCTGGTGCAAAAGCGGTGCTGGTTGGAGACCCGATGCAGCTTCAGCCGATCCAGGCGGGTGCCGCGTTTCGCGCGATTGTCGAGCGCATCGGCTTTGCCGAACTCACCGGCGTGCGTCGTCAGCGCGAAGCATGGGCCCGCGATGCCTCACGCCTGTTCGCCCGCGGAAAGGTCGAAGAGGCCCTCGATGCCTATGCGCAGCGTGATCGCATTCTTCAGCTCGAGACCCGCGATGCTGCGATCGAGCGGATCGTCACCGACTGGGGTCAGGCGCGCGAAGAATATCGTGCGCGGGCCGAACGCGAAAATCGTAAACTCAGCGGTTCCGAGCTGCTCGTTCTGGCGCAGACGAACGACGATGTGCGGAGGCTCAATGACGCGATCCGCACCGTGATGGCGGGGCAGGGTGCGCTTAGAGAGGAGCGCGCTTTCCAGACCGAACGCGGCGCGCGCCAGTTCGCAATCGGCGACCGCATGATCTTCCTCGAGAACGCCCGCTTCTTCGAGAAGCGAGCGCAGCATCTCGCCGTCCAGCATGTCAAGAACGGCATGTTGGGCACCGTCGTCTCGACCACGACCGAGCGCGGCGAAACCCTGTTGACCGTCAAGCTCGACGCGGGCCGCGAGGTCACGTTCGGGCCGGACACCTATCGCAATATCGACCATGGCTATGCTGCCACTGTGCACAAATCTCAAGGGTCGACGGTCGACCGCAGCTTCGTTCTCGCCACCGGCATGATGGATCAGCATCTGGCCTATGTGGCGATGTCGCGCCATCGCGATCGGGCCGATCTCTATATGGCGCACGAGGATTTTGCGCCGCGCCACAAATGGGGTCGGGGGACGCGTGTCGATCATGGCGCCGGTGTCACCGGCGAACTGGTCGAAACCGGCAAGGATCATTATCGCGGCAACCAGGATGTCGAAAAGAGCCCCTATGCCGACGTCCGGACCGACGATGGAACGGTCCATCGTGTCTGGGGTGTCAGCCTGCCAAAGGCGATAGAGAAGGGCCGCGTTGAAACCGGCGATACCGTCACCCTGCGCAAGGACGGCGTGGAGAAGGTCACCATCAACGTGCCCGTCGTCGATCCCGAAACGGGCAGAAAAGAATTCCAAAAGCTCGAGGTCGAGCGCAATGTCTGGGCCGCCGGGCAGGTCGAGACGGCGCAAGTCCGTCAGGAACGCATCGAGCAGGAAAGCCATCGGCCGGAGCTCTTCAAGCAGTTGGTCGAGCTTCTATCCCGTTCGGGCGCCAAGACCACCACGCTCGATTACGAATCCGAAGCGGGCTACCAGGCGCAGGTCGTCGACTTCGCCCGGCGGCGTAACATGGATCACGCAATCGAACTTGCTGCCGGAATGGAAGCAGGGGTGGAGCGGCGCTTGTCGTGGATTGCCGCGCAATGCGATCGCGTGGCGCGGCTCTGGGAGTGCGCCAGCGTCGCGCTTGGACTTGCGATCGAGAAGGAACGCAGCGCCACTTATGACGATCGGACCGTCCGGCCTGAGGCGGTCGTTTCTGCACCGGTCGCGGCAGAGGAAACCCAGCCCACGCAGCCCGCGCCGTTTTCCGGCGAGGCCCGATATCTGCTGGCGCCCCAGGCGAGCTTTGCCCGCTCGCTGGAGGAGGATGCGCGCGCCGAGCACCTAGCGTCGGCACGATGGAAGGAGCGCGAGGCGATCCTCCTTCCAGTGCTCGAGCGCATCTATCGCGATCCGGCGGCAGCGCTCGATCGGCTGAACCAGCAGGCATCCGCCTTCGCTGTCGAGCCCCGCCGGCTCGGTGAAGATCTCGCTCATAGCCCTTCGATGCTGGGCGCCATGCGCGGCAGCGCAAGCCTGGTCGACGGACAGCCGGCTCGCCAGGAGCGAGCGGATGCTATCGCCGCCGTTGCAGACCTCGAACCGCTGGTGCGCAGCCACGCCGAGAGTTTCAAACGCGATCAGAGCCTTTTCGCAAATCGCCAACATACGCGCCGGGCCGCCATGTCACTTTCGGTCCCCGCGCTGTCCCCGCATGCCATAGCGCGGCTCACGGAGATCGAGGCGGTGCGCGAGAGGGGCGGGGAGGGTGCCTACAAGACTGCCTTAGCCTATGCCGCCGAGGAACGGTCCCTGGCTAAGGAGATGAAGGCGGTCGGCGAGGCATTGACCGCTCGTTTCGGCTGGAGCGCCTTCACCGACAAAGCCGACCAGTATGCCGAAAAGCAGATGGCCGAGCGCATGGCCGAACGGATGGCGGACGGCAGGCGGGCGCAACTGACAACATTGTTCGCCGCCGTACGGCGGTTCAATGAACAGCAATATCTGGTCGAAAAGCGCGACCCGTCGCGGATCGCAGTACCGGGGGCCTACGATCCGGCCGTGATCCAGGAAACGTCAACGCCGCCCGCATTGCCGATGCTCGCCGCCGTCACCGAGTTCAAAACCTCCGCCGAGGGCGAGGCCAAGACGCGCGCGCTTGAGGTTCCCCGCTACAAGCAGCTGCGCGCGGTGCTTGCCGAGACCGCGCAGCGCGTCTGGCGTGATCCGGCAGCGTCGCTTGCGATGATCGAGGATCTTGTCGTCAAGGGTGTGGAGCCGGAGCGGATCGCGCGCGCCGTCACCAACGAGCCAGCTGCCTATGGTCCGTTGCATGGCTCCGACCGGGTCATTGACCGGCTATTGGCCCCCGGGCGGGAACGCAAGTCGGCGGTTGCTGCCGTGAAGAGCGTTGCCGCCAATGTCATCTCGATGGGGAAGGCATGGCAAGGGGCGCTCGACGCCGAGAAGGCCGCCGTCCTCGCCGATCGGGAGCGGATGAGCGTGGCGGTGCCAGGTCTGTCCGCGAGGGCCGAGGCCGATCTGGTCCGTCTGACGGCGGCGGTCGAGAAATCCCCCAAGGAAATCATGCAGCTTGTCCGCGCGCTCGACGCAAAGGTCAGGGGAGAATTCGCCGCCGTCAGCAAAGCCCTCGACAGGCGGTTCGGGCCAAACGCGATCGGGCGTGAACAGGGTGACGTCGTCAATCGGGTTCCGACCGCTCAGCGCAAGATGTTCGAGGCGATGCAGCCCCGCCTCAAGGTTCTGCAGAACGCCGTTCGGCCCGGCGGGGCTGAGGATATTGTCGCCGAGCGCCAGATGCGGGCGCTCAATCACGCCAAGGTTATCACCAGGTAGGAAAGACAAGACAATGGCCGGACAGACAATCGATATCGACACGACCGTGCGGGCCGAGATTGCCATCGAGATCATGAACCAGGCGCGGGCTTGTATCGGGACGCGTCGCTGCCATCGAGGCGGACGATCCCGCCGGCGCCGAGGCTTTGCGCGCAAAGCGGCGCGACTTCCCGCGGTCCAGAACAGCATTCGGGTGGGTGATCCGGACCACGTTGAAGCCGTGCCGGCAGAAAAGCGTTGGCTTCTTCGATATCTGAGATGCCAGCAAGACGCAGTTCCTTCACGAGCCGGTCCTGCAGCGTGCGATTGACACGTTCCACCCGGCCCTTGGCCTGACTCGAATTGGCGCACAGGATCTCAATGTTGAGCTCGAACGCCTGGTTAATCCAAGCACATGTGCTGCCGCGACAGTCGTCATCCTTTGCTCGATGGCCTTCGATAGAACCTCTATGCGTTGGAGTTCGCGTTCGCTCATCAAAAACAAATCCCACCTGCTGTCTCCCTCACAAACGGCGGTGGGGAGAATGGCATTCAGCAAAGCGGAGCGACATTCCTACTGCGGAATCAAGACATTTCTATTTTGCGGCAATTTGCAGCATAATATCTGTTATGGAACTGATATTTGTATTGTTAAATCAAGCGCTTATCATCGCACACTATCCATTATGCCGGCGCGGTCGATGCTGCCGGCTATGCGTCCCCAACCGTCGCCTTGGCCTGGCCGTCGGGGAAGTGGCCGGCTGAGGCACTTGCCCTGTTACCCAAGCCTGCCCAATCGCTCGGACTTCGCCAACTCGCGCCGCAAATAGGACAATCTGTATGCGACGCCCCGTCTCACGGAGGCTCCTACAGCTCGATTGAAAGAAAAGCCGGTCGGCCGCCGAGGCCGAGGATTCACATTGAGCAGTGCTTTGAATGCGCTAGCCAATGCCGCCCCTTGGCCGCCACTTCGCTAGATGCTGTATTTTGCGGCCCATGATCATCAACTGGCGAGCGGTGTTGTTGCGCAGCCGGCGGATACGCCATTCCAACCCGGTCTCAGTGACAATCGCCTTGGCATAAAGGCTTGCAAGCATTGCCTTTTGGTCTGCAGCGATCTTGATGGGATCGTCGTAAAAAGCAGAAACCTTTTCTGATCCCATGCCGGGTGTGGCAAGCCACAGGGGGATGTAGGTCGAACAGAGGCGATCGACATCAGTAAGCGCCCGGTGGATGCCGTCACCTTGGGCTGGGCATGTCGTGGAGAACGCGTCGCCGATGAAGACGACACCGTCGCGCCGATGACCGCTGGTGGTCGTCAGGCTGACCTGCCTCAGCTCCACCGGGCTGTTGATGGCGAAGTCGCCGCAATGGTTGGCGATCTCCGGCATCAATTCAAGCAGCATTTGTTGCGGATTTGCTCGAAACGCTTGGGTCCATGGATCAGCAGCGGTCCTGTAGACGAACATGTTTGCCCGCATGCGGTTGCCGATCCGGAACACCGTCAGAAAGGGAATGCGGTCTCTAACCGTCCCAAGATAGAAGGTCAGGGAGCGAGGACCGAATTGCTGCGGCGAAACTTCAAGGTCGAACCCGATCGCGAGGGAATGCGCCTTCGATAGCTCAACGCGCTCCACGCCGATCGTGCGCCGGACCGCCTCGCTATAGCCGGTAGCGACCACCAACAATCGGGCAGCGACAATGCTGCCGTTTGCGAGCACAAGCCGCTGCCAATTTGGCCCGGTCGAGACCTCGGCGACCTTCCCGACGGTCAGAGGCACCTCTGGTGGCAGGCCGTCGCGTAAACCGTTGACCAGCGGGCCGTAGGAGAATCCGAACTCCGCGCTTTCCTTGCGCTCAAAGAGCTGTCCGAAGCGAAAAACCTGAATGTCATTTGTCGGGGTGACCAGGGCTTTTACGACAGAACCGAGGCCCAGCTTCTCGAACAGATGGATCTGCTCAGAACGGGTCTTCTCGGCCCGGAACTCGTTATGGTGTACGCGGTGCGGATCAATCAGGGCGACCTTGCGCCCGGCTTTGGCCAAAGCCGTTGCCAGGGTGGTGCCAGCCAGTCCGGCGCCGACAATGGCCACGTCGACTGTCGTCGCCTCGGCGTGTTCGCCGAACAGTTCAGGATAGTTCTGGCTATTCATCGCTCTTCTTCAGACGTGTGCCCGAGTATCTCGTCGGCTCTTGTCCCCCGCCAAATGCCCTTGTTGTGATATCAGCAGTCACTAATGTTTTCGTTAATGGGCAGCCTCATTTACCCGCCGCCCCATTCACGGCAGCGGCGGGCTTCCCTAGGGATGAAGCAAGGGAGGATGCCGGGGCAATCGCGATGCTGGGCGGAGAACAGGATTCAATTCGGTGCCGCGTAACTGTGCGTGGTCTAAACATCGAAACAGAAAGCCCGCCGCGTGGCCTCGCGACGGGCCTCCGCTATGGGCGTAGCAACATCCAGTGGCATCGAAACCGCCTCATCGACGCTGCCGGTCTCCTCCTTGATCTCGGTACTGCTGAGCCCGATGACCTTTGCGTCGACAAGAAGCTTCTGAATCGCCTCGGCAACCCATCGCGATCGCAAAATTGAGCCCCACTGCCGACATCAGGCGCACAGCTGACACTGCGCCCTGCGCTGGCGAAGGTGAGATCCAGCAGCTTCATGACCGCCATCCCTCGGGACAGGGATTTGCGTCGAGTTCATGCTTGCCGCGCCTTGTTTCGGTTAGCGATAGACACAAAGTGCCGCGTGGACAAAGTGGATCCTCGGGTAGCTTTATGCGAGCAAAGCACTATGTAGCTCAGATGCCTGACAACAACCACCAAAACCCACAGCTCTCACAGACCGCTGCCGAGCAGCTGGTTCAAAGTGTCGTCGACTACGCAATATTCATGCTCGACACGGAGGGAACGATTCAGAGTTGGAACCCAGGTGCAGAGCGCATCAAAGGGTACACCGCTGGCGAGATCATCGGCGAACATTTCTCGCGTTTCTATACGGATGAGGATCGCGCCGCCGGAGTACCGGAAGCGGCGCTGAAGCAGGCGGCAACCGAGGGCAGATTTCACGCTGAAGGCTGGCGTGTGCGCAAGGATGGCAGGCGCTTCTGGGCACTGGTGGTGATCGATCCTATTTTTGACAACGGAAAACTGGTTGGCTTCGCCAAGGTCACCCGCGATATCACGCACCATCATGAGATGCAGCGAGCGGCGTTGGAGAGCGAACGGCGCTTTCGGTTGCTGGTGCAAGGGGTGACGGACTACGCCATCTACATGATTGATCCAGAAGGGAAGATCACGAACTGGAACACCGGCGCCGAGCGGATTAAAGGCTACGGTGCCGCTGAGATTCTAGGCAAGCATTTTTCGATCTTCTATACGCCTGAGGATCAAGAGGCCGCGGTGCCGCTTCGCGTCCTTGAAACGGCGCGAAAGGAGGGCCGTTACGAGGCCGAAGGATGGAGAGTCCGCAAGGACGGGGCCATGTTCTGGGCAAACGTCATCGTCGACGCGATTCATGACGATGGCGGCGAATTGATCGGCTTTGCAAAAATCACGCGCGATCTCACGGAACGACTAGAATCTCAGCGGCAGCTGGAACAGTCCCGAGAGCAGTTGTTCCAGTCGCAGAAGATGGAAGCCATTGGACAACTGACGGGCGGCCTCGCGCATGACTTCAACAACTTGTTGACTGGAATCTCCGGAAGCCTGGACCTCCTGAAAACACGTTTGGCCCAAGGGCGGACTGATGAGCTTTCCCGCTACATCACGTCCGCTCAGGGCGCAGCGAAACGGGCCGCCTCCCTTACCCATCGGCTCCTGGCCTTTGCCCGAAGGCAAACGCTTGACCCGAAGCCAACCAATGCAAATGATCTGATCACCGGCATGGAGGAAATGATCCGCCGCACGATCGGCCCGACGGTCGAAATGGAAACGGCACTTGCGATTGGCCTCTGGACCACGATCTGCGATCCCAACCAGCTCGAAAACGCGATCCTCAACCTGTGCATCAACGCCAAGGACGCAATGCCGGACGGAGGGCGGCTTACGATTGAGACGGCGAACAAGTGGGTGGACGACCAAATCGCAAAGGAGCGCGACATGCGCCCTGGGCAATACGTTCAGGTTAGCGTGAGCGACACCGGGACCGGTATGCCGCCGGATGTTGTGGCTCGTGCATTCGACCCATTCTTTACCACCAAGCCGACCGGAGAAGGCACGGGACTTGGACTTTCCATGATTTACGGTTTTGTCCGCCAGTCCAACGGCCAAGTGCGCATTTACACCGAAGTCGAGAAGGGCACCACCGTAGCGCTTTATCTCCCGCGCCATTGGCTCAGTGGCAAGACAGGCGAAGACGAAAATATTATGGCAGATGATCCTATGCCTCGGGGACTTGGCGGCACGGTGTTAGTCGTGGATGACGAGCCACTCATTCGAATGCTCATTAGCGAAGTGCTGGAAGATTCCGGTTATCGCATCATCGAAGCCGCTGATGGGGCATCCGGTCTAAAGGCTTTTCGTTCCGGGGAAAAGATCGATCTGCTGGTCACCGACGTGGGCCTGCCAGGAGGCATGAATGGGCGGCAACTTGCGGACGCCGCCCGAGAACTCCATACCGGTTTGAAGATACTCTTCATCACTGGCTACGCAGAGAATGCCGCTGTTGGAAACGGGCATCTCGCTCCAGGCATGCACGTTCTCACCAAGCCGTTCGCAATGGAAAAGCTGGCGGCCAAGGTTACCGACATGCTAAAAATCGACTAGAGGCCGTCGGCTACCTGGACCATCGTGTGCCGTATGGGGTGTCAGGCATCGTGGGCGCGATGTTGCCGATGTTCGTCCGCTGTCGCCCGCCCCGGACCGTTGGTCGATCAACCCAGTTGAGCGCGATCGGACTTGACAACGAAGTCGATCGCAGGCCCGAGCGACCAAACCGACGGGCGTCGCCGACTTCAACGCAACAGAGCGACGCAGGCGAAATGCTGGCCAAGTTCCTCGCGATCTCTTTGCTGATATGCCCGCCTCACTGCCGTCATTTGTTGACTCGGCTTCAGCCAAAGCGTAAGTCCAGCCTTATCGTCCACGTCCAGGGCGCATTGCTTGACCATAAGGCTTGAAAAATGGACGACAAATACGCCAATGCGCGCGAGCATTTTTTCGCAGCAGTTCGCACGCTGGCGGCCTCTTCCGACCCCATACAAACGAGATTAATTGATGCAAACCTAAACGTGTTGCACGTGACTCTCGATGAGTTCGACGGTGACCGGGAGCTTAAGTTCAAGTTTGCCAAGATATTGGACTTACTGGCCGCCGACCAGGACAATATGGAAGCGGTCGCCATGGAGACGACCGCTCACATGACGGACTTTGAAGCTGTGAAGGTCGCGGATCTGATCTGCGATTTTTACTACGAACTGACATAGTCCGAACGGGTTTTCCCGGGCGAAGAGATTGGTAGGATCGTGGCGGGCGACCGCCGGGGGAGCCGCGCCAGCAACTCGGTGTTCAACCGACAGCCACGGACCCGACCCTTCCGACAACTTGGATGGCCAGCGGCAGTGCGTCAGGCCTCATCCGCGCGCGGCTAGATACAGATGCAGCGGAACCCGAAATTTCGCGCTGCGGGGAGATCGAGATGCGGCTAGCACAAATGTGCATGACATCCGCGCGGCCAATGCCAAGCGCATCATGTGCGAAGTCGAATATTTGTTGGACAGGCTTGTACACCCCTGCCTGTTCGGCGGTGATCACCCTCGATGTCACTGGATGAATAGGATAGACGCAACTCTTCCATAGCCACCCTCAAGCCCTTCGCCGGCGACAGCGCTAAAAATTCACATCGACACGACCGAGAGCGTGGGGCATCGCCACGAGATGGGCCACGGTGTGTGTGGCCGCTGCACCTACGGTGTGTTCGTATTTGTCATAGACTCGGATGAGCCTGCTTGCTTCGACATCGCAGCTTGGGCGCCTCTCCAAGATAGCGTTGACTGCCTTGAGCAACCCTTCGTCCCACTGGACACTGGATAAGCGTGCTGTAGCAGTGCCATCCCGTTGGCATCCCTCATCGATCACGACAACCGAGTGGCCATGCCACGGGCGCTCGGATAGGGTTCAGAACCGCGGCACTACGAAAGTCCTCGCTGAACGCGTTTTGCGACGATCCACCTCTTTAAATGGATTTCGGATCAGCAGAGCGAGCCCTTACGTAACCGCATCACCGATCTCTGGATGTGCTCTGGCCCCTCATGTCGCCGAGAGACGCCTGTTTTGTGGAAACAAGTGTCCACGAGCCTCTTGGTCCCTCCCGATGTTTGAGCGCTTGGTCTATCGATCGAAGCTCACGCATCCAGCGCCACGATTGGGATTCGCCACGGCGGCGCTTAAATCGGCGGCCGGATACCGCGCCTCACGGGTCATGCTGCATAAGCTATTTCGTACGGCCCGCAATCGGGCTATGAACCGCCTCCCGGTACAAGCATCCCAGCCGCATGGCGAGCTGCGCGACCGATTCCAAGGCCTTCAGGCGCTTGGCGTCCGACACGTCCATCCCGCCATACTTCGCCTTCCAGTCATACAGCGTCGTCTTGGAGACCCCGTGCTTGTGGGCCAGACCGCCCGCCTTTGCACCCGCCTCGTGCTCGCGCAGACCGCGATGATCTGCTCTTCCGTAAACCGCTTTCTCTTCATCAGTCCGTCCTTCAATCAAGGCCCGGACTCTAATCTCAGATGGAGGAAATTCTCAGTGGCAGGTCAGCTCGACAACAATATGCTCGGATGCAAAGCCCGCCGCGTCGATCGCCATGCAACTGGGCGACGTCGCTCATCGATTAGCGCTCGCCGATCGAGCAGAATCGGCAAAATAGATCTCGGTGACGCGGAAGCGACCGCCGATACGTTTGCACTGGACGATGACGTCGATCGAGATCCTCAGGAGATTTCGGACATCGTCGCGGTCGAGGTCCTGTCCGCCTTCGGATTCCTTGACGAGCAGCGTGAGCTGTTCAAAGGCGAGAGCGGGCGAATCCGCGTGCACCGTTGTTATCGAGCCGGGGTGTCCGGAGTTTATGTTGCGGATGTAATAGAATGCGGTGCCGTCACGCAATTCTTGCAGCAGCACGCGGTCGGGCCGCATGCGCAGACACGATTCGAGCAAGTCTTTAGCGCCGAGCTTTGCCAGTCCCTGACCGCCTTTGGAATAGAAGAGCCGGACATGGTTCGGCTGCGGAATCGCGAGCTCTGGCGTGTCCTCGATGCTGATGAGCCGTTCGTCCTTCGGGATGTGCTGGATCAGGGCCTTGGAGAGCGTGGTCTTGCCGGAACCCGTGGCGCCGGAAATGATGATGTTCTTGCGCGCTAGAACCGCACCTTCGAGAAAGGCGCGATAGTGGCCGCTGCGATAAGTCGCCAGCAGCGGATCCTCGCCAGCCTTCTGATCGGTGCCGGCCACGACGGCTTCGAACAGGCCGCCAACCTCCATATCCGCCATCGACAGCGAAACCGATGATGGCTTGCGGATGGTGATGGAAACGGTGTTTCGTGTCGTCGCCGGCGGGATAACAATCTGAATGCGTTCGTCATCCGGGAGGGTGGCGGACAGGAGCGGGCGGGTCTCATCGATGCCCTGGTTCGAGAAGCTGGCGACCGCCCTGGCAAGGCGCATCAGCTTGTCGAATGACAGGTCCGGCAGCTCATGGCGGTGCCAGCCTCCCGTTCCTTCCGTCAGCAACTCACCCGGGTGATTGATGACGACCTCATAGAGGCTCTTGTCCTTCAGGAAGCGATCGAGCGGAAGAAGCAGTTGGCGGACGACGCCGGCATCGGAGTTTTCTGCCATCCCCTACTCTATTTCCTAACCAGATCGGACTTCGGATAGAAGTCGCCCATCACCGCCCGATCGTAGATCGTGTTGCGCGGTTCAGTCACACGCAGCCGGTAGATCGTCGAGAAATCGAGATCGCGCGCCACGAAGATAGAAACTAGCGAACCCTGATGTTTCATCAGAGTCGGCGGAATGTTGATCGACTGTTCGACGGCGATCGCGGCCGCTTCCTTGCCGGCGCTTGTCGTGCCCTGCGCCTGGACATCGCTGCGCTGCAATTCCTGACCGGCGTAGGTCGCGACGTCGCCGACCACGGACAGGAGCAGCGCGCTCCCGAAGCGCTCCCACCAATGCGTATCGACGTAACCATCAAAACCTGCACGGCCAATCGCGTCGGTTGCTGGCGACGCCAGCGTGATGATGACGCCGGTCGGGGTTTTTGCGCGATTCCACAAAACCAACAGGCGGCCTTGCCCACGGCGCAGACCGCCGCGATACTCTCCGACGACCTGGGTGCCCTTCTCCATGAGCACCACACGGCCATTGTCGGAGAGTACGTCACGGGTAATCACGCAGCTTGTAAAGCCCGGCTGGTCCGACGACAGCGCGGTTTCCAGCGCGCAGGGGATTGATGTGCCCATGGCAACGATGAAGTTGCGATTACCAAGATGGCCCGCTTTCGAACCCTCAAGGATCGTCGGCTTCAGCATGCGGTTGAAGCGCTGATCCTCGTTTTCGCCCTGCCCTCCTCCCCCAAGCAGGCCATCCACCGCAAGAAAGTTGGGGTCGGCGCTCGTTTCGGAAGCGCTCGACTGCCTGGCGCTGTTGCCGGTCCGGCCTCCACCAAACGCCATCACCGGCGCGCGTCTGGCGGCTTCGAGAAGTTTATCGGCTGCAGGCGCCTCAGCCGTCTCCAGGGCCGGCGTCGGCAGCTTGATCTCAGGTACGGGGAGCGCCACCGGTTCGGGCTCCGCCCGCGCCGGTTCGAACTCCGTCGTCTGGCGGATCACCCCCGATCCCGGCTGCTCGGCTTCGTTCTTCGGCGTCTGCCGCATCGACCAAATGGCAAAACCCATGAAGGAGACAACCGCCAAGACGACCACCCCACGTTTGAGCAACGGATTGGTGTTGACCTTGCGGGCACCTGAGGTCTGGCCGCGTTCGCCGGGGATGTTCGTTTCGGTGGTTTCTGCCATCTTGCCCTCCCCTACTGGCCAGCCGCCGGAACCTTCACCACGCGCTCCACCGACGGCGATGTGGTATTGGTGCCGGGATCCACACCGACCGGCGAATAGGCCTCGTTGAAAATGCACAGCGTGTCGGAGCCGCGCCGCAGGATGAACTTACGGCTGATCGCATGAACAAGAACGAGATCGCCCTGCACCGTCTTCGGCACTAGGCTCTCGGTTCCATCCGAATTCTCTATGTAAATTGCCGGCGTTTCCTGATTTCCGCTGAACGAGAACGTCGTGACCTTGCCGTTGTCGTAAGCCGCTTGCGGTTCGATGGCTGAACTGCCCTGCGCGGAATAGCGCCAGTTGCGCGGTCCATATTGTTCATGGATGCCAAGCACCTTGTCGGCATAACCAGCCTCTGCCGTTCGCTTGCGCGCCTCTTCCTTGAGCCGGCGCCGCTCGGCTTCATCGGCCGGATAGCGATATTTCACGTAGAAATAGGTGTTCTGCCCGGCGTCCACCGAGCCGTCGCGCACCACCAGTTCCATCTGATAGCTGCGCTTGGAGCCGTCCCGCCGCGTCGTCACCACGGAGATGTTCGTTGCCGGCTGGTTCTCGCGTGGTTTCAGAAACAGGATGTTCCCGGCCGGGGCGACTTCCCAAGCGACCGTGTTGCCGAGCGCGACATGAGCGATTTCTTCGTCGGTGGCGAACTCCACCTGGACGGACGAACGGATCGTGCCGACGATCCGGGTGATATTGTAAGGCTGATAACTGACGAAGCGCACGCGATTGTCCTGCTGTGCGCTGGCAGGAATTTCGAGTGCCGTAGCGGGTGGCATCGTCAGCACCACGACGACAGCCGCGGCGAAGAGAGTTCGTATGTTCAATTCAAAGCCTCCGGATCGGCTCGGTACTCGCTCACTACGAACCCAAGCGGGTTCACCAACCGGTCGCTGGAGGAAATCGGGGCATTGGCATAGGAATAGGTGATCGTTGCAACCCAATGCGTGGTGCGAACATCTTCACCGCGCGTGATCGTGCGCGTGTAGCGAACGGAAACGACATTGGTGTTGATGAGCGAGATCGACTTGATCCCGATGCGGGACGTCGCTGATCGGCCGTAAATGTTTTGCGGCGATTCCGGATTGCTGCCGCGATAGGCGGCCGCGAAACGTTGCTGCTCGGCGGTATTCGACATCAGCGATGCCGTGCGGAAATTCTCCTCCGCTTCCGACCAGGCGTAGCCCTCCCGCGCACGAACGTATCGCGCCGCGAAATATTTGGTGACTTCCTCATCGTAGCTTCCGGCCGCTGACGACAGGGCCGACACCACGTCGACGATGCCCGTCGAGTTATCGACGCGAACGACGAATGGCTCGACGGTCTTCAGCGGCGTCAGCGCCACCACGGCCGTCACTGACATGCAAGCGAGTACACTGGCAACCCCTGCCACGAACCAGGCAAGCCGACGGGAGCGTTCGGCCGAGGCCATCCGGTCCTGATCGAAGCGCCGCGCCTTGTCGAAATAATCCTTGAGACTGTCCGTCGTCACCATGCCCCCTACCCTGCCCGGCAGGCGGTGTGGGATCCGTCTTCATCGAACGAGGCGAAAGCCGCCGTCTCTATGGTAGGTTCAGCAGGCCGCTCGGCGAACGCGAGCGCGGCCTCACTGCCATCGGCAAGCGAGAATTGCTGCTTGTCCACCCCCGCCTTGCTCGCCTCCCAATCCCACATCGAGCGATTGAGGGGCCGTTTGGCATAACCGTCGCATTTGGGTAGTGGGTGGCTGAGTGTGGCGCAGCCGGAGACGGCAGATAGCAGGCCAATCAGTGTGACAATTCGTACTGCACTCAATCTTTAACTCTCCTCGTGGCCTTGCGTCAGGCCTTCTTCCCGGTCAGTTTGCTCCAGCCCCAGCCGATGCTGCGGACCACGCTGTTGTTGTGCCCGTCGCGCGCCGCGGTATAGCCATAGGTCAGCGAAGCGCCACCGGACGCGAGCGAAGAGGCGATGCCGGGCAGCTGATAAAAGACGTAGAGGGAAGCCAGGCCGATGGCGCCGACAGCGATCGGACGCATCAGGACGTCGCTATAGGCCTCGACGGTGGTGAACATGGTCGCGAAGCTGGTGACCAGCAGCGAGCCGACCGCGACGACGAGAACCTGCAGAATGACAAAGTTGGCGAGCTGCGAAATCCACTGCTCGGTGAACCGCCGTGTGCTCTGGAACATGGCGAGTGCGATGAAGATCGGCCCGATCGCGAGCATGATTGCAAGTGCGACGCGTGCGTAGAGCGACACCACATATCCGATCGAGGCGACGATGAACGTCACAACGATGATCACCAGGCCTGCAAAACCGGTCAGCGGATCGACCGGCCAAGCGGCCTGCGCCCAGATATCGTTGGCGGACTTCTGACCCTTGTCGAGCAGGCTGTCAAAAGTCGTAGCGCTTGGAGCGCCTCCTGCGTTGAGCGCCTCCGAGATCTCCTTGGGGAGCGTCTCGAAGAAGATATTCGCCACATAGGTCTGGTACTCGCCGGCGTTCCTGACCAGCATCAGGATGATGGCGAGCTTTATCGCGCGGAACGCGAACTCCATGATCGGCTCCTGCACCGATCCGCGAAGGATCAGAAATCCGTACAGGATCACGTAGAGCGTCAGCGCCGCCGTCAACGGCCCCGTCACCCACGCGCTTATACCACTCGTGCCGGAACTGATGAAGTTCTGCAGCGGCGTCGTGAATTGCCGATCGAGGAAGTCGAAGACGGTATACATGACGCTATCCTCCCAGCGCCTTGTTCATGCGTTCCAGCCGGGCTTTGCCCTCCGCCTCTTCAGCGTTTCGGCAATTGAGCGTCTGTCTCAGCTCTCCGGGGTTCTCACGGCATTCTCCGATATGGTCAGTGCGCAGGCTCTCGTCGGCGAGGAACCCGCTGACGGTGATGACCGTTGCCGGCGGTGGTTCGGAACACGCCGCGAGCAACGCCGTCATGACAAGGGCAGCGGCGTGCTTCATTGCGCGAGCGCCGAGTTCATGGTGTCGATGCGTTTTCGCCAGTCTTCGGCCTTTCGCTGCTCCTCGACCTGGGCCTGCGCCTGCTGCACCATTTGAAGCCCCTGCATGCGCAGGAGATCGGTCTGCAAGAAGGCGCTTTCCGCCTGGATGCGGGCCTGAAGATCAGCGATGTCCTTTGCGTCGCCGGCCGAGGATATTTGCTGCCGCAACTGATCGATCCCGTCGATCCGCTTGGTGGCGGCATCGTAAATCTGCTGGCCAAGGCTCATCTGACCGGCATTGCGGTGCTGGATGCGGGCAAGTTCCCGGGCGTAGAAGTCGTTGGCCGAGGTTTGATAGGTGGAATTGCCTTCGAGAAATTTCGAGGCGGAGTCGCCAAACACGCCCGAGCCGTTTCCGTTGAGCAGGCCTTCGATGGCAGCAAAGCCCTGCGGCAAGGCCTTTCGGATTTCCGGCTGGTTCAACAGCGAGGCGACATCGGCCATTTTGGTGAGCTTGTTCAGCGATTCATGAAGCTGTTCTGCTTGCGCGATCTGCTTATTGAGCGCGTCGAACTGCTCCTTCATGGCTTCGAGCTGGCTCGCCCATTGCAGGATCGCCGTTTTGTCGATTACCGGAATCCCTTGCGCGCCGGCGGCTCCAGCGGACACGGCAAGTATGGCGACGGCGGCCATCACGGAATTGCGCATACGCATCAGCCTGCACTCCTTTGCTGCTGGAAGAGAGGAAGCCAGGCGTCCGGATCGTCCCCGGTCTGGGCCCGGATCGTGTCGGCAAGCTCGACATTGCCGGTGCGGCCCGAAAGAACGGCAAGTTCATCGTCGAAACCGCCGAGATTGAGTTCGGCGACGATGCTGTTGTGGCCTTGCTTGACGACGAAGCGGCGGCTCTCGTTGGAGAGCTCGCGCGCGATCAGCTCATATTCGCGCTCGGTCAGCTTGAAGCCGTCGACATAGTCGGTGCGGCTGCCGCGGGAGTTCGGCATGAACACCTGCGTCGGGCACTGCTCGATGATGGTGTGCGCGATCGGCGAATTGATCGCGTCGCGCGGGCTCTGCGTGGCAAACAGCATAAGTCCGTTCTGCTTTCGGATGGTCTTGAGCTTGTTTTGGGCCAGATCGCGAAAACCCTCGTCAGCAAGCGCCTTCCAGAACTCATCGATGACGATGATGATGCGACGACCGTCGATCAGCTGCTCGACCCGGTGGAAGAGATAAGCCATCAGCGGCGTTCGGATTTCCTCATTGTCGAGAAAGTCGGTCATGTCATAGCCGACGAACTTGCGGCCCACACCAAATTCACCGAGCCCAATATCCTCGATGACGTGATCGAACACCCAGCCAAGCGGCCCTCCCCTCTCCCAGCGGCGCAGCCGAGCTGCAATGCCTTCCGGATCGGTGTTGTTGAGAAATGTGCGCAGTGCCCCGATCGTGCGCCGTTCGACTGGCAGGTCCGCGAGTCCGTCGATGGCATTGGCGATGTCGCGAACTTCCGAGACGGATAGCTCGCGGGTTTTCGAGCCCACCAGCTTCGCCACCCACTGCGCCAGGAACACCTTGTTCTCCGGCGTCAGTTCCATTCCCTTCAAAGGCGCGCAACCTGTCGGACGACCATTCTTCAGCGGCAGGTAGGTTCCGCCGGCGGCGCGCACGAATAGGTCGGCGCCACGATCCTTGTCGAAGAAGACGATTTGCGCGTCGAACTTTTCCCCCTGCGAGAGCAGGAAGTTGAGCAGGACGGTCTTGCCGGATCCGGAGGGCCCGCCGATGAATGTATTGCCGAGATCGCCATAGTGCAGATTGAAATAGAGAGGCGAACCCGATGCGGTCTTCAGCATGGCGACCGCAGGACCCCATTCATTGCCGTCGCGCTGTCCGGTCGGATAGGAATGAAATGGAGAAAAGGCGGCGAAGTTCTTCGAAGTTATGGCGCCGGACCGTACGCGATAGCGGAAGTTGCCCGGCAACTGCGCCCACCAGGCGGCCTCCAACCCGAGATCCTCGCGAGCCACGACAGCACCGCCATTGGTCAGATGCGTCCGGCTCTTCGCGAGATTGTCTGTGAGTTCCTCCACCGATCCGGCGAAGACCGTCAGTGTCAGGTGATGGTCGCCCAACACGAAGCGGTTCGATTCCAGATCGTCCAGCGCATCATCGAGTTCCTCAAGCTGCGACCCGGCCTTGTCGCCGGCGCTGACCATCTGGTTCTGCTTGCGGCCCATCACTGTTTTGGCGTCGGACTTCGACAGGAAGGAAAAGCTCTGGGTGAGGATCAGTTCGTACGGAACGGTCAGCAGGCCATCGAACATGCCCGGCCGGGTGCGGGCTGGATATTCCTTGAAGCCGAACATGCCGGCATAACGGCTCGAGCCCTCATGCCGGATTTCGACCGTCTCACGTCCGACGATCACGCGATCGGAATAGACGGCCGATGAAATCCGGCCCTCGGTCAACGGAATGGACTCGCGACGCCCTCCCACCAGCTGGTGAAGGACTTCGCTCGGTTCTGAGAAGATCAGCCCGTCGCGCTCCTGCAACGACAACACCCGTGGGCCAAACCGTTTCAAGCCGGCTGTGACGTCGACGATCGCATCATCGAGATGCTTGACCGCGGCCTCGTCGAGTTCGACCCCCCGCCGCCGCGCCTTGCGCAACTTCGACAGGAACGCCACCACGCGTTCCGCCGCATCGCGCCCTGGATGCCAGACAAGGCTGAGATAGAGGTCGTTGCGAAACAGATCCTCGCCAATCATCCTGGCTCGGTATTTTTCGTTCAGCGTCCGCGAGAAGGTATTGGTGAATTCGCCGTCTGGATATTCGTTGTCGCGGCGGCGGATGACATGTGTCCACAGCGCCAGCCGTTCATCGGCGATATTGCGATAGAGCGTGTTCAGGTCGCGATGCAGCGCGTTGAGGTCGAGTGTGTCGGCCGTCTCGAAAGATACGCCTTCGAGAGCAATGATCACGATCAGGGCACGCGAATCGAGCGCGATGATCCGTTCATCGACGTGGCGGAGATAGGGAATGAAGGTCTCTGGTTCGAGCTCACGGCTCTTGACGATCGCGGTACTAGGCAAAGCCGAGATCCCTTTCATCATAGCGCCGGACGAGCTTCATCGGGGTGAGGCTCGATCCACCCCACAGCCCGGTATTGCGCGCCCTGCCTCGGGTATCGATCCAGCCGAGAAGCACGCGGAACATGTTGTGATCGTGCTTGACGACCGCCTTGAAGATGAAATGGACAACGACGCCCACCAAGGCATAGGCGACTGAACCGGCGACGATGAAGAGAATGGTTGTGGAGATCATATTGACCCCCATAGCCTCCATCGTGACGCCGCCGATCATTGCTGGCCTCGTACACGCCAGGAACAACGTGTCTTCCTCAAGGTTGGTCTTCTCGCTCATGAGCCGCCACCGGAGATCGTGTTGACGATTTCGGTTGCACCAAAGATGATGCCGATGCCCAGCACACAGAACGCCGCCTTGCGCAGGTCTAGGTAGCCGAACATCCAGGCGATGCCGACGATGATCACGGCAATGATCGACAGCAGCCGCGCCACATTGCCGGTCAGCATATTGACGATGTTCTGCAGGACGCTTTCGATACCACCCGCCTGGGCGAAGCTCGGCTCGATCAGGGCCAGCGAAAACACAGTTGCCATTGTCGCGATTGTCGCGAGAGGCCTGATGCGCGCCAATAGGGCCATATGTTCATCACTCCTTTTGCTCGTTGGAAAAGACGAGGACGGAGGACTGCCGCCCCGGATTGAAAACGTCCCATCGCGGCACTGAGGTCTGGGATGGCTGCTGATCCCTTTTACTCGGGCTGCTGTCGGGTGCGGCGACCGTCGCCTCCCCTGCCCGCTCGCGTGCCGGTAACGCCTGCGCCTGCGCTTCCGCGATCTCGATACTTTCGAGACGGCCAGACAGTCGCGCGCGCTCGGCCAGGATGCGGCTCTCGTAGCCGACCATCTCGCCGACCGACGCGTCGCCATTGCCAAAATAGCTCCGCAGCATGATCGTCTCAGCCTGCGCGGTCGTCGCACCGCGCTGCAGGGCAACACGGTAATAGCCGTCAAGGAGTATGGCGCTGGCCTTGAGGTTGAGGCAGAAGTCGAACGCGTCGCTGACGGACAATCCGAGCCGGCCGAGATTGCCCGAATTTATGCCGCCAAGGCCAAGATCGATATTGTGCCTCTCGGCGATCAGGACCGTTGCCGTCTCAATCGCCTCGGCTCTGGTCTTCGGCTGCTTGGCGAGCGGACGATCGGAATTGATGCGGATGGCGAAGGGTTGGAAGCCGCTCTCGACGCTTACGACGGCGGCTATTGTTTCCCTGGCGATTTGCGGGGCGCATTGCTGGGCGAGATCGAGGAACGCTACCGGCATGAGCTAGAACCACACACGCTGCTGGCCTGCGCCGTCGATCGTCAGGTCGATATAGCGGGGTTGTTCGCGGACATGCGGCCGTTCCTTCACGTAGGCCTTGCAGACGCGTTTCCCGTCGGATAGATCCCAACGAGCGGATCCAAGGGTGCCAGAACGGCCGCCATTGTCATTGTTCCTGCACAGATCCGCGCTGACCGTCTGGAGTTCGGTGGAAACGCATCCCATTTCGCTGCGGCCGCGATCACTCGATCTGGTGACGAGGCGGAATCCGGCATCGCAGTAATACGGTTCGTAACGCGGCTTCGTCGCAGTGAAGCCGGCGCCGCGGCAAATCGGAAAGGATCGCCCTCGCGCCAAATGTTTCCACAACCGCTCGATTGGCGGACGACATTCACCGTACTCTGTGGCGCCGCCGGGATTCGAGAGGCATAGGAGAACCTGACATCCCCAGTCATCGCTACGCGCCATAGAGCTCGAAAAAGTGTATATTGGGACGCAGAGTAAAACGGCGGAAAGCGCCTGAATGACTGCATCTTTCATGCTACTCCCCGTTTGTCTCTTCACTAGCCCGCCAGCCCGGAGGCTTCACCACCTTGTCATACTGCACGATAACGCATAGTTAAGAAGATGCCAAGCCCATTAAACCAGCGCTGGCACAACACGGTATTTGCGACCTTGGCTACGCACGAGATCATGTCAAAGCTCCTGCCGGACGAGACGCCCAATTCGCGTCTACGCCAGCTGGGCATGATAAATCTCCTGTACACGCTGCAAAAAGCGGACACCGCCTTGACCATAAGCAATGTCACCGAAGTGACTGGAATGACTAGGAAAGCGGCTCAGGAAGTAATTGACCCGCTGGTCGTGCGCGGGCTCCTGAAGGAGTCTTGGGGACGGACGTCCATCGGCCGTGGCAAGGCCCGGCAGTATGAGATCGCGCCGGAAATTTTCGAGAAGCTTCAAGGCGTCTACGGCGCCTGATCAGGCCAATCCAGTGTGCTGAAGACACGAAAACTCTTGCGTCACATGGGAAAAAACGTCCAGTATGCTTGCGCCAAACGGCGCAAGCATACTTTGGCGCAGCGACTCCGTGAAGACTAGCCGGTGTGCGACGGGTTAGGCCTGAGGGCTTGGCTGCACAGCGTCGTGCGACGCTACGTGGGCTATCGAACGTTGGCCGCCGAGGCGCGCATCGAGGCTTTGCAATTGGCAAAGAGCGCGGCTGCGGCCATGGGACTCAAACGGCCAAGATTGCGATGATAGATAAAGGTGTTCGGCTGTTCGCCGTGACCTTGCCCCTCTGACCTAATCCGGTTTGAAGTTCGTTCTGGCCCATCGAGAGGACCAGGACATGAAACGTAGCCGCTTCTCTGAAGAGCAGATCATCGGAATTTTGAAGGAACACGAGGCCGGGGTGGAGGGCTTGGTCGTGAACCACAAGAAGCTGTTCCGGCTCTATCGGGAGGAGAAGCTCGCCGTTCGCCGCCGTGGCGGCCGCAAGCGGGCGATCGGGACCCGACGAGCGATGGTCGCTCGACTTCGTATCGGACCAGCTCACCGACGGGCGCCGCTTCCGCATCCTGGCCGTCGTCGACGACGAGAGAGTGCCTAGCACTCATCGTTGATACGTCTCTCTCGGGCATGCGGGTTGCCCACGAATTGGACCGGCTTATCACCGAGCGCGGCCGGCCGCGGATGATCGTCAGCGACAATGGCAGCGAGTTCACCTCTGCGCTATGCCAAAGGCTCCGCGCCAGCGCCCGTCGCTTCATCCACCCAGCAGGGCACAACCTACGCCGGAAACGAACTCAAAACTGGATAGAAATTGGGGCAAGGTCAGCCAAGAGCCCCTATTCGGCGGCCTAGGCGCACCGTGCGCCGACACACAAGCTGGTCTTCATTCACCCGTTGCCAACGGCAACGGGCGTCACGCCCGTAAATGGCCGACGCCGTCCTCGACAAGGTATACGGGAATGCGCGTCAAGGTAGTGTTCGCGGCCAGCCATTGCGATTGGTCGTCATTCGCTGAGTTTGCAGTCTCCACCCGGGATAGTTTCCAGCAATATGTCTCCACCCCAGGGAGATTTCACGCCTAGGTACTGGCGGCTGGTTTGCACAATCGGTTCAAGCTTTCCTGGATCGTCGATCGGCAACAGCATGATCATCGCATGCGCCGTAACCGGCACTTGAACCGATGGGACTTTGCCGGCGCACTTCAGAAACGCGTTGGCCTGAGCATCGGTATCGGTCTGCTGCTGCGGTTTGAGCTCACCTGCAATGCATGTATTCAATGCGGCGGGTTCCGGCATATTGGAGGTGGTCTGAGCTGTGCCCAGCATCGTGATCCGTTCCACTTTCGTGCCCTGCAGATCAGTCTGATCCTTGGTCAGATGCGCGGGAACGGTGAAATTCACGTGGTCAGATGTGACTGAGAGTTCGCCGGTGTCGCCACCAGTGTAGGTTAGCGTGATAGGACTTTTCCAGCCTTCGATGAAGGTGTCTTCGGTTTCACATTTTACGACGGTCGCGGCCTGGGCCGACGCCAGCGATTCCACCACCACCGTTGTGACGATGAGTGTTTTGAAACCGTGGATCATTGCACCACCAGCTCGACCCGGCGATTCTTGGCCCGGCCGTCGTCGGAATCGTTGGAGGCGATGGGTTTTGTAAGGCCTGCACCCTCATAGCTCAGACGCGAGGGATCAATGCCATATCCTCCCACCAGGGCCGCTGAGACATTGGCCGCTCGCCGGCTTGAAAGATCCAAATTGTAATCGGCTGTGCCGTGGTTGTCGGTATGCCCAATGATCTTGAGGCGCATTGAGGGGTTTGAACTCAACGCCTTGGCGATTTCGTCAAGGGCCGGTTTTGATTCCGATTTCACCACATCCTTGTCAAAATCAAAGAGTATGCCATAGACATTGACGCTGCCCTGCTGCTGCAATGTGGCCGAGAGATCCTTGGGCGACTCGACCTTGCCGCCATCCATCGGCTTTTCCTCGAGGATGCGTATGAAGGCTGTGGATCTGTCCTGATCATCGCCCACAAGCACGCTGGCATAGATGTCGCCTTCCGGCCTGCTCAGCTCCGCCAGCAAATAACGCGCATGATCGGCATAAGATGTGGAGACGACGTTGCCCGGATCCAGTTGCTCGCCCAGAACATAGGTGTCGCGCACACTGCCGGTGAGGCACTCCTGATCCGTGCAGGAAAAGGTGATCGAGAACCCTTTCGACTTGAGCGCCGCCTCGTAGTTTGTCGCAACCTCGAGCGTCGAACTGCCGGGTGCCAGATCATAACGAACTTCGCTGGACCGGCCCTGTTTTTTAAGCCATTCGACGCCCGAATGATCCTGCACTGCATTGCGGTCCAGCAATGCACCATAGTCATGCGGTGCGTCTATGAATTGCAGCTCATCAAAATCCTTGAACCGGCACCAGGCAATCGAGGCGCCCTGATAGCGCCCTAGAAGTGCTGCGTCCTTGCAGCCTTGCGCATCGTCGGCATGCGCCGGAAGGTAGAGTGAAAGGACAACCATCGTCGCCAGGATAATCCTCATCCCGTCCTCTATCATTTCACGGTATGAGTGAAGGTAACCCAAGGCTTGCAGTTGGACCGCGGCGGAAATCCGCCGTAGGCGCAGGCCTGGATCGCATAGCTGAATGTAGGCGGCTTACCTCTGGGAATATACACTTGGAAGCGCGTCTCGTTCTTGCCGAGTTCGATTTGCCCGCCGACAATGCGCTCGGACGATACATTGAAATGATCGACATTCGTATAGGTGGTGCTGAACTCTACGATATGCACGGATCCTTCATCACGGCCGCTGACGCAGAACCCCTGCTTGCAACTTGCCAGCGCCTGCGTGCTCGTCATTGCAATCGCGATACCGGCAATTGCACTCACTATGGATGCGTTGTCTGACATTTGACCCTCCACGTTTCAATTGGCAACACAGCTCTCTCCGCTCACATGGAAGCCTTGCTGGCAGGGCACGCAACGGCCATTTTCGAAATGGTCGTTGTGGGAGCATGAGAAGCAATTGCCGGTGCCCGGGTTCAGGTTCTGGCCTGCCGGGCACTGCTCCACTGGAGGGAGAGCCTGCTGCTGCGTCTTGTTCCGCCTGCCGGCAACAGGCAGGCAGTTGCCGTTGCCATCGGGCATCTCACCATCCGCGCACTGCCATTGTTCGCCACCCGGATAGATCTGCTTCTTGCGGTGATGATGCTTGTGGGAGACCCCTTCGATGAAGGGGGCTTTGCACACGGCATGTGCACACGAGGCGTGGGACAGCGGCATCGCCTGAAGACCTTCTCCGGCAAACAGGAGAAGAACAGTCGAAACCAAGAACCCTGCGAGCACTTTCATCGTGGATTCGCCTCAGCCAACGTTGAGGACGCAACTGCCATTGGGCCCGGCCTGTGGGTCAAAGCGCTTGCCGGGCCCACACCTTGGCTGCGCAGGGGGTGGCGGTGGCGGTGGCGGTGGAGCTGGCGACGGCGTGACCGGGATGATCTCGCAAAAGGCGCCGTATTTGTTCGGCTTCGTGAGCACCTTGTATCCAGGCGGGCAATCATGCACCTGCGGCTGGGTGTGGCGACCAATGCGGCACATGGCGTAGCTTGTCACCACTCTTCCATCCGGGCACGTGATCTGCCGCGGTCCCTGCGGTTGTGGTTGAGTATGCCGGCCAATGCGGCACATGGCGTAGCTCGTCACCACTCTTCCATCCGGGCATGTGATCTGCCGGGGCTGCTGCTGTTGTTCTTGCTCATCGCGCACGCAGCGGCGGCCAACGAAGTGCGTTCCCGTCGGGCAGCAATTGGGATAGGCCCCCACCGGCCTGCCGGCCGGGCAGGCGGCCGGCTGAGAGGGACGCCTCACACACAGGCCCGTATTGGGATCGAAGAATTGATTGCTGCCGCATTCCTGCGTTTGGCGCACGCGGCGGCAGCGCCCATGGCGATCAGGGGGAAGTTCAACCGGGCAGCAATTCGGATAGTTGCCAAGTGGCCGGTCGGACGGACACACTTGCGGCGGCGGAGCACGCCTGACGCAGGAGTCCCCTTGCGCCGTCGTGCCTTTCGGACAGCTTACGCATTTGCCGGTGGACCGATCGTGCACCTTGCCCTGCTTGCACAAAGCGGGAAGGACCACAGCACGCCTGCAGATACCGTTGCGAAATACTGAACCTGAAGGGCAGCAATCGGGATAAGCGCCCACCGGCCGGTCTGCCGGGCAGGCTTTTACCTGTGCCGCAGGCGCCGGCGCGGAGCCGATGGGCCTGCTTAAACCGGCCCCGCCGCCGGGCGTTCCCGTGGGACCGGCAGCGCAGCTTGCGCCATTCCATTTGGATCCCGCAGGGCAGGCGCAAAAGCCATTGCTGTTCAGCGTCATGCCGAATTTGCATTCTGCCGGCTGTGTCGTCGCGATCGGTGCAGGGGTGTCATTGGAGATGCTTGGGGTCGCGCCACCGATTCCTTGCCCGACGCATTGCAGGCCATTCCATTTGGTATTTGCGGGGCAAGCGCAAATGCCGTCGGTCATTGTCATGCCGTTCCTGCACTGCGCGGAAGGTGCCGGCTTCTCCACGGCGATTTGCGCGCAGGATTTGGCTGCCGCCTGCTGCCCCTCAATATTCGCGCAGTTGTTTACGAACCTCGCGTCCCCGAGTGAACCCGGCAACGGCTGCAGCGACAGCAGCAAGGCCACGGATGCGCCTGCACCCAGAGGGCCCGGATGGTTGCACTGCATGCCCGGCGCTGCTGAACCGATGCAGACCCATGGCGCTGCCGGCGGACCGGCGAATTTGTATTGCGTCATCGGCGCAGCGTCGGCCGCCATCAGGTCAAAGATCGAAATGCCGCCAGGGTAGGCTTGGGCGGATTTGTTGGTCACGATGATCTTGAAGTCGCATGGCTTCGCCTCGCCGCATGTTTGCGCGCCGGCAGTCTTGGCGATGACCAAATCGGCCGTCGTCGCGGGCGGGGCTGGCTTGGCCTGCACCGAAACGCAGGATTGGCCGGTCGACGCATTGGCGGTGCCGTCTGTTACATCGGCGCAATTTGAGAACGACCCCTGAGCAGCGTCGGCCGGCAGGCGCACAATCATGTCGAATGTCCTGGGGCCAAACTCGCTGCCATCTGTGGCATCCAGATCAAGCCGGACCGGACCCGGCGAGGTGCAGCTGAACGGAATCTGGGTCGGCTGAGCGGCGCAGGGCAGCGGGGGATTTATGGAGACGATTGGTGCCGAAGCAAGGCCGGTGAGCTTGTCCGAAATCGTCACCGGTGCATTGTGGTCGATGGGGCCGGGGTTGAACAACCTAATCTGGAAGTGGCAGTCCGATCCCACCACGCAGGATTGATCCCCGGTCTTGGTGACTTTCACGGAAAACGGATCGAGCTTGACGCTGGCGCAAGCTTTATCATCGCCCGCATTGGTGCCGGGATCGTTGCCCAGTCCCTTGGCGCCGGCCGGAATGGCCAGCGCGGCGCAATTGGTAAGCGTATTGTTCTTTTTCCAGGTCGCGGCACCCGGTGTCACATCGATCCTCAAGGAGTCGGCCAAGCGCCCTGCCTCCTTGATTGTGACCACCGGGTGATCGCACTTCAGCGAGGTTGAATTATTTACGCCGGTGCAAGACCAGCCCGGGCTTTGGCTTGGCACAAATTCCATGTTTTGCGGCAAGCGCTCCTGGACGACATCCGTCAAGCTGATCGGGCCGGTGAAGGGGGCGTCGCCGACATTCTTGACATGGATGTTGAAACTGCACTTGCCTTCAACCGTGCAGCTCATCGGCTTCCCGCCGCCCGCGGTCGCAACCGTCTTCTCGACCACGAGATTGGGGCGAGCGGGCAGCTTGCACTTGCCCTGATTGGCAGGATCAGGGATCACCCCCTGCATCGTCGCCGTTGCCTTGGCAGGCGCCTGGGCAGGATCGCCTCCTTCCAGCGTTGCAGTATTGTCGAGTTGGCAGGGCAGGCCCTTGGCATCCCGTGGAATGGTGACCGCCAATGGCAGGCTGATGCTGGCCTGCGCATCGATGCTGGCATCACGGTTGTTGCAACTGTTGGCCACGGGATTCAGGGGATCGGGTCCTATGCAAGTCCAAGGCGGAACAGTGGTGACCCCCGCTCCCAAGCCATCGAGGCCTGGCATAGCTTCGTTGATGGTAATCGGACCTTTGAACGGGGCGTCGCCCGCGTTCGTGATCGTGATGCTGAAGTTGCATTCAAACCGGTTCTTGTCGTCGTTGAGCTTGCAATCATCGGCTATCTTTTTAAGCGCCAGCTTGGGTCCGTTTGCCGGCGCAGGTGCAACCGCTGGATTGAGCGTGACCTCGGCGCAGGACGGTTCAGGCGCCAGGTTGCCATCGTTTGGGCCTGGCTTTGTGTCGATCGAGGCGCAGTTCTGGAACGTTTTGGCGGTGGCCTTGGCCCCCGGCGCGAAGCTCAGTTGCAACGTCAGCCCTTCAGGCGGCACCGGCCCAGGATTGGTGCAGGTGATGATGTCGCCGTTGGTGCAAACCCAGGATGGCGGAGCAGCCACGAAGGGTTTGTCGACCGGCAAATTGAGACCCGCCAGATTGTCTGGAACATCCTTGACCACGACGGGGCCAGGCTGGTTTGGTGTCTTGCTCGTGACCTGGATGTTGAACACACAGAGCCGTCCGGCCGTGCAGTCTGCCGCGCCGGCCGATTTCTGAACGGTCAGGCCGTTGCCCTGGTCTTGCGGTGGGCCATTGGCGTTGGCCGCTTCAACGGGTGGTGGGACCTGGTCAACTGGCGGAGGTACCTGTGCATCCGGCTGGGCAGCCTGCTGGTCCGGCTGCACGATGTCCACCATCGCGCATTGCTCGGGGGCCGGATCGCCAGCCGCCGCGTCCGCACCTGGATCTAAAGCTGCGCCGCCGCCAACTTCAGGCGGCAGAACGCCGCCCTTCGCCTTCACTTCGGCGAAGCAGGCTGCAACGATGGCGCGCATCGGCTCCTTGAGCTTGCCCAACTCGTCTTGGGAACCGGGCGGTTTGGCCATGCACTCCTGCTTGATCGCGGCAGCGTCAAGCACCGCAGGGATGCCGGCTTTGGCGGCGCAGTCCATTTGACTGATCATGCCGAAGGTGGCGACTTTTTCCTGGGCAAAATCGTTGCACAGGGCGTCGTTCAATTTCGCCTTGTCGTCTGCTGCCTTCTGACTGTTGGCCTTGCATTGTGCCAGAAGGTCCGAACGCGCCTGCTTTTCCGCATCGAGCGTAGGATTGGCGGCGCTGGCCTGTGCCATGCAGAAATCGATGTGTTTTTGCCGATCCAGCGTCCACCGTTGCGCAGGCCCCGTAGGCTGACAGCCTTCGTGACCCAGGTTCGTCATCGAACGAACCGCCTCGTCCGCATAGGCCTCGCAGAACTTGCTGCTCGTGCATTTGAACCACGGCATGCCGTTATTTTGGAATGCGAGCACATGGCCAGAGCCGTCAGTGGCGCGAGCCCTGATGCGGCCGCTCACCGTGCCATCGTCGTCAATCGCGCCTTGATAGTGGCCGGATGAGCCATTGCTCCAGGCAACGTCGATATCAAATGTACTTCCCGACATCTTGCCGCTGACGTTGCCGCTGACGGCACCCTTGTCTTCGATGAAGGTGGCCGACCCCGTTACATTGCCTCCTACATCCACATTCAGCGGCGCGAAGGCTACCGTCAGATGATCGCTTTGCTGGATATTGAAGCCACTTGATTTGCCGTTTGTCGGCCGCCACACCGTACAATCCTTTGAGACCGCATTGACCCCGCCAATATTGCCGCCTGGATCAGCGATCAGATGCAGCAGGCCGGCTCCGCCGGCGAAAGACTCCGGGCGGAAGCTGGCATAGCTCATCAGCGGATTTTTTCGGGAAGGTTTCGACAGCATGGCCTTCTTCTGGGGTGCCGCTGGCGCGGCTGGCGCCGCGGGTTTCACGGCGCAGTTCTTCAAGCTGGTGGTGCCGTCGGGCAGATCGAGATCGAAGGTGAGCGGCAGGGTTTTCGACTCATGGGGGCCGAGACCCTGGGCGCCGTTGCCGAGGGAGCAATTGAGGGGCGGTCCGCCCTTGGCGCAGCTGAAGGGCGCGGGTATCGGTGCGTCGGAAAGCTTCGCCCCCGGAATATCGAGCGTGTCGGTGAAGGGTATGGGACCCGGCACCGCCGCGTCGGTGGTGTTGGTCAGCGTGATCTCAAACGTGCAGGGGCCAACGAGCGGGCAGCTCGCCGGGCCTTTCTTCGAGATGACCACCGGACCGTGCTGGAAAGGTGCGTTGGGATCCAACGGAATGGACGCGCAAGCTTGTTGGGCTTGCTCGCCGCCTTGCGCGGCCTGCCCACCATTGGGAGCTGCCGGCTCCGGGAGCTTGTTGTTGTCCTCGAATGCCACCGCGGCCTTGGCCTCGCCGGCAAGCGGCCCAAAGCTGACAACAGCGTGGTTTTGTACGAACTGTGCGGCACCACCCTCGACCGTGTCGACCTTGAAACTTGCCTTCACCACGCGGCTCTCTCCAGGAGCGAGGGTCACATTCGGCTCCTGGCAATTCAGCTCCCGGCCGTTCGGCGTGCAGACCATGGCCCCAGGCTTCAGAATTGAACTGGCGTCGTTCTTGGCCTGACTCTGGCTACCCACGGCCAGCGTTTCATTGATTGTAAGTGGGCCGGTGACCGGTACGGGTCCCGAGTTGGTGACGGTCACCGCGAATTCACAAGTACCCTTGGTGGGCGAGCAGCTTTCTCCTGTCGGCGTCGACGTAACCGCGAGACCTCCGGCATTGCTGGCCACCGGCGGTGGCAGCGCCACCGCAGCCGGCTGCTGGTTCTGGCCTTGCTGGACTGGGACCTGGGGCGCAAGCGCGCCTGGCAATGCGGCGCAGTTCCTGATTTCCTTTACGTCCGGCGCGGTGTTTGGCGCGAAGACCACGCGCATCGAAAGCTTGCCGTTGGCGGGAACAGGGCCAGGATGGGTACAGGTAAACGGCGCCGCGTTGGTGCATTGCCAAGGCGCATTGGGCTCCCCCGTGAGGGTGGCTTGGGGGGCCTCAATCAGCTCGTTGATGACGATCGGTCCGGCGACTTCACCGCCATCGTTGTTGACGTCGATATTGAATGCGCAGCCGCCCTTGGGATTACACTTCGCAACGGCAGCGGATTTCGTAATTGAAAGAGTGCCTGGTGCGTTAGTTTGATCCACGGGCGGAAACGTTTGGTTGCCGCCGCTATCGACCGGGGGCATGGGCTGTCCATTGCCGCCCGGCGCCACAGGCGGGAAGGTCTGGCCCTGCTCGGGTGGCATTGCCTGACTTCCGTCGGCAACAGGCGGGAAGCCGCCCCCGGCATCGCAATTCGCGAGAACTGCAACGCCGCCAGCATGGCCACGCATGCCTTCCGCATCTTGATTTGGATCAATTGCGATGAAGCCGGCGTTCAAATCAGGATCAGGCGCCGTACCCCATTGGTCCTCTGGTCCAATCTGGAGGCCATGGATTTTCTTCTGCGGCCCCAATGCGTCGCCCGAAACCACCAGGCTCCCGGAACAGGTGCCCGTGTCCAGCGTGCCGTCGAGCCCGTAGGCGTATTGCAAGGCTGCGCCGCCGCTGGCGTCCACATGGTCCTCGTTCTCGCCAACAGGATAGGTGGCAGCTTCCAGATTCCACTTAGAAGGCGTGTTCGGGTCGTCCGGCGTCTCAAGTACATAACGCAGCACAGGGCTGGCACCCGGCTTGGCGAATGCCGAAAAATCACCGTTGCTCAAAACTTCGTTGCGGAAGGCAACGATGGCGCCCTCGCCATCAAACACGATGGAGCCCACCACATCGGAGGAGGGATCGCCTGCGCCGAATTCGATGCGCGCATCGTCATGGAAAGATCCGTCTGGCCCGAGGCCGATCGACCAGATGCTATGATCCCCGGCCGTGGCATAGAAAAGCCTGCCGCCATGAACAGCGAGAGCTTCAATGCGGCGACCCACCGGGGTCATGCCCCAGGTTTCTGGCTTGCTGGAATCGAAATCGGGAGATTCCAGCGTGATGGTTTTACCATCATCGGGGATGGCATCTTGCCCAGCCATCGGCCGGCCTTTCAGCCCGTGATCGAATTGCGCCACATCCGTGGCCGTGTTGCCGACGAATTGGTGAATGAGACCGGTGTCCAAATCAGACACATAGATCGAGCGGCTAACCGGATCGAAAGCTATGCCGCCAATCCCTTGTCCGGTATTCGTGGCGATTTCCGCGTAGAGTTTGAGGGTTCCGGTTGCGGCGTCGATCTTCCAGATGGCGCCGCCCCCACCGTCAGTTGCGGGGCCAAAGAGTCCGTCCATAAATCTGGCACCCGGCGCGCCGGTCATCAGTCGGTCGGGCTTGCCATCATTATCCCTGTCGGGTCCCACGATTTGGAGGCCGAAGGCGGAAGTTGCAGCCGCATAAAGACCAGGCGAACCGCGCAGGTCCGGTAGCAGATTGTCGAAGGCCAAACCGAAAACGTGGCCAATTTCTTTCGCCTTGAAGGTCTTCCGGGCGGGAAGTGCGATTTGCTGGTCTTTGACCGGTTGCTGAATTTGGGTTGCGTCAAGGATTTGCAACGTGACGCCGTCGGGATCAATCACGGTTTTGGTTGCCGGATCCACACCCGGTGGGAGCCCGGCAGTCTGCAGCGTTACTCCGGCAAATCCAGATGCTGCGATGTCTCCCATGTGCAGGGCATTGTCGTCTGCTCGCGTGCCACCGCCGATGCAGAGCGCAAGCGGCATGAACAGGAGCCACATGAGTGCCTTGGCGTATTGTCGCCGGATCGCGCGGAAAGCAAGACGATAGCAGCCCATCAAGCAGATCCACCCATCTTTTCGGGATATACTGCTAAGATTGCCATGACCTGTCCTCCACCGGCCGTCGCTCCAGGCGAACAACAAAAGAAGCCCACGAGCTGCTTTCATAGCAAACTGACCGCGTGCCGCGATCACCCCTAGGGGTGATGCCGCGCGATTATCTTGGACCGCTCTTGAGCGGGGAGGTCAGAGATGAAATCTTAGCGTGACGTTTTCAGCCTTTGCCGTCCTTGATGCAGCGGCAGCCTTCTCGATCGAACCGACGCCGATTGCACGCTGCCCAAACCAGCTCGGTGGCCTATTCCACCCGGGTGACGCTTGCGTCCGCGTGTGCGGGCCTGGCTTTAGACATCCCACCAATCGCGGCTGTTCCTCAACGCGATTGTAGCGGCGTTGCACACCCGCAGTCATTGACACCGTGCCCACACGAATGCAGCAAATGCGTTGCAACCTGATCGCCGCGGCCATCCACGCCTGCCGACGGTTTACGCGGGCGAATAGTTCGACGCCTTCAAGTCCGCGGCGCTCGCCAGCCAATGGTTATCACCCTGCCGGTGGGAGCTATCACCGGCTTATCGCCGCGCCGGCCCGATCGCCCGAATCCCGTGCGGAAACCAGCCGTCACACCTGATGGACCGGCGAGACTTCCCCATTGTCTATTGGCAGTCTTAGCCCCGCCGATCTATTGTCTGTTCTGGTTCTCAGGGCGGATGACCATGGACAATATAGATGTCACGTTGATTCAGCTGATCGGCGCAATCTACGATGCCGTTATCGAGCCTGAGAAATGGCACGACGCGCTGGACGGGATACGGAGGCACTTTCGCCTGCACAACGTCATGATGGCCCTGAACGACATACGGGCGCAAACGGCGTCGCTTTCTGTGCTGGTCAATATCCCGGACCATTGGGCCGCCGCGATGGCCAAGCCGGAATACAACGCGGAACTCGTCAACTTGCTGGGAGGTCCAGAGAGCGTTGGACGCATGCCGCTCGAGGAGCCAATTACCACCCTGAGCGTGACCAATCAGCAGGCGCTGGAGTCCAACAAGTATTTCATCGACCTCGCCGAGCCAGAGGGATTGATTGACAGCATCGGCATTTTTTTGACCCGAGACCGCTTCCGGATTGGCAACGTCGGCTTGGGTCGGCATCGGGACGAGGGACCCATCACCGAAGACGTACTCGTGGGGCTGCGCATCATCGCCCCGCATCTTCGGCGTGCTGCATTGATCACAGGTATCCTCGATGAGGAACGCAAGCAGCGCACGATGTTCGAGGCGGTCGTCAACGCGGTGCGATCGAGCGTGGTCATTGTCGATGGTCGCGCAAACATCATACACGCCAACGCTGCCGCTCGCGAGGCGATGGCGAATGGGAATCCCCTTGTCGATCGCATGGGCCGCCTGGACATCAAAGGCGAGATCGTGCCCGGCGGGCTCGCCGCGGCCATCCTCGCCGCCGCGGAGGGTGACGGCCCGCTCGGGCGGCGCGGCATCGCGATCCCCGGCACGCGAACGGACAGCGAGCCGTTCGTGGTGCACGTGCTTCCGTTGAACGGTCGCTGCGTGCGCTCCGGAGTTCCTGGCGAAGCAGTCGCGGCGGTGTTCGTCGCCGAGCGGGGCGATGACCCGAAATACGTTCTGGATGCTGCGGCCATGCTCTACAACCTGTCGCCGGCAGAGACGCGAATCTTCGAGCTCACGATCAATGGCCGAGATAGCCAAGAGATCGCCCGGACCCTCTCGATCTCACCGAACACGCTGAAATCCCACACGCGGCACTTGCTTGAAAAGACCGGCCAGCAGCGTCGGGTGGACCTGGTGCGCCTGGCGGCTTCCCTGAGGCCTGCCGTAAAGCACAGTTAGCTCCATGCGTCTTGCTGCTGTGCCCCCAAGCTTAACATGTGGGTCGGTCCTGATTGGGACGAAAACCCTCTCCCTAGCGAGTTGGCCAGACCCGCCGCATGGCTGTTGCCGACGGAGAGGTTCCTAACTGGTCCGCGCCAGCATCGCCTCCAAAGCGCTACGCATGCTCCCGCTGGATATGCTGAAAAATCCGCCATAGGGCTGACTGAGGTCTGCGATAACGAACATTACGCTGCTGAGTGAGATCGCGCTAAAAAGCATGAGGGTCAACGTCAGTTTCGTCCGTGGGGCGATGAGACCGTGGCACGCGAAAATGATCATGAGCCACACGATCAGAACTCCGTAGAAGGGCTGCAGCAATTCACTTCGCGCGGCCTCGATCACGCCGAGGCGAGCCGTAGAGACGCTATCATATCGGGCACGGCACATCGCAGCGATCGCCGTGTGTTGCGGATCGGCCGGCGTTAGTTCGTTTACCTCGAGACCGATCTTGTTCATCAGCTCTTCAAGTCCGGGCGAGGCACCCACAACAGGCATACGCGAAGTATCGGGGTAGGCAACACCCGTGGGCCGAGCTTCGTTCGGCCACGTGCTCGCTATGACGGCAGCGGTGTAACCTTCGACCTCGACGCGAATTCGGGCCGCGTCAGACCCGTAGTCATGCAGGCACGCATCCATCAGGTCAAGCTGAAGCGCATACTGCTGCCGGTCGAGAGCCGAATTGTCGTAGGCCTGCTTCACCGACGCGGTGAGAAGACCCAGAACGACGGCCGCAAAGGTTGCAAGCAAACCGACGGTCAACTGCATCAGCAGCGTAGCTTCGGGAGTCTGGTGCTGCGCGGGAAGCCAGCCCCGAATAAGGATGCCTAAGCCTGCTCCAACGCATAGCAGCAGAAAAACTACTATTGCTGACATGACCTCGATCACGTGCCGCCCTCCATCCACTGTCCGATCCTGCCCCCGATCATGGTAGCTTGATCTTTGCCAGCTTAACTCTAGTCCTGCCACGGAACCAAAGGTGAAACGCAGGCCGGGCTCCCTGAAGTTCTTATCGCTCAGCTATGCGGGGGCGAAGCCGTCAGGGTATGCCGGCCGGTGCCATGCTCGGTTTGCCGGCATTGGACAGCGTGCTGGTCACGGTCAGGTCTCGAGATCGAAGGCGCGGTTCCACTATACTCGACGTCAGTCTCTTGCCGCTATCGGGTGGACCACCTCTCTAGTCGGCGTTATCTCGGTGAGGTACCCTCTTCAAACTGGCTCTTGGGGCGATGTTTAATGACTACAGCACTCTTGATCATCGATGTGCAACAGGGAATCCTCGCCGGTCTGATCGATGCCGGTCGGCAAGTCGCTATCGACCGCGAATTCGAAGCCGTTGCGGCCCGGCTCGGCCGGTTGAAACTCGCGGCGGAGGCGGCCGGCGTACCCGTCATCATCGTTCAGCACGACGGCGACGCAGGGCACCGACTTGAAGTTGGGTCGCGGGGCTGGCAGCTGCGCGAAGAGGTGTCCGCCAACCCCGACACCGTTCTCATTCACAAGCGGAGCTGTGACGCCTTCCACGACACCGATTTAGCTTTCCGGCTTCGGAAGCTCGACGTTGATCGACTGGTTATCGGTGGTTGCATGACGCAATTCTGTGTTGACACCACTACGCGCCGCGCCGTCTCGGAGGGATTCGATGTGACGCTTGTGCGAGATGGCCACGCTACAGCGGATTTCGGATCCCTCTTGGCCGAGCAGATTGTCGATCACCATAATCGCCTTCTTTCGGGGTTCGACGCAGGCCTAAGGAAAGTAGACCTGCTGCCTGCCGATGAGGTCCGGTTCGAGGATGTTGCGCTGGTGTAGTTCGAGCCGTTCGGACGAGGGGCCGAAGGGGTTGAGGCAGGGCGGTTGATTGGCGTTTTGGAGGAGGATGCCGCGTTCCGACGGAACTCTGCATTTATTGCCCAGGTGACGCGATCCACGCCGCACGAAGCATTCGTCGAGCTGGCAAGGGAACTCTGCTTCTAGAGGACATACGCGTCGTCTGGTGGATATACGTTACGCCACAGCTGGCTGTGCGCTCCTGCTTGTTCTACGGTCGCCTTCGCTCCGTGTGCTGGTCCTCTACCGCAGACAGCGCGCGGCGGCGGGCAGGCCCATTGCCCGAAACATTACCTATCCTCAGTTGGTACGTTTCCGACGCTTTCCATCGCTCACCCCGCGGTTAAATAGTCCAATCGAGCGGAGTCAGCATGCCGAGATATTTTTTTCATGTCCGTAACCAGCAGGGCGATCTGAAAGAAGATCCTGAGGGGCAGGAGTTTGCCGATCTGGCCAGCGTCGAGCAAGATGCAATGGCTGCCGCGAAGGAAATCCTTGCCGAGGAACTCCTGCGCGGCAAATCGGTGCTGACCAAGGCTGCCTTCGAGATCGTCGATGAAAACAACGCTCTGGTCCTACGCTTTCCCTTTTCGGAAGCGGCGCAAAAGGTCGGCACGCAGCCTTGATAGTTAATTGATTGGCCCTTGCGGCGGAAAGGGCCTAATGTCGATTCATCGTTTGCACGTTTATACGGGCGCGAACGGCTGGGAGATTGGCAAGCTCTTGCCCTGCTTGGGGAAGAGCAATGTCTGATTCGGTCCCACGTCACTATCAGAACCAATTGTTGCAGCGCCTGAGTGCCCCGGATTTGGCGCTGATCGACCCATACCTGGAGCACGTCGCGTTGCCGCTGCGCACGCCGCTTGAAACTGCCAACTCCATTATCGAGAACGTCTATTTCATTGAGGAGGGGATCGCCTCGATCGTTGCCACAATTCCGAAGGGCGGCGACACGGAAATCGGCTTGATCGGTTCCGAAGGCATGACCGGTGTTATGCTGATACTCGGAGATGACCACTGTGTGCATGACACCTACATGCAGTTAGCGGGGAGCGGGTTCCGTGTCCCGGCCGCAGCCCTGGTGGAGGCTCTGGCCGCGAGCGCAAGCCTCAAGACTTTTCTGCTGCGCTACGTGGCGACCCTCTTTATTCAGACGGGCTTCACGGCGCTGGTCAATGCTCGCTCGAAATTGAACGAGCGCTTGGCGCGCTGGCTGCTCATGTGTCACGACCGCGCTCCTAACGACCATTTTTACATTACCCACGAATTCATGGCGGTAATGCTGGGCGTTCGTCGGCCGGGCGTTACCGTTGCTATCCAGGAATTGGAGGGTAAGGGGCTGATACGGGCAACCCGTGGTGAAATCGTCATCCGAGACCGCAATGGCTTAGTACGGGTCGCCGACGGGACCTACAGCCCGGCTGAGGATGAATACGAACGCCTCATAGGCAAGATGAACTATCGCTATAGTTCGCAGCCTGAGTGAACGCCACGATCGCCATCACAACGCCGGCGTCGTCCACAATCTCAAACGGCTGACAAGGCGGGGAAGGAATGCAGCGCGGGGTCCGCCGCCACCAGTCGTTTCGCCTTTCGAAGGCTGCCCCAGCCGACCGGCTTTCAACCGAGCCGTCTTTGCTTCACGGGCTTTGCGCTCCGCCTCGAATGACGACGCGAGATTCGCGGTCGGTCCGTTCGTGCCTTAGCTTGTCGACCTTGCGTGGAATATCGGCCCCTAAATGGTTTGCCCGCGCCCCTCGGCAGAAGCGCGGGCGGTTGAGATCCGCACCTCAACCAGCGGCGAGCCATCGAGAGCAGGCGCCACGAAGCGCCCAACCAGCAACGGTCATTTAGGTTCCAAGCCAAGCCGCCGCAGTTTCGATCGCAGTGGGCCCGCCTCACTGGCGAGAGAAGCGGGCCCGGCCGGGTCTTGGGGGACCTGACCAGCAGCACGGGAGCTGCCGCCATTCGAACCTGCCTGAGAAAAACAGGTTCCCAATCCGCAGAAAAAGCTCACAACGGACCAGGCAAGCCGTCGATCAGGGTACCTCCGCAATTGAGAGCATGTGCAGCATGATGCTGCAGGGGAACACTCCCGCCAAGTCCAAGTTCGGCTCCGCAAGGGAGACGTACATGGCCGCGACCCAAGGTTTGAACGACAACTGCCTGCCAGTAACGCTGATCGACGCCGCAGAGACATCGCGCAAGAAAGCGGAGGACGAAGTCAGAGCTCGATCCAGGTACAAAATGGCAAGGCGGGCAAGGCTTTCGAAGGCTTGTCCGGCAATGCCTCGGCTGATCCGCAGTGTCATTGCCGGTTCCGGTGCAATCGGGGTCGTGGACTTTTCCTTCCGGCGGACAGTCGCATCGACCTCAAAGATTTAAGCCCGGAGAGGACAATTGCTATTGCCGCACGAATCGCTTCTCCTTCTGGAAGGACCAATCGCAACGTAGTTTGCTGAACCCATGGTCCCTATCCTTGATGCGACCGGCGTTGCCCCGCCGCCCCCGAACCGGCGTCGGTCGCCTCACTCTTCGGGCAGGTCCAACCGTAGCTATGTTTCGAATTCGCCACGCCTGGTGGCGAGCAGAAAGTGACGGAGCACCCAGTTGCGTTAACGCAGGTTAATGCCCGGAGGGTTGACGTGTGGGAAGGTGACATTGGTGCTTCCAACCGACTCGTTGGCTGTACGTCGGATCCCGAGGGAGAAGCCAATGACCCGTGATCGGCCGGTGATTTCCGCCTTTGATTTTGATGTGATCAAAAATGCGCTCAAAGCCATAGTCGTTGAGGGCGCCGTTCCCGAATCCGAGTGGGATCAACAAGCTCGCAATCTCGTGAGAATTTTCTCCGGCACCGGGGCAGACGAGACCATGGTTCGAGTTCTGCTTGAGAGCTGCCGGACTTGCATAGACAACGCGTCCGAAAGGGAGCTTCCCGTCACGCATGATGGCGGTGCTCACTTCGGCAGGCAAAGTCGTAATTTACGGCGTTCAAGGGAGCTGCTTGCGAGAGGCCGGCATGAGAGGCGGAGCATAGAGAACGCTGTTTCTTTAGCGTTGAGCGATGAAAACGCCTCCGATTAGATCATGGGATGTATGGGAAGGACCTCAGGCTTGAGGCTGCCGCTTCGTTGATCGGATTTTGGTCCGGTTGCTTCCGACCGAAGCCCTGCATCCGGAACATTCGATTTGCGTGACGTTTCGGGCCGCGAGCCGGAACTTTATCATGTGTGACGCTGATGGGAGATGGCACTCTCCCGACGATTGCTGATGTGCAAGACGACGCTTGAATGTCCCCATTGCGGTTTCGCCTTGAAGAGAGCAGGCAGCTGGTTTCAGGTCGTCGCCTCGCATCGGTGCGAGCCGTGCCAACGCCAGTTCGGATCACCTATCCTCACAATTCAGACCCTTCGCACAAGCATGAGCAGCCGTCAGCACTTGAAGAGGCGCGGCAGCGCTCAGCCTGGATTCCCGCATGGTGCTCTTAGGCCAGGGGGCTTCAGATCACAACTTCGCCCTCCCACACTGGCATCAATCAAAGGATTATCGAACAATGCTAAATGGAACTGTCACATCCCTTGCCTTGGGGATGCGTATGGCCAGCCTTCGAGCCAGAATGCAGGCGGCCAAGATCGCCCAAGGCAAATTGATGACTTGTCGAGAAAGTCGTCGCGATCATAGGGATGGACTGGCTCGGATCGATGGTGACGAACTTATCGCGGCCTCCTTCGTCAACGATCTATCGCCGGGCAACGTCGCCGACCATGCCGACACTCAGCAGACTTTTTGACTCCCGGGCCGAAGCAGCCAAAGCCGCAGGCGACCTAGTGGCAGCGGGAATTGCCCGCGTGCGGATCGCCGTTATCGGACCTTACCGCGACGAGGTGGCTGGTTTGGGGATCGCTCCGGCTGCAATTCTTACCGCGATTTTCAGCGGGAGTGCTCTTGTGGCGTTTTTGATCAACCCTTACGGCGCGGGGCTCTCGCCGACAGCACTGGCGGCGCTCGCTTGCGCCAGCGTTGCTGGCGGGCTGATCGGATCCGTGGCAGCTGCCGCGGGGAGGCTCGTGGATGTGGATCCGGTCGAAGGGATCGTTTTGGTGACGGCCCATGTCAATGACGCCGAAATTGAGATCGCGCTGGCAGCGCTTGGCGTTCCTGCGAACTCATGCACGGCCCAAGCGGCATGACCCTGGTACCGGCTCTAGCCCGCCCCGGCGTTTGCCGGGCCGGGCGACCCCGGGCTGTGCTGCATTGGTCGACAGATGTCTAACTTCAAGAACACGCTCCGCCGGAACAATTTGCCTCCGCTTATGTTTGGGGCAAAGTTTAGCGGAGCCTAATGTGAGATTCTTGTTCATTCAGGAACCGTGCGAAACGTGGGCGGTGTTCGACGCCGCGACCGACGAGCCGGCGGAGTTTGCAGGTGAGTGCCTCACGGGTCTCACAAAGTCTGCCGCTATTTGGCTCGCCACCAGAGCAAACGAGGACGAACGAAGAAGCCGTTGCCAGGTCCAATCGAGCATCAACGCAAGTGCTACCGTCGGCGTTCTTGAGCAGCAATTGCGTGTCCAGTAATGGGGATGATGAGTGACGAGGCCATGGCTGCTGTATTGGCTTCACGCGAGGACGAAGTGCAGGTGCTCGGTGTATTCGACGCCGTGAACAAGAAAGAAGCTGCCCTTGAGCTTCGCAGTTTAGGGGAGGCAGTCCAGTTCATCGCAAATGCGTCCGTGTTGGGCTACGACGTTCGCGCCGCGATGATCTTCTTTGGGCCGCGGGAGCGCCCAAGCTTGAGGGTGCAGCACTGCGAGCAGCTTTGGGCAAAATACGGCATGCTGCTGCTTGCGCCGGACTGCATGTCTTGACCTGTTGGCCCTGGTTTCTAGCGCAGGCCGACCGACTTGCCCATTTGAACCTTCTGAGCGGACGCAAGCACCGACCAGCTAGGAATGGAGCTGTGGCGCTACGCCGTCGGCCGTCGTTTTATCGAACGCCACAGCCACACCGTGAACGATGGATGCCGCCGCCAACATTTCCTCCAATTGGCGGTCAGAGGCCCTACAGGTCGGCATGAGTGTTCGGATGGCGCGAATTGCCTGTGCAATGGACAGGAACCGAGCTTTGCCTCTGGAAATAACATAGGCCTCTGCGGCTCGTTCAACCGTGATGGAATGAAAAGCGTCGGTCACGAGAATTCCTCCCTGAACGCAGACCAAAATGATTTAGCGCCAACATTAGACAGCCTTCAAGGGCATGTCCCATTCCGAACAATCATCCGGTGGTGATGTCGAACTGAGGTTGCTCCTCCTTCCCATCTGCGCCATGCGTGAGTTGGATCATTCCGGTCGATGATCGTGATCTCGCCGCGCTTGGAATGGCGGTCAGGATTTGTTCAGTGTCGAAATAGCCTTCTCTACACCGGGCTGAACATGAGCCATGACATTGCGGAACGGAACCACGTACAGGATAGCGCCTGACTTGGCGGCAAGCCGATCTAGCAGCTTGCGGGAATCCTCGATTACCCGGCGCGTCTTTTCGGTCCCTGCACGCAGGTCCTCGACATATGCCCGCGCCCGTTGCTGGTAGAGGCGCGCACTCACGGTTCGGAAGTCGTCAGGTTCCCACGGTTCCACGGGCATCAGACCCGTTGCGGATGAGTTCGAACGTGACCTTTACCACAAAAATGGGTTTGCTCGAACCGTCATGCACATACAGTGCCACCTCGCGGAAGGTGCCGTCCGGCATCTTGTCCTTTGCTATTTCTAGGAGCGCCTTTGCCGCCTCGTCTTCAGCCGATTGCAGGCTCGGAAGGTCGGTTCCTTCAGTGTCCGGGTATGCGGTTCCGTTGTCGGTTAGATCAAAATAGTAGAGCGCCATCAGTGCCGAACAGAGCAGCGCGATCTTTGTTCCTGACCCTAAGCTGTGTCGCGGGTTCCGGTTAACGCCGGCTTTAGATCGTCAATGGCGGTCATACCTCCAGTGAACAGGGTGAGAATGCTCCTAGCCAGGGTCTCGCACTCTGGGCTTCCCGCCGGAATGCCCGATCGATTGGCCAGGATGTCCGCCAGCATAGTTAGCTGCTCGGGTTCGACGTGGCCGTCTGCCGAAATCTCGTGGGGCCTTCGCTTCAGGGGAGGCTATTTGTACGCGTTCGGACGGACATTAGCTAAGTCGCGATTGGGGCTGTCAATTATGCAATCGCCTGGACCTGATGGCCGCAGCAGGCTTACGATCATTCTACTCCATCGCGAGCCCAATCAGGCACAATATCCCAGCGCGCCGAGAACAAACCGGCCATGCTGGTCGACAGCTCTTCGCGAACAAGAAGCGGATGCGCGAATTTGAACCGGCGAAGCCGGGGTGGTCCTTTTAACGAAGAAACGGCCGCACAATCTGCGAAGAATAGGAACGGAACCGTGAGAGTCTTGACCGCCCAGGTTCAAGATTTCTCGCGAAAATCCAGCAGCTTCGCATGGCGCAGCTTTTCTTCTCCCTTCAGGAACTTCACAAGCCCGACAAGACCGGGCTTTAGCCATTCGGCCTTGTCGCTCTTTATCCCTTTCGGCACCGGCCCTCCTACCTTCCCCTTAACCCGGTCCCACAGACGCTGGCGCTTGTCGGCCTTGAACGTGACGAAGGCGCCGCCGGCATAGCGGCCCTTGTCGGCCATCAGCACCATGGCAGGTTTGCCCGCCTCGCGCTGGACGCCGATGATATCCATCTCCTTTTCGGCATAGCACTTGATCTTGCGCCAGTTCATCGTCGGGCCGCTGCGATAGACGCCGCCCTTGCGCTTCGACACCATGCCTTCAAGGCCGGCCTGGTCCACCATGTGATAGACAGCGGCGCCAGCGCCCGGCATCGCTTCGCTGAACTGGATATGGCCGGTCGGAAGCAACGCCTGCAGGATCTCACGACGATCTTCTATCGGCATATTGCGCAGATCGTGGCCGTTGAGGTGCAGCAAGTCGAACGCGACCAGATAGAGGTCGCGCGAGGGTTTGCGGCTGGTGACGGCGGATTGCAGCACGTGGACGTCTGTCAGGCCCGCCTCGTTGATCGTAATCGCCTCGCCATCGATGATGAAGCTTGCCGCCTCGATCGCCGTGGCTTCGCCGGCAAGTTGAACATAACGACCCGTCCAGTCGTAACCGTTCTTTGTAAACAGCCGAATTCCGTCTTCGTCCTTGATGAGCTGGGTGCGGTAGCCGTCGAACTTGAATTCATGGATCCACTCGTCGCCCTGAGGCGGTGTATCGACGAGCTCAGGCTCCATGGGCTTGATGAACTTCAGACGCATGCACCGAACTCACGACGGATATGCGGTTCAATCAGCTTTAGCTAAAATAGTTCCGAACCCGCAAACCGTTAGCGCGATGCAACAAAGCTCGCGGAACTACGTTGGCATCCATCGGAGTGGAGGAACAATGATGGCGGATGACAAGAGCAAGCGAGACTCTCGAGATCGAAACCGCGTCTCCGTAGAGGAAGAATAGAGATTCGTTATTTCGACGAGAAGACGGGAATCACGGCCCAACAGGTGCGCGACCTGATAAAGCAACACGGCAATGACCGCGCCACGCTGGAACGCGAGGCGAAAAACCTCAAACGCGGCTGAGACTACCGATGACGAAGTACCAAGTGGAAGAGATCGAAGGCGACGCGGTCTTGTCATCTGCCGTTGTTGTAGTCGACGATCCGATGAAAGCCGCAGAAGCCGCGGCTGGTGGTCAAAAGGTATCGCCAAGGGCTCTACAGGATCATTGGTTCCGGGTTGTCGATGAAGAGCAAGCCGCCGTTTACGAGTACAGCCTGGCCGTGCCTGACGAGCATCCAGATCCAGAATGGACGAGGCAATCTGACCTCGCCGATCCCTGGGAAGTTCCACGGTGAAAAGTCATCCCAGAGGAAGAAAAAATCGTTGGAGCCGAATACGCCGGCGAATGCGATCGAATTCCTCAACACGCCCGAAAGTTTCTCGCGCTTGGTGAGTTCGGGCTTCTTATAAGCCTTCCTAATCATTCGACCCCGCCGGATATCGCGATCACCTGGACAGCTATGTTACCCAGCCGCTCGCGCTTCTTCAGTTCTGGCTTTTCGTAGGATCCCGCCCGAGATCGTCCGCTATCGAGAAACATGCGCGGTCGGGCTCGATGCCTTCGGCCTGATATCGCCAAAGGTGTGTTCCAAGAAGGCCAACAACTGGCGCACGGCGGGCGAATCGCAGGAGTAATATATCCACTGGCTTTCCCGCCGGGTGTTCACCAGTCCGGCCCTACGCAGTTTGGCCAGATTTTGCGAGAGCGGCGCTTGAGTGTGGTTGCTCCCTACCTTCTCCAACAGCTCGTTTACCGACTGCTCCCGATCGAGCAAATGAGCCAAGACCAATAGTCTGGTCGGGTTGCCGACTGCCTCAAGGAATTCACAAGCTTCGACGCACCTGCCCTTGGATGTTTTCGAAACCATATGCGCCAATCTGGTCCATCCGGTCCCTCGCCCAAAGGTGCATGGCATGAAGCTGCCCGACATGGCGGCCCAGATATGGATTGCACGGCATATGAAAAGATACGCTCAGCCTCGGCAGCTTTTTGCCATTCTGGTCCCGGACCTGAATGAATAATTGCTGGCTGTCGAGATCCTTCGGAGATTCTTTCACCAAGTCGATCAAGCCTCCGATGCCTCACGACGTGCTCCTCGAGCCCGTCGAGTCGATGCCTACCTCATCTTTTAATGACCGCATGGCTGTCTCCGGTGTCAAAGAATATCTCGCCCTCCAGCCCCTCTCACAGCATTCTCGCGTTTTTTTGGTGTAGATAGCCGGTATCGAAATCTCCTGCTCGTACGAGACCAGACCAATCGACAGCGTGCAATCGCGAGCCCTTGGTGACGATCAACCTGGCGCCTCGTAGTTCTTGAAGCATTCGGTTCACGTGCACGGTCGATAAGCCCAACGCGTCGGCAAGTTCTGCCTGCGTGATGGGAAGCTCCGCCACATGATCCTTGATGAGCCCCATGGAGTGAAGGCGGACGATGAGCTCGCATAGAATGTGCGCCATGCGAGCATAGGCGTCGCGCCTTCCAACATTTGTGACCCACTCTCGATAGATCGCGGCGTCGATCACGGTCGAGCGCCAAAACACAGTCGCTATGGAAGGATGTTGGTCGCAAATGGCTCGCAACGCATCATGCCGCATGAGGCCCACGGTAACGCGCGTGAGGGGTGAGAACGCGCAATCCAAAATAGAGAGATGCATTCCGTGGAGGTCAGGAATGTCTCCCGGAACAAAGAACGACGTGATCTGCCGTTTGCCCTCGCCCGTGAGCTTGGTGGAGCCCACCAGACCGTCCAAAACCACGAATGAATGGGTGGGCCGATCTCCCTCGCGCACGATGTCCTGGTTGGCCTGATAGTCCCGTTTCTGAAATTGGATGCTCTCTAAAACGGTGATATCCGACTGAGTGAGATCAGAGATGTTCTGGAGCTTACGGGTTAGAACATTCGGAGAAGGAACATGTGCCAAATTTTGTGACCGGGTTGCTTTTAAACGCCGAACTCGGACCAGGCTCTAATGTTCCCGGCGTTAGCGAGCGCGCCTGCTACAACGCGCGAGACGTCTGCTAACTCATTGGCATCCGGTCTACCTCGGCCAACGGATTTCGCCACTAGGCCGATGGCTGAATCTCAGATTGCGGACGCTCCAAAGAGAGGCGGAAGGTGCTTAGTCATGCTGAACCCGGCTCGATCGGATAACCTGATCGTTCGTAGAACTCGGCTACGCCAGCATTGGATTCGACCACTTGCAAATTCACCTTCTTACAGCCAAGTGCTGCTAGACGACTTTCAGCCTCTGTAAGAAGCTTCTGCCCGACCCCTTGTCTTTGCGGGTTTCAACATAGCGATCCGCGAAATCCAACCTCGATGACCCCCGTACCCTGCCATCACTGAGCCGATGCCTCCCAACGGGTGTCGGCCGTTCCACGCAATGTCTCCGTTGCGCAGAGGCGGAGGGAACGAATTCTTCCGTGTTACGTTGAAGCGGGTTGAACTTAAAAGGGGTGGGGATGAGCGAACTGTCGCTGGAAGACGTTATCGCGTTCGATAAGATCGACAATTCCGAGACCGGCCGGGACTTTGATTACAGGGATTTCTTTGAGAACGGTGCTGTTGCGCTTCATCTCGTGAGCGCAGAGGGCGTCATTCTGCACGCCAACAAAGCTGAACTCGATTTGGTTGGCTATCCGGCAGAGGATTATGTGGGGCGCCACATTGGCGAATTCCATCCTGACCGGGACGTGATCGAGGATGTTTTGGATCGCCTGACCCGTGGGGAAAAGATCACGAGGTATCCGGCGCGATTGAGGGCCTTCGACGGGTCGATCAAGCACGTAGAGATCACATCGAGTGGCCATTTCGTCGACGGAAAGCTGATCAACACGAGATGCTTCACCGTCGATTTAACCGACCTGGAGCGAACTCGTAGCGAGTTGCGGCGCAAGGACAGTACCTACCATCAGATTCTGGATGCGCTTCCGGTCGCCATTTACACCACTGACCCGCATGGCACGATCACCTATTACAACCGCGCTGCTGCGGCGCTCGCAGGCCGGGACCCTGAGGTCGGCAAGGACAAATGGTGTGTCACATTCAAGCTGTTCACGCCCGACGGCAAGGAACTGCCGCATGACGAATGCCCGATGGCGATTGCGCTCAAGGAGAACCGGCCAGTTTACGACCAGCAGGCCATAGCTCAACGTCCGGACGGGTCCTTCTTCCCATTTCAGCCTTATCCAACTCCTATACGAGACGAGACGGGCGATCTGGTTGGTGCGGTCAATATGCTGCTTGACCTAACCGATGCCCAACGGGCCGAGGAGGTCCGCCATCATTTGTCAGCCATTGTGGAATCCTCGTTCGATGCCATCGTCAGCAAGGATCTGAACACGAATATCACGAGTTGGAATCACGGCGCCGAACGTCTGTTCGGCTACACTGCCGAGGAGGCCATCGGGCGGTCTGTCACGATGCTCATCCCGGCTCAGCATCAGGACGAGGAACCGCGCATCCTTGAACGCATCCGCCGCGGTGAGCGAGTTGAGAGCTTCGAAACAGAGCGGCAGCGAAAGGATGGCAGCCTCGTTCCAGTCTCGCTGACGATATCACCTGTGCGCAATGCCGTCGGCCAGATCATCGGCGCCTCCAAGATCGCCCGAGACATCTCGATGGCTAAGGAGAGCGAACATCGCATCCGCATGCTCATGCGCGAGGTCAACCATCGGGTTAAAAACCAGTATTCCGTTATTCTCTCTATGATCAGAGAAACAAACAAGCGCGCCGACAACCCCGCAGCGTTCGAGCGGCAGGTTCGTGAGCGGATCATGGCTCTCTCACGCTCGCACGATCTGCTCGTTATGGGCGACTGGAGGGGCGTCACCGTTTTGGAACTCCTGCTATCGCAGGTCAAGCCATTCGGCGACGAGGGCCGAATTTCCTTATCCGGCCCGGCCGTTATCCTCAGTCCCAATGCGGTCCAATATCTTGGCATCGCTTTTCACGAACTCGCCACCAATTCAGCCAAATACGGCGCGCTTTTGGGAGATCAGGGGGCGATTTCGGTCAGATGGAACGTTTCGGGTTCGGGAACTCAGGGGGTCTTTCAGCTTACCTGGGCTGAAAAAGATGGTCCAAAAGTTCAGACCATCGGACAGGGTGGATTTGGAACAGTGGTGCTGAAGCGGGTTGCTCCCGAGGCGCTCGGAGGCAAAGGCAACCTCGACTACGGCGAACATGGCATCGTTTGGAGTTTGGAAGCGCCGGTGGCCTGGGTAGAGGCCACAGTAGCCAGTGAGGCCTAAAGCACGACGACTCAGAGTTGCGGGACGCCAAGTTCTCGTCAGCCTCGCGCAGAACCGTGTACCGAGGAGCGAGCAGTGGCCACACGCGGCCGCCTGCCTTATTCCGCCACGCATGCTGACATCGCCGCGACGTCCGAAGTGTTTCGCTCCTCTCTGCTAAATCGCGCGTGCGACCTTCACCGGCCTTGGAGGATGCTGTCCGGGGTCGCTTCAGGTGGACCGGAATCGTTCCCGCCTGCGACTATCGAGCACGCGTTTCAGGTCGCGCTGCTGGACAAGCGACATCGCCGTGGCCGCTAGGTCAGCCATCTCAGATGGTTTCGGGACCCAGCTTCCTTTGGCGAAAATCTGATGCTCGGGATTGTCGTCGAATTCGTTGTTGCCTGAATGAACGATGAAAGGGATCGAGCGGTCCGCAAGAGTATGCGCAACGCTGTGGCAAACACCGTCCCTTAGCTTCAGGTCGATCACCGCCACATCGGGGTTTTGATCTCCAAGGTAGCGTTCGGCCTCTGCGCACGAGGTGACATGCACGACTTCAAACCCAGCTTCGGCCAAGTGGTGCTCGACGTCCAGAGCAATGAGAACTTCGTCTTCCAAAAGGAGCGCGATCATATCAGCCATGGCGTCTCACCCTATCAGGCGGAAGCTCTGACATCGCTTACCTGCGCCTCCTGCCTTATGCTGGTGACCGTAAAGGTTTGTACCATCCCGTCACCCTAAGCGAGTCAGTTCGATGCGATCAAGTACCCGCGAGGGCGAATATTGATCAGCCAGAGCGCCAAAACGACGATCCCTTCCCCGATCTCTTCCCTATCGGAAGGTCGTCATTCTCGGCGATGTCGCTGAGGAGGCTAACGACCATCGTCGCCTCCTCCGAGGTACAGGAATAGAAACGCCGTTTGCCTTGGGTGCGGGATCGCACAATTCCAAGTTTGGCCATGCCGCTCAAATGCTGTAAAAGCGCGCTCTGCCCACCCGCCAGAGAGAGTAACTCCGACACCGATTTCTCCTTATCCATCAGATGAATCAGGATCAGCAGCCGCTTCCTGAAGCCTAGGGCTGCGAATAGCTGCGAGGCAACGGACAACTGCGTTCGCGAGGGCTTTTCCTCAGAGGGGCGGCTGCGATGGGCTAGTTACGCAGGCCTCAAGTGGTGTTTCGCCACTCGAGACGTGGGCTGAAATACGTCGTCTTCGAGTATCTTCCCCTTAGAACCCCCTCGAACTCGACTGTGCGCTAACTCTTCATCTCGGATCCACGCACCAGTTCCTTTTCCAAAAGCGAAGGCCCCGACGCTCGGCGGTCGGGGCCTGAAACTTTCAAAACCAGTCGGATCTTCGCTATGCCGCCTCGGCGGCAACGTTGACGGCCGACTCGGCGAGCTGCGTAAGGGCTTCGTCGGTGTCCTTCTCCTCGCCGAGGGTAAGCTCGAGAAGCTCTACTGCTTCATCCATGCCGAGTTCGCTGGCCCAGGTGCGCATCGTGCCATAGCGGGAGATCTCATAATGCTCGACTGCCTGAGCTGCGGCCAGCAGACCGGCATCGAGAGCCGGAGAGCCTTTATACTCGTCCATGATTTCGGAGCCTTCCTCCGTGATGCCCATGATGGCCGCGCACGTCTTGCCCTGTGGTTTCTTGCCGAGCGCGCTGAATATCTTCTCCAGGCGTGCGACATGCTCCTGGGTCTGGCCGCGGTGCTTTTCGAACGCTGCCTTGAGATCGGGGCTTTGTGCCGCCTTCGCCATCTTGGGAAGTGTCGCCAGAATCTTTTTCTCGGCAAAATAAATGTCTTTCAATGTATCGATGAAGAGCTCGTTCAGGCCTTTGGTCGAGGCCTTTTTTGTCGTCGCCATGATTGTCTCCCTTCTTGAGCGCCTCACAAACGGGGCGGACGAGAAACAAAGTTGCGGCGATGCAGTTCCATCAAGATTGGGCCAGCATGCCAAATGGGCTTGCGGCTGGTATGTGCAGATGCGAAATTCGCGGATCGCCGAATTTCGACAAGGAGGTTTGGCAAATCGAGGTCGCAATGATGTCCCGAGCAGCCATGCACAATGTCCAAATATCGGGCGCTGGCCCTCCAACAATCGTCTTCGCGCATGGCTTCGGATGCGATCAAAACATGTGGCGCTTTGTTGCGCCCGCGTTCGAGGACCGGTTTCGCGTCGTCACCTTTGATCATATAGGAGCAGGCGGCTCGGATCTCACTGCCTATGATCCGAAGCGATATTCGACCCTGGATGGCTATGCAGATGATGTCGTCGCGCTCTGCCGCGAGCTTAGTATGACTGGCGGCATTTTCGTTGGGCATTCGGTAAGCGCCATGATCGGCATTCTCGCCGCAAGGAAAGCGCCCGAGCTTTTCGGCAAGCTTGTGCTTGTGGGGCCGTCGCCCTGCTACATCAATACGGATGATTACGTCGGCGGCTTTACGGAAGCTCAAATCTCGGAACTGCTGGAATTCCTTGACAGCAATCACATGGGCTGGTCGACCGCGATGGCACCAATCATCATGGGCAATCCCGATCGGCCTGAACTCGCCAAAGAGCTTACGAACAGCTTTTGCAGGACCGATCCGGACATCGCCAAGAGGTTTGCCCGAGCCACCTTTCTATCCGACAATCGCGCTGACCTCGACGGCTTCTCGGTTCCTTCACTAATCCTGCAGTGCTCGGATGATGTGATCGCGCCGCAGGTGGTTGGCCAATACGTGCACCATCGCTTGGAAAACAGCCGGATCGTCAATCTCAGCGCAACCGGGCATTGCCCCAATCTGAGTGCGCCGGCCGAAACGATCGCCGCTATCAACAGCTTTGTTTGAGTGGCATATCGTGGCCTCAGGCGAAGATGCGCGGGCGCTGGAATGGGCCGAACTCAAAGACCTCTTTGAGACGGCTCCGTGCGGCTATATCTCGGCCTCTCGCGACGGCGTGATCCAGCGGGTGAACCAGACCTTCTGTGAATGGCTCGGGATCCAGGGGCACCACCTTGTCGGCAAACGTCTGCCCGATCTGCTGCCGATCGCAGGGAAGATCTACTACGAGACGCATTTTGCTCCTTTGCTGCGCATGCAAGGCGAGTTCAGGGAAGTCGCGCTCGACTTCCTGAAAGCTGATGGCAGCCGGCTGCCCGCGCTTGTCAATGCACAGGAGCGGCGAGACGCTGAGGGCGTGCCGCAATTCGTCAGATTGACCATCTTCGACGCAACGGATCGCCGGCGCTACGAGCAGGAACTCTTGAGCGCCAGGGCTTCGGCAGAGCAGGCAAACGAAGCGCTTCGGCGGCTGAATGCCGAGCAAGAGCGGATCATTGCCGATGAGGTCGCGCAGCGCATGGCGGTCGAGGAGACGCTGCGGCAGTCTCAAAAAATGGAAGCGGTGGGGCAACTGACGGGTGGCATCGCGCACGACTTCAACAACATGCTTGCCGTTATCATCGCCGGCCTCAATCTCATTCAGCGCCGGATCTCACCGGGCAATGACGATATCGGGAAGTTGATCGAAGCGTCCATGGACGGCGCTACCAAGGCAGCCGCGTTGACGCAGCGGTTGCTTGCCTTTTCGCGGCAGCAGCCGCTTGATCCGGAGCCGGTCAATTCGAATGGCATGGTGGCGGAGATGTCCGAGCTTTTGCGAAGCACCCTGGGCGAGACCATCCACATGGAGACAGTGCTGGCGAGTGGGCTTTGGAAAACCGTTGCTGACCGTAATCAGCTGGAAAACGCTATCGTCAATCTGTCTGTCAATGCGCGCGACGCAATGGCAGGTGGCGGCCGGCTCACCATTGAAACTGGAAATGCTGGGATCGACGACGCCTATGCGGTCGAGCATGGCATTGCGCCTGGTCAATATGTGATGATAGCCGTGACCGACACCGGGACAGGCATGACCCCGGAGGTGATCGCGAAGGCGTTCGACCCCTTCTACACAACAAAGGGCGTCGGCAAGGGAACGGGGCTGGGCCTCAGCCAGGTGTTCGGCTTCGTGAAGCAGTCAAGTGGCCATGTGAAGATCTATTCCGAGATCGGCCATGGCACGACGGTGAGGATCTATCTGCCTCGCTATTACGGGACCGGAGAGGCGTCGGCGCGAAAGCTGTCCGGTGACACTCCGGCTGGCGCTGCGCACGAAGTCATCCTCGTCGTGGAAGACGATTACAATGTGCGCGAACTCACGGGTCAGATGCTGCGCGATCTCGGCTATGGTGTCTTGTCGGCGGATGGCGGACAATCGGGCCTGCGCATGCTCCATGAGCACCCCGAAGTGAAGCTGCTTCTAACCGACGTTGTCATGCCCGATATGAACGGCCGACAGCTGGTCGAAGAGGCGCTTCAGCTGCGAACCGACCTCAAGGTGATCTACACCACAGGATATACTCGCAACGCCATCGTGCATAACGGTGTGCTGGACCCAGATGTCCAGCTCCTTCAAAAGCCTGCGACGTTGAAGGCATTGTCTCAGAAGGTTCGCCAGGTGCTCGACAAGTAATCCGGAGAAGAGGTTTCAAGCCCATTTACCCGACGTGCCGAATGGGCGTCGGCTTGAGGGGTTTAGGGTGGCCGCCATCAGCGCCACAGGAAAGATTTAAACAGAAGGACGTCGTGCGGCAACCATTGTCGAGCTAAAGGGCAGCGTATACCGCAGGCGCCAAGGTTGTGAGGTCGCATACGAGCTGTTTCAGAGCAGACTCATCGTACGCGGGTCACGCTCGCCCTCGAAAAACCGGTCTAGCGCCTGGTGGAAGATTGGGCCATCAACGCCGGCGGTTTCGCCAAACAGCGTCATCGATGACCGGAACTTCAAATCGTCTGGAGAGCCGAAGATCTCGTATGCCGAGCGTCCGCTGACATCGAGAGCCGCGGCTGTCGCATGACGCAGGCGTTCGCCAAGAACGGCATCGGCCAGATACGCCCGCGCCTCGTCCTGGCACGAGATCCCATAGTGCTGCGCGGTCGGCGAGTGTCCAAGTCCGCGCAATTGCGGGAAAACGAACCACATCCAGTGGGAGCGCTTGCGCCCAGAGCGCAGCTCGGCCATGGCGGTATCGAAGATCGGCTCCTGTGCGGCACGAAATCGGGCGAGGTCGAATGGATCGTCAACGGCCATGCTTACGCCGCCGCCAGTTCAATCCAGGCCGGGGCGTGATCGCTCGCCTTTTCCCAACCGCGGACGTACCGGTCGACTCCGGCCTCGTGCAGTCGGCCGACGATGGACGGTGACAATAGCAGGTGGTCAATACGCAGGCCGGCGTCTCGCCCCCAGGCGTTCCGGAAATAGTCCCAAAACGTGTAAATGCGTTCGTCGGGGTGAAGTTTACGGAGCGCGTCGGTCCAGCCCTGTTCGGACAGGGAGTGGAATGCCGCCCTGACCTCCGGGCGAAAGAGCGCGTCGTCGCGCCAGCGTTCCGGTTTGTAGACGTCCAAATCCGTCGGCATGACGTTGTAGTCACCAGCAAGTACGATGGGCGTCTTGAGTGCGAGCAACTCTGCAGAGTAGCTTCGTAGGCGTTCGAACCAGCGCAGCTTGTAGTCAAATTTCGGGCCAGGCGCCGGATTGCCGTTCGGCAGATAGAGGCAGCCGACAAGCACACCCTCGATGGCGGCTTCGATGTAGCGACTGTGCGCGTCATCGAGATCGCCCGGCAGCCCCCGGCGGGTTTCGATGGGTTCGCGACCGCGGGCCAGGATCGCCACCCCGTTCCAGCTTTTCTGCCCCTGCCAAATCGCGCCATACCCGGCTTTCTCGATCGCGTCGTGCGGAAACCGCTCATCGGGCGATTTCAATTCCTGAAGGCAAACGACATCCGGCTCCGCCTGATGCAGCCAGCGAAGCAGGACCGGCAAGCGCCCGTTGACGCCGTTCACATTGAAGGTAGCGATCTTCATGGCGCGAGCTCCGCGCTTCCTAGCATTCTATCGGACCGCTTTGCGGATGCGGGCAGTCAGGATTTGTTCAGTTTCGAAATAACCTTCCCAGGCATCGGGCTGCTGCGCCCGCACAGCGGCGCCAAAAACGTCGAAGGCGTTGGCCGCTTTGAAGGTAGGTAACTCGTCCCAGGTGACGGGAACGGCGCAGGGCGCTCCCGCGCGTGCTCTCGTTGACCAGGGGCAGATCGCCGTCGCGCCTTGGCCGTTGCGCAGATAGTCGATGAACATCCGGCCCTTGCGCTTCGCCTTGCTCATGTTGGCTACGAAGCGGGATGGATCTGTTCGGGCCAGCAGCTCAGCGAAATCCTGGCAGAAGCCCTTGACGGCTTCCCAGTTTGCCTTCGCAACGAGTGGAACGACGACGTGAACGCCCTTGCCGCCGGACAGCAAGGGCCACGATTGTAACCCAAGCGCTTCGAGAACGCCTCTTATGTCAAGCGCCGCCTGTTTCACATCACCAAAGTCCAGGCCCTCGTCAGGGTCGATATCGAAGATCATCCGGTGGGGCAGGCTTGGTCGTTGGCGCAAACTGCCCCAGACATGAAACTCGAGCACATTCATCTGCACGCCACCAACCAGCCCCGCCAGATCGTCGACCCAAAGGAAGCGACTTTCCTTGCCGGAGATTTTCTCCAATTGACCATCATGGATGGCTTTGGGCATGCCCGGCAGCTTGTGCTTTTGAAAGAAGGTTTGCTCCAGGTCACCATCGGTGTCGCGCACCAGTGAAAGGGGCCGATCTTGGATATGTGGCAGTATCTTTTCGGCCACCGCAGCGTAATACGCGACGAGCATGGCTTTGGTCACCTTGGTGCCAGGGTACATGACCTTTTCGGGGTGGGTCAGGTTGACGCCAACGGCCACGGCAATCTCTTTACCCATATTGGGATCGAGATACGCGGTGCCGACGGTCGCCGCCGTGGCAAGCACTTCCATCACCACCTGGTCGGCCCGCTTGTCTTCACGCATGGCTTGGATGCCGAAGGCTGCCGTCGGGCGTCACTTCGGAGAACATAACTTCGGCAATTAGGTCCGGCTTCACCCAACTCGCTCGACGCGCGATGTCGCGCGGCACCGACGCAAAAGCTGGTCTGTCCACCGGCCGCTTCTCTAACTGCGCAAGGACGGATTTGCGCATCGCCTCTGAGAATCCGGTGCCGACGCGGCCGCGGTAGACCAGCTTTCCATTCTCATAGGTGCCGAGGATCAGCGAGGCCAGCCCGCGCCCTCTGTCGCTAGGGCGATACCCGCCGACCACGAACTCCTGTCTCTTGGTGCATTTGATCTTCAGCCAGCTTGCCGTGCGATCGCCAACATAAGGGCTGTCCGCGCGCTTGGCTATGACACCCTCGTGCCCCCCGGCGCACATGGCCTCGAAGATCTGGTCTCCATGGTCGGGGATGTGACTGGAAAACTGCAGCCTGTCATCGGGATCCCGTTCGGCCAGGAGCACCTCTAGCCGGTGCTTGCGATCAACGAGGGGTTCGTTCGTGAGGTCCTCGCCGTTGAATTCGAGCAGGTCGAAGGCGTAGAATTTGAGCGGCAGCCCGGCGGCGATGCCGGTCTTAAGGAGGGAGAAGTTGGTACGGCCCTCGCTGTCGATGGCAACGATCTCGCCGTCGATCAGCGCCGATCCCTTGGTGAGTGTTCGTAGCGGGGGAAGAATAACCCGGAACTGGCGGGTCCAGTCATGGCCGTTACGCGTGTAGACCACGGCATCCGGGCCCGAGATAGCGACTTGCGCGCGGTAGCCGTCAAACTTCATTTCGAAGAGCCAGTTGCCGCCGACCGGAATCTCGTCTGTCAGCGTACAAAGCTGGAAGGGACGAAATGTGGGTAGCGGACGTTTCGGGATAGATTCTGAGTCCCTGCGCGGTGCACGCTTTGTTCTGGGAAAGGCCTCTAGGGCTGACATGAGGAGCTCGAATACATGGTCGGATTCAATACGCTGCGAAAGGATCGGTTCCAGCTCGCGTGGAAGAATTGAAACCAGAAGAACTCGGACCGCGTTAGAGTTGCTCAACGCAATTCATGAGGATGATATGGCTACTAACCAGACGACGCGTGGGCGGAACCAGGACCGCGCCAAAGTCGCGGGCGGGCAGGATCATGAAGTGAAGTACGAGTCGGGTAAGACTGGCGCTAGCAAAGCCGAGGTCAGATCGACCGTGCGGTCTGTCGGCAACAGCCGCAAGGCGGTCGAGGACAAGTTAGGCAAAAAATAGCTTGCCCGCGCGGCCCGATCACCCATCGATTGTCTCGCTTCACAAAAGGACGACAAGGGTTGTCGCAGCGATGGCTCGCAATATTGCATTGGTGCTGGCTGGCTTCCATTGGACGTTAGCGGTGGCGCCCACGGCAGGGGCGCTGCAGACGCCCGTGATCGCGAGTGGTAGCGCCCGTCAGCAGGACGACTGATTCGGCTCAACTCCGCTATGGCGATTGCCTTTGACCTTATTGTCGCGAAGCTGGGGCGAACCTGTTAAGCCTGACAGATGCATACCCCACACGCTAAGCAGGAAGGCGGCCCTTTCTTTGTCGCCATCGGCGCATCGGGATCAGATGGCCTCAGCGACATCAAAGACCTCCTTAGCGGACTACCCAAGGGGCTAAAGGCCATCGTCCTCGTGGTCTTGCACCGGCCCAGCGACAAGGTGAGTCACCTGAGCGATATTTTGGGTAAGCGGTCAAAAATGCCTGTGGTGATCGCCGATGAAGATGACGTATTTCGTGTCGGGTGTTGCTACATCGGCCAACCTGACGCGCATCTCTCGTTAGCGGCCAGAAGCAATGTGGCCCTCGTTGAGGGTTCTGGACACATTCATCGCGGGCAGACAGTCGACATCCTCTTCAATTCTGTCGCCGTCCACGCAAAGACGCGCGCCATCGGTATCGTGCTGTCTGGCTCGCTGAGTGACGGATCGCGGGGACTAGCCGCTATATCCCACGCCGGGGGTGCTACAATGGTGCTTACCGAAGCCGGCAAGATCAAAGCTGGGATGCCTATGAACGCCGCGCTGTATGATGGGCCGCTCGACTTCGCCGGTTCAGCTGATCAGATCGCCGATGAGGTTATTCGAAGAGTGCAGCGTGTTCAGCCCCAGCCTTCACTCGTTTAGATCGGAGACGAGGAAGAAGTTCTCCAGTGACGCAATTCGGATTGCCATCTCAATCAGTTCGGTAGCGGTCTCTGATAGGTCAGGACTCTGTTGACTAAAACGCTCAAGAAGCGTTGACAGCGATGACCAGCGAGTGGCCGTCACCTAGGTGGATCATTCTGCGCGCAAAAGCTCACGTGCCGTTCCAGATGCATGTCCGCCCACGCCCCAGAGAGCGCGTTCGATCCTGCCGCCGCGATCCGTAGGAATCCGGAGTTGTGTGGTCGCGCGTGAATGCCCTGCTAATCATTCCTACGGGAACGGCGGGTTGAACCATTTGATGGAGAGGGCGGCTTCCTTTGGGTCGCGAGTTCGTTCGCAACTTCGGCCCTGTCAAGTTTCGTTAACAGAACCATGAAAGCATGAGGAAGTGTCGGCTCGACACGCAAGCCAGGAGAGCTCGGAGCTGTGCTTGAAACTCTTTGGAGCGAATGAGCCGCAACCATGCTATGCGCTGTGTCGTATAAGCAGACATGGAGACGTCCTGGCTTTCCTAACATCCAACCTATTTTGCCCAGAACGGTTCCAGAGGCTGTCGGAATCTTCGACGGCCCAAGAAGGAATGATGCGGTTTCACGAGAGCTACGCTTAGACGCGAGTGTCTGGAAGCGCGGGCGTGTAGGCAAATGTGCCGGCGCGATCTCAACGCTCGCACAAAAACCAGATCGCCCCGCTCATCTGGGACGATGAAGATAGAGGACCGCAGTCCCCGTCGGGCAACCTTTCTCTCGTAATCTCAGCAAGAGCTTTCGTTGCCTCGTGCCCGATGGCAAGACCTTCGCAAGTCGATCCCATCGTCATCAGAGATGATCGTGCCGTTCGCCCCTAGATCGAAATAGTAGATCGCCATGCCCTCGAATAAGGTTTCGTGGCGGTTGTTCCACGGCCTGGTACCTTCTTAGGGATCGATGGGCATCCATGTCAGTGAAGCGATCCTCCTGAGAAACGCGAACCTAGGAGGACCGCACGCCAGGCTTCCTTACCTTGCCGTCGAGTTTGAGGCAGGGTGCCCAGCCGGCAGCCCTGGGCCCCGCTCCTTTGCAAGGCGCTCACGCAGTGCCCGGGCCGCCACATCGTTCAAGCTCAAGATGACGCCCAATGTATTCGCCGACTATGCGAGGCGTGTCGGCATTGTACCGGGGCGGCGGAATCGATGATCGAGGCAAGGTGCAGACCGCACATGGCAAAGCCAATCGGTTGGTTACACTGAGAAATGGCGCTTCACATCCGCTCGCCCATTGGGGCATCTTCACCGCGACTATCTCGGTCCCCGCCGGGGGTGTAAACGCCATCCTGGCTTCGGAAGTCAGAGCCCGCCACCCTGCCCTTGCACCAATTTCGTAGTTCTGGCGTCCGGCGCGAGAATGAAAAATCATTTTCATCGCCACCGTGAAGGGGTTCGTGGAGTTCGAATCCAGCGCCCCTGAACAACCGCTCCATGCAGTGGTCACGGCTGTTTTCGCCGCGGCGCGATCCGACCTCCTGCGCGGGCGCCTGCGCAGGGCCAGACTCTATTCTATCATCGCGCTATCGGGTGCTGGCGCAGCGCTGCGCTGCCTGTAACAGGCGCAGACCAGTCGGTCCCGGCGCGCGCGCCGGCATATTCTTGGTTCCTAATGGAACAAAGAGCGCCACGTCAGATTTGAAAAGGTGGGCTGGCTTTGGAGCCTCGGATGGCTGGCCACCGCCAGGGCCGGCCGGCCTGGGCCCGCGTGGCGCGGGCCACGTGACGGACAGGATTACACCAATGAAACGTCTGCCTCTTATTCTGCTCACCTTAGGCGCCATTATGATCCCCACTTCCCTGCTGGGTGCTGAACAATGGGAGGCCTTTGGGATCAAGCGTCTCGGATTCGTGTTTGACGTTCCCCCGGGGTTTGTGCTTGCCCAGCGCTCCGATCAAGGAGCAGCCTTTGAGGGCAAAAACAAAGCATTTCTTGCCGTCTGGGGGGCGCAGCTCGGCAAGGCCAGCTTTCGCACCGAGATCCAACATCGCATTGCGGTGAACGAGGGGGAGGGCTGGAACGTGACCTACAAGCGAGTGACGCCACAATGGGCCAGCTATTCAGGACTGAAGGACGGTCAGATCCTCTATGTCCGGGCCATCAAGATCTGTGGGGACAGAGCAGCCTTGTTTACCGTCAACTATGCTCGCAACGAGAAGGTCCCATATGATCCGCTTATCGTTCGCATGGTCAAATCACTGAAGGTCCAGGGCTGCTAAGGCCGCCGGGATGGCGCCAGCCGAATTGGCTGCTGGAGATAGGCCGCCCTTTTCGGTGTCGGACCGTGCAGATCACGGCGAACCTCTTGGGCGTATCAACCCGCGCAGCACCGACCCCTACTCTAGGCCGGTACTGACGCTCAACCGGAGGGCAAGCGTTGTGCGGCATGCTAGCGATGACGATCATCTTAGGCTTGGGGATGGCAGTTCTGTGACGCGCCCGGCTGTGTTAGGCAGAGGCGCGCGCTGACACGACCCCGAGAAGCTCTTGAAGCTCCCCCTTCGGCAGTGGCTTGGACAGCAGAAAACCTTGCAGCTGGTCACACCCGAGCTTGCGCAGGTAATCGCATTGGCTTTCAGTCTCGACCCCTTCGGCAGTGGTGCTAAGTCCAGTCGCACGGGCCAGGGTGATAATCGCCTGGACGATGGCCTCGTCACCATTGGAGCGCCCGAAGCCATGCACGAAGCTGCGGTCGATCTTGATCCTGTCCACTTCCAGCGTCTGCAGTCTTCCCAAAGAGGAGAATCCGGTGCCGAAATCGTCGAGTGCAAAGCGCACCCCGATGCCGCGCAAAGCCTCGATGTTGTTTCGGCATTCGCTCTGGCGCTTCGACAGAGTGCTTTCGGTAACTTCGATTTCGAGCCGCCGCGGATCCATGTGCGTCTCCAGCAAGATACTGGTCACTCGCATGGCGAAACTGGAATTGTTCAGCTGCAAGGCCGACACGTTAACCGCAAGGGTCTCGATGGGCCAATCCACCACGTCAAGGCACGCCTGCCTGAGAACCAGTTCGCCAAGCTTTTCAATCAGCCCTGCTTCCTCAGCCAACGGGATGAACAAATCCGGTGCAACCCAGCCCCGCTCCGGATCAGACCAGCGGGCCAGCGCTTCGACGCCTGTCATCCTGTTTGTGTCGGCGGCATATAGCGGCTGATAGTGGACCTGGATCTGGCCGATCGCATCCGACGCGTTGCGCAGGTCCTGTTCTAGGCCTTTGCGCATGGCCAGCGTCAGATCCATCTCGTTCCCAAAGAAGGCGTAGCTGCTGCGGCCCCCGGATTTGGCATGATAGAGCGCCACGTCGGCTTTCCGCACCAATTCGACCGTGTCCAACCCGTCCTTCGGTGCAATCGCGGCGCCGACACTCACACCGACAAAGACTTGCACGCCGGCGACGTCGAACGGACGGCGGGCAGACTCGATCAAATGCTCGCAGAGCGCCTTGACGTCATTTTCGCCGCCAACCGAACGTCGGATGATGACGAATTCATCGCCACCGAGACGCGCCACCGTGTCCGCTTCAGTCGTCAGCCGTCTTAGGCGGTCCGCGAACTCCCTGAGCAGCTCGTCACCCGCCGGATGGCCAAAGCTGTCATTAACTTGCTTGAAGCGGTCAAGGTCGAGGTAAAGAATAGCGAGCTGCTCGCCCGTTGTCGGCAAGCGCGCCAATGCATCTGCCAGACGTTCGTTGAACTGACCGCGATTGGGCAGCGCCGTAAGCAGATCGTTATGAGCGAGGTGATAGATCCGATCCTCCGTCTCGATCAGCTTCAAAGTCCGCCTCCGAAAGCCGATCAGGGCCAGGATGACGCCCCCCAGCACCAGACCGAACAAGGCGACCAGAATCGGTATCAGCTGAAAGAGGACAAATGCGCCGGGCCGGTATGGCTGCCAGACGAAGAAGCCGATAGGTCCCGATCGGTTGACAACAGGATAGGAGGCCTCTCCGGAACCAAGCTTATTGCCCCAGGAGAACCGAGCGCCATCGAGCAGGTAGTCTTGGCGCAACGCGGTAAGGAAACTGCCGTCGAGATAGCGAACCGCCACATGCAGGAATTCCTGACCCGGGACCTGCGTGATATGGCCACTGTCGGACACCACGGGCTTGATGCTGACGACCGCCGGATGGCCGGCAACAACGGCCATGTCTGACGCGCCTATGGTGAGCACCTGTTGCGTGACACCTTCGGTGTCCCCTCGTTTCAACCTTGCTCTCAAAGTCTGCACGAGCGGCGCGGCGGTCGCGTGAATCGCGCGGTAGCTGCCGGGGTCAGCGGTCGACCCATCGGTGAACGCGTAGACAGGGGCATCATCGGCATCGAGAATATAGGCCTGGTCATGGCCGAAATAGGTATGCATCCAGCTGCCGAGATTGCTGTCGAGCCATTTCGCATCGCCGCTGCGCAGCGCGTTGACCGCGTCGTCCCAAACCGTGACGCTCTCCTGATCGTGCGCAACTGCGCTCGCCAGCTTCGACATGATCAGTGCAACCAGGCTCTTCTGCCGCTCCGCGGCAACGCGGTCAGTCTGGATCGTTGACCATAGCAATAAACCTGTCGTGGCGCATGCAATGAGCAGTGTCAGCGCAATGACCGGCAAAGCCGTCCTCACCAGGAAGAGACGACGGGTCGGTTCGGCAAAATGTCGCAGCAGTTTCATGAGATCGCTATTAGACGGTGAAGACTTCTGGACCGTTAAAAAGGTCTCCGCTTCAGGGACCGGTGCGTGCCCTTGGGCAGCCTCGTCTTCGGCATCGCTGCATCGCGCGGAGCCCGCGCCCAGGCCGGCGACGGATAGGGGTAAAAGTCAGCGAGTTCCGGAGGCTGCGGCGGCGCCCAATCGGTGGCATCTGCCACGTCAACGGATTTTCACACCAACCGGTTCGCTTCGCCTTCCCACGATTTGACTCCCGACTCCAAGAGTTCGCGTGCGTATGAGTAAGACCGAAGACCGGCTGTCATTCATCGAGTTCCAATCGCCAAGGTTGGTCGACAAAGCTCCTGACGGCGGCAGCTGGAAAGCCCAAGGCCACATGGGTTAGGCCGGACATTCTGGCCGAGGTGCAGTTCAGCGGCGTCACCTACCGCGGCATCTTGCGCGAAGCAGTATTCAAGGGCCTTCGTGAAGATCTCGTCACGATCCCAGCAAAGCCGCCCATCGAAGCGGCGGAACAGGGCGGACGGACACGCAGCGCCCCGTGAAAACGTTCTTCAGTTGCTGCCGGACGCGGTCTCGCCTTCGAGAGGTGAGCTCAGGAGCTACTGGGAACAGGTCGCCCAGCAAGCGCTGGTCCATCTCCGCCACAGACCACTGAAGCTGGTCCGGCACGCGCATCGGGCCGGTTTCTATCACAAGGGCCCTTGGCCGATATTCCGAGCGCCGTGCATCAGTTGCGCGTCCAGAAGCGCGACGGGAGTGAGAGTGTCCGCGTGTGGGTGCACGATCTCGCTGGTTTGCTCGGGCTGGTCGAGATGGATGCGGTCGAGCTCCATCCTTGGAACGCCACCATTGATGACATCGAGCGGGCCGACCGGGTCGTGCTGGACCTCGATCCTGGCGAGGGCGTCGAGTGGGAGCAGGTGATCGAAGCGGCGCTGGCGCTTCGCGACATGCTGGAGGCTTCGGGTCTGAAGAGATGGCCCAAGGCACCGGCGGCAAGGGCATCCACTTGATGGCCCCTCTTGGGACAAAAATGGGCCACGACAGCGCCCGGCAACTCGCCAAGTCGCTTGCCCGGAGCCTCGCTGACGCTCATCCCGACCGCTACGTCTTGTCTGCTGCGCCGTCGGCGGGAACGGGACGAATCTTCATCGATTACCTTCGCAACGGGAGAGGCAACACAGCCGTGGACGCGTTCTCTCCACGAGCCCGCCCTGGATTTCCGATAGCCACCCCGTGACATGGGGGCCAGGTTGAGCGGGGGTGCGGCCAGACCCCTTCACCATGGATCACCCATTCAAGCCAGCCATCAGGAAAAGCAGCCTGATTTCCAGGTGAGGCCAATGCGGTAGTGAGTGCTGTCCGATCTCTGCCGCCATTGCCACCTCGACAAGCCCGCTCACGCATCGGGGGGCTACAGCACTGGCCGCAGCCGTTTTCTAAAACCAGACGTTATGCCTATCAAAGGGAGAGCACGGCGTCGCAACGCGCGCCAGGGACCGGTGGCCCCGCCCCGGCTGAAACCGAGCCGCCCCGTTAAGAAACGCAGTCGACTCCACGAGCAGCGTGCCATGTCGCTAAAGGTGCTCGCACTGCTGCGCTCTCAAGCTCGGAACTACCGCGCTTCCCTCGCAGAGCGAACGTCGTAGCCCGATACCGGCGGGTGCGGAGCACCAAACTCGTGGCAGACACGCGGCCTGGGACAGTGGCAGAACTCTTCGAGGGCTACGCCGCATCCTCGAGGGCATCTGGAAAAGCAGCTCGACGGGGCGATCGAACGCTGCCCAAGACGCTCGACGTGTTCGCTGATGTGTCAGCGGCGACGTGGGATATCGGGGCTCGTCGCTTCCAAACCAAGACGCTTTCTCACGGTGCGATCGACCGTACAACAGCCTCATGGGCCGCGCCTCATCGACTTCCACCCGACCTGGAGGGGCTCGCGTCCCGTGGCATCATAGCCTCAGGCGGATGAAAACACGACCCGGAGTTGCCAAGCCACCGTTGAAAAGTTCGGCTGGCACTTGGTTCCAACCCGGGCGATGCTGAGCTCAAACTGTGGGTCGTCCGCCCGATGGTCACCGCTCCGGTGAACCTCGGATTCGCCGGACCTCTCCTCCAAGGTCTTGGAAACGATAATCGTCGAACCAGCAGAGCGAGCCACCGCCAACCGCCTTGAGGGGTTCAGCGCTGTCGCCCTCTTGCTGCTCAAACCGAGTGCGGCGGCGGGCGGTCCGGGTGATAGATCGAGCTTGCCAGCTCGTCTAGGCGGCTGAGGCCCTTGCTTGGCTGACCTGAAACAACCATGTCCTGATCTCTCGCGGCTTTCAAAAAAGCTTCGAACGCGATGTATTGCCGGCAAGTTCCTGCCTGGGCGTCATCAAGCAATCGCAATGCCTGTCGATAGGAATGCATTTCCTTGTTCTTCCACGCCTCATTCATTGCCGCTCTGGCTTCGGCCACCGACGAGATGGCCTTCGTGTGGGAGTTCACAAATTTAATCTGCACAGGTAAGAAAGCAGCCAAGATCAACCCTCATTTCAATGGTCAAGTTTTTGTCAACTCCACAGATTGGGATTGGTTGCAGTCGCTTGGAACTATGTTGGAGGACGGCTCGGCGCGAAAAATGGTCTCGAAGGCGTGACAAGACTCGCCTTAGCGGCGACTTCGGTCGATAAAGCGAGGAGAGAAGAAAACCTACCAAGCGCGGGAGTTGACCAAACGAGCGTTTGTCGTCAGTGACAGCCGGTCTAGCGCTTCAATAATCCCGCCGCCGCTCACCTACTCCTTGGCCCAATGTCCAGCTCCGCTGGCCGGCTGGTGGGCTCGTTGCATTATGAGCATCTTCTGAAATGAGTCGCTTTCGCTTGTGCAGCATAGTGACCCGAAATGCGCCTGATCATCCCGAGAGCGGGAACATCCACGGCTAACCCGTATTAGTCCAGCCATGACCCAGGCCGTTCCCTCCGAAGCGATTCCCCGACAGCATTCGCTAGCCGCCGCACGATTGAAGGCGGCTCTCTCCAAGACGGTCCGACGATGGAACGCCTATGCCATCAACAGCCGTGCGACCAGGATCAGGCTAACTTCATAAACGTAGCATCCATTCTCGTCGCGAACCCGCACCACGAACTCATTGCGATCTAACGCGAGGGGGTGTTCCACCGCGATTGAAGGCAGAACGCGCTTCGCTTCCGCGCGCATTTCGAGCTGGCTCATGTCGATACCCAGATCGTCGCGGACGATCTGACTGTCTTCAATAGTGTCGAAAAAGTAGCGTGACATAACGTTCGGGAACCAGCCCGTCAGTGTTTTGTTCCTCGATCTCGGCCCGGCTTGCGTAAGTGGAACCTAATGTTCCCGTGTCGCTTGTGTGGGGATGAGCACGCGTGGCGTCAATTTCCTCGACAAGTGGCTAAGCAGCAACGTGTCTGGCCTGGCCAGTTCAGACGTGATTTCGGTGGCGGAGGCTATCCAGAAGCTTTTCACCGACGCTAAAGCGACTGGCATCACCAGCACCGAGATCGAGGAAGAGACCGGCAGTGTCTATGAAACCGTGCTCGATGCTATCGTCCATCACGACGCTGGCCTTCTGGAATGAGCGCTTACAGGTCCTGGGTGTGTCGACCTCCGAGCGCGGCAGCAGCAGAAGATGAGGTAACGACGGCGCAGCAAAGGAACACATCCGAATGGTAGGTTCCCAAAGATGGCTTGCTAGTTAGGGGCGGATAACACGCGGCGGCCCGACAGCGACGGCGAGGTGCGCGCCGCGGAACATTCGCCTCATAGGGTCCGGTAGTCCGACACTCTCCGCCGGCGGTGCTTCATTCTGATCAGTCAACTGGGTCGGCCCGCGGAGCCTTTTCTGGCGGGGAACATTACCGGACCGAGAACGTTAACCATTTGGTGGTCGATTCCTTCGGATGTAGCCACTCCTCACATGAAGGTCCGTCGCGATTGGCCACGCGGCGGGCTTTTAATGCTTTTGCCTTGGCGATCAGGTCCTGAATAACTGATACCAAAGCGTTAGTCCGCAGTTCCACCTGCGACGCCTCCAGGGTGAACCAAGCAGCAGAGGTCGCCGGTTCTGGCCCCGCCCAACCGCTATCAATTCAACAAGGGGCAAGGTCTCTTCGGGGCGAGCGGCTGATGCAGCCATGTCTCGCGCAGGGTTGTTCGCTCAAAAGTGCGATCACCCTTCGCTGGCCACGCTGCATTTGCGGCAGGCGCGTTCCTGGAGACGGTCAAGGTGTTGCTAATCTACAGCACCCCGACTGCATCTCAAGCGGCGTCGCGCAGAAGCGCTTCCATCAGCGACCCGTTCGCGCAAAATGATAGCGAAAAATGCGAGACGGCCAAGATGCACAAGCGGCAAGATACAAGAACCATGGAGATGTGCTGTCTTCTAGCCGTGCCGGTATCACTGCTCCTCACTGTGGTCTTCGCTGGAATGGTGCTTGGCTGAGATCTCGCCTTCCAAGTGACCTAGGTCGGCTTCCGCTATGCGGCTTCCTCACAGAGCCTTTGAACCTCACCAGCTTGACGCCAGGGGCATCGACGGTGACGGCCCACCCAGCCTCACAGTCACGCGGTTTTCGTGGAGGCGGGTGACGACCTCAGGGAATGGTGTCTCGAGCGCATCCGTGACGAATTGCTGGAGTCTTTGGCCTACGCTGCCGCCAGCACCTCAACGCCGTCGGGACAAAGTTTACGGTTCGGAAAAGCCCCCTCGCCCATGCCGAGCGGCTTGGACAGGCGCACAAGGTTGGAATGACCTACTATTTGCCCCCGACTGGAGAGCTATTTCAATCGCAGGAGCATCGAAGCTGCGGTGGCGGAGGCTTGCGGTACCCAGGCTGCCCTTGCCGTCAAGGCCGCAGCCAAGAAAGCCCAGGCCGTGGTGATCGCGGGGCGGCTCGTCAAAGGTCTGGCTGGCTCCCTGCTGCAATCCGTATATCCGTAGTTCGCCGCTGAGGCGACCTTTTTCTGGCGCGGGGAGCGAGGTGTTCCCCCTCTCTCCCCAACACTGCGAAATCACGGTTTCCCGATGCTTCGCTGACGCTGCAGCACGGCGCTGTCGCGCCCTTCGGGTGATTGATCCCCGCCGAGATTTCAACTTGCCCCACTCCCGCGGGCCGGCACGCAGCGGAGGCTGAACGCCCACGCCAGGAACATTTCGAGCGGCTTGTGTTTCGCCTTCGGATTAACCTGGGCGGGGACAGCGATGCAATTCTGCAGTCGCCTCAGAAATCGGTGATGGCGTAGACCTTACCAGGGTATGGCGCTCCGGACTTATCGTCGACGGCGGTGACATACATAGTCTTCCCGTCGGCGGAAAATGCCAGGTTGGGCGCCGCCGCGGAAGGCACGTCGATCGCCTTCACAAGTTTCTTGGTGGCTGGATCAACGACGAGAATCCGCCCGGCGCTTTACTCGCCAATGTACAAATTTCCATCCGGTCCGAGCTTAACCCCATCGGGATAGGCTGATGGTGGCTCGCCGAGTTCATACAGCCGCAAGAACAGCTTGCGTTCGGTTAGTGTGGCGTCGTCAGCGACATTGAATTGGATCAGCCGGTTCGCTTCGGATTCGTTGACATAGAGCAACTTCCCGTCCTTCGACAGCGTCAGGCCGTTGGCGTAGTGAATATCCTTGGCGACGACCTTCACTTTGCCATCCGCACTCACATGCACGATCTTGCCGACGATCGGCTCCGGTTCCCATGGGCCTGACAAACTGAGGTACGCGCCGCCTTTGCCGTCGAGGGCGATATCGTTGGGGCCGAGTAGCTTGTTACCCTCATCGTCATGGTCAACAACGACTTTGGTCTTTCCGGCCTTATCAGTCAGAACGATGGTGCCGTCATCTATCCGGCGATGATAAAGCCCTCGCCAAACCGCTGCACGGCATTGCTACCCGAACCATCCTTGCTCCAGATGGTGGTTCGTGTCTTGCCATCCCACATGTCGACTTCACTTGCGCCGTACTGGGCGTAATAAAGAATCCCTTTTTCTACAAACGGCCCTTCGGGAAACTTGGCATTGCCGTCGATAACGGTGATGTTGGCGGCTTGCACAGAAGTGCTGAGCATCGCAAACGCCAAAGCTAATACCAGCTTCATGTTGGGCTCCTTCCCATGGTCTCAGGCCGGCATCGTGGCAGATCGCGTTCGTTCGATAGCGCGTCAAAAACGTCAAACACTTTATAAATTGCGCTCATCCATGCGCGCGCGCTGCGGCTCCGCGCGGATGCCCGCAAGTACTGCTCCCCTTCAGCAACGAATTATGCAGATCCTAGCTCCCATCGAACAATCTGCTAAATGCAGGCTGACGTGCTGTGGGCAAGTTACGGACCTCGTCGGGTCATCATCGCCTGCCAATGTGTTGGCGAGCCGGAGTGATGCCCGTTTCGTCGGCATCAAGCGCATGGCTCATGGATTGCAAACGACAGTTGCCTGTCCGAGCAAGGCGGAAAGCGGAAACCAGACACGCGGCTTCGTGGTCATTGAAACGGAAGAAGCACCCCTGGATTGGACAGGAGAGTTCCAGCCTTTTCCGTATGTGGCTTGAGTTGATGAGCCTCCTCCAGGGATGGGCCAAAGCTGGACGCCATAGCCGGCCAACAAGCCGATGGCCCGTCCGATGGGAGGGAGGTGGCCATGCGCGGCGAACTCATCGAGCAGATTGAGCACCGGCGTTGTCGAAGGTAAAATGCGGCCAGTCGGCCTGTTCCCAATTCCATGCCATGGGCTATAGAGCGCCTTTCTATAACTCATAATGGCGAAAAAAGTACTATAGCAACTCATCTATACCTCAGCCAGTACCCAATAGGTGGCCGTGAAAGATGGCCACACAAGAGGCGAACTATGAGGCTTGAGTTGGAGAAAGGCGCTTCGCCCGAAGAGAAGGACGCGGCGCATCGCGGCCGCCGATCGCGTGTTGGCCTGAGCTTCCGGCGACGGCGAACGATACCTTTAGCAGGGTAGCGCCTTGGCCCCAATGGATTAGCTGAAACTAATTCTAACTGCCTGCGTTCTTGCCTTTCCGACAGTTTGGCAGGTGGCGTTTGGTAGGGTTCAGAAAGTTTCAGTGCCGGGGATGTCTCGGCGCTGGCAAGGTATTCGATTGCAGTAAATGGTTGTCCACTAGACTAACGGGACTTGTTGCCCACACGGAGTCCTCCGAGCGGGCTGCAAGGGGTCAACGATCAGATGCCCAGAATGTCGCGGCAGCGGCTTGAAAGGCCTCGATCTCAAACGTCAATCAGATCAGTAGGACTGCGGCCGATCTCATCGATGATGTCGGGCCTGTGAAGAGATAAGGTGTCATCTAAAAAGACGGACAAACTGCTCCGCAGGCAAGTCGAACGCTGCTTTTTGCTCTACAATCCGCTCAATCGGCCAGTCCCACCAACGGATTTCTCTCATGGCTGCGATCGTGTCCTCCGAGAACCGATATCTGATTATCCGCGCCGGGTTGCCGCCCACAATCGCGTAGGGTGGCACATCCTTCGTGACGACGCTGCCCGCAGCGACTACAGCTCCGTCGCCAATGGTGACGCCCGACATGACGATTGCCCGAGTCGCGATCCAAACGTCGTTACCGACAATTATCGGGCCTTTTGTACGAAGATATCCCATCGTTGACTTGGTTTGTAGCAGTTGGTCTTGAAGGCCGAAGTTGGATGCTGTCTCGGTCGGGTGATTAGCTTGGCAAATAAAGAGGACCCCTGTCGCGAGGGCGCAGAACGACCCGATAGTCACAGGTGAATCGTTGGAGACGAAGAGGAAACAGCCGCTGTGAACTCCATGCGGATAGCGGCCGACCCGCACGCAAGATGGAAGTATATCTTTAGGCTGAAGTAATTTTCTTCTTCTTAGCCATTGTGTTACTTTAGACATTTTGTCACCCTCAAGAAAACCCTTCTGATGCTGTCAATATGCCGAAATTCCAGCATATTCATCGTCAAAACTGGGAGGGGCCGAAGATATTACATTATTCCACTTTTCACGTGGATTGTATGAAAATTGCGAAAGGGATATGTGGCGAGTAATGCCGCGTTGGGGGGAAGAGTCAATGAGGTGCCTTGTAATCAATCTGGACCGGTCACCCGCCCGGTTTTCTCAAGTAACGGCTGAATTTGGGCGTATCGGCATTACATTCGAGCGAGTTCCTGCCGTCGACGGGCTAGTGCAGCAATTCATCGAGGACATCTCTCCGGACCTGTCCCTTGTGGAGATCGGCTGTGTTCTAAGCCACAGAGCCTGCTGGCAACTCGTCGCGGATGGAGATGACCCTTATGTTGGGGTCTTCGAGGATGACATCGTATTCTCGGAGACAGCCGGTCGGCTGCTTGCGCACGAAAACTGGATCCCAGCCGATGCAGACATTATCAAGCTGGAAACTTTCTTTAGCAAGACGGTCGTGTCGTTAAGGCGAGCAGCTCCCATCATGCCAGGTCACGAGTTGCATCGGTTGCATTGGCTTCATTGCGGCTCTGCCGGTTACATTGTTTCCCGACAGGCTGCGATTGACTTGCTTGAAGCGACGAAGAGCAACAACCGCGCGGTGGACATCGTGTTGTTTGATACCACTTCGCCGCCGTCCTCAAACAGAACAATCTATCAACTTTCGCCCGCTTTGTGTGCTCAAGCTCGTCATTTCCCAGACAAGGCAGCAGAATTCCCGAGCGAGATGGAGGCAAATAGATCGGCCAAACATAGCGAGCGGGCTAAACGGAAACGGAAAGGCCCTTGGACCAAGATTGCCGTGGAGGTCAGGCGAGTGTGGCGCCAGGTGTTCGATCTCTTCCGATTGAGGAGGGGTGCGAATATAGCATTTGTCTATCGCGGAAAGCGCTTCCGCCGCCCTGCGAGGCAGGCCTCGTTGCAGGCACCACAATGGCCATGAGTCTCATGACCGGCAAACATGGAGAGGACAAACGCGTAACGGCGATAATCCATCTGTTCACCGGGTTAAAAGACCCGGAATTACGAGGCAAGAGACTTCAAAAGAGGATAAGCGGAGGGCCTGAGTTCACCGCGCCGGCTCAGGCGACCGGCAGGTCCGCCGCGCGCTGAAGGCCGTTCCTTCCAAAGCTCTCCTTCACTGTCAGCATGACCTGCAGGAGAAGGTTCCCGCTACGCGCATTGCTTGAACTCGACAACCTCGACCCCGAGCCGGAACGCCTGCCCATCCGCATATGAGCGCGCGTACTCTTCAACTTCGAAGGGAAATGTGATCGCGTTACCATAGGCGGTTACACGCACTGTCCATTTCTTCTCCCGGATGATTTCAACGGCATGCTGCTCGTGCGGAGCCATGCTCTCCTCCCAGAACCTACGTCGAGGCAGCATTTATAGCGTCGCAAAACTCGTTTGAATGCAAATAATCCGACACGTGACGTGCCGAAATTTCGGAGCCGCGCCGGATCGACTATGCTGTTGTAACCTTGAGCTGTTCGAGATGCTCAAGAGCAAGCTTGTGCAGCGTCTCGGCCGTCTCTTCCGGGGTCCATCCCTGGGCATTGGAAGTAGCAACAAGGGCTGCGAAGGCCGTCTCCAGAGCGACCTCGCAATTGACAGATCGGTCGGGGCTGGTCTCGGCCAAAATGGGTGGGGCAACTTCTGGGGTTTTTGCCATGCAGAGCAATCCGCGCGGCTTGAAAAGGTTCCAGCCGCGACGGCATTGGCGTGGCGGGTCAACGCTGGCTCCCTCGTTTCAGGTGTGACGCCGTTCTTAACGGCGCGGTAACCTTGACACACAAGCGAGCAAACTGTGAATGAACGAAGCGGATCGGCGGCGGTTTTGCTCCGGCTGCAACAGGGGACCATGTCTTGCTCGCGACCGCCTTCGCCTTGCTGATTTCATTCTCAGTCAGCGTTGCCCTGCTTTCGTGGGCGGCGCCTACAACGGCACAATCCATATCCACCGACCTCGGACGGTCGATTGGCGGCTGGCAACTGCGTCCAACACGCTCCCACGCAAAAACCGACCACCAGATGTGATGCTCCACGCGTCGAGAGGCGCCCGAGCGGGATCGCTGCCGCTGTGTAATACTGTATCTGCAACTATAAAGCGATTGGGGCGTTGATGCTCGCACAACGAGCGGAGGAGCGCGTCATGTGGTTCTTTACGGCCGTATTTCTGGGGTTCGTCCTGGCTCTCTCGCTCGGTTGGGTGATCGGCGGTATCCCTCGGTAAGCTCCCGGCGCCATCGCAACAGACAAACTCGGAAAATATCGGACGGAGTCGCAGGAAGGCACCCCCTTGAGCGCCTTCAGCAGATGAAATGATCAACCAGGGGCGGGGCTTCGCGCCACGAAGCAGGTTGGCACACAATTGCTGCCCAAGTCGCGCGCAAATGACCCGCACCTCTCGGGGAGGCGCGGGCCGACCAGAGATTGGGTCTTTGGTCAGCGACAGGCCTGTGCACCCTGCCGCCAAATGGCTCAATCTTCGGCGATCGACAAAGTTCCGCTATGAGAAAAAGGCCAGCCGCCGGAGAGCTCACTTGCCGTCAAACCAGAGGAATAGACGAATCGAGCGCTGCCACGGCCCGTCGCTCCACCTTGGAATCCACCAAGACAGAACCGTTAGAAAGCTCTGATGTTCCGCACGTGTTGGGGCACCACACTTCGTCGCGACTGACTGTGCAAGCCGCCGATGAGAACGATGCCGCAGGTGGACAAGCCGATGTTAACCGCTTGGGAGCGAAGCTTGGCGCCTACCCGTCGATGTCGCTTGGCCATGCGCGCGAGGTCTTCAAACGTGACTTTGCGGATGTGATCCAGGACACCTGGGCGGCGAGACCGCTCAGGCGCTGAGAAGCATGGCGATGGCCCGAGGCTGCGGCAAATCCAAGAAGGTCTCGATGCGTTAGGGCTGAAAAGCGATGCTATCGTGCCGGCGTCAGATTCAGCAGAGCCGACCTTGACCCGGGGCTAAGTTCACATCCGTAAAATATCCGCGGCGTCGCATGGTGCTGTCTAGGCATGACTCGCGCCGGGTGAACAACCGGTTCGGGGAAGGCTGCAGAGTGCCGAAGCCGCCCGTCAGGCTCTTGCCGATCGCGCCCCATTTGATGTCATAGGGAAGCCCGGGGTGGTCATCGGCGCGAACAGCGAGCCGGTTATACTGACTGGACCCCACCCCATAGATGCAGCGCGCTCTCGCCCTAACCACTGATTTCGTTTATCTATTTCTACTACAGAGTAGCATGTCTGTAGCATAGACCAGTGACAAAACTAGTGACCGATTTAGGGGCTGACAGTGGAAAGCTCACTTTGGAGGTGATCGATTTTGAGACCTTTGCGGACAGTCAGCTTCTCGGCGATTGAATGGCGCCATTGAGCGCGGGGCATGGTAGCCTCGACCTCTCCCTTTCCAAGGGAGTGCTCTACCACTGAGCTACCGCAGCAAACGGGCATCTGAATAGCGGCAGAGTCTTGAATTGCAAGGCGTTCCGCCGTGCCGCGACAGTTTGTTTCGGTGGCGGCCTCTGAAACCAGATTGGCACCATACGCCCACTGAACAGCCCCCAGCCTACACCGTTCCGGCCTGAGCTACGCCATTGTTGTAGCCGACATTTGCCTGTTTGGACGCGGATCGCAAATGGCCCCGTACAAGCGATTTCGGTACCCCCACCCTTCATCGTTACCCGCGAACGCCTTCTCGCGCGTCCTTGCCCCCTGCCCGCCTGAGCTGACGCGGTTAAGAGGTTTGACCCGGTTCCCCAAGGACCAGCCCTCCGCTCACGCATTGCCGGGCGGCGCCGTCACTATCCGCCAGGTGGATGGCTCCCTGCGTCCCGCGTCGCTCATTTTGCACCTCACTGCCCCGAGGCCGGAGTAGCCGCAAATCCAACTGCATAAAGTTCAATCGTCTCGTATGCGACCATCCATCACCCAGATGTGATCCCAATCAGGCGAAACGTGCACAGGGGCCGGGCACGGGTACTACGACCTCATTTCCGGCATCCACGAAATGCTTGCGCCCATGAGAGGTTGCTTCGCAATCGCAATGAGAGGTTGCTGCTGCACCCCCAATAAGGCCCGGTGGGGCTGCGGCGCCGCCGAAGCTGACCTCCAGAGCCCGATCTTCCAGAACCAGCTGTAGTTTAGAGAGCGTACCTGTCAGCCTGGCGTTGCCCCGATTCATACCATACGGCGGTTCGCAGGCTGTGAGCAACCGTGAGCCGCTGGCTCTAGCCAGCAGGTTTTTTTGTGCCTGCAACATCACCTGGCGGCGGAGGTTCTGCGTACAGTGTTCGGTCCCGTAAGGATTAGCCACTCCTTTCGGAAGGCCTTCGCAGTAGGCCACGGGCGGCTTTCTGTTGATGTTTCACCACGGCCCAGGGAAGCGGTGGGCGCCCACGGTCGCGAGACTTTTCCCCGGTGGATGGCGAGTTGTCATTTGAGGATGAAGTAGAGCGGAATGATAATAGAAAAAGCAGCGACGCCTGTAAGAAATAAGTCCGTGATCATGCCGTCGCGGTGCGCGATAAACCCGACGCGTCGGTATCTACGCAAACCCGCCCCCAATAATTTGCCCGAACTGGAGCATCGCGTAATCCGAAGACGGGCGCAAGCCGGCGGAATACGGTTGGGAAGAGAAACGCTGGCTCGGCATCTACGAAGGAGAGTTGTCGGAGGACGCCGGCGCAACGCCGGTTTTTGGCCCTCAGTTGTCAGCCCTGCGCCTGGGGCTTGAGATAGACTGCTAGGCAACAACTACAGATCCCCAATCCAAGGATCGGGTAGTTCAATGCCAAGACAGCAGCGAGCCCAAACAAGCAGAGCGTAATTATGGCTCGCAGCCGCATGATCCGCCGCACTTCTGGTGACACCTCGTCGTCTGGCAACGGATCAATGAGTTGGCGGATCAACAGCAAATATGTCAAGTTTACCAGGAAAAACACGGCCGCATAGAATGCGACAGGCTGCGGTGCCAACTCGCTTACGGCCATCCATGCCGTGGCCAGGGGCAGTAGCGAGACTGAAAACAGGTGCGCGAAATTGTACCACATCAACGACGCTGTGCTCTCTTTGGCGTGGCGCAAAAGATGGTGGTGGTTCGCCCAAACGATGGCTATGAAGAGATAGCTTACACCGTAGCTAAGCCAGGTTTCCCATGACGTCAGAAGGGCCTTGAACGTCGGCACTTCCGGCGGGCGCAGTTCCAAAACTAGAACTGTGATCAGTACGGCGAACACCCCATCGGAAAATGCGTTCAGCCTTTCCAGTCCTGGTGACGGTAGCACGGTGTTTCCCCGTTCATTTCTGCGCTAATGCTAGCGCATTCCTTGCGCTGCTCAACCGGCCCGCCAGCTTTACCGGCCTCGCCACGCGCCGATGCCGCAAATGGGGCGGCGGGGCTCTATGAACTTGCCTGCTGCCGAAAAGGTGGCGGGCTTTTTTGTCGTGTGGTAAAGGGCCGGCTGAAGTGGAGCGGGCATGCGCATCTTTATCTTCGCGGCAGTGATCTTGGTGTTTATGGCGGCCGGCTTTTGGCTCACCGCCGAGCTCGTGATTCTATCAGCTTAATGGGCCTGATCCGCTGTCCACTTGTTTGCAAGGGCGGACCCTAGCACTATGTCCAAGCGAAGCGGCCTAGCGGCTGGAGATTGATGAGGAGGTGGACAGCCTCTACCGCACCATCCTCGATGCTATCGTGCACTTCGATGCCGGTCTGTCAGAGTAGTCGCTACGCGACTTTTGCCTGCATCATGCTTCTGAATTTATGAGCCTGCTGGTGGAGATACAAAGGGTCGAAGGCGGCGAATTTTATAAGAGCCCTCAGGTTCTCCACGGTCACCGTGTGGCCGTTTGTGATGATGAGCTCTCGGCTCCTTAATCCCTGAAGCGTCCGGTTCATGTGGACCAGCGACATCCCCATCGTGTCGGCAAGTTCCTGCTGTGTGAGCGGCAAGTCGAAGCTGTTGTCTCGCGCAAGGCCAACGGCTTCGGTGCGTATCAACATCTCGCAGATCAAATGGCCGACCCGTTGCTGTGCCGGTCGTGATCCTACCGTGACAAGCCATTCGCGCAGTACTGCTTCGTCGACTAGAGTGCCCCACCAAAGCGCTCGGGCCAACGTCCTGTTTTGGTCCATAAGATTGCGGATCGTCGCGAGCGGAATCAACGCGACCTTGCACGACGACAATGCGCCGATGGAATGGTCCATCTCCTCCAGCAATGCGACATTCACGTCGCAGAGATCTCCGGGTATGAGAAAGGCCATGATGTTGCGGCCGCCGTCCGGCAGAAGCTTGTAGCGGCCTGCCCAGCCGTCGACCAGCAGGTGAACATAGTCAGGCTTGTCTCCTTGCCCGATGATATCGCTGCCCGCGCCGAACTCCGCGGTCCTCGCAACGCTCTTAACAAGCAGGTTCTTGTCTTCGTCGGAGAGTTTTTCGAAATGCTCCAGCTTCCGGATCAGGGCCGTACAGCAGCCGTCAGTGGTCATCGAAACCTCCCGTTTCGGAAAGCGGGGAGTTAAGCAGGGGCAACAGGTGTACGCCAGTGAAGATTGGCTATCCGTCCCTGCAAGGCGTACACTGTCTGGTCGCCCGTGTCGGCAATCGGGCGCTTGGAAGTCGTCATCATGCTTTCGCCCAATCGGGAGACAGGAGCATCAGCACTTTCAGAGCACACCTGACTAATATCGTTGGCTACTATGAACACGCCCTATCCATTGAAGACAGGGTCGTAGAGCGCGAGCGGGCGAAGGGCCGACCCGTTGGGCAAGACGAACGCCTGCTTGAAAGCATGCGGGAGAGCCTGAAGGCCGCCCTTGAAGCGCTCCGACGCGTCGAAAAAAGCTAGCGTGTTCCCGAACTATTTGGCGTGAGGAGAATCGCGCTACTTCTCCATTTGCCACCCACGACGCCGCGCCAACTAAGTTCGGGCTATCGAAATCGCAGCGGTCGGCGTCATATCTGCTGCACCCGAATTGAAGGTCGTTCGGGCTCCCGGATCCTTTGACCAATGAAAGGGCCGTCGGATTGAGACGCGATCCATCAGCCCTTTCTGGCGATGACGGATAGCAAGAGGAGGACACCTCACAACGACATCAACAACGATAGGCGAAATCGGATCGGGCCACGATCATGTTCAAATTGCGGAACCATTCACAAGTTCAGGGGTTCCGCACTGGACGAAGGGACGACCTCACCATGAATTTCGGTGAGTACTCGGGCGGGACAGTCGCTGCCGCTATCAAGCATCAGATAGGCTCAAGGGCTATGAATCGCTATGCAGAGAGCCTGCCGTGCTTCCGGGTTGATCATAACCTACCGGATATCATCAAGGAGTTGCTGGAGCGATTAGAACACGCCGAAGAGTCCGCGCCTGACGAAGAACCACCGCCAGCGCATCTCACCAGTTCAACCCATCTCGATCAAGGCCGACTGTTGCTGCGCTAGAACCCCAGCCGCCGCTACTCCCCGACCCCTGAGCGCCGCCACCTACCTCTTGGTGCGGACCAGCCTATCCGCAACATCTTGGCATGTGGCCACTGTCGTGCAGTCGGTATGGCGACAATCGCTGCGTCAGAAAGGCGATCCACTATTCACCCACACACCGTGCAGCGTGCGTCCTGATTTGCGCATTTTGAACAATCCGAGGCTCGACCAGCTTGGGCAGTAGCAGGACTTACAAGCTCGGCCGGGACTAACATTCAACGGCGGCTTAACCATCTCGTTGGCTTGCCCGACATTCATGATCTGCATCAACACTTCGTCAAGCAGCCCATGCGCCAATATGGGTTAGGCGAAGGGGGTTGGCATGCTTGCGTCCAAATTTTTGCGGTCGAGGAACGGCAATTTCAGCCTTCTGTTCGGGATAGCCCTCCCGGCCATTCTTGCGTCAGTCGGGTTTGCGGTCGATGTATCCTCGCTGATGCGGGCAAAGGTCAATCTGCAGAATTCCTTGGACGGATCAATATTGGCGTCCTCGCACCTGTCGGACAGCGAGGCAGATCGCCAGACCGCGCTCCAACGCTACTTCCAAGCCAACATCGCAAATCACACCGAGCTCTTGAACCCCAAGGTGACCTTCGCCGTCGACAAGGGGCTCAACTATGTAAAGACCAAAGCCTCGGCCTCGGCCGACGTCAAGCTCTACTTCGCTTTCATGTTCGGCGACAGCAAACACGTCGAAGTCGACGCCGGTGCAATGGAGGCCACCAACAATCTTGAAGTGGTCCTGGTGTTGGATAACACCGGCTCCATGGCTGGCGCCAAGATCAAGGCTCTGCGGGACGCCACGAAAGCACTGCTCGATGATCTGGGCGACGCGAAGTCCCCGAATCGCAAGGTAACCGCCGCGCTCGTCCCCTTCGTGACTGCAGTCAATGTCAATGGTGATGAGTTCGACCCCTCGTGGATCGATATGGATGGTCGGTCTCCCAACAACGGCGTCAATTTTCCGCTTCTGCCGGACGGCAAGCGCGCCAACCACATGGATCTCTTCAAGGACCTTGCAGAGGGGACCGGATGGAATGGCACTGGCTGGAAGGGCTGCGTGGAGGCACGCCCCGGAATCAACAGCACTTCCGATGCAAAACCTGACGGCTACAAGCCCGAGACCTTGTTCGTGCCGTATTTCGCGCCGGATGACCCGGGAGACGCGACGGACCCATCGGCCAGTTATGGCAACGATACGCGGGTCTACAACAATTCCTACCTGTCCGATGAGGTCGCGGACGGCACCGACGACAAGGGAAAAGACAAGAAGGTCGCCAAATACAAGAACCCAAAGGCCAAGAAGATAAATGACAAAAAAGGACCCCTGACGGTAGGCCCTAACCGCGCTTGCCCCACCCCTGTCGTGCCGTTGACCGGAGACCTCGACAAATTGCGCACGGCGGCTGCCCAGATGCAGGAATGGAACGGTTCGGGCACCAACGTCTCGGAGGGTCTCTCCTGGGGTATGCGCGTGCTTTCACCAGATCCGCCCTACACGGACGGTGCCGCATGGAAGGCGCCAAATACCAGCAAGATCGTCGTGCTGCTTACCGACGGCGAGAATGTCGTCTTCGGTGCCAGCAACGAGCCGGAGAAGTCGGACTATACATCCTACGGCTACCTCGGTTCAGGACGCTTTGGAACGACCAATCAGACGGATGCGGCGCGTGAAGTGGATCGCTGGACGCTCGATGTTTGCCAGAAACTGAAGGCCCAGCAGGTGCAGATCTATACGATCACCCTTCAATCAGACACGGCCGCTAACCGCACCCTGTACGGGAAATGCGCGACCAATCCGACTGACTACTATGCCGTCAACGACCCCAGCAAGCTGCCCAACGTATTCAAGGAAATCGCTGGAAGGTTCACTGAACTGCAACTGGTCGACTGACGTTGCGCGCCGTGGTGCAACGCTACTGCCGATTGAGAGATCGCGATTGCCCGCGGGCGCACGGTTTCTCCGCGGCGCGACTTTCTTGGATTTAGTTTCGTGGCCTTCCCCGTTGCAGACACCGTTGCGAGGGGGTCGCTGGCTGCTGAGTAGGGTACGGCTTTGGTGTTCAGCAACCGTTTGTTGACCATTCCATCGAATGGCTGGCGAACCAACCGCTTGCGCACAATGGATTTACGATCTGGACCTATGTTGCTCCATCTACTGGGCCACAGGCGAGGAAAGATGGCCAAGCCGATCATGGATCTCTCCACCTTTGGCTGGGGTCGCGTCATCGCACTGAGCACGATTGGCACGCTGTGCTGCATCGTCGTGGCGTTCGCGATTGACAGCTATTCACTGGCAACAGGGACTTGGCGGTGGGGCGAGAGTCCCCTGAACAATGTGATCATCCCGCTTGTGCTTGCCCCACCTTTTTTCGGATACCTTCTTGGCAAACAGCGTGAACTTGCCATCGCTCATCGTGAGCTAATGATCGTCGCCTCGACTGACGCGCTTACCTCATGTCTGAACCGGCGGGCGTTCATGGCGATCGTGGACGGCTTCCTGGACCGAGTGGCCAATCGAAAGATCGAACGGCTGGGCGCGCTCCTCGTCATCGATGTTGACCATTTCAAGCTGGTCAACGACAGGTTCGGGCATGACGGAGGTGATGAGGCCCTGAAGCTCATCGTGCAAATCATCAAAGGGAGCGTGCGTGAATTCGATGTCATCGGCCGTATCGGCGGTGAAGAGTTCAGCGTCTTGCTTCCTGGTGTTGGCCCGGACACAGTTGGCAAGGTCGCTGAGCGTATCCGGGCCGCGGTATACGATTCCGAACTTAAGCTGGAAGGAGAGAGCTTGCCGCCTGTCCGTCAGCGTTGGTGGCGTGGTGTTTGAGCGGGAAGCCTCATCAGCGAACTCTACCGCTTTGCGGACCAGCGATTGTACGCGGCCAAGCGCAATGGCCGCAATCGAGTAGAGATCATTAATGCCTCATCGCCTGAGGGACAGGCCCGCGTTCATTGACTCCCGGTCAATGTCTGAGCCCAAGGCGGGTATCTTGCGACTCGGTGATGGTCCGCAGCGCCCACACCCGTTACTACGAGTTAGGATTGGCCGAGGAGACACGCTGATTAAGACCCGCTGCTGTTTAACGTGTTGCCGATCTTGGTGAACTTGGCGTTGACCGAATTTCCAAGCGCGCCTGCACCGGTAATGATGGCAAGCGCGATCAACGCGGCGATGAGACCATATTCAATTGCGGTCGCACCGGACTCGTCTCGGACGAACTTGTGAATGAGCTTCTGCATGTCTCAATTCCTAATTTCTCCTCATGAGCATAGGCATCCGGCGTTGCCACTCTGTTAATGTTGGAGCCGTTCTGACCCTGCAGCGCTTCGCGCCTTTTCATCTGGATCAATTTTAAGGGCCGCTTTAAGCTTTTCGAAGCCTTGTTCAGAAGTAAACCATCCTATCTCGCCCCCAAGAAGCTCACCGGGTAGTTGCAATTACACAGCCAACTTGCGGCTGGTGCAAAGCAACAGGAGAGTGTCATGAATTCTTTCGTCAAAACCTTCGCCAAAACTCTGGCTAGCAGCGCATTCATTATCGCCTTGTCGCTTCCGGCAACGGCTGCCGGAGGGATCGGCGTCGGTGCTGGTGCCTCCGTCGGCGGAAGCGGCGGCGTCAATGCCGGAGCCGGTGCCTCTATCGGCGGATCGGGCGGCATCGGCGCCGGGGCTGGCGCATCGATTGGCGGTGCGGGCGGCGTGAACGCCGGTGCTGGGGCCAATGTAGGCGGTTCGAATGGCGTCAGCGCCGGGCTCGGCGCTTCGGTCGGCGGCAGCAATGGCGTCAATGCAGGAGCCGGGGCTAACATCGGTGGTTCAGGCGGCGTCGACGCCGGGCTCGGTGCCAATGTTGGTGGAACGGGCGGCATTAACGCGGGGCTTGGCGTCAATGTCGGCCGCACAAGCGGCGTTGGTGTCGGCGTGGGTATTGGCAACGGAACGGTTCCCAGCAGTCCTGCGAACCCGAGCACCCTCTCGAGCCGAAGCATTCCAGGTGCAGTGGCTCAGATGTCGAATTCGCAGGTGATGCGCATGAAGAAGCGCTGCGCCGACGTCCTCAGCAGCGAAGGGGCTTATGATAGCGACCTGCGCCAGCTCTGCTTGCTGATAGCACGCCGCTGAGGCTGAAGGGGACTGCGGAACCAGCCGCGAGGCTTTGGCCGCACTCTCCCGCCTCCGGCCGGTCGGGAAGCCCGTCTTAAAGGCGGGCTTCTGCACTGTTGTTTGATGGCTAAAGCAAATCGGGTTCTTTGTTGGAGACACGCCCTTGGTCTCGTACGTCCGGCAACCCCTTGCGGAAATCGATGCTGATCTAGCCCATCGCAGCCGCCCCTCTGAGGAAAAGCCCTCGCGAACGCAGTTGTCCGTTGCCTCGCAGCTATTCGCAGCCCTAGGCTTCAGGAAGCGGCTGCTGATCCTGATTCATCTGATGGATACCTTGCGAAGCTAATTGAGATCGGCTTGATAGAGATCCGCAGGGTCGGCTGCTGCCACCCCAGGCCCTGCGAACTGAAAGGCCGGTCGGCTCCCTGATCGGCCTTATTTTTGAGCAGCAAAAAGGGCCGGCGGATTGAGACGCTCTCCACCAGCCCTTGGTGACGGCGGGTAGCGAGAGGGAGGGACTCCTCGCGCCACCATCGACGCCATTAGCAACAATAGGGCGCAATTCGGTCCTTGCCACAATGTCGGTTTAATTTTGGAACGATTCGCCAGCCCAGCGGTTCCCGGGTCGGGGCACATCGGGACAATGTGATCATGAACGTTCGCAACAGTACGAGTCGGCAGGTGTCGGTTGCTGCCATTGTAAAGCGTCAGATTGGCTCCAAAGCTGTGAAGCGCTATACCGCAACCCTGCCGATATTCCACGTTGACGAAACTATCCCGAATAGGTTCAAAGAACTCCTTGAGCGGCTGGAACACGCAGAAGCCAGCCTCCACGAGGAACCTCCCCGATGGCACTCAGATGGTTTAGCCCTGCAGTCCCTGTGACAACGGGTGAGCAAGGTTCGACTTACCACTGCTCCAACGTCGAGGGCGCCGCTGCGGAATTACTGAAATGGAGCAAACGCGGCCCTCACTGGGACAAAGCAGTCCGCGCCTGCATGGCCTGCCTAGCTGATCAAGCGACACCACAAGAGGCCCGGCGGCTGTTCCGTCTCGCAGCCAAGGAAGCGGGCGTCCTGCTCGAAACCTAAAGCTTCGCTACTTCCAAAGAGCTTTGGTCAACATGATCACCGCAAACATTCCCCACCCTACGATACTCAGGTACCTAAAGAATAAACCCATGATACGAGTTTTTAGGTACATAGGTAGTGGGAACCGAATGCTCGTCGCGTCCAACTCATCCGCCGACATGCGAAAGCGGGTTTTCATCGATGCTCCAAAATGAGAACTCGAATAATCCCACAGCGACCAAAAATGCACAATTCGCTCGTGGGCCGGCGCTATGTCGCCTATCAACAGTGGCTTACCTGTTTTAACTTCCAGCAACTCCTGGTCGTTATCAATCTGATATACCGCATGCAGATCCGCCACCATCACGCTGACATTGGTTAGCTTCTTTTTGCTGACGTTTCGCAAGCGGAGCGATGTATGAGATTTGATGCTCGCGTAGCTCAAAAGCGCGCTGCGTTCAGCAGTGTGGTCCTCTTCATAGGAAAGAGTGTTTCTCAGATAGTCGGCGACAATTTTTGAGACCAGTTGGCTCGATTTGGCGGGTGAAATTCTAACTTCCGCGCGCAACCTCAAACGAGAATCAAAGAAGTACTTTTTAATCAGCGGCGCAATTGCAATTGTCGTCAGCAAACCAAGAACGGCGAACACGATCTGGACGCTGCTCATTTGTGCTGGCCTTTGATTTTTGGCCAATCTGACTCACGAATTATCTTCATCGAATCAATCACTACGCTGCTCCAATGCGGTGGCAAGAAACTTGGCGGATCCTTCATGCCGATATACGGCCACAGGCATTGAAGCGACAAACGTTTAGATAACAGGCTGTGAAGCTCTAACGGTCTCGGCCCTACGAGCCGTATTCCTCGAATACATTCAGCAACAGCATTTCTAGGTGACCCGCCACCATATTCGGTCCGACCTTCAAGCTGTTCGGATGGCCGCAACCGTTTCGCAGCTTCAAGGCCTTGAGCAGCTCATCTTTTCGATTTTTCCGATGACATTAATGGATGCAAGCCTGTTGAGAAAATCCGCTTCTTTCATGCGAGTCAGGCCATCTTCATTGACCGCCGGTTTCCACTTCGAATCGACTCTCTGGGCCTCAGCGTTAAACGCTGCGAGGTGTTTGGCTATCACTTCGCGGTAAAGGATGTCGACAGCGGCTATCCACGACATGACGATAGCAGACCGATACAACTGTGCTTCATGGCACTTGATCGCTTCTTCCGCAAATGCCCGCGTATTGGGGTTGGAGATTTTGTCGAGATGCGCTCGAAGGTCAGTCGCCACCTGGACAGCCGCTGGGCTTAGGCTTGTCACGCCCAAGTTCCTCAGATGGCTCTTTCCCGAGTCCGTGATTTACCAACCAAGCGGAACACGGATAGCCAGTCCGTTGCTGCGGCCCAAGATATTTGACACGTTCCAGACTTGTGGGATTTTGAATCCAGCCTCGGATGCTCGGGCGCGGATGCCCGTCAGGTCTGTTGGCTGGTCAAACGTAGCGAGGACCAAAAGCAGCTTATCCAGTCGGTCAAGCTTGCGATGCAGCCACTCTTTCAGACCGTTTGGATCAAGCAAGTGCGGCTTCCAACTTCCCGTTAAGTTAAGGAATATTGATCGTTTCCAATTTGATTGAATTTTGTCCCGACGATCATCTTCAATGTCTTAGTCAAATTGCCTGCCATATTGGGCGCTATAAAACTTCGTGGCGCCTTTCATCGTGACCAAAAGCTCGGCGCGAGAAAACGTCTCTTTTTCTGCCATAAGCTGTAGATCGGCTGCCGCTGCTACCTTTTGGTTCCTTGGCCACGGGCCGAGGGATTTCCAATGAACCCAAGGTCTCCGTAGAAGTGAAGGTGAACGTCGCGCTCTGCCTTTTTGGTATCGCGGCTATCCTCTCAATCTTCTTCTAATAGGGAGCGTCACCGGAGCAATCCGGGGGCGCTTTCTCGTTTTGGAACCGTGATTGGATGGCCCGGCTTCAAACCATGCCCTGGTGGAGCGTAATCCCCCGTCGGGCGCCAGGGTGCCAGAAATGATGAAGCCCGACGCATGCGGAGGACACAGCAGGCGCCGGGCTTGGTGTTGCGAGAGATGGTGCGATCTTCGCACATAAAACAACCCACAGAGCCGTAATCAGTTCCGATCTGAGCTTGCGGCTGAGAGCGCGCGGGACGGGTTGCCCGCTGTTACGATGCTGCGAACGGCGTCAAGCCGCTCTCTGTGCGGTTCGCGTCCGTCCCATTATGCAGGACCGGTGGTCCCGTTGCGATCGTCGTCAATGATCTCAGCGTCTGTCGATGATGGATTGTCAATTTGTGCCTGAGGTGAAGGATAGGTACCGCTCTGACCACCACCCCGGTCCATATCCAATCCACCGCCCACGTGGTCCACGACATGACTGCTGCGCTCTTGGATATAGCGGCTGAGGTCTAGCGTGACGTCGCGGAGAACCTTCTCCAGACCGATTGCCTTGAGCAAGTTAGCTAGGACCTGCGCTTGGTGGGCATAGCCCAGTGCCGCCGCTCAGCGGATCGACAGCTTTCAGCAAGCTCGTGCTCTCAAGCCCAATCCACGAATGGCCAAGGGCATATACACGGTCTGAATGGAAACGGGATTGCGTTGCAAAAGAACTCCGCTATAAGCCGATCATTCGACTGGACCCGGTGAAAATCCGGGTGGCTCTTCCGGCCGCCGATCCGCCGGACCACGCAACTGAAACGATAGTCAATCAGCCGCCGGGCAGGCGACAGATCATACGTTTCTGCGGGACTTCCTCATCATGGTCTTTTCTGACACCGTCCGCCGTGACTGGTTTTCCAACATCCGCGCCGACTTGCTGTCAGGCATCGTGGTTGCGCTTGCGCTGATACCCGAAGCGATAGGGTTTTCCGTCATCGCAGGCGTGGATCCGAAGATCGGACTGTACGCTTCGGTCGTCATCGCGTCGGTTATCGCCTTCGTAGGTGGACGACCAGCCATGATATCCGCCGCGACTGCCGCCACTGCTGTTCTCATGGGCCCACTCGTCCGAGACCATGGTGTGCAATACCTATTCGCAGCCACCATTTTGATGGGGGTGGTGCAGATCATTGCCGGTCTGCTTAGACTCGGACGCGTGATGCGCTTCGTGTCGCAATCCGTCATGACCGGTTTCGTAAACGCCCTGGCGATCCTCATCTTTCTAGCGCAAATGCCACAGCTGACGCATGTGACGATGACCACCTATGCGTTGATCGTTTTTGGTCTGGCGATCATCTATCTCTTCCCGCGGCTGACAAGAGCCGTGCCATCGCCGCTTGTGGCCATCGTCGTGCTGACTGGCGTCAGCCTGGTCTTCAAGCTGGACGTGCGAACGGTTGCTGATCTCGGCCAGTTGCCGACAACCTTGCCGACCTTCGGTGTCCCACAGGTGCCGCTGACGATTGATACCCTTCGCATCCTGCTGCCAATCGCGCTGACCTTGGCTGCGGTTGGACTGCTGGAATCATTGCTTACAGCTCAGATCGTCGATGACATGACTGACACTGCCAGCGACAAAAGTCGGGAGTGTGCAGGTCAAGGCGTTGCGAATATTGCCTCCGCTCTGTTCGGCGGAATGGGGGGGTGCGCGATGATCGGTCAGTCGGTCATTAATGTCTCGTCTGGCGGACGCGGCCGATTGTCCACGTTCGTGGCCGGTGCATTTCTCCTTGTGCTGCTCGTCCTCCTCCAAGACATACTCGCTGTCGTGCCTGTCGCTGCGTTGACGGCAGTAATGATAATGGTTTCGATCAACACCTTCTCGTGGGCTTCGGTCGGCAGGCTGCGCACAAATCCTTGGCCGTCGTCCATCGTCATGCTGGCAACGGTTGTTGCCGTTGTGACCACGGGCGACCTTTCGATTGGCGTACTGATCGGGGTCCTGCTTTCTGGCGTGTTTTTCGCGGGCAAGGTTTCTCGGCTCAGCCGGGTAACCTCAATGCTCTCAATGGACGGTCGCGTGAGAACTTACGTCGTCGAGGGCCAGATATTTTTTGCCTCGGCAGGGACATTTGCCGACTCGATGAATGTCCTGGAGCCGGTCGAAAAGATCGTGATCGATGTTAGTGCCGCTCATTTCTGGGATATCTCGGCGGTCAGTGCCCTTGACCGCGTTGTACTGAAAGCGCGCCGGCGCGGACATAAGGTTGAAGTCGTTGGCTTGAACGCCGCAAGTGCAACCTTGGTTGAGCGTTATGGACAGGATCAAGCAGTCGGTGAGGTTGGAGTGCCAGCAGCTGGTGGCCAATAGGAAGACCCTGGCGTCGGCAATCGGCGTAAGAAACGTCTCCCGACGGATCGACCGGGAATGTCTGTTGCATGCAGCAATAGGCGCAAAGCAGCCATGTCTGTTGCATGCAGCAATAGGCGCAAAGCAGCCATGTCTTCTTTGGGGCCGGAAGCGAAGATCGGCTTCGTGGATTTCTGAAAAATACGCCGACGTTCTTCGGCCGAAGGTTGGCGTGTTGGTTCTCCGAGCTTCAAGCGCGGGTCACAATCTCGCTGAGCGTTTTGTGCATGCTGTTCAGCAACGGTCAGGTCCTCATCGGAAGTGTCGAACCACCTCTGAAGTCCCGCTCTCCAAGGCGTTGGAGTTGCCAGTGGCCTTGCGCCGTCAGAACTTCACGCCGAGATTCACCCTGGCGCCGTTGTCGCTGGATCCGCCGCCGAACTGGCCCGAATAGGACAGGCCGAGCGTCGCATTGGCCGCCATCTTCAGGTCGAAGCCGGCTTCAATCACAGCGGCATCCCTGGCGATCGGCACACCGGCAATGGTGAAGGTATCGCTGCCGGCAAAGGCGAGGGTGGACAGCGGTTTGGTGTCGCCGAAGGCGTGCTGCCAGCCGAGCATGCCGCGCGCTGTCGCATTGATGGTCCCAAGCGCAAAATTCGTCGAACCGCGCAGGCCGAGCGTGGTGAAGGTCGCATCGGTGGTCGAACTGCTGCTGGTCAGCGCCGCCGCACCGCCCTCTTCCATGAAGCCGTCCGTGTGAACGCGGACATAGGCAAGATTGGCGAAGGGCTCGAACTTGAACTGGCTGGCGTCGGTCTTGTAGGCGAATTCGCCGAAGATCTGCGCGGTGCCGGCGTCGTAGTCGGCCGAGAGTTGATCGGCAAGACCGTTGAAGCCGACCGAGCGTTTTGTCGACAGGCTGCTCCAGCTATAGGCCGCGCCGGTGCGGAAGGCGATGGCGCCCCAGTTGGTGCCGCCATAGAGACCGAGATGGTAGTTGTCGGCGTCCCCGGAGGAATTGCGATCGTCGGCATCGAAATTGGAATGGCTGTAGCCGCCGAGCAGACCGACACGCCAGCCGCCCACCAGCGTGTCGGTGCCCGCCAGTAGGCCCCCCGTCGAACGATCGAAAGCGGCGGCGTTGCCGTCGGAAACGGTCGTGCCCCAGGAGCCGAACCCCTGGCCCCACACCGCAAAACGGTCGGTGTCGGCGGCCACCATTTCGGGTCCGCCTTCGCCATAAGCCATGACAGGCAATGTTGCCGCGGTCGTATCGCCGAAAGCGGTGCGGATACGGCTGGTGGCTGCATCTCGAACGAAGCGGCTGTCCTCGACCAGCATGCCGTTGGCCGAAGCGTGAATCTCGCCGGAAAGCTGGTCAAAGGCGGCGCGGGCTTCCGCGTCGGTGGCAAGTCCGGCGACGGCGTTGAATAGGGTCCCGCTGGTCAGGCTGTCTAGCCCTTCGCCCGTAGCGATCTGGTTGCGCGTCTGACCGGCATCGGCAAAGTCGCGCACCTTGATCACATTGAGGTAGGCGTTGTTGGCATCATAGGTGTCGGTCACGGACAAAAAGGCGGTGCTTGTAATGCCGGTGACCGAGGCGAACTCCGTCCCGCCAAGGCCGCTATCGGCGGTCAGCACTCTGAATTGGCCGACGCCGACGCCGTTTGCGCTGACAGCCAGCGTCGCACCGCTCAGATCAGCTGTGCCTGTCGTGAGAAACCGGTCAGCCTGGCCTGCGCCGCTGATGTCGACGGCCAGCACCGAGCCAGCCTCGAAGATCGCATCGCCGTCATTTTGCCTGGTGAAATCGCCGGCAATGCCGTTGGCCATCATCAAGCGGCCCTTATTGGTGAATTTGACCAATCCGTCGAGGACGGTCGCCGTCGTTGTCGTGCCGCCGATGGCGGCGGCGATGATATCGACCCCGGCAGCATTGATCATCTCGGCGCCGCCGAAGACATTGCCGGCGCCAGCGGTGTTCCACGTCGCATTGTTGTTAAACATGACGCCGCCGCCGTCGAAATTGATCTTCCCGGTGATGCCGCCATTGTTGGTCAGCGTTACCGGGCCGCCCGTGGTGGTGACCGCCACATCGCTCGACAGTTGCGAAGCGTTGCGCACCACGCCGCTGGTGGTGATGTCGATTGCCTGGCCGGAGAGCGATTCCACCCTGATCGCGGCCACGCTGCCTTCTACGGTGCCTGACGTCTTGACGCTGGTCGTGCGTGTTCCGTCGGTTCCGCCATTGTAGGCATAGACGCCATAGCGGCCGCCACTGACCGCCCTCGCATCGACTGTCAGATCGGTGGAGGCAAGGCCGCCTGCGACGGAGGCAAGCGAGCCATCCGTGGAACTGAACGTGGCGATGCCCCCGTTGACGGCCAGTATGCCTATGTCGGCCCCCAGCACATCGCCCTTGGTGGTAATCTTTGTTGCGCCACTGCCCTTGTTCTCTGCGTAGACGCCGAAATTGCCGCCGTCCACGGCCATGGCATCGAGCGTCAGGTCGCCCGTGGTGGTGGTACTCGTGAGTGCTTGAATACCCGCAAAACCGAACGTCTTCACAGGACCGCTGGTGGTGATGTTTGTCGCGCCAGTGCCGAGATTGGAAGCTGAGATGCCGATGTAAGCCCCTGTCACGGCGTCGGCGTTCAGCGTCACATCCTTACCTGTCGCACGATTGCCGATGGCGATGCCGGTGGCCAGGCGCCCGGTGACCGGTCCCGTTGCCGTGACGCTGGTGTCGCCGCTGCCCTGATTGTCGGCAACGATGCCGATGATCTCAGCCGTCACGCCTGCCACGTTCACGGTCAGGTCGTTCGCGGTGGTGCCATTTACGACATGGACGCCGTAGCTGCCGGCTCCGGTGCCTGTCACCACACCTGTCGCGGTGACGCTGGTGTCCCCAGTGCCGTCGTTTTCGGCATAGATGCCGACCTTGCCGCCGGTGACCGCGCCTTGAGCCTGTACTGTCAGATCTTTGCCTGCATTGAGGGGCGGACCGGCAACAAATGTCACCGAGCCGTTCAGGATCGTGTTGGGTACATCAAGCTGTGGCCCACCATTGATTGCATAGATGCCGTATCCGTCCGCGCCGGTGGCCGTGATATCGCCGGTCGCGGTCACGCTGAGATCCGCCGTCAGGCCTTGATTGATGGTGTAGATGCCGCTGGTGCCGCCCGTCACCTTTCCGGTGGAGATCGTGGAGCCGCCGCCTTGCGAATAGACCACGACGCCATAGCCATCGGAGCCCGTCGCTGTGATGTCACCGGTTGCGTTGATATCTGTCGCGCCATCGCCGGTGTTGATCGCAGCAAGGCCGATCAGGGCGCCGGTCAGGCGCCCGTTTGTGTCGATGGTGACCGCGCCGCCGGGGTTCGGCCCGAGGCTGAAATAAGGCGGGGTGAACTGCGGAACTGGAACCAGCGAAACGACGCCCAGGCCGACGCCCGTCGTCGACGTCAATGCCGAGGGATTGGCATCGGTGTAGCTGACCACGCCACTTCCCAATATGCCCAATGCGAAGGGATCGCTGGTATTGACGCTGAAAGTTGGGTCGGTTGTGACCGACGGACTGGCCGGCAAAGCGAGAAGGCCAGGCGCGTCGCTAATGTCGAGCGGGAAGGTGATCGTGTCGGGAACGATCTGGCCAGTCGTGTTGGCGCCGGAGCAGACATAATTGGACGGCGCCGCATCCGTGCAGTCGGCAAACGAATTTTCGCCACAGCCGAGAAGCGTTGCGCCGGCCATCGCCGTGCTCACAAGCAAACGATTGCGATAGCGGCTGATACTGCTGCTGAATTTCATGTCCTGCCCCCGCTCATTTCGACAATCGTGTCGGCAGGAGCCGAAGCGACCGTCGGTAATCTCAGCGTCCATGGCTGATCGAATGCGGTCGGCTTTCCTATCGTCATATGACGACGGTAGTCGGTTTGTGGCCTGATGGCGGCTTGCAGGGACCGGACTGTTACATTAGGGAGACACATTTGTTTTTGCTTAATTAACGAGGCGTACCAGTGACGGCAGTCTGCAACGTTGTGAGCCCAAGGTGCATCGCCCCGAATGGAAGCCATGTTGCCCTTGACTGCATGTCCGGCAGCGCGTCCAACCGGCTGCGCCAAAGTTTTGTTGCTTTCCTGGCTGGAGGGCATCTGGGAATGGGCGAACACAAAGCTCGATTCAGAGCCGATGCTACCCACAGCCTGCTGTGCCCTTGGGTACGCTCCAGTATACCCCAAGGTCGAATTACCGATGCGGCGGAGACTCTGGACAAGGCCCTTGTCCGAACAATCGGCATATGACAATAGTTCTTCGGCTATTGGCACGCAGCTAGAACAGACTGTTACCGTGAGGGCACATATTTATCCATTCTAATATTGATGCTGCAGGCTTGGGTGTGACTATCGACTTGTTTAGCGATGACGCAACTTGCACGTGAGCTTTCGTGTGCAAGGTTTCATCGGTCCGCATACAGTAATGGATTGATCATGGCATTCACGACCATCGAAACGGTCTCCGCCGTTGTCGGCCAAATCTATGAAGCTGCCTACGATCAGGAACGGGTTCGATGCGGTCGCCGGGCTGCGCTAACTTTCAAGAAGTCAAGAAGCTGCATCGTGCGGCTAGACCAACAGGCTTGCGGCGCGATGGCGGCTGTTCATGATCCTGAGATGTGTTCTTCCGAGGCAACCGCCGCGCCCATGCGCGACCCCATCAGCGCGGTCGCGGTCGCGCAGCCGGTAGCCAAGATCTATGATCGCTCACGCCTAAGGAGAGACGGAGCCGGGTTCCGGCGCCGTGAGTTCTGGCAAGAATGGTACAGGCCGCGCGACATGGTGAATGGAAGACATCATGGCTGACGTCACCATCGAAACGGTTTCCGCTGTCGTAGGCCAGATCTATGAGGCCGCCTACGATCAGGAACGCTGGTTCGACGCGATAACCGGCATGCGCGACCTGTTCGGCGGTTCGCGCTCCTGCATTGTGCGCGTCAGTCCGGAAACGCTCGACGCGGTCGCATCCGACCTGGATCCCGAATTCCAGTCGCAAAATGGCATCGAAGCCATGCTTCGCGATCCCCTGGCTGCGGCGTCAGCCGCCTTGTCGCTCGGCACGGTCAATCGTTGGCCGCCCGCACCCGATGAGACAGCGTTCCGCCGACGCGAACTCTGGCAAGACTGGATGAGGCCGCGCGACATGTATCAAGGGCTGGTCTGTAACCTCCTCGCCTCCAACGGTGCGCATTGGCTTCTCGATATCCATCGCGGCTCAAGGCACGAAGCGTTCGACAATACCGAGATCGACCTGTTGCAGAAGATCGTGCCGCATATGCTGCGCGCCGGGCAGATCAGCCGGAGTCTGGAGAACACGTCGGCCTTGGCATCGGCGTTCTCGCACCTGCCCTTCGGCGTGTTTCTGGTGAACGGCCACCGGCAAATCGCGCAGATGAACGAAGCCGCAGAGGCGATACTGGCGCGGCCCGACAGCTCCCTGAGGCTGCATGGCGGCATGATCGTCGCCTCAAATCCTAGGGATGCGCAGGAGCTTCAGCGGCTGGTCGCGGATGCCTGCTCGTTGCGGGATGGTGCCATTCCAGGAACCGGAGGAACGCTGATTGTTCCGTCGGATCACAAGCGCTCCGAGATGTCGCGGCTGGTGCTGTCGGTCGCGCCATTTGTCGATGCCCGCGCCTATGGCCTGGCGTCGGAGCGTTGCGCGGTGATCATGGTCTCAGAGGTCGCCCGCCGCATTGCCGATGGCTTCGAGAAGCATGTCCGCGGTCTGTTCGATCTAACTTCGGCCGAGGCCCGACTTGCCGCCGCATTGGCGTCGGGGCGGACGCTGAAAGAAGCCGCTGCAAGCTCGAAGATCACCGTCAAGACTTGTCGGACCTATCTCGAACGGATTTTTTCCAAGACCCGCACCCGTCAGCAGAGTGAACTGGTCGCACTGCTCAAGAGCACGGAACCGCTTAGCGGGCGCGGCCGGTAGCAACCGATTTTCACGGCGGGCACTCTCACGATGTGGGACATGGTTTCTTGCTGGTTGAAGGTTGGTCAAACCGGCCGACCGAGCGCTAACCACCCTGATTGTTAGCCACGTCGTTGCCGTGGTGGCGAAGACAGTTTTCCTGGTTGGCGCCGGTCCGGCCATTTTCCCAACAGCGCCGGTGCATCGTTCCCAATCGCCGAAGTGCCTTTTATTGGGATGAGCGACGGCTCTTCAGCCTTTTTCCTACTTCCTGTTTTCAGCGCTTCGATTTCTTCATCGCGCCTGGTGATGCGGCTTTCCAAGTTCGCGATGCGCTCGGTAAAAAAGTATCGACCGGCGACAAATCCTCCGCTTCCGAACAACAGAAGGTAGCGAACGCTACGGGGTTGCCGATGACCAATGCTGCATTCGTTTGGAAGAACGCGATCAGGTCGTGCATTTTGGACATCCTCTTGGCTCCTGTGGGATTTCCGGTCCCTCTTCGGCCATAGCCTCGCCGCCGCCCGGCCGTTTTGGCGCCTTGGCAGTAAGGCTCTCCTGCTCATACGCTCCCACGAATAAGGAACATCTTCCTGCCTCGTCAAGGCTCCTTTGTTCTTATTTTGTTCGCGGCCAGCATGGCGACAGGAGACCTGCGCTTTCAGCTTCGATATCGATGAGCTTCGTAGGCGCTGCCATGTCAGGCTTGAGCCGCACAGTCTCCGCCGAAAGGGCCCGGACAAATGGACAGCGATTGCTATGTAGGGGCTTGGCGCCTTCCGAGCGGAAGTTGAACACCGGCCGCCTTTTTGATCCGAATGGCAGGAACGCATACCATGCGATGCCCAGCGGGCGCATGATGGAGCCGGGTCGTCGACGCGGATCTCGTCTGCCGGCAGCGGACCCCGGTGCCGTCGCGAGCCTGCGGGGTTGTACGGCAACCAGAGCGAATATCAGGTACGACCGCTACGCCGACTTTCGGCCCCGGGATTTAGTTCCGCCCTTGATGCCTTCCTTGGCAAGGCTCTTGCGAAGCACCGAAGCCAAGTCGATGACGTTCTCTTTCGGCGCCGGCGCCGGCTTAGGCGGTGCTTTGCCTTTGCGCTTGGCGTCGATCATGGCGATCAACGCATCCTCATATGTGTCTTCAAACTGCGACGGGTCGAACTTGGTGACTTTCTTGTCGATCAACAGGCCGGCGATCTCAAGAAGGTCCGCGTCGTATTTGGGGCTTTCCAAGCCATTAAACACCTCCTTCTCCGAGGTCATCTCGTTGTGCGTGCGCAGTTCGGTCAGCAGCATTCCCTTCTCGAAGGGTTGGATCAACACCTCGCGGCCCCGCTGGTAAAGCACCACGCAAGAGCGCGCGGCCACGCGCTTGTTCGCCATCGCGTCACGAAGAACGCAAGAGGCTTCCAGCGAGGCGCCGTCCGCCGGGATCAGATAATAGGGCTTTTCCAGATACCGGGTGTCGACGTCCTCAATTGCGACAAATGAATCCACCTCGAGCGTGTGGGCCGATGTCAGCTTGAGTTTCTTGATCTCATCGGGCTCGACCCTGATGAAATGGTTCTTGTCGACCTCATAGCCCTTGACCTGATCCTCGCTCTCGACGACGTCGCCGGTCTCTTCGTCGAGATACGCGCTTTTGACGGGCAACCCGTCCTGACGGTTCAAAATCTTGAAATGGATTTTGGAGGCCTCGCTGGTTGCACCCACAATCTTCACGCCGCACGAAACCGACCCCACCTTCAGGAAACCTTTCCAAACCGCCCGAGGTGCCACCATAACCTTGCTCCGTGCCTGTTGTGAGTAAGAACACACGAAGTCGACACCCGTTCCGTCGCAGCACCAGGACCATGCTCCGCTCCTCTATCGTGCCGTCGCGCCGGTTTTGCGAGATTGGTGACTTTCACCAGGAAATGCTAGCTGGTAGCCAGCTTATCCATGGAACGGCGTTAAACCGCCTTGCCGGTAATTTGACTCAGTTCGAGCCAGAGCGTAAAGCCCGACCTCTCGCCCACGTCCAGGGCGCATCAACTGACCATAAGGTTTGCGAAAATGGACGACAAATACGCCAATGCGCGCGAGCATTTTTTCGCAGCAGTTCGCACCCTGGCCGCATCATCCGACCCCATCCAGACACGATTGATAAATGCAAACCTGAACGTTTTGCATGTCACGCTCGATGAATTCGACGGTGACCGGGAGCTCAAATTCAAATTTGCCAAGATTTTGGACCTTCTGGCTGCCGACCAGGACAACATGGAAACGGTCGCCATCGAGACGACCGCCCACATGACGGACTTTGAAGCTGTAAAGGTCGCGGACCTGATCTGTGATTTTTACTATGAGCTGACGTAGGCTCCGGTACAGCTTTCCAGGGCCGTCAACGGTCCGACAACCTTAGTTTGCTCAGCACGTCGCCTATGAAACAGAGCAGCCACCGGCTCCCACATTATTGGCTTTGCCCAGCATGGGATTACGCGGCCAAACACGTCTTACGCTCGCGCCCAACACCTCGACCGGTCAGCCGCGGTGGCCGAAATGGCTCCTGCTTTGTGCCGTGGGCGCCGCGCCGAACGCCGATGACGGCGTCCCGCAGTCCCCAGGCTCTGCCGCATCAGCCGCAAGTTGCTCGCGCAGCGCGACTATTCGTGCGAGCGGCGATGACGGTGCAGGCAAACGGGCTTGTCGCCTCCCGGCGCGCATTCCGAAAGTAACTTGGTCAGCATCCCGGGCTTCTCATCGCGGATCTCGGCGTCGTTTCGGCGCGCGACCGCGGCGCGCACAAGCTTGGCGCCGATATAGCGGAATGGTTCTGGCGGCATGCTCTTGCGCCGATCGAGCCCCACCAGCCCACTGCCGCTCCAGCGATCCTTCCGCTCCAGCACAAGGCTGGCCAGGATGCGGCCGCCGATCGGGGTCTGGGCAATGCCGGTCCCGTTATATCCCATGCCGAAGACGATGTTGGGATGACCCTTCAACCGATCGAAGACCGGAACATGCTCCGGCACACAGTCGATCGGGCCTGCCCAATCATAGTCGATCGGCACCCCTTGCAGTTCGGGGTAGACGCGGCCCAGTTCGCGGATGTTTTCCCGTCCGTGTTCTGGGCTGCGGTTGAAGCTCTGGCCGAAATTGCCGGCATAGGCGATGTTGCCGCTGCCGCGGCCGAAGACCACCCGTCCCTTCGCGGTGCGCTGGTAGTAGAGGACCTGGCGCTGCGAGTCGCAGATGGAGGCTCCGTCGCGCCAGCCGATCCGGTCGAGCAGGTGAGGGATTTCCGCGGTCGCGACCACCTGGCTTGCGACCACGTAAAGATGCCGTCGAAGTTCGGGCAGCGCCGACAACCACGCATTCGCCGCCAGCACGACCGTCTCGGCACGCACTTCGCCCTGCGCAGTCCGGACCAGGCAGGTCCTTTCGGGCACGATTTCGGTGACGGGACTGCGCTCATGGACGACCACGCCGCGAGCGATCGCCAGTTCGCGCAGCCCGGTGGCCAGCTTGGCTGGATGGACCGTCCCGGCATTCGGCTCGACAACGCCGGTATAGGATGCGGAAGACCCGGTCCGCTGCTTGATCTCCTCGCCGGTCAGCTGCCGGAAGCGACTGGCCCCGGCCGCCTCGGTCATCGCGACAGCGCGGTTCCAGGCTCCCTCCTGGGCGGAGGAACTGGCCGTCCAAAGCCAGCCGTCGAGACGAAGATCCATATCGATCGTCCCGTCGCGCTGAAGTTTCCCCAACTCTGCGATGGCATCGACGCTATCGGCGCAAAGCGCCCGCCCCTCCTCCTCGCCGACTACGGCGCTGATCTGATCGAGTTCGGCGAACCAGGAATGCACCTGTCCGCCATTGCGCCCGGATGCGCCGGAGCCGCAGTGATCCGCCTCAAGCACCATGACGCGGGTCTCGGGAGCCAGATCGCGGATCCGCAACGCCGTCCACAGCCCAGTATAGCCGCCACCGACGATCACCACGTCGGCCCGCTCGCCGCCGACCAAGGGTTGCGTCGCCGGGGCAGCGGCGATGTCCTGCAGCCAGAATGACCGATCGGCTGGCGCCGCGACTGCCGGCTGTCTCATCCGTAAAGTGGCCATGTCAGACCCTCGTCTCGCGATTGATCACGTCGGCATATTTCAGCGGCAGCCAGTCTGGGATCGGACGCGGCGCCTGCGGAAAGCCACCCAGATGCGTGCAGGTCCTGCTGGCCTCGAAAGAGGCTTTTCGCATGGCTCCGTCGGCGTCGAGACCCGCGAAACAGAACGCGGTGATGAAGGTGGCGATGAAGCTGTCGCCAGCCCCACAGGTGTCGACGACGGCGGTCGGCGAGGCCTCGGCGTGGCGAATGCCTTGGCTGTCGCAGAAGTAGGCGCCCCGGCTGCCGCAGGTAAGCACGACCTGGCGCGCACCAGCCGACCGCAGCGCGGCGATGACGGGCTCGGACGGCACGCTCGGTTCGTCTGGACCGGAGGCGAAGACGAGAGGCACGCCTTGCAGCGGCAAGGCCAGATGCGCGGTCGAGACGTCGACACTGAACGGCACATGCTCGCGAACCAGGCGGCGCACGAGATCCTTGTTGGCATTGGTGCCCAGATGCACCCAGTCGGCTTTCGATATGACCCGCCAGTTGTGCGGCGCGGGCATGTAGTTCTCGCCGACGCCGAAGGATTCGAACAGGAAAGTACGGTCGCCCGACTGGTCGCGCAGCAAGGTCACCGCCGTGTCGCCGGAGATCATCTCGACATCTTTGCGGGACAGCCCGGCGGTCTCGATCTCGCGGAGCGTTATCTCGCCTTCAGGATCATCGCCAACGGCGCCGAAATAGCGTGCGCTCCAGCCATTGCGGCGCCATTGAACGGCAACGTTGAGGGCGTTCCCGCCCACGGTCAGGAGGTCCTTGTTGAGATAGACGTCGAGGCAGTTGTCCCCGACGGCGACCAGATTGGGCGGTGCTCCTCCGGTCATGCTGCTGTCGGCGCCCGCGTCACGTGGGGCTCGATGGCCTTGAGATTGCGTGTCCACGCCGCGACCGGGTCCAGAGCATAGGAGCCATTTCCGAACGGCTCGAAGGTCAGTTTCCCCCGATAGCCCGACGCAGCGAGGTCGTCGAGATACTGGCCGATCGGAAGCTTGCCGTCGCCCCAGACAAGATGCCCCGCCGGCAGCCCGTCGACGATCTGGACATGTGCCAGGCGCGGCCCGAACAGCCTGACATAGTCGGCCACGGTATCGCCGGCAGTGGCCATGCCGACCGTGTCCAGGACCACATCCATGGTGTCGGCGCCGATCTGGTCGAGCATTTCGCGCAGGCCCGCCGCATTGGTGACGACGTTGGTTTCGACGCGTTGCAGCGGCTCGAGCAGGCAGCGCACGCCGAGCGAGGACGCATAGGCGGCGATCTCCGCAAGCGACTGGGCCGACCGTGCCCACGCCTCTTGCGGCGGGTCGTGTTCATATCCACGCCCGGACGTCAGGAACAAATATCGAGCGCCGAGTTCGGCGCATATGTCCGCCGCGCGGCAGAACCGCTTGACGCTGTCGCGGCGGTATGCGCCGTCGCCCGACGCGATGTTGATCGGATAGATCACCTGCTCGGGCGTGAAGCACCAGACCGTCAGGCCGTTCTGCGCAAGTATCTCGCGAACCGATCGAACATGCGCGTCGGTCGCATGGAACAGGTCGAGATGCGGCGCGATGCCCCAAAGCTCGATCTTCTTGAAGCCGAAGCCGCGAAGGATCTCTGCAACGCGATCGAACGCGTAATGCTGGAAGGCGAAGTTGGCCCCAATCAGCTGGTCGACCTTGAAAAGCGGCATTGATGTCCTTCCGGGTGATTTATTTGCCGATGCCTTCGGAGAGGCCGCGGATGAAGTACCGCTGTGCGGCGAAGAAAAGCAGGACGATCGGCAGGGCCGAGATCGTCATCGCCGCGAAGACGACGCCGTAATTGGTGCCGTTCTTGGACATCAGCGAGGTGAGGCCGACGGGCAGCGTCTGCACCGCCGATCCGTTAGTGAAGACCATCGCGAACAAATACTCGTTCCAGGCGAATAGAACGTGGAGGATGATGCAGGAGATGATGATCGGCTGGCACAGCGGCAGGGTGATACGCCAGAAGATCTGCCCCTCGCTGGCGCCGTCGATGCGGGCCGCCTCGTCGAGATCCTTCGGCAGCCCAAGCATGTAGGCGCGGATCAGGAAGGTGCTGAACGGAATCCGGAACGCCGTGTAGAGGATGATCAGCGCCCAGTAGGTGTTGTAGAGGCCGATCGCCTGCAGCATCCGCACCAGCGGAATCAGCGCCACGGTCGGACTGAGCATGAGGCCGCCAAGGACCAGGCCGACGACAAGCGGCTTGCCGGGCATTGGCGTTCGCGTCAGCCCGTAGGCGGTCCAGGCGCTGATCAGCACCGTGCAGATCGCTGAAGCGACGGTCACCAGCAGGCTCGAGACCAGATAGTCGCGGACGCCCCGGTTCCAGGCCTGCACATAATTGCCCCAGGTCCACCGCGACGGCAGCGCGAACGGGTCGCCGAAGATCTGCCCATTGTCCTTGAAGCCGTTGAGCGCCATCCAGACCAGCGGATAAAGCACGACGATGCCGAGACAGATCAGGAACGAGTACAGAAAGGCTTTCGCAAGAGCGCTCCCGAAGGTCGGGCGCGCGGTCCGCCCGCTGGCCGCCATCACCGTCACAGCTCGACCCTCCGGCGCCTGGTGTACCAAAGCTGGGCCGCTCCGGTGATCATGGTCACGGCGAAGATCACGGCGGCGATCGCGGCGCCGTAGCCGAAATTGTTTTGAATGAAGCCCTGCTGGTAAAGCCATGTGCCAAGCACCTGGCTGCGATTATTGGGCCCGCCGGCGGTCATGACCATGACCTCGTTGAACACCTGGAACGCGCCGGTGATGGTGACGATGATCATCAGGCCGGTCATCTCGCGGGTCAGCGGCAGCGTCACGCTCCACAGCCTGCGTAGCGGCCCGGCTCCGTCCATGACGGCGGCATCATAGAGATCGCGCGGAATTTTCTGAATGGCGATCGCAAACAGGAGCGTCGAGTAACCGAAGCCCTGCCATTGGCTCATCGCGATGATCGCGTAGATCGCCGTATGCTCGCTGCCGAGCCAGGGTTGGATGAGCTGTTCCAGACCAATGCGCCTGAGGCCGGCATTCAAGAGCCCGATATCCGGCTGGTAGATGAAATAGAACAGGAGACCGGTTACGGTGATCGAGATCGCGGAAGGGATGAAATAAATCGCACGCCAGAAGCGCCTTTGCCGCTCGCTGCCCAGCCCCTCGATCAGCGCCGCCAGGACGAAGGCACCACCAACTTGAAAGATGATCGAGATCAGGGCGTAGAGCGTGTTGTTCCACAGCGCCACCCAGACGACCGGGTCATGCAGCAGCCGCTCATAATTGGCGAGGCCGATATTCGTGGTCTCGCCGGTAAAGATATCCTCGTCGGTGGTGCTGACGATAAAGTTGTCGACGATCGGGTAATAGACGAACCAACCGACCAGGATCACGGCGCCGGCGACCCAGCGGAGCGAGCTCCAGTGGCGGAACGGCCGGCCGGCTTTCGCCGCCGGCTCGCCCGCGGCGTTGCTCAAGGGAGCGCCTTCCATTCTGGCCAGACCGGGATTCGCCATCGGCCTATTTCGACGACGCGGCGGCCTGCTTGACCTGCTCCATCACCTGCTCAGGCGTCATGGAGCCGCCGGTGAGCGCCTGGAGGCTGGAAAGCCACGCGGAGGCCACGCGCGGCGGGTTCACCGTGTCCAGCCATGGCATCAGGTAGGAAGCGGAGGCGATCTCCTTGAGGCCGGCCACCACCGAAGGGTTCATGTTGGCTTCCGAAGCCCCGCCGATGGTCGCGCTGGGCTGCCCATAGGGTGGGGCCGAGAGCACCTGGCCATTCTGCCTGGACGTAACGAATTTCATGAAGTCGATCGCCAGCGGGATGTTTTTGGAGGCAGAGCTGATCATGTAGCCTTCCGGCGCGCCTTCGATCGCTTTCACGTCGCCTTTTGCGCCATTCGGCGCAGGCAGCGTGAAGAAGCCCAGATCGGACACTTTCAAAGCGGAATCCGCCGACGCGCTCTGATCGAACTCGATGATCTCCTGGTAGTACATGGCCGATTTCGTGTTGCTGAAGGTCTGGATGGCCGACGAATATGAGGTGCCGTTCACCGAGGCGCCGCCATCCGTGCAACTGTCGATGATCTGCTTGTATTGGGTGAGCGCGGCGACATAGCCCGGGTCGCTATACTCCGCCGTGCCCGGGTCGAAATCCTTCTCGAGTACCGCCTGCGGGACGTCGTAGGCGAGCAGCTGCCCCACATAGTGGATTGCCGGCCAGGCTTCCTTGTTGCCGAAAGAGATCGGCGTCATGCCCGATTTCCGGATCGTCTCGCAGGAGGACAGGAGCTCCTCGAAGGTCTTGGGCGCGCTCAGGCCGAGCTTGGAGAAAGCCTGCTTGTTGTAGCCCATGAATTTTGCGTCGAGATAGAGCGGAATGCCGTAGTATTCGCCGTTGTACATGAAGGCCTGAACGGCCGCCGGTGTCAGTGTCTTGCCCCACTCGGTATCGGGGCCGATGACCGGGGTCAGGTCGACGGCGCGATGGCCGCGCACGAAGTTTCCGCCCCAGCTGCCGGTCCAGGAAAAGTAGATGTCCGGGAGCGAGTTCGACGCGACAAGCGTTTTGGTCTTGTCCTTGACGCTGTCGTCGCTTTCCTGGATGAGTTCGACTTTCACGCCGGGATGAAGCTTCTCATAATCCTGGGCGACGCCGACGAAGTAGGGCGCCAGCTGCTGCGCGCCGAACTTCGTCAGGACCGACAGCGTTCCCTGGTAATCGACCTTTGCGTTCGAATCGGCCTGGACCGCCTCGGCGCCGACACCTGGTCCCACTGTCAGGCCCAGTGCCGATGCCGCGGCCAGCGCGGCGATTGCCGCCTGTGTTGAATATTTCATGATCAGTTCCCTTCTTCGTTTTTGTGAGGTGAGGTGATCAGTATTCGACGCGCTTGTAGTAGCGGCGCGTCGTCAGCGGGTGATTGCGCAACACTTCCAAATGCGCGCTTACGCGTTCCAGCAACGTCGCAAGCACGATCGGCGAGATGAGCTTGCGAACAGCAGGCGAGATACCGGGCAGTTCAACCGACGCGGCATCGAGAACGTGCACCTTGTCGGTGTAACGCTTGATGAAATTTTCGACGCGATCACCCAGCGGACGGCTGGCATCTTCCCCCTTGAAGAGGAATACGCTCACACCCGGTTCGACCAGCTCCAGCGTGCCGTGGAAGAAGTCGGCGGCATGGACCGGTCTGGTCCTGATCCACTGCATCTCTTCCAGAATGCACATGCCGTAATAATAGGCTTGCGGCCAGACGGAGCCGGCGCCGGTGAAGATGTGATAGGTTTCGTTCTTGATCGTGTCGGCGAGTTTTGCCGCGCTGTCTTCGTAGGCCGCCTTTGCCCCAGCCAGCAGGTCAGGCAGTCTTTTGAGCTCGGCCACCGTGGCGTCGAAGTCCTCGTACTCGCCGCGCTCGGCCAGCAGTGCCAGCACAATCAGCAGCGACTGCAGATAGAAGGATTCCGAAGAGGTGTCGTCCTCCGCGAAGTTCGTGAAGGTGAAATCGGCTTCCCTGGCAAGTGGCGTGTCGGAATGGCCGGTGAGCGAGAGCGTGCGCACGCCTTTCTGCTTCAGGAAGGAAAGCAGCTGCACGCTTTCCCTGGTCGTGCCCGACAGCGAGGGAATGACCACGAGCGACTTCCGGTCCAGCCCGGCCGGCGGATCAAGCACGACCTGCGCCGGATATTCTCCCCGCACCGGAAAGTTCGTACGGCGCTCGGCCAGCTCGATCGCCGGAAGGGTCAGAAGCTGCACGCCGCCGGTCCCCATGAAATAGAGCCGCTCGACGCCCTCGCCGAGCAGCCGGTGCATGAGCGCCCTCGCCTCCTCGGCGAAGGAGACGGCTCCGCTCTGGATCTTGATGAAGCGGTCTTTGTCAAAGTTGAGCATGCAGGTCTTCCTCGTATTTTCGCTCCGGCAGGGCGTCCGTTCGTTGCAGGTGCGCCGCCGGTAGGTCGCCACGGCCATCATCGATCCGGCTGATTGTGAGATCGATCTCACATATTTAACGCACGCATTGCAGAGGTTGGCAAGTCCCCTCGTCGGACGACTTCGCGGAAGAGCCTACTGGATCGGGCGATCAGCGCCGGTGCAGCCGCGAGACCGAGCCGCGAACAATGAGACGCGTCGGGAAGCGCGTGTGGCGCGGGGCCAGCTTCTTGCCCGCCAGACGTTCGAGCAGCATTTTGGCGGCGAGCGGCCCTATTTCGGATGTGGGCTGCGCAATGACGGTAATCTGGGGATCGGTGAAGGTGGCGAGGTTGAAATCGTCGAACCCCACCAGCGAAACATCCTGCGGGATCGACAGTCCCATCGAGCGCAGGCCGAGCAACGCGCCTTGGGTCATCAGGCTGTCCACTGTGAACAAGGCGGTCGGGCGATCACCGCGGCTGAACAGCCGGATGGTGGCTTCGATGGCGTGTTCCACGGTTGATCGCGACACACTGACCAGCGAGGCGTCCAAGGCAATGCCGTGCGATTCAAGCGAATTCTGGTACCCGGCAAACCGCTCCTGCGCGGTGAAGATGCGCGATTCGTCCCGCAACAAGCCGATACGCTCGTGACCGTTGGCGACCAGATAGTCCACCGCCTCGCGCGCGCCGCCTTCGTTATCGACGATGACGCTGTCGCAGTGCACCTCCTTGACGACACGATCGATCAGCACGACCGGCGTGCCCTCACGTGCGAGCTGAACGATATGCTGGCTGTCCGTCGCGGAGGTCGGTGCGAGAATGAAGCCGCGAATGCTGAGCGAGCGCAGGCTCTCGAGCAGATCCTTTTCCTGTTCGACGTTCTCTTCGCTGCTGGCGATCAGAAGATTGTGGCGATGTCTGCGCAGTTCCGCCTCGATATCATGGGCGATGCGCGCGAAGAACGGGTTCTGGATGTCCCCGGGGATGAAGCCGACGATCGGCAGTTGTCCGCTGCGCAAGGCCTGCGCGACGAGATTGGCCCGATATCCCAGTTTCTCGGCCGCTTCCAGCACACGCAACGCCGTCCCGTCGCCAACATAGCCATAGCTGTTGAGCGCCCGCGCTGCCGTGGCGCGCGAAACGTTGGCCGCGGCGGCAACGTCCTTCAGGGTGATGCCTTTCTGCGCCACGATCGTTGTGCTCCCAAGACCTGGGCATTGGCGCAGGCCGCCCTTCGACAGGGCTTTGAGCAGCTCTTGTGCCGCATATTGGTGCCTTGCTGCAACAGGTGCCGAACTCCGGCCGGCTACCGACCTTCGGAGCTCGCGGGCACGGACGGTGGCAAGGCTGCGGAGCGCTTCCTCACGCAAACCGGGCTGGCCGGAAATCGGCCAGCAACGGGTGTTCATTTCCGGTGGCGATCTCGCCTGCAAGCAGTTCGCCGGCGATCAGCCCGAGCGTCGCGCCACTGTGGCTGAAGGCGACGTAATATCCCTCAACGTCGTTCAGCCGGCCGAGCACAGGCTCGCCATCCCCCGGGATCGGCTTGGGGCCGACGCCGTAGCTCTCCAACTCCAGCTTCGGATTGCCCTCAAGCACCTTCGAGGCCTCTTCGAGGAGCCCCTGGAGGGTCGAAGCCTTGACGCCATAAGTGCCGTCGGAATTGACGATTACCTCTTCTTCGGACCATGCGGAATCGAGTGCGAGAGCTCCGTCCGGCGTCGGGCGAACGGCAACGCGCGGCGTATTGAGGACCGCCCGAAGTGGCAGAGCCGCGGGCTTGGTTCTGACCAGCAAGGCGATCGGCGTTCCGTCGGGGATGTGCTGGCCGGTTTGCGCCACCGTACGCGGCACCTCGCTGCCCGTGGCCAAAAGCACCGCATCGGCGGCAAACGTGGCGCCAGTCTCCGTCGCGACCCCAGTGGCGCGCCCCGCCGAGAGTGTCACCGTTGCGCGCCCGGCGTCGGTGACGAGCTGACCGCCCCGTTCCACGAATTCCGCAACTAGCAGTTTGATCAACGTCGGCAGATCGACCCAGCCCTCACCCGGGTTGAAGATCGCGCCCTGGGGCGTGACGGCGTTTATCGCGACGCCAGGCGTGGCTGAAGGGATGTCGCTTGGGCGCAAATGCCGTGCGTCATATCCGAGGCTCTTTTCATAGGCAAAAGCTCCCATGATTTCATTCGAGCCGTCGTCCGCATCCCAGGTCAATCCACCGTCGAAACGCAGCCAGGCAGCATCTGGGTATTTTGCCGACAAGGTCCGGTACCGGTCGATGCCGATCATACGCAGCCGATGATACTCAGCGGAGCGCATGCGTGCGGAGTTGAGCCAGGCGAGCGAGCGGCCGGACGCTCCACTGGCCAACGGCCCGTTATTGACGAGGATGGTTTGGATGCCGAGCCGCGACAGATGAAGCGCGGAGGAGACGCCGAAAATACCGCCGCCGACAACGACGACTTTCGAGACCAGGTGTGTAGGCATGGAAGGTTCTTTCGCTGTGGAGAATGAATCGTGGGAGCGGACCGGGTCGTCCTGGCTTCTTCGAATTCAGAGCACTTCGGCCAGGAAGTGCTTTAGACGCGTGCTCTTGGGGGTGTCGAAAATCGCTGCCGGTGGGCCGGCCTCAATGACGCGGCCTTCGTCCATGAAAATGACTTGGTCCGCGACCTTGCGGGCAAAGCCCATTTCATGGGTCACGACGACCATCGTCATGCCGCGCTGACCGAGGTCCGCCATCAGGTTGAGGACGCCTTTGACCAGTTCGGGATCAAGCGCGCTGGTCACTTCATCAAACAAAATGACCTCCGGATTCATTGCAAGCGCGCGGGCGATTGCCACACGCTGCTGCTGACCGCCGGAAAGACTGCCGGGGCGATGATGTTTACGCGCGGCAAGGCCGACATCTGCAAGACGTGCCTCGGCGATGCGTTCGGCTTCCTGCGCCGGAATGCCCCTGACCTTGGTCAGTGATAGTGTGACGTTTTCAAGGGCGGTGTGATCCGGGAATAAATTGAACTGCTGAAACACCATGCCGACGCGCCGCCGTAGCTTCTCGGGTTTCATAGCCAAGATGCTCGCCCCATCGAGCAACACCTCGCCGCCCTTGGGTTCGACCAGACGATTAATGCAACGCAAAAGGGTCGACTTGCCTGACCCCGAGGGACCGATGATGCAGGTGACTGTACCCGGCCTGACCGTCAGGCTTACGCTCTTGAGAACGTCGAGCTCCCCATAGGCCATATCCAGGTTGCTGACGACGAGGCTGCCGCCCTTGAACAGGGGACGCACCGAACCTGCCTCTGAAGTTCGACCGCTGACGGCGCCTTGCAGTTCGCTCACCTCGGCCAGGCCACTTGTGGCCGCGCCAGCTTTTTGCTTTCCAGTCCGCAGCCGGTTGTCGATGTGATTGACCACATGGGTCAACGGCACGGTTATGACCAGATAGAAGACGCCCGCCAGCAGCAACGGTGACAGATTTCCGGTGACCACCGCCTGGTCCTGACCGACACGGAAAATCTCGCGCTCCGATGCGAGCAGGCCGAGGAAATAGACGAGGCTCGAATCTTTGACATTGCCTATGAACTGGTTGACCAGGGCCGGCAGGACGCGCCTGATGCCTTGAGGGACCACGATCAGGCGCATGGCTTGGCCGTAGCTCATGCTGAGCGCCCTGCAGGCTTCCATCTGGCCGCGCTCGACGCTCTGGATGCCGGACCGGAAGATCTCGCCGATATAAGCGCCAGCGATCAGGCTGAGCGCAAGAATGCCTAGCGGATACGGCGAAGGGCCGAAGATTTCGCGGCCGATGCGAGCAAAGCCCTGGCCGATCAGCAGGATCGTGACGATAGCCGGAAGACCCCGGAAGACATCCGTATAGATCCGGGCCGGAATGCGCAGCCAACGCGATTGCGAAATGCCCATGATCGCCAGGACCATGCCCATTGCGATGCCGAGCACCGTTGAAGCAGCCGCAAGGATCAGGGTGTTTTTCAACCCGATGGTAATCATGCTCGGCAGCACGTCAGCCATGGCCTGCCAGTCGAGAAAACTGCGACGCAGGTTCTCAAGCCAGTTCATGCGATCCCCTTCTCATTGCGCTGAGCATCCGAACTCATAGACGTGCGGCCCGCGAGGTTCCAGCCGTCGGTGGGAATCGGCGGCCGGAGCGGTCACTTCTTGGGGAGATACTGATCGGGCATCGGTGAACCAGGGAACCACTTTTCATAAAGTGTCTTCCACGTGCCGTCCTGCATGGCTGCGTGCAGGGCCGTGTTGAGCGCGTTGCGTAGCTTGTCGTTGCCTTTGCGAATGACGAAGCCTGCCGGCGCGTCGAACGAAGGTATATTGACCGCAATCTTTAGGTCCGGGTAGCGCTGGCCATAGTCCTTGGCCGCTTCGTAATCGAGAAAATGAGCGTCGACCGTGCCGTTGTTGAGCGCCGAGACGGCCGAGTTGTTGTCGGGAAATTTGACCAGATCGGTGCCGATGAAATTCTTCGCGGCATAAATTTCCTGCAGTGTGCCCTGCACGACGCCGAGACGCTTGCCCTTGAGCCCGTCAGCCGATGTGATCGTCTTGTCGGCGGTCAGCACCGACAGATAACCGGCGAGATAGCCATCCGAAAAATCGACCGTCTTCTTGCGCGCTTCCGTCGTGCCGATCGCGGCCACCGCGACGTCGAAGCGGCCATTGGCAACCGATGGCATCAAAGCCGAGAACTCCTGGCCGGTGAAGATCACCCGATCCGGCTTGAAGCCAAGGCGGCTCGCCACGTTCTGGAACAGTTCCACGTCAAAACCCGTGAAAGTGCCATCGGCCTGGGTAAAGGCGTAAGGCTTCGCATCGCCCATCGTGCCGACGCTGACGACCTTGGCGTCGATCAGACCATAGGGATTGTCTTCCGCCGCGGTGGCCTGCGAAACAGAAGCTGCTGCGACACACGCGATTGCGAGAGCCACTGCGCCCCGCCGAGCCGGCCACATCAGCCATTTGATCATTTCGAACTTGTTCACGTCTCTCTCTCCACTCTGAAGGTCTGTTTTTCTTGGCATTCACTTGAGACCGCTTTCAGCCGCCTCGTATTCCGGCGCCGGGCAGAATCCTCGCGTTCAGCCCTATCGCAAAAGAGACCGGTTTCTGCGATAAGAGACCGGTCTCTTTACTAAAACTACCGCCCGATTGACCTGCCGTCAACATTTCTTGTAGTCGTTCTAGAGATGACGAAAGTCCCATCCAGTGCCCGCCCCAAAACGGTCGCCGACGTTGCCCGAGCAGCGAACGTCTCCAAGGCGACGGCCGCCCGCGTGTTGGGCGGCTATGGCGTCGTCAGCGACGCCATCCGGGCGAGCGTCACAGCAGCCGCCAAGGCTCTCGATTATCGGCCTAACGAGCTCGCCCGCAGCATGACGACCGGCAGGTCGGGGATCATAGGGGTGGTCGTCGGCGATATCGAAAATCCGTTCTTCAGTCTCGCCGTACGCGGCATCAGCGATGCGGCCAAAGCTTCCGGCTTCAATGTCATTCTGGCGAACTCCGGCGAGAAGATCGAAGCGGAAAAGGCGGCTGTAAGGCTGCTGATCGGCAAGCGGGTCGACGGGCTGATCGTAACGCCCTCTGAGTCACGCGACATAACCCATCTGCGCGATATCCATCGCTCCGGTCGGCCGCTTGCCCTGCTTGACCGAGCCCTGCCCGACCTCGATGTTGACACTGTCACGGTTGACGATCGCGAGGCCGCCATACGGGCAACCCAGGTGCTAATAGGCGCCGGCCATCGAAACATCGCCTATGTCACGGCAGTGGAAGCCAATGGTCACGAATATGTCGATCTCCGGCAAATCTACACATCCTCGGTCCGTGAGCGCATCGACGGCTTCCTTAGTGCGTGCAGAGACGCCGGAGTAGACCGACCTGAGCGCCATGTCCGGCTCGGCGCGACAAGCTCCGAGGCGACACGCAGGCTCGCGGACGAAATGCTTTCCCATCCCGGGCGACCGACCGCGATCCTTGCCTCTGACAGTGTGATTGCGCTGGAAATCCTGCGGACTATTCGTCAACGCGGCATGAGGATTCCCGACGACGTTTCGCTGATCACCTTTCACGATGCGGACTGGACCGGTGTCACAACTCCGCCGATCACCGTCATCGATCAGCCGGTCTATGCACTTGGCCATAGCGTAGCGGAATTGCTCATTCGCCGCCTGAAAGGCCAGATCCAACCGCCGGAAAGGCTGGTCCTGCCGACCGCGATCATCACGAGAGGCTCGGTAGGTCCCCCACATCCGTGAGTCCACGACAGTTGCCTCTAGCGGTTACGTTTCATGCGGTGGTCGCCGTGTCCTTGGTTCGAATTCGAGGCGAAGATGTGTTGCGCTATCACTCTTACCGCACGTTCTCTTGCCATGTTGCGGAGCGGCCCCGCCCGGGGGTCGTGGTTCCAAGAGATGACGAGAAAAGCCGCACCTTACCCAGGTCACCTGGCGGACATCCAACCAGAAGCGACTTGGGAAAGTGTGGTCGCAGCGCACAGCGAGCGGTCATGTCCGCCCACCTTAGTCCCGAGAGGCTGTTGTCGACACGAGGACTGCGAGCGGGGGCAGTACAACGCGCCATTGCCTTGACGCCACAACGGGCACCGCTCTTGGCTAGCCATTCGTGCATACAGCATTGAAAGAACTCGTCTGATGACGCCGGCGTGGCGTCCTGCCGTCTGGACGCCCTTGAAGCGAGACTGCCTGCTTCCGCCACTGCGGAACCAAGGCGAGCGTTCATCATTCCTTGCTGGAAGGGATGACATTCAGCACACAGGAAATATTGTCATGAAAGCTTTGATCCTGGGAACCCTGGCGCTTTGCCTTGCGGCCCCGACCATCTCTTCGGCCGCCGAGGCTGACGTGGTGATCTCCACCCATAACCGGCATCACCATAGCGCCGTCGTGTACAATGATGAGGGAGGTCGTTTTCATCACCGACATCACGGCCAAATGGCGTCCTATGACAATGGAGATCGTGCGTGGCGACGCCGCCACCACCGCCCTGACACCGTTATCGTGAGGAGCTCCGACCACCGGCGCCACCATGGCGCCACCGTCGTGTACAATGATGAGGGAGGTCGCCTTCATCACCGACATCACGGCCAAATGGCGTTCTATGACAACGGCGATCATGCCTGGCGTCACCGCCACGGCCACCGCGACACCGTCACGGTGACGAGTTCCGTCCACCGTCATCACCAAAACCGTCCCGTGATCATTCAGCAGGACAGCGGCGACAACGACTAACCGCCTGCGGACCCCGGCTCCGTGCCGTCAAGGAAGGAGCCGGGTCAATCATGCTGATGCAGGCCAACCATACCACTGGAACGGCGTTCAAGGGGGTGCCAGAGGTGGCAGTTCTAGTCCTTATCAACGATGGAGCTGGTGGGGTCGCCGCCCTCGATGACATTGCCGCGACGGTGCATAGCGGTTTGCTGAAACGCGGATTCGAAGCAGAGGTTAAACTGGTGGCGGGCGACCAGATCAGCGAAGCCGCCTCGCGATTTGTCCGCCAAAAGGCAGGGTCGGGTGAAAACATTCTGGTCGTAGGCGGCGGGGATGGCACCCTCAGCTCTGCCGCGGGCGTTCTCGCCGGGACTGAGGTGGCCATGGGTGTTCTTCCGCTTGGCACCCTCAATCACTTTGCAAAGGACCTCGGCGTACCACTGGAACTTGACGCGGCGATGGATGTAATCGCGGCGAGACGTCCGGCGCTTGTCGACGTCGCGGAGGTGAACGGCCGTATTTTTTTGAACAACTCGTCCATCGGGCTCTATCCATTCTTTGTCGCGGAGCGTTCCGCAGAACAGCGGCGACGAGGAGTGGGGAAACTAGCGGCAATCGGTCCCGCTCTTGTGCGGACATTCAAGGCGGTATCTTGGCAGTCTGTGCGTATCAGCGCCGACACGGGTGGGGACCAGGTGCTGACACCGTGCGTGTTCGTCGGCAACAATTTCTACGACGCCGGCGATTTCGGCCGCCGCAAAAACCTGTCGGCACGAGAACTGTGCGTTTATGTCATCAGGCAGCGAACGTGGTTCGGGCTGGCATTGCTCCCGTTCAAGATCGCGCTTGGGATAGTCGATACCCGCTCCGACTTGGAAATGCTTCGGGCATCGAAGATCAAGATCACCTCTACCAAAAGAGAGACCCTTGTTTCGGTGGACGGAGAGGCCACGACGATGAAGGTGCCGCTGCACTTTCAAATTCGACCGGCGGCACTAAAGGTCCTTGCCGTCCGGCAGCCGGATACGAAGTAACAGAAGGCGGAGGTTTTCTTGCAAACGCTTGTGCACCTGTCGGACCTCCATTTCGGCACGGCGGACACGTGCATAGTAGATGCCATTGGCGCCGAGGTCCGGGCATGCAAACCAGATTTGGTGGTTATATCGGGTGATCTGACCCAACGAGCTCGCCGGGCAGAATTCCGGCAAGCACGAGAATTCCTCGATGCGCTTCCGACCCCACAAATCGTTGTGCCCGGCAATCACGACGTGCCGCTCTTCAACGTCTTGGCGCGAACGCTCACGCCTCTTGCTCGCTACAAGCACTATATCCAGGCAGACACGGACCCGTTTTTCGCCAATGACGAACTCGCAGTCGTCGGCATCAACACTGCGCGGTCCTTTACAATCAAGGACGGCAGGATCAATGCCGGCCAGCTTGCGGCCATGACTGCCCGATTTGCGGGCCTGGCTGACGAAATCACCAGGATAGTCGTCACCCATCACCCGTTCGAAGGGCGCACATTCGGCCACGAAGGCGGAGTCGTCGGACGAGCCCAAATGGCGATGGAGGCGTTCTCGCAAAGCCGCATCGACGTTATCTTGTCGGGCCATCATCACCTCCAGCAAGCCAATCTCAGCACCGTGCGTTATGCGAAAGGGCCCTATGCAGCATTGCTCATACAGGCAGGCACGGCGGTCTCGACGCGCCGTCGCGATGCGGCGAACTCGTTCAACGTAATTCGCGTTGAACGTCCCCGGATTCACCTTGAATGTCGTGCTTGGCAGGAGCAGGCAAAACAGTTCTACACTTCGGCGATTTATTCGTTCCGTTCGGGCCCAAAGGGATGGGCGCTGGACGAAGCGTCACCAGGGCCGCGCCTGAAACCTGACAGACGATAAGACCCGTCACGATGGTTGATGGCGAGCGCCTCCCATCGGCAAACTTGGCCAGTGAAGAATTTCACGCTTTGGACTGCCTCGACATCGCACTAACCCAATGCTCCCGATTGCAGGCACGGATCGGTTTATCGTTGCGGCGTGAGAACGCGATCTCACGGCGCCTCAGCAGCAGCGTTCGGGGACGGAATGATATTGACGAGACTTGGGCGCCCCCTAGCTACAATGGATGGAGATCAACCCGCTTTCTTCGTCGAACGGCTTCCTGCGGGGCTTTCGCAGTGATGCTATGTGGTTGATCGCATCATTGCTTGTGGCCGGCGGCCTTGTCCTCGGGTTCAGCCTCCTGGCAGAAGAAGTTATCGAGGGCGACACGACCGGGTTCGACCGGACCATACTCATGGCGTTTCGAAGCGCCGACGATCCAACAAACCTCATTGGCCCGCCGTGGCTGGAGGAAATGGGCCGCGACGTCACGGCCCTCGGCAGCGTTGCCTTCCTGGGGTTTGTATCCCTGGCGGCCATAGGTTACCTGCTGATCACTCGTAAGCGCAGATACGCTTGGCTGGTCAGCGCCGCCGTGGCTGGTGGAGAGGTCCTGAGCACCGTTCTGAAGGTCGCCTTCGACCGCCAGAGGCCCGACATTTTGCACACCACGAGGGTCTTCACCGCCGGCTTTCCGAGCGGCCACGCGATGTTGTCGGCCGTCACTTTTCTCACGCTGGGAGCTTTGCTTGCCAAGGCAAGTCCTGATCGACGGGTGAAGGGATATTTCGTTGGCCTCGCGGTGTTCCTGACCATCGTGGTCGGCATCAGTCGGATCTATCTCGGCGTTCACTACCCCACTGATGTGCTTGCAGGATGGTGCGTCGGATCAGCTTGGGCGATCCTTTGCTGGTCGGCGGTCCATTGTATCGAACAGCGGCGCGGGTCCTGATCCGCCCCAGCCGGGCTGTGGGACGCCCTTGCATTCGTGCAAGATCAAGCCGAGCCTACCACTCCGCGACAACGAGAGGGCTATCCCGCGGCCGGCCATTTGCGAGATTGCGCGAAGGCTTCCAAAGCCTTGGCATCCATCGGACGGCCAAGCGCGTAGCCCTGCAGCAGGTCGCAGCCGAGCTCGTTCAAGATGCGCGCATGCTCCATCGTCTCGACGCCCTCGGCCACCACTTCGATGCCGAGCGATTTGCCAATCTCGATGATGGATGACACCAAACGCCGTTGCGGCAGCGAGCCGGTGATGGGTGTGATCAGCTGGCGATCGATCTTCAGTCGGCGCGGCTGAAGCTTGAGCAGACTGACGATCGAGGCGTAGCCGGTGCCGAAATCGTCGATCTCAATGTCTATGCCGAGGTCCTTGATGTGCTCGATGTTCCACGCGACGAGGTCGTCATTCTCATCGAGGAAGATGGATTCCACAAGTTCGAAGGATACCGTCCCTGCGCGGATGTTGAGCTTGCGAAGACCATTGATCAGGTCCTTGTCCTCGAGCCGGCGTGCCGAGACGTTGACCGAAACGCGCGGAATGTTGAGGTGCTGAAGCTGCCAGCACTCAAAGTCGGCCAGCGCCCTTTTGAGGACCGTTCGGTCGATCAGGGCGACGACGTTCAGTTCCTCCGCGACCCTCAGGAAGACGGCGGGCGTCAGGATACCGCGCGTCGGGTGCTGCCAGCGGGCCAAGGCCTCCACGCCGACAATTTCCAACGTGCCGGCGTCAAACTGCGGCTGGTAGAAGACGATGAATTCGTTGCGCTCGAGGCCGGCCAGGATCTCGTCGGCGGTCCGCTTGGTCTCGACGATTTCGCTTTGCAGCTCCTCGTTGAAGAACTCGTAGCGGTTTCGGCCCCGGCTCTTCGCCCGGTAGAGGGCGAGATCGGCGTTGACCAGCAGTTGCCTTGCGTCGAGCCCCTCGCCCGAAGTCGCCGCAATGCCGATGCTGACGCCGAACCGGCACTGGTGGCCACGAAAATTGACGGGTTGCCGCATCTCTTCGATGATGCCGTCGGCTAGCGCGGCGAGGTCGTGATCGTCGCGCCCGCCGCAAATGACCACGAACTCGTCGCCGCCAATGCGCGCGACGAAGTCGGCGGCTCCGGCATTTGCCTCGATGACCTTCGAGGCATGCATCAGCATGGCGTCGCCGGCCGCGTGCCCGAGGGTATCGTTGATCTGCTTGAAGCGGTCGAGATCCAAATGCAGGAGCGCGGTTCGTTCTCCCCGACGCGCGCTCGTCGCCAGCATCTCGTCGAGATAGCGGCGGTTCGGCAGCCCGGTGAGCGAATCGTGCAGCGCCACATGTTCGATGCGCCCCTTGGCCATTTCAAGCTCAGCGTTCCTCAGTTCGGACAGCTGTCTTTCTCGTACGAGGTTTTCGTTGAGCACGACGTCGCTTGTGACGTCCCATTCGGCGCCTATCATCCTGGGCGTGTCGTTGCGGCCCTGGAAATAGGTCGCACGCGTGCGCACATGCCGGATCTCACCATTCGGGTGGACAATCCGGTACTGGGAGGAATAGGGGCCCTTTACCGCCGCCGCGGCATCGAAATCCTGCTGCGCCCTTTCGATGTCGTGCGGATGAATCGCTGAGGCCCAGTCATCATAGCCGCGTGGCTTCCGGTCAGCCGGCCTGCCGTAGATTTCGTTGACGCGGTCGTCCCACACCAGCTCGTTGGTGGCGATGTTGTGCTCCCAGACACCGATTCCCGACGCATCGAGCGCGAGTTCCAGGCGACCGGACAATCGCCTGAGCTCGGCGAAGTTTTTCTGCCTTTCGCCGAATAGCCGCCCCGCAACAAGAATGGGCAGCACCACAAGCGCGCCCGCCAATGCCATTATGGCCCGCAAGGCCCAGGCATTATTCGCTGACGCGCCCCAGCCACCCCTGGGAATGGCGGCGATCTGCCAGGAACCGGAGGGCAGATGTACCTCTGCGGCGACCGGGTCGGCACGCGTGACCCGCTCGCTACCGAAGAAGCGACCACCAGTCCCACCCAGGCCGTCTTAACCGGTCAGGGCGATCTCGATGTCGAGATCGGCGTCAAAAACGCCGCTTGCCTTGTAGAGGCGCTCAACGTCAACGACGACCGAGACGATGCCCCAGAAGCGCCCACCACCCCCCGCAGTTTTCACGAAGACCGGAAAGCGGCCGATGAAGCCTTGGCCGCCCTGCGCCAGGTCGACTGGACCAGCCAGGACCGGCACCCGCAGGTCGCGCGCCCTGAGCGCGGCGGTGCGTTGGGCATCGTTCTTGCGGTAATCGAGGCCGATGGCCTTCTCGTTGCCAGGCATTGGATACATCAGCGAGATAACGAGGTCCGGCGCGCCGGCGATGTTGCGCAACTGAGATTCCTGCTCGAACAGGTTGCTGGCCAGGGCCGCAAACCTCTGTTGCCCCATATCGGGCTCGGTCACGATGGCCGACACCAGGCCGCGCGTAAGCTGGAGATTGCCGTTGATGTTGCCTTCCAGCTTGGCCCTTATGATGTTTACCTTGGCCAAGACGTCGGCGCGCGCCAATTGGTCTGAAACGATCCTGTTTTCCCGGTCCGCCAAGACGGCGCAGATCACAAGCACCACAAAGGCGATTGCCGCCGGCAGGTTCGCTGAAGACAAAACGGACTGTCTCAACCGGCTGAGACTGGGTGCGGTGTTGGCCAATTGACCCAATACCTTTCTCGGGCAATACCCCTCGGCCGAGCCTAGTCGAAAGTACTTAAATTTGGTTTTCCGTCACGCCCGGTAATTTCAGCATCAGGCGGCGCGCTCAAGAGGGCGCGAAGCATTAGCGTCGTCGACATCGGCACTCTTGGAGCTGCGCTCCGCGACGAGCACTAACCGCCCGAACAAGCCAGACGAGACGCTTCCTGGGGTGCATTGATGGCTGGCAATCTTCTGGGGCGGCCGGCAGCTTGGGAGAGGGTCGTCGGCGCCCGACGCTCTCACTTTCGGTATCGCGCCATGATTGCGCTCAGCCAGCTGAACAGGCTGATTTCTTGCGGTTGCCGATCTACTTCCTGAATGGCCGTGCGCAGCGTGAGCTCCACCAGATCATCTGCAGCCTCGACGGATTGCGCTCGATAGGAGCGAGCGATAAATCTGAGTGCTGCTATCAGGCGTGGATCCGTTACGTCGCAACATTCATCTGCCGCAGTATGGGCAATTTGTCGGATACTGATTTGCTCTCTAAGCATAACTTCCATCCCCGTTCTGGACGAAAGCACCTGAGTCGACTTCCACATCCACGCCGGATTGATCGAACGAGGTATACGAAACTATGCCGGGCATCTGACCGCGCAAGATCAAATGATACGTGAAAGAGAGTTGGTATCAATCCGACAATCGAAATGGCCTCAGCCATTCACCCGCTGGCTCGTTCTCTGGTGTCGCAATATGCGACCGATCCGCAAATTCTGCCGGCCTGATTGAATGGTAATCACTTGGATTTGCTGGCTGCTTTTGCGTTTTGTCCGCTTGGAGCGGATGTCTTGGCATCTTTTGAATGCGCCGCCACTGCCGGACCAGCGCCGGTCGCCTTCCGCATGTCGCCGCTCGTTTTGGTTGAAGATGACTTGCTGCCAAACAGCCCTGCGAAGAACTTGCCAAGGGAACCCATGCCGCATCCTCCCACTACCCGGGACAACCCCAGAGGGATCTGAACTCCGATTACGGCTGAGGGTTCCATCGGTGGGTTAGCCAGATGTGGCCTGGGGAAGCCGGCTGGACACCGGGGTCGCTTTCCTCGACTCCTATGCGTTGATTGAACCTTCATCAGCGGTTTGCTGGGCTCTACCGCGAGCTAGTGCGTCGGTCCGTTTACGGCAGCCGAGCCATGGTGGGCTGAGTATGAATCAGCGCGTTGGCGACCGATCGTCCGTAGCTGCGTTGCCCGACCAAACACCGCGCGAGCCAGTGTGGAGGCATGGCGCAGACGAGATCGTCATCTTCGACGTCATCAGACGTCAGGTAGGCTGAGGTCTACAACCTGTCGCTTCTAACGTCGGTCCTGGTCTCCTGCGCCGTGGAAAAAGGATTGGAGTTCCTGCATGTCGACGCTTTCGTCGCCATCAGCGTCGACAGCGTTGAAGATTCGCCCGATGAAATCCTGAACCTCTGTCCGCGACAGCGTGCCATCACCGTCGGTGTCCATGATGGCGAACATGATTCTCATTTTGGCACCCTGCATCATGTCGGCGCCCGCCCTGCGGCCATGCCTCATAGGTGCCACATAACGATCGCCCGTTTCGTCGTCCTGAAGCCTCGGGCCGCTATGTCGCCAATCCCCGTCGCGGTCTCGATCCTTTGCTGTTCTCTCCTGCAGCATCTCATCCATCATCTCGCGCATCATTTGACGCATGGCTTGCTGGTTCTCTCCAGCTTCGCCCGCGGTCCGATCCTGGGCTGGTGGCGGAGGTTTGGGAGCATCCCCCGATTGAGCAAAGACCGACGAGGCGAGCATGGTGAACGCGGCGGCAAAAACCGCAGTTCTGACAAGTCGTGTCATTGGGTTCTCCTTTGTGATGCCACGCCGAGCAGCCCGGCGTACCGACCCAACCAGCAGCTCGGTTCATGGTTCCTGGGCGTGGACGCAAAAGCGGGCAACCTACGAGCGTGCGAGAAAAGTCCTGGCTGTCTTTGTCGCTTGGCCGCTGCGCAAATCTGGCGGGAAGTGACAAGATCGGCCTGCGTTCCCTTTGCCGAACGGCTCGAACATCGAAAGATGCGAAGATCCCGATCCCACGCCTGAATCCGGCTGGATGGATCCAACCAAGTCGGCGGTAACGGCATCGTCTCTGGCCGCGATCGCTCCCTCGGTGCCAGCCAAGCGTAACGTGCGGAGCGGGCAAGAAAGATGAAGCTACGGTCCAGCAGCCTGACGGCTGAGATGGGCGTGAAGCAGTCGGATGTTGCGATTGTTAGCCTTGTAGTACACGTCAAAGATGGATCCGAGGATGGGCACACTTCCCAACACGGTATCAAACAGCACGTTGGCCAGCATCCGAGCAACCAACAGCTTTCCAGCGCCGCACTTGCGGGCTCGCAGGACAATATAGGCCGAGACCAGGCCGGTTGCTGTATCGCCCAGCACGGGCACCAGGCCCACCAGCGCATCCAGTCCGAACCGAATGGCTGTTCCCGGGATGCGCCAGCGCGAATCAAGCAGCACTGACAAGAATTCCAGGTCGGCAATTTCCTTCGCGGTCTGGCGATCCACAACAGGCTTTTGGCTTGTCCCTACCTTTCCAGCTGGCCTTGCTTGCTCCAACCGACCTACTCGGCCTCGCACTGACCCTTTCCAGTCCTCGTCCATCATCGGGATTAGCTTCGTTGCGGCCCGGAGGGCACGTCGTCGAGCAGGTTGGGCTGGTCTGAGGAATTTGTTTGCTGGTCTGCCGGAAGGGTGCCGTCTGGGGTCATCTGGTTAACTGCATCGGGCAGATCCCTGGTTATCCTTGCAACCAGCTCCTCGCGCGAGAGGCCGGTCTGGCGGGAAAGAGCCTCCAACGTCTGCGCGTCAATGGCTGTTTCCACCTCGTGCGGCTCGATTGGCTGGTTCGGCCCGGTGCCAACCCAGGAGTCGACCTTCGAGCCGGCGCCCGCATTTCTGAAGCGGTCGAGAATATCGCCCAGCGCGGTGCCGGATACGCCCTTCGACACCTGATCCAGTATCCCACCATGGGGATTGTTGGGATCGCTCTGTGCCGCTCCGCGGATCACCTCTGCGATCTTGTCGCGGTTTCGATATGCCAGGACGCCCAGCATAGCGATCGCAAGTCTTCCTAGATTGGCCACTCATTCCTCCTATGGCTGCGAATAGGGAGAAGGTCTCGGCCTGGCAAAAGTTCCGCGATTGGCCGCCAATACCAAGGAGCACTTTGGCAACCGCAGGCATTTCTATCGCGCCGCGCGTGAGACGGAGGGTTCGGGGCGGTGGAAGATAGACCTGGGCCTGGTGCTCAAAGTCTCAGCTTTGCCCTCAGTGCATCTATGCGCTTGGAGGCCTCCGCCTTGCTCAGGTTGTCCGCAAAGCTTTCGTCATCCTGTGCCTGCTCACACAGGGTTTTGAGATAAGACGCTTGGGACGGGGTCATTGGGTCGTCGCCACTCACCCATTCGTCGGGATCTTTCTCGACGTTTGCATCGGTTTTTGCGCGCGAGTCTTCCATTGCAATCTCCTGCCGTAGCAGTGAAGAATGCGCTTGATCTCCTTTTGTTCCCCTTGCCCTTTGACGCGTCCGGGTACTGCGGTCGCCTGGTGTATGCCACTTTGCGAATATCATTGATCGTGGTTGCGCTCGCCCAATAGAGATCCGGCTGATCCCGCTACGCGCCAAGACGCCTGAAATTGGACTGTTTCGTACATCCATCTCGCAGGAACGCAGCACCATCCCGGTCGATTTTGGCACCCACCCTTGCTTGAACGGCTCGGGTGTGGTCCAGGCTTCGAACAAGACGCGCGGCGGTCCGTCGAAGGTTCGTGTGACAACCAGCTCACGCTCGGACATCCGTTCAACCGTCGTACGGTTCCTCCAAGCGCCTGGTCCGCATCGCGTGACAATGGGGCCAATCAGACCTTGAATCAGGAGCGCCGGAGAAGCAGGCGCAGCGGCGTCCGTGCTTGCGATTTCCGGCGGTCTCCTATTTCACAGCCGAGCTTAATCCACGCCGCACAAGGTCAAATCGAGGTTGGCGTCCACGCACTGCGAGGCCGCTAATCTGATGTGATGCAGGTTGAAAAGATCAGCAATCCGTTTCGCCAAGGCCGATGAACGACAGCCTGGCCTGAGCGCACGGGCTCGACTATCAAAACACTTTGCGTTTCCCACGCTGGCCAAGACAAGGTCGGTAGACCGGGATGGCACCAACGATTGCCTTTGATTCTTGCAACCACAGGAGCAGCAAACGACATGAAAGAACAGGGAGCGATCATCAGTGCCTTGGGCGTCGCTGCAAGTTTCGATGCCGCGGAGGAGGCGCGCCGCCGCATCGAATTTTTAAGCGGCTACCTGCGTGCAGCCGGCCTCGGCACGTATGTGCTGGGCATCAGCGGCGGGGTGGATTCGCTCGCGGCGGCACTGCTGGCCCAACGAGCCGTAAGCGAACTGCGGAGCGCAGGATACGATGCCAAATTCCTTGCTGTCCGGCTGCCGTATGGCACACAGGCCGACGAGAAGGATGCTCAGCTGGCACTCGACACCGTTGGCGCGGACGAAGTCCACAGGCTCGACATCAAACCGGCGGCCGACGCAATGCTGGATTCGATCAGGTCAGCTGGCGTGCAACTCGGCGATGCTCATCGGGAGGATTTCTTATTGGGCAACATAAAGGCCCGTCAGCGCATGATCGCCCAATTCGCGCTCGCCGCTGCCCGCCGAGGACTGGTCATTGGTACGGATCATGCGGCTGAGGCAATGATGGGCTTCTTCACCAAGTTCGGCGACGGCGCCGCTGACCTGCTTCCTCTTTCCGGGTTAAACAAACGCCGGGTGCGCGCGCTGGCGTCGCATCTGGGTGCTCCATCTGATCTGGTCAACAAAGTGCCCACCGCAGATTTGGAGAACCTCGTCCCGCTTCGTCCTGATGAAGATGCATACGGAGTGACATATGATCAGATCGACGATTTCCTCGAAGGTAAGAAAATCGACGAAGTGGCGAGAAAGCGTATCCTTGATGCCTATCTCAGCACCGCTCACAAGCGCTCGCTTCCGGCGACACCCAATCTCGCGCCAGAATAACGGTGTTTGGCCGTTGCCTGCTGTTGTCGCACCGGCACGATGCCGCTGGCCGGCGTTCGGTTGCCGGTCGTCTGACATCAATGGATTTGCAGCCGGAGGTGCCTAGACGTAAGCACGGCGTCCGTTCTCGTTCACAATTTTTCGTAAACAGCCTCGACAGCAATCGGGAAATTGACGGACCGCGCGATGTAGCAAACCTCATGAATTCCATGATGGAGAGCTTCCGCCTTGTCGAGATCAACCCCGGTTTCGACCCCAATCCTGGGCCGCAATGTCACGCCCAGAAAACGCCCGGCTCCGTTTGGCTCGCTCTCGCCATGGCCGACGGGTTCATCAGTATAAGAATGGACGACGATGCCCGCGTCACTCGCCAGATGCAGGTACCAAAGCATGTGGCAGGCCGAAACTGATGCGAGGAGGAGATCTTCGGGATTGGGTAGCGCCGGATTGCCCCCAAGTAGCGGGTCGTTGGAGCATTGTATCACAGGCTTTCCGGCGGTGATTATATCCCATGTCCGGTCGTAGCCCCGATACGTCCTGGTGCCGTCGCCGCGATTGCCCGTCCATCCAATGCGACAGGTGTAGTCGTGGAATTTAGCCATGCTGTATCTCTCCTGTGCTTGGATTCCCCTATCGGCCCTCCGGCCTGACGTCGCGCAGACGCCTGGTGAGATCTGCGACCTGCCCTACCGTCCATTTCGAGTGTGTTCGCCGGTTGCTCGCTGGATCGTGCTCAAGCCCGAGACAGGAGCCCCCACGCCACTCACGACTTGGCCGGATCGGCCTTGCTGAAAAATTTCCACCGCATGTTGGGCAAACGTCATGCAGAACGGTCGCGACGCACTCTGCACAATAGGTGCACTCATAGCTGCAAATCCGGGCCTGCGAACTCCCGGGGGGCAGATCGCGGTCGCACCATTCGCAATTGGGCCTGAGTTCGAGCATGGACGACCTCCTTTCCACCCGGTCTGGATCGCATAACGGGCTTATGGCATAAATGCCATAAGCCCTCGGATTCTGCCAAACTGCACCGCGAGCGACTGGTCGCCTTTTTGGTATTCGAGCGCACCAAGCTTCTCGATGTCACCGGCCCGCTGCAAGTCTTCAATGACGCCAAGCGAGAAAGCGGAGAACCCGCATTTCGTACTATCCTTGTTTCGCAAGAGGGCGGGCCCATCGAGACGGATGCGGGCGTTGTTCTCCAAACCGTAAGTTTCGATCACTGCCGTGAGCTCTCGATCGACACTCTCCTGGTTTCAGGTGGAACAACGGCATTAGAGGCCGCAAAATCCAGTTCCCTTCGGGGTTGGTTGATCAGACAGGCAAAGGACGTGCGTCGGCTTGGCTCGATTTGCCTGGGAGCGTTCATTCTGGCCGAGTGCGGTCTGTTGGATGGCAAACGTGCGACGACGCACTGGGAACGTTGCGCCGAACTTGCAGATCGTTTTCCGGCGATCGACGTCAGGCCCGATCCAATTTTCGTACTATGCGGGGACGTATGGACATCGGCAGGGGTGAGCGCCGGCATCGACATGGCGCTTGCGATGGTTGAGGAAGATCTCGGGCACACGACAGCCTTGGCGATCGCACGGGAGTTGGTCCTGTACCTGAAACGACCGGGCGGACAGTCACAATTCAGCACCGCGCTTCGTCAACAAACCAGAGACCGCGTCGGCCGCTTCGAGCGTCTGCATGCTTGGATTAGGGAAAATCCTGGCGCCGATCTGTCCATCCCCGCACTGTCATCCTTCATGGCCATGAGCCCGCGGAACTTTGCCCGAGTCTACTCAAGGGAAAATGGACAGACTCCAGGACGAGCCGTAGAGGCACTGCGGGTTGAGGCGGCACGAGACCTTCTGGAAACCAGCCGCGAGTCTGTCCAGCAGATCGCACACGCGGTTGGGTTCGGCGACCCTGAGACATTCCGGCGGCTTTTGCAAAATGGCTCGGGGTTGCTCCAAGCGACTACAGGAGCCGCTTTGGGCTTCATTGAGCGTGAAAACCTCCATGTGGTTGGCAACTCCGATCGAGTCTCCCACAATGTCATGGCACCCTGTGCTATTTAGTCGGTCGCAAGCGTTTGGCGGCACCTCCGATTGCGCTGCGAAAGGCAGCATCGAAATTTACGCCGGCAACCTCCCACTTTCGACCATCTGGACCAAGTGGCAGGCGCCACACCGCATGCCAGCCCGGCTCGTTGGTTTCCCAATCGAGGTGCCCGACCAAGATCGCGTCTGCGCCCAATCTGGATTGCAGCCTGGCCAGGCTCTCATGCGACATGGCATCAACTTTGTCCTGCGCGATCGCCGACAGATCGGCCTCTTTCGCGAATATGATCGGTATCGCAAAGCGCGTCGAAGCATCTTCAAAGCTTGAGCGCAGGTCCGATCCGTGGACGCCATCGGCGGCCAGCATATAGCTGCGCGCCATATCAGTCACTTCGACGAGGAGCGCCAGCTTTGGGCGCGCCCCCAGCCACGGCATCTCACCCAGCAGCGCCATCGCGTGATCCATGCGTTTCCGGTCGAACTGGAACGTGAGATCGAACGGGCGATCGCGTGTGCCCTGCTCATCGTGAATTGGAGTGCCGAACATGCGGTCATGGTAGGTGTACGACCAAACCATGACAGGGGCTCCGGTCGCCAGTGAAGCGAACGCCGGGTTATGCGCGATGTCGGGATTTCCGGTCAGCTTTTGCGCTGCCAGTTCGAAACCCTGCGGGATGGCGGGGACGCGCGTTTCCTCTCGATCTCCGGTGACGATCACGCTTGAGCGATAAAGGAGATCGTCATTTGCGTGGGCCGTGCCCCCAAACGCAAACCAGGACAGGAGCATCAACAGAGGCTTCTTCATTGATCCTCCCAGCCGTCTTGAGTAACCGTTTATGAGGTTACATATTGGCGACGATGGAATCAACGGAATTTGCCCGGACCTACCTCTCGCCGCACGGACCCATGCGCATGCTGGGTGGTGCGCCCGCCCTTGATCTTGCCAACACATTGCACTGGCGCGACGGGGCCGAGATCGACTGCATACCGAGCTATCAGGATCTGCTGATCTTTTGCATTCCGGCCCTTTTGTTGTCGGAAAATGAAGAGCGAGCCCTCGAGCGTCATGCCGCAAATCAGCCACGCGTCGCCCGCGATGTGCATCTCGAGGTCCTGAAACTGCGCGCCGCCCTCAAATCATGGCTCAACGTCTGGGCGAAAAACCTCGCCCGTGGCGTCACCCCCAAACCGGTTGCATTGCGCAGCTTTCATGAAGCGATAGGTCAGGCGGGCGGCTCGGCTGGCCTTGGCGACATCTTGAACCTCCAATCCGCGTCGGCAAACGAGAGGCTATACCTGCCGCTGCGCCGTTCGGCAGCGGCCGCTGCCATGCTGGTGCTGTTCCCATCAGGAAACGACATCAGGCAATGCGAGGCTGACCATTGCGGCGGCTTTTTCATCAACGATAGCCGCTCCAAACCGAGGCGCTGGTGCTCGATGGATGGTTGCGGCAACCGCGCCAAGGCGGCCCGCTACCGTCTGGCACATCAGAAGTAGTGCGGACGACGCTCAGACCGGAAGGGCCTGCCGCAGCCAGTCCGTGCAACCCTGCCGCATCGGACATCCAGGGGTGGACTGTGTCGGTCGTCGCGATGGTACAGATCGTTGGAGATGCGTTCGTCTGTCTCTGTCGGTCGAGGCATCGCCGCGTTAACGGTACACCGGCAAGCAGGGCGAAACCGGAGGTGTTGGGAACATGGGAGCGACTGGATCGGGCTCAGAAGAAGCGACCAGAATCGGGGCACTCGTCCCTTTGACTCGCCCGGGCTGGGTTGAGGCAGGCAGACATTTGCTCGCGGGCCTTCAGCTTGCTGTCAGCGAAATCAACGGCGCTGGCGGCATCGGCGGCAAAGCGCTTGAGCTGCTTGTCCGAGACACTGCAGCTGATCCACAGAAGGCCCTCGCGGCGGTGGATGAACTGGCTCGCTTGGGCGTGGCGGCGATTGCGGGAGAGTATCACAGTGTGGTTGCTCGCGCGGCGGCTATCAGGGCCGACGAGCTCGGCCTACCCTTTCTGTGCTCGTCGGCGGTCATCGACAGGCTCTCGGAACGACCAACGAAATGGGTCGCACGTCTTGCTCCGCCGCAGTCTCGGGGCTGGAAAATATATGCAGACTTTCTCTCCCGCGCTGGCCACCATCGGATCGCAGTTGCATCGCAGGAGAGTGTCTACTGGGCCTCTGGCGTTCACATTCTGCGGAATCACCTTCAAGCGGCTCATCCTATATTTGGATGTCGGGGAGAGTTGCAAGGCAGGTGAGATCCGCTCTCCCGATCGGCGGGACATTATCGGAAATCAGCATGAGTGCGCTGCACGCGTCATCGTTGTGCGACCAACTCAGCGACCACCGGGCAACAGTCCTTCTTCTTCTGGTGGGCCAGCCAGAGCCGGCAATCTCAATCGTCAAGTCAGTTCGCAATGACAGCCGACTGTCCACGCTCAAGATCGGCGCTCCGGCCGGGCAATCAGAATTCGCTGAATGGGCCACGTTGCTAGGTGAAAATGGCGCTGCGATCCCCTTCCTGAGCTACCGACCCGGGCAGCTCAATCCACTAGGCTCACGCGTCGAAAGAGCGCTGCGGGAGAAATTGGACGAGCCGCCCTCCTTCGTTGCCCTGGAAGGCTACGACACGATCACCGTCCTTGCCGATGCGATGCGGTCCCATGGAATTGACCGGAACAGCATCGCGGCGTCATGGCCGCACATGGAGGTTGCCGGCACCCGCGGGCAAATCCAGTTCTCTCGCGCACCAGCCACGACCGTTTGGCAGTGGACTGGTGCGCCGATCCAAATCGTCGAAAGAACCCCCGGCGACCCGGCGCAATTCAGGCTTGTTCACGATCCAAGGTGACGAACGCGGGCACGACCTTGGTGGCCTGGTATAGACTGGGTCGCGCCATGCTGCGCCCGCGTGTGGACGTGGACCCAAGTTCCGCCCCGCTTCAGTTCTGTTGCTAGAGCTGTTGGAAGACCAGCCTGATGGCGTCGTTGAGGGTGGTCATGGAGTAGGGCTTTTGCACCCAGCCGAGTGGTCTTGCTGCTTCGGCGCGAAGCATCACCTGGTCATCCCCAGGCGCCGTTGTAGCCCTGCGAATGCGACCCAAGATCAGCGGTTCCCGTCCAATCGCTCGTCCGGAATGACAATGGTGATGGGCTTGCCGACCCCTTCCGGCGGAACAGGCGTTCGGCTCCCGGTCCCCGGGGCGAGATAATGCCGTTGAGGTTCCTTGCTGACGATGGAACCATGGGACGACTAAAATGCCGCCCAGCGTTTGGCGGCGATCGTGGAGAGGAGAAGGGGCCGGCGCAGTGCCTGAGGCTAAGGCGCCGGCCATGGCGACCGGCAGGTTCGCCGCGCGGACAAGACAGGACGACGGCGACACGCTCAAGTGCCCTGCTAATCCCCTGAATGGAACCGTTTCGTGTCGACGCGCATTGATGGTCTAGTCAACGGAGGGTAGCGCAGTGTCCATCATAGACAGCATCACCGGCATTTTCTCCTCCAAAGAGGAGGCACCGAAGAAGGCGCCTGCTAAGAAGACCGCCCCTAAGAAGGCAGCTACGAAGAAGGCATCGACTGCGAAGGCGAGCGCGACCAAGAAGACCGGAGCTGCACCTGCTATGGCAGCGCACTCCAAGAGCTCCGCGTCCAAGGGCGAATCCGGTCAGCCCAAACCGGCGTCTAAGAAAAAAGCGGCTGCCCAATGAACAAAAGAACCCCGCTTCGGCGGGGTTCCTTCTGATTCGGCCGGGACGGTGAATGGAAAAGACATTTGGACATATTGCCAACGCCGTTGCTCGCGGAGCGGGTCGGCCGACCACATTTATTCTTTGCATCGCGCTGATCGCGGTGTGGGGTTTTTCGGGACCTGTCCTTGGCTTTCAGAAACCTGGCAGCTCATCATCAACACCTCGACGACGATCATCACCTTCTTGATGGTTTTCCTGATCCAGAATACGCAGAACCGAGATGGAGCAGCCGTACAGGCAAAGCTTGACGAGTTGGTGCGCGTGAGTAGCGGCAAGAACAGCTTTATCGGGATAGATCACTTAACGGCGGCCGAGGTCGAAGAGATCCGGTCGACCTGTGAGGCCGCAGTTGCCCGCGCCCACTCAACCGAGCCGGCACGCAGGGCAAGCGAAGGCGCAAGGAAAAAGAACGCCACCAACGGCAAGCAAAGCTTCTCATCGTACATGAGAAAAGGCGTCTAAGCCGCTCTTCGCAAATCGCAATATGCTTTCTGCGGGCTGCCGTACCTCCGGATACGCTACTAGCCCCCATGTCCAAGACGGACCAATGGTCTGGCTGGCTCTACCTCCTCTTCCAAAAATTCTCCATGGAGAGATAGGTGAACGAGGCGGTCCAACTCAAAAGCACCAGGCCGGTGAGCGCCTCAGACGAGGCAATCAGTCGGATCGCACCCTCGGCCCTTATGTCGCCCACTCCCAGCGTCGTGTAATTGGTGACGGAGAAATACAGGAAGTCGATCCAGCCATCGGAGATTTCTCCGACGATTTGTCCGAACAGCCCGTAGCTATGGAGTCCCCAGAAGACGGAACCGTAGAATGTAATCTCGACTGTGTGGGCGGCAAGCGCTCCGAAGATCACGATCAGCAGGCGTCCTCGGCTCGGGAACCCACCGACCTCGGCTGAACGGGCAGAGCTTGCAACCATTTTGAACGCCTCATAGTGGACGAGAACACAGGCGATCGCCAAAATGAGCGAAACAAGACTGACTGCGATGACGTTCATGACGATGCACCGGTTAGGAAGGCTTGGTGTTGATCGCAAGATTCAGTGCCTCTGTGAAGGTCTGGTTTGCTGCGATACAGTCTTATCGCCTATGGCTCGCTCAAGCCGCAGAGACCAATCGATCGCCCGGTCGCGGCTTGACAGCTTCGTGGTAAATTCGAAGGACGGTCGCGGGCTTTGGCTCGCAGGATGCCTGGCATCTCATGCCATAACGCAGATCCCGCTGATCTACCTGCAACCGCATGCTGAACCAATTTAGGAATGTTCCTCCTTCTCCAGTAGGTCAGGTCAGTGCACCTTGCCGGAGGTCGGCCGACCAGGTCAGGTCAGTGGGGTCCTTTCCTTCTGGCTTACAACAGCCGCCACCGCCGCGCCGCCTCCTAGCGCAAGCGATCGGCGTCGACGTCTGCTGTTTGACGTTTTAGAAGATGACGCCGCGTAGGCGCTGCGGTTACGCCGCCCGTCTTCTGCGAAACGGTCGCTATTTGGAGATGCTTTCTTTGGCTTGGTTCTCGGTCGAAGCATTCTCATGACCAAACCATAATTCAGTCGAGGCACGTGTTCCAGTCGCTTTAGCGTTCACTAATGCTGCCTGATCTGTTCCCCGCAGTCGAGCGTTCTGTGCGATCGTTGGCAAAGTCCAAGCGCAACTGCTCACCAAGCCGAGGCACCTAGGCCGTCGATCACGGCCATGAATTTACAAAAGCGCCGAGCAGTCGATCTCATCGCCCAAGGAGGCTTCATCGTCGCTAACGAGCCATTGCGAATGTGCCCTCAGTCGCCTGAGGCCAGCAGTCTTCGCGTGGCGTTCGGTTCGCTCGACCTCCAGCGTTGCTGACCCTGAGCAGCATGCTGCCCGGCGGAGTTCCGTGACCAGCCCTTTGCATTCGGAAATGGCAGGGACCCAAACGGAGTGATCGTGATCCACTTGATCCCTTCCCTTCCCTCCCCGATTAGTGTGTCAACAATGTCGGATGTGAAGAGGTAAGTCGTCCCTCATTAGACTGATGCGACACCGCCAAAATGGGGTATCTCGCCTGTTCTCCGCCTGGTTCCGATGCCACTGAACCCACCTGCAGACGGCTAAAAGTCCCGACATGAGCCCACGGCAGATCGGGTGAGGACACCGGGGCTGGCGATGAGTCACCTGCTGACGATTCCTTGCGGGTATTTTATGCTGCACCGCAGCAACCAACCTGGAAAGGCGGCGTTGGGCTGGATTGGATCTGCTTTCGGCCGACGCAAAAGGATGCCGACATGGGAAGTCTCGCTGATGCCGTTGCACGTGTTGCTGCTCGACGCAAACAGATCGACGGCGTCTTGGGTGGTCGCGAACAAAACCAGCGCTTATCCGAGCTTCAGGCATTCGGGTCAAACCCCGGGAATTTGCGAGGCTGGACATACCGCCCCAAGAACGTTGCAGCGCATGCCCCTCTGGTCGTTGTTCTGCATGGCTGTACGCAATCGGCTGCGTCCTATGATCGCGGCGCCGGCTGGTCGAGGATGGCAGATCGCAATGGCTTTGCCGTGCTCTTTCCAGAACAGCAGCGCAGCAACAATGCCAATCTTTGTTTCAACTGGTTTGTCCCAGACGACACCCGACGGGACTCGGGTGAGGCGCTTTCGATCCGCCAAATGATAGAGGCAGAGGTCACCGCCCAGGATATGGACCGAACCAGAATCTTTATTACCGGTCTTTCTGCTGGCGGCGCGATGGCGGCCGCCATGCTGGCGACTTACCCGGAAGTCTTTGCGGCCGGGGCGATCATAGCTGGCCTACCCTATGGCAGCGCCAAAAGCCTGCCGCAGGCTTTCGACCGGATGCGAGGTCACGGCGGACCCACCGCGAAGCTATTGGCGACCACCGTCCAGCAAGCTTCCGGTCACTCCGGACCTTGGCCGAAACTCTCCGTCTGGCATGGAAGCGCCGACCAAACTGTCAGTCCGGTCAACTCCGATCAGCTCGTCGGGCAGTGGCTTACACTGCTGGGGCAGAGTAGATCCCAACCCCAGAGGGAGCAGCATCAGGGCTATCGCCGGGACGTCTGGAAGAATGCCGCGAATGAGGAAGTCATCGAGTCGTACCTAATTCAGGGCATGGCGCACGGGACACCTGTGGATTCTGGAGACGGATTGAGTCACGCCGGACCCTTCATGATCGACACCGGAATTTCGTCCACCTCGCTCATTTCCCGCTTCTGGGGACTGGAAGATGCGGGCTCTGACAGGCAGTCGCAACATACGCGTTTATCGGCAACATCGGCTGGACAATCCCCTTTGGCGGTCGCGCAACCGCAGTTCGAACCGCGCGATCCGGCGGCAGGGCCTGGTCGATTTATCGAAAACGCTCTTCGCGCTGCGGGCTTGATGAAGTAGGTCACCGCAAGGCTTAGTCTCGGATCGTCGGCGAGCGGGCGGGCCTGTATGCCAAAACTGTTAGATTAACCCGAGGCGTAGGCAGGCTGGGCCGTCGAAAGGGCAGGAGTGCCCGGGATGCTTATGTTGATTTTCAAACCGTCCAATGTCCACTCCCGCAGGATCTGACCCTGAAGCTGCTTCTGGACTATTGCATCGATCATGGTCGTGCCGAAGCCGGGCTCCCCTGGCGAGGATCCAGCTTTACGTCTCCCGCTTTCTTCCCACCGCAGGTTAAAGCCGCCATGATCGCCCGTCGCCTGCCAGCTGACCTGCAACCGCCCAGTATCCTTGGCGAGGGCCCCATGGGTGGCGGCGTTGACGATCAGTTCATGGGCGACGAGAGCCAGTGGTTGAACGACCACCGCAGCGATCAGCACTTCAGGTCCGGTCAATACTGTCCTGTCTGAAGCGAAATGGGCGACCTGCCTGGAGACGATTTCGTCCAACGGCACATCGCGCCAGCCGCACTCGGCCAACAGGGCGTGTGCGATTGCCAAAGCCTGGACACGGCGTTGAACGGCCGCGGCATAGAGCGATGCATTGTCCGCCTTGCTCAGCCGAACGATGCCATCGACAACCGCTAGGACATTCTTTGCCCGATGATCGACTTCCATGAGGAGGCGGTGCTCCGCCGCTTCGAGGCTCTGAATTTTGCGATGTTTGGTTACATCGATTTGCGACGCGAAGTAGTACAGGAGCTCCCCTTCATCGTCGTGGATGGGGCTTAGATGGAGCTGGTTCCAGAACGGCGATCCGTCCTTGCGGAAATTCAGGATCTCCACATTCGTCTCGCGTTCACGCTCTATCGCCGCTCGGACCTCCGCAACGGCCGCCGGCGATGTGCCCTCCCCCTGTAGGAAGCGGCAATTTCTGCCCAGGATTTCATCGGATGTATAGCCGGTGAGATCCAAAAAGGCCCTGTTGGCCAGCACGATGGGATTGTCAGGCTGCCTAGCATCGGTGATGACGATGGGCATGCGCGTGCGCTCGAACGCAGCCGACGCCAATTCCTTGCGATCCGCCCATGCGGTGGAGGCTGCTGCCGCCGGCGCGTCGCCATGCAGGGCTGACGAAGGTTTGGCTTTATCAGGCACTCTTTGCTCACTTGGTAGATATCAGGGACAACGCCCGATTTCCTACAAGGTTTCCGACGTGATGCTTTTCGACCAGGACCGCTTGCCCGAGTAAAGCCGCCAATCGGTTCTTCGGGATGTTCACTTCAAGCGAGGCACACGGGGCCTGTGCCCCAGCTCCAACGTGCAATCTCCGCGCATCAAGCGTCGCGGCATGTATCATGGAGCATTACGCATGTTTATGGTCTACAGCTTGACCGATGGGTTCCAGGCGAAGTTGAGCCGGTTGAATGGTCCCGCACCGGCGCGGCTGCCAACGCAACGCGCGGTGCAGCCGTCACGACAGGGATGCTCATCAGGAGGTGACGGCTCAATCAACGGGCCATTCCGTCCGCCACTTCCCATCGACGCCTCGAACCAATACCTCGGCATCGTAGCCCGTGGCCGAAGCACTCCTCGCCGTCTCGACAGCCGCACGAACGGCATCGGACAAGCATCGCAAGGTGACGGGCATGTTTGGCGGCCAGCCGAATGGACACGGCCTGCCCTGCTGAACCGGCCGGGCTACCACCGTTCCAACCAGGCGAATTTCCTTGCCGAGCCGCGAAAGCGATCGGACGCTCGAGCAGATTGCGAGTCGGTGCCGATTTGTGCCCGCACTTTCGCGGGCTTCGTCCGGTATAAAGGAATGCCGCCAGGAACTTACCGAAACGGTTTAAAACGGCTTTCCTTGTCGTGACGGATGCTGCCGCAACCTCGAGAGGTATCGGCTTTTCTATCACGGTGGTCCCGCAGCTCGCTCGCAGCAGTCCAAGGGAACCCGATCGATCGTTTATCCTACACCGAGGAGCTCTGCTCAGGCGAACTCAAAGCGAAGAAGCGATCGGTGACCCGGACGACATATGCCGCAAGATTTGAGTGACTTTCGATCCGCCGGCGAAGGTCGGTTTCGAAAACCGGCACCAGCAGACTTCGCAAGACCCCGTAAATGAACCCGTCGACAGCGGTCGCTTTATCGCCCATTACATATGAGCTTGCTGTGAGCTGGGTGGCGATTGCATCAATGTCGCGTCCCGCGTTTTCCTCGACGGCGGCAGGCGAAAGCCGGCCAGTCCCCTGGAGATAAAGTGTCTTCATCATGCGGCTCCGGCCTATGCGTCGAACAAGCGGGCGCACGGGGCCGGGCAACCGGTCAAAAAAATGGGCGGGTCCCGCTGCAAAATTACGATCACCCCGCCAGCGGAGATCGATCAACGCGAAATAGAGATGCTCTTCCGCCATTTTCTCGATCGCCCAGGCGATAGCGCGTTGCCTGGGGGTGAGACCGGCGTCCAAATCGACATTGTATTTGCGCTCGACATGGCGGCGGATGAGCGCGGAGTCGGCGATTATTTCACCATCGTCCTCAATGAAGGGAACCTTGCCGTTTGGCGCCTTGGCAGTGCCGTCGCCGCAATGTTCATACTCAAGCCCGGCGAGCTTGAGCTGCATCATCGTTTTGATGACGAAAGGGCTGCCGTCCGGCATCCCGAAATGAGGGCCGAAACCGTGAACAATAATCAAGCTTGCCTCCTTCGTGCTAGCTCACCGAGGCATAGGCGCTTCGTGCCGAGACCGCCGTCCGGTTCGGTTGCGAAGCGTTATCCGCCAAAAAACGCCGGCGCGATCGTGAGCCGAGATTGCTATAGTCTTTCGAGCCGCCGCATGGCATCCATCCGTTCAGCAATTTCCATATACATAGTGTAAATCGAAATAGCCACAGGAGATTGGGACCGGCGCATGACGAAGAGACAATATGTGAGCGAGGTGCGCACCGCCGCGGTGACGCAGAAGCGCGAGCGTGTGATCGAGGCGGCTCAGCGCTTGCTGCGGGAGGACGGCATTGGCGGCTTCTCGCTGGATTCGGTTGCGAAAGCAGCCGGGATCACGCGTCTCACAGTCTACAATCAGTTCGGTTCGCGCCGAGGTCTCCTCGAAGCTGCTTTTGACGAGATCGCGCAGCGCGGCGGCCTTGCTCGCCTGAGCGTCGCCATTGCCAACCCCAACGCGCGCAAGGGCATTGAACAACTGGTCGACATCTTCTGCAGGTTCTGGGACAGCGACCCGGCCCTCGCGTCCCTGCACGACGCCGTGGGAATAGACGATGAATTCGCGCAGGCGTTGGTCGAGCGCAACGAGCGCCGTCGGACGAATCTCACCACGCTGCTGGACCGGGTTTTGGAGGGCCACCACGGCAACAAGGCGCACAGGGAGGCGATCGATCTCATGTTCGGCCTGACGAGTTGCGCGATGTACCAGCACCTCAGGAGGGGCCGCACGAGCAGAGCTGTGGCGGATATCATCAAGAGCGCTTGCAACGATGCGATCGATCGGCTCCTCCGATCGAGCTAACTCGTCTCCATGGGCCTTTGCTTTCTCGCCTTCGCCTGACGGGCCAACCCCCTAGACGAGCAGCGGTGATGATCAGTCCAACGACTGCACAGATCATCACCGCGACACGAATGATCATGAAACCCATATCGCGCTGACCCCGCCCAGGGGAGAGATCCAGGGCCAGGGCCTGTCCAAACTCATTCCCATCGCTCCACGCTCTCCACCGATTGCCAGCACGTTAATTTTACAGTATGTATACCGAATACCAGTTACGGAATGTGCGGCTGCACTATCCGTTGGCAAGCGAGGCGAGTTTGCAGGCAGCGCTCCTTGAAACGACCGGGGTTGTGGCAAGTCGATTTTTCCGACGCCCGTTCGCGGGCCGCCTCCACGTCATTGCCGTCTTTCAAACCGAAGCCAATTGGTTTACCCGGGTCGCCGGCGCGCACAGTGCCTGCGCGGCACGCTCGGGCGTTGCCAATGCTCGGGGCTTTCGCAACCTGTCAGGAGCGACCCGGTGAGGTCATCAGCCCGCTCCGCATCTCAGCCGCAGGCTGTCCTCATCGTAGGAGCCGGTCCTACCGGCTTGGCATTGGCGCTCAGCCTGGCAAAGGCGGGAGTTGCGCTTCGCGTGGTGGACAGCAGGCGTGTGCCTGCGACGACATCGCGCGCCATCGGCATTCAGGCTCGCACACTCGAACTTCTTGATCTCTTCGGCTTGGCCAATGCGTTCGTCTCACGGGGTCTCCAAGCACGTGCAGGCAACATATATGCTGGACGGCGGCAGCTCGTTCACCTCGACCTGTCACCCTTGTCGAGCCGTTTTCCTTTCATTCTCCTTCTGGAGCAGACCGAAACGGAGCGGCTGATGACCGAAGCCCTCGCCGGGCTGGGTGTGCACGTCGAACGAGGCGTTGAACTGATGTCCTTCGACCAAGACGCCGAGGGCGTAACGGCGTATCTTTGCGAGCCATCCGGAACTCCGCAGGCTGCCCGCTTTGCTTATATGATTGGATGCGACGGCGCCCACAGCATCACGCGCCATGGTCTCGGCCTAGGCTTCACCGGCAGGACCTTGCAGCAAAACTTCGTGCTCGCCGATCTGGACGTAGACTGGGCGCTCAGTGACGACGAGTTCCACATTTTCACGTCCCCCGAGGGCCTAATGGCAATTTTCCCGATGCGCCATGGCCACCGACTGATCGCGGAAGTTCCTGCCCCGTCGCGGGACTCGGCGAGCGACCCAACCCTTGCCCAGCTTCGCGAGCTCGCAGGGCAACGCGTGGCAACCGCGATAAGCGTGGCGAACGTTCGATGGTCGTCCTTTTTCCGGTTGAACAGTCGGCTGGCGACCAGACTTCAGACCGGGCGTATTTTTCTGGCTGGGGATTCCGCCCACATTCACAGCCCAGCGGGCGCTCAGGGCATGAACACCGGAATTCAAGACGCGCTCAATCTGGGCTGGAAACTTGCGCTCGTTCTCGCCGGCCAAGCGCCGACCGATCTTCTCAAGACCTATGAGAGCGAACGCTATGCCGTTGAACGAGCGGTGCTGCGCAACACTGAAGTGCTCACCAGGATTGTATCGCTTCGAGCACCAATTCTGAGGTTTGCGCGCGACCTTGTCGCACCTCGGATTGCTCGCATGGACTTCGTGCAGACGGCCGCGCGCGAGACGATCAGCGAAATCGCCGTAAGTTATCGCCGAAGGGGGCTCCATGCCAAAATCAGGGACGCCAACGGGCTTGTTGCTGGAGACCGGCTACCCGATCTCGCGATCGAAGTCGACGGCAATGGTCCGGCACGACGCCTCTACTCGGAGTTGGACCCGACCCGGTTCACCTTGCTAGTGCTCACTTCAGAAGACGCAAGCAGCATCGATGCAGAAATCACGCCAATGCTTTCGCGCCAAATAGCAAAGCTCGTCGTTGCCCAGCTCCCAGATAGCGGTCCGCACAGAAGCCATGATGAATGGTTTTACCTGGTCAGACCGGATGCCTATCTGGCGGTTCACGGCCCGCGCTCGCGCATCGCACAGGCCGCCACCTGGATCGAGCTCGGATTCAGCGGGTGACCCCGCTCGTCCGCTTACCCGACGAACCTGCTGCGCCTCGTCCAGGGCTTCAGTCCAGACAAACACGCGAGAACAGCAAGCGTCCAACGCCTGAATGGAGCCGGATGCAGATCTCCGGCGCCTGTGTGCGCGACTGCAATCGATGCGCTTGCTTTTGAAAGCTGCCGACGGGGCGAACGAATTCGGCTAGACCATGCGTCTGGTTGTCGTGCACCGCAAAGCGCCGCGATGACCTGCCGCCTGACTGGAACTGCGTTGCAAGCTGGACGTTAGAAATTGCTGCAGCATGGTTCGCTCAGGAACCTCTGATGTTCAATTTCCTCTTTGCCACAGGCATTGAAAACAGCGCTCCCACGATCAGTGGAGGTCGGGAGCGGGTCGACGAAATGGAGAAATGTCGCTTCTACGAGCAATGGCGCACCGACTTCGAACTGCTCCAGGATCTGGGTCTTCGCTTCCTCCGCTATGGGCCCCCAATTCACAAGACTTGGCTGGGCGACGGACACTACGACTGGACCTTCGCCGATGAGACGTTCTCTGACCTGAAGGCCAAGGATATTCTTCCCATCGTCGACCTTTGCCATTTCGGCGTCCCAGACTGGGTGGGCAATTTCCAGAACCCGGATTTCCCGCGGCTGTTTGAACGTTACGCGCACGACTTCGCAATCCGCTTTCCTTGGATCCAGCTCTACACGCCGGTCAATGAAATGTTCATCTGCGCCACCTTTTCCGCGCGCTGGGGCTGGTGGAACGAGCAACTGAGCAGCGATACCGCCTTCGTCACGGCTCTCAAGCATATCGTGAAGGGCAACGTCGTGGCGATGCGGGCAATCCTGCATGTGAGGCCGGACGCTATCTTCATTCAAAGCGAGTCCTCGGAATACTTCCACGCCGACTCCCCCGAGGCCATCGGCAAGGCGGAGCGTTTCAATAGCCAGCGTTTCCTATCGCTCGACCTCAACTACGGCCATGACGTCGACGCGCGCACTTATCGCTATCTGCTCGAAAACGGCATGACCGCGCAGGAGTACAGTTTCTTCCTGGAGAACCATTTGCGCAGGCATTGCGTGATGGGCACCGACTATTACCAGACCAACGAACACCGGGTTTGGGCGGACGGCACCACGTCGGCGTCCGGCGAGGTGTTTGGGTATGACGAGATTACGCGCCAGTATTTTAGCCGTTACCGCCTGCCTGTAATGCATACAGAGACAAACATCAGCGAGGGGCCGAACGGGGACGAAGCCGTTTACTGGTTGTGGAAGGAGTGGGCTAATGTGCTTAGGATCCGCAACGACGGCATACCTATCGTCGGCTTCACTTGGTATTCTCTGACGGATCAGGTGGACTGGGATAGCGCTCTGCGCGAGAACAACGGAAGGGTCAACGCGGTTGGCCTCTATGACCTGGACCGCAACCCTCGGGCGGTAGGAAACGCCTATAAGGCGCTGATCGCCAACTGGAACAAGGTGCTCGCCACCCAAAGTGTCTGCCTCGCTTTGCCCGTCTTTTTGCCGTCCGAGCAGGACGACCCAAGTGTTCGCGCGCAGCAGGACTACGCACGGGACCTTTTGCATGTTGACCGGATGGCCGAAGCTGGGGCCGAGCCGCTTGAACCCTCCAAGGACAAGGTGAATCCCGATGCGCCTGGCTGACAAGAGCGCGATTGTAACTGGCGCCGCAAGCGGCATTGGGCTGGCCATCGCTGTGCGCTTAGGCGCTGAGGGCGCACGGGTTGTCATTGTGGACGTGGACTTAGCCAGGGCAGAGGCGGCCGCGCAGGCAGTCCGAAAAGGCGGCGCGCCGGATACCGCCGTCTCGGTTTGCGACGTTGCCGACGAGATTGCCGTCTCACAGTGCTGCCAGCTGGCGCTGACGCGATTTGGCAGAATGGACATTATCGTCAACAACGCCGGCTTGATAATGTTCAAGCCCCTCAACGCATTCACCAGCGCTGATTGGCTGAAGGTGCTGAGCGTCGACTTGCTGGGGGCGGTTCATTTCACGCGTGAGGCATTCGCGCACATGACCCATGGGGGATCGATCGTGAACATCTCGAGCGTGCACGCGGTTGAAACAACCCCGCATGTCGCCCCTTACGCAGCGGCGAAAGCCGCGCTGCTGTCTCTCACCCGGTCCACCGCGATCGAAGGCCGGGCGCAAGGCATACGTGCCAATGCCATCCTGCCAGGAGCCATCGATACACCCATGCTTTGGGAGAACCCGAATATCAAGTCCGGGGCCGAGACCATCACGCCGCAAGATGTCGGAAAGCCGGAGCAGATTGCCGCGGCCGCCGCCTTTCTGGCTTCACACGACGCCGCCTTCGTCAACGGCGCGGCGCTCAACGTGGATGGCGGCCGGTTGGCGCGGCTCTAGACTACTTCGAAGGGGAGGATGGACGCCCGCACCGGCAGCGAAGGCGCGCACCACGAATAATCCTGCAATCTTCTTGTTGCCGTGGCGGGGCGTTCTGCGGTTGGTGATTGCGCAACGACCGGCCAGCGAGCGGAGCTCGGAGACAGCCACATCGTCACTGGTTGGCTGGCTCCGCTGCCAGTTACTCCACCGCGCGGACGATCTGGCAGGCAGCCCAGCGGAATGTAGCCGGCGACGATGGCACGTTATGGCATGCGCACCGCGTACCGAGTTTTACGCCAACCGGGCGCGAACGCAGCCACATTGCGCGGCGGGCGGGCCGACCTGAGCTTGCTGTTCCTGGCCCGCTGATTATGCTTGAGCGCTCCTGAGGCGGCACCGGATATGGACTTGCCGGGGAATTTGCCGCCATTGAGCGCTACTGCGAACCTGGCATTTTGGCATATCCATTGGGATCTTTGTGGACGCCCGGCGACTGTGAGGTTTCCGCTGGCGCATTCCCACCCTGGTTTTGCTCAGGAGCGCGCTTGAACGGCGCTGTCCGCCATGAGCCCCCTGACAGGGGTGTAAGCACAAAAATTGCCAGCAGGCATAGTAAAATAGCCCCGGCCAAGACCACTCCCCATTTGAGGACCCGGCCTGTGCCCTTCTGTTCCTCTCGGCGCGATAGATTCTCTGTCATCGGGTTCGCTTTCTGAATCGAGGCAATTCAGACCCAAACTTGATGGCGGCAACGATGTTCCCATCTGAGCCCCCCACAAGGAGACTTCTATGTCAACTTGCTTGGCTGATCGACAACCACACTCTGATTGCACGCGCGCGCCAAGCGCTCGCCTAACTGAGATCCTGGCGCAACTTGCGCGCCGGGACCCGCCAATCAGGCGGGTTCTTTGTTGACCAGCGTCTCAAGCAAGGATGCCAACGACTGGATGCGCTCCTCCTGGCGCTTGACCACTTCAAGAGTAATATCGCGCCACTCTGGATGCTCGATGGTTCGCTCTCGGATACCTTCGCCCCCTAAGCTGTTGAGATAGTCGAGTTGCTCTTGTTCTTTGACCACGAATTGCGCCGGAAGCAAGTGCCGCCCGTCCCTTGAGCGACCACCAAATTCTAATCGACCGGCTTAGTGGACGCTGCATTGTGTATCGCGCCGATGACGGTGCTGGTCATAGTGCTGGTGCTCGGCGGAGAGAATGGCGCGTGAGGAGACCATTTATTCGTATCCAGCAAACGCCTCACATTGGCAATGTCGACTTTTGAGCCGCCAGGCATGGCAGCAATGTAAGCAGCGACTGCGCTAATCTTCGCGTCCAGTCCTTGGAGGAATTTCGCTATCGTCTCTAATCGCTTTTCTTGCGGCGTCATCAACATCTCCTGTTTTGGCAACATGTCGCGTGGGGCAAGGTTTCCTGCAATCCCGCAACCAACCGGGGGGCCATCCGTTGACCTACGCTGGTTGATCCCAGCATTCCTGTCTTACCGCCGCTCTCCCCAAAGAGTGGCGGGCTTTTTTGCTCTCGGCGGGAACCGATTATATCGCCACAAGTTCATTACCAGCGCCCTTGATGCCCTTCCCCCGGTAAAGAGGCGCCGGAAAGTTGCACGAACAGCTTTCAAACAAAGCCCGCCACCGTTCCCTCAGTGGCGGGCTTTTTCGGTTTGCGGTGGGAACAGCCGGCACAAATAGAAGTTCGGGCGAACGCAGCGCCCTCCCGATGTCCCTTCGCGCTGCTGGCCACGCGGGCAGCTTGGCCGGCCCGCGCCTTCTCTCTCCCAGGGGTGCGGGCCTCTGCTATCCGCGGCAGGTATGATACATGGTCGGCAGACGGGGGCACAAGTTGCCGATCTTGGGCCGCTGCGTGTACGTTTCACGCAGCTAAAGTCACGAGCTTTCGGAGCGAACGGTCTCCACTGAGAGCGACCCGGCCGGAAGCGGCCGCAAAAGTTCGGCCTCCGGCTTCGACAGATTGATCCAGGCAGACCAATTCTCAGGCTGAAGGACTACGACCTGTCGATTGTGATATGGCGCGACATCCGGCCCGGGATCGGTCGTGAGCATGGTGAAAGTCGGCGGCTTGTTGCCGACAGCTTCACGCCAAAGCCCCGCGATCGCCAAGAACGGAGAGCCGTTGAGCGTGAAGCGATGTTTCGCCTTCGGATATTTCGTACCTGTGAATTCGAAGAAAGCGGATGCAGGTACAAGACAGCGCTTGCTGTTGCCGAACTGCCGGCCTTCGGAACGGAAATTGAACACAGGCCCTCCCTTTGGTCCGGTGGGCGGAAATCCGAACGTCATCGAAGCAAGCTCGATGGCGTCCCCGGCGCTGCGCATTATGGGCGCCGGATCATTGATACGAACGTCGTCTGCCTGAGGCAGATCAAGTTCGGTCTGGTGGCTTGGAATGTCGAGCGCGAGCGAGGCCATCATCCGGCAATATTCAGCCCACGCGATATGCTGTTCGTAGTCGTTGCACATGGACTGCTCCGGACTTGGCCGATCTCTTCACGCTAGAGCATGCACGGCGGGATGGAAAGCGGGCCGCACACACCCCTGCCCGTCCGGTTGAGCCAGAAATAGCTTTCTTGCACGCAGACCGGGATCGCAGTGAGCCGTCGGGCGTTGAGAGTCGCTGCCTAGCCTACGGAAAGTTCAATGACTCGCATCGCAACCTTCAACGTTAACGGCGTCAACGGCCGCCTGCCCGTGCTGCTCAAATGGCTGGGTGAAACCCAGTACGACATCGTCTGCCTTCAAGAGCTCAAGACGTCTGACGAGAAGTTCCCCGCCGACGCGATCAGGGGCGCCGGTTACGGCGCAATCTGGCACGGCCAGAAATCGTACAACGGGGTCGCTATCCTCGCTCGGGGGGCAGAACCAATAGAACGTCGGCGCGGGCTTCCCGGCGATCCAGACGACACGCACAGCCGCTACATCGAGGCCGAGGTGAATGGGCTCGTTGTGGGTTGCCTCTATCTTCCTAACGGCAACCCGGCGCCAGGTCCGAAATTCGACTACAAGCTCCGGTGGTTCGATCGCCTCGTAAGCTATGGCAATTTGTTGCTTGGAGACGGCGCCATGAGCATCCTCTGCGGCGACTATAACGTCGTTCCGACCGAAATCGACGCCGTCGCGCCCGAACGATGGCTGGGGGACGCGGTGTACTTTCCGGAGAGCCGGCAAGCCTACGCCGAAATGCTCGCGAATGGTTGGGTCGATGCAGTTCGCCGCGTACACGCCGAGAAGGGCATTTACACCTACTGGAACTTCTCATACCGGGGCGGCTACGATCGAAGCTCCGGCCTCCGAATGGACCATCTGCTTGTGAGCCCTTCCCTTTCGGACAAACTCCGCAATGCGGGCGTGGACGTCGAATTGCGCGGGTGGGAGAAGCCAAGCGACCATGCGCCAGCTTGGATTGAACTCGATTGACCGCCATTAAGGAACCCCGCAGCGGCAGCGACGGTATCGCGAAAAGCCGCTTCCTCATTGGCCCCCAAGTTGTATCCGTGGTTAGCGAGATCCCACTCGAAAAATCCTCCGCACCTAGCCGTCGACAAGCAACCATTGCATTCCATCCGACATGTACCCCTCGACGCTGTGAACGCAGGTCTGAGAGCCGGCCTCCTGCCCCCCCGGCAAGAAATGCCTGTTGGGCGTCACAGCCGTGATCGCGACTGTGCCTTGAACCCATGCATCTGGATGCGCTTTTGACGCACCATTCCTGCTGTGGCGCGCCGGCCCTCCAGCCAAGAGATCACTTCAGCTCTGACGACCAAGGAAAATTCACATACTCGTCGCGGCTGTCATAACAGATATTTCCGTACATCTTCAGGTAGTCACTACGGCGTTCTGGATCGGCGTAAACCGAAGCAGGATCCAGCAAATCGGCATCGTACTGATCGAGGTTGGCGCTTGTCAGTGCAATAGGCAGTATATCCATTGCCTGGGGGATGCTTTTGCCGTCGAGCCAATCGGCCGCAAACTGTCCCATGGCATACCCGAAGACCGGTGATGATAAGGCGATGCTCGCCTTGTAGGGGCTATCGGCTTTTCTGATTTCCGAAACAGCCTCTGGCTCACCATCAATTCCGCCGAGAAATTGATCGGGCCTGTCTTTGCCGACGGCGCGCAATGCTTCTAGCGCTCCCAGCACGACGGCATCGCCGCCCAGCACCACGTCGACATCGGGATTCGCAACGAGGATCGTTTGCATCGTCGCAAACCCTCCTTCCTTATTGACCGGCTTTGGTGCGATGTCGGCCACGATCGTAACGCCAGGAAGTGCATTCAGGCCATCGCGCATCGCTGTGAAGCGTGGGGCCAGGAACTCCATAGTGTCCTGGGTCAGCAGAACCACCTTGGCCTTCCCGCCGAGTTTGGTCTTGATATGCTCGATCGCCGCGTCCGCTAGCACCTTGCCTGTGCGATATTGCGGAGCATTGAGCAGCAACGTCGCGGGTGGAGGCACGATCGTACCGACAAACGCTCCCGACCAGATCGCCTGCTGAAGCGAGGGGCCGAAAGCCACCGGATCCGAAGACGTGCCCACGATGGCGCCAACCTTCGCCGCGACGAGTGACTGGACTTGGGCTATGGCCTTGCCGACGTCATTTTCAGCCAGAACTCGTCGATACTCCAAGCCGCGATTTACCGCCGCCAAGGACAAGCCGTGATCGACCCCCTGCAAAAAGTCTCGGTCGTTTTCCTGTACATACGCCAAAGCCTTCTTCAGGCCGACCGGGGCACTGCATGAAGGTGCATTCGGATCAAAGACCGGAAATACCACCGGCCTGGTGATGCCGAGGGCACCTTCCTGGGCCCGCGCGCAAGCAAGCCCGGCCACAAGGGAGATGAGCAGCAGAGCTATCGCTTGACCGAGCGGGCGGGCAGTCTTCCTCGTCAGACCAAACACCGTTTCTCCTCTCGTCAGCGCGCATCCGCTTGACGCTAACTACCGTGTCGCCAAGCTGTCTACAAAACCGCGGTAGCACGCCGTGGTTTTGTCGAAAACACCAAATGAGCCGCCGTCCCCGGCTGGAGATTGCGATACTCGATCTTGCCGCCAAGGCTGACGCTCATGGCATTGATGATCCTGCTGCCTACCCCTGTTCCTCTGGCGGGCACGCCCTCGGCCTTCCCGATACCGGCGTCCTCGATCACCAGCTCCGCTTGCTCGCCCGGCAATTGGGTGAGGCGTACGCGAATGTCTCCCGCTCCATCGGGGTAGGCGTACTTGAATGCGTTTGTAACGAGTTCAGTGACCACCACCCCAAGGTTGATGCAGGCGTCTGTCTCGAGCTTGATCGGATCTACCTCATAGGAGAGCCTTACACCATGTACCTGGCTTCGAAGCGATGTTCGCAGGTGGTCGAGCAGCCCAGCCGCGTATTCGTCAAGGGCAACGGAGCGAACATCGGAAGAACTGTAGAGCCTCCTGTGCACCAGCGAGATCGCGAAGATGCGGTCCTGAGTTTCGGCCAGTGCATCTTTCGACGCATTGTCCCCGACCGCTTTTGACTGAAGGTTCACAAGCGATGAGACCAGTGCCAGACTGTTGGCAACCCTGTGGTTGACTTCCGACAACAGCACCTCCGCCCGGTCGCGCGCCTTTGCGAGGTCTTCAGTTCGGATCGTGACACGTTGTTCCAGGTCGCTGTTGAGAGCATTGACCTCGTCGCGTGTCTTGCGAAGTTCTCTGGTGTAGCGAGCGGCTCCATAAGCTGCCCCGGCAACGACGGCGACGATGACAAGCCCCCCGATTGCAGAAACAAGCCGCAGCCATCCGGTGTTGGCACGCTGCTCGGCGACACCGGAGGTCAGTCGGTCATCCGCTCGCCCGATAATCCCCGAGAAGAACACATTGGCTTCGTCCGTCAGCGCCTTGCCTCGGTTCGTTCGAAACGATGCCTCGATCTCTGCATCGCGCTGGTCGCGCTTGAGTGCTATCGTCTGATCGAATTCCCCGAACTTCGCCGCAACGATCGCCGTGAGCCGTTGCAGTGTCGATTGGGAATCGGGATAGGAAGTCAGCAAGCTCTGCAGCGCAAGCAGGTGGCGCTGCGCTTGGGCTTTGGCGGTCTGATACGGCCCCAAATAGATCTCATTGCCGGTGATCACGAAGCCGCGTTCGGACGCCTCCGCCGTCTGCAACGCATTTCTCAATTCGACCGCCGCGACCCGGGTGTCACGTGCCGCGATTGCGTTGTCGAAGTAGGATTGCGCTCTCTGGCCAAGCCAGAAGTTTGTGGCCACGATAGCCATAAGCGCAATGAACCCTATCAGCAGGGATGCGGAAGTGAATCGCACAACGTTACGGCGGGGAATTGACATCAGCACATTCCTGCCCGATTTCGCCTCTGTGCGCTATCGTGTAGTGACGGCTGAGGCGCTCGGAAAGCGATACCCTCCCGGGCGACCTGTTTTCATCGACCGGAAAGCTGCGGTCACAGGACGTCAGGTCGGGCCAGGGGCGCAAACCAAGTTGCTGAGATTTGAAGCGATTTGCGCCATCTGGTCACAGCGGAGCAAGGATCTCGCCGCCAGTAAGGGTTGGCGCGTCCGCACCGCGTGTTCATATCCATTGCTGCAAAGCCAAGTTCGAGTCTCCCCTTAGGCGGCTTATAACCAGTCCTGGCGACTGCAAAAACGTGTCTTTGTGGGACCGCACCCGGATCGGCATTGAGTGGACCCCCTTGGCAACATCCTAGGATTTGGAGCACACTGGATCGGGCAAGACGCCCAATGGGAGCGAAGCACATGCCTAAAGTTTCGGAGCTTTTCTTCAAAACAGCGATAGTGTTTCTTATTCTGGGCATCCTGGCGGGCCTGCAGATGGCGATCTCGGGCGATCATGGTGCGTTCCCCGCACACGCACACATCAATCTGCTGGGGTGGGTCACAAGCGCAATCTTCGGCGGGTACTACGCCCTCAACCCCGTCAAGGCGGCGCGCCGGATCGCCATGATCCATTACGGCCTGTACACGCTGGGGATCGTCATTATGCTGCCGGCCTTGTACCTGATGTTGCAGGGCGGGAGGACAGAATTCGAACCAATCGTCGCCGGCGGCTCCCTTATCGTCGCTGCCGCTGTCCTGGTTTTTGCTGTCGTGGTGTTCTCGGCACAGACGGTACGCTCGGCCTCTGGGCTGTCGCCGGCCCCGCGGTGAACGGGCAAGGTGGAGCTTCCGCCCGACTTTAGCAGGCCGGACGCAAGTGGCCGATCGGGGACTATCAGAGGTGGGAATTGCAGATGCCATCAAGGAACTGGGCCGTGAACTCATGCCGAGCCGCGGCCCACCTTCCCAGGGGACTATCCATAAGGATTAATTGTGTCGTTGCCGGTAGCCGGCGAAGGTAAGCATGCCAGTGATGGTCCCCGGCCCGACTGCCAAATAAGCCCCAAATGATCTCCGGCAGTCGGGCCACAGCCCATCCCAACGGAGCTCATACAATGTCGCTACATCGCTTCAGTCATCCAGTTCACGTGTTCGTGGGGCTGGGCTTTCCCCATCCGGTGACCTCCGTTCAAGAAGCCGTTGAGGTCCTCGATGAGTGGGCCGGCATACGCAGCCCCATCTATGAGGCGGCAGCCGCCCTTTGCCGGTCCGCGCTTGCCGACAAACGAGACATCGAGGCGGCGTGCGCTACCTTTGAGGCGTACGCTCGAGCCCACGGAATTCAAGCACCGGATCCAATTGAAGTTGCGGTCGCAGGCGCGGCGGATGCTTGGATGACAGCTTACGACGGGCGTTCTGAATCTTTCGCTGACGATGATCGGATCGAGGCGAAGGGCAATCCCGGCAAGCCTGAGTTTTAGCTGAAAACGACGCATTTTCGCTCCGCTTGATCGGTCGCTGATCTGGAACTGAATGAAGGCGAAATATCCGCTCTCCCCGCGGGTGGACAGGGCTGTCCGGGGAAAATTATACATATTGGAAGCCCATCTGATTTGGGGAGGTCCACTGGGTTCGGCGGCTTGGA
>NZ_JAIUGU010000013.1:0-190136 GCF_020164775.1 Mesorhizobium sp. ES1-6
AAGCTTACCGGTACTAATAGTTCGATCGGCTTGATCGTTCTCATTCCTTATGCCCATCTGACAAAGTCAGATGGTCTGTTCTCACTCACGCTTGTTCCGCCCTGCGGGCGGCGCTACGTGGGTGCGGCGCATCAGCGCCGACGGTCGGTCGACCTTGCGAAGCTTCGCTTCGAAAAGGCGCCAGGCTAAAAGAACACTCAAAGGCACAAAAAACAGCTTCTCGAATAACGTGCGTTTTGCCGACCTGGTGGTTATGGCGGAGCGGCTGCACCCGATCCCATTCCGAACTCGGCCGTGAAACGCTCCAGCGCTGATGGTACTTCGTCTCAAGACGCGGGAGAGTAGGTCGCTGCCAGGTCTGCTAAACGCACGTTCGTCTCACATCCGATCTCAAAAGATCAGCATGGAGAGAAATCTTCTCTTCACGAACAAGGCCCGCCAAGGGACCACGGGCCGCGTAAGCGGCCCTTTCATTTGGTGGATAAAAATACGCAGTCGCCTAAACGCGACCGCAGGGTTGACGCGGGGTGGAGCAGCCCGGTAGCTCGTCAGGCTCATAACCTGAAGGTCACAGGTTCAAATCCTGTCCCCGCAACCAAATACAAAAGAGCCCGCCATCGTGCGGGCTCTTTTGTATTTGGCTCTGGTGGCCCGCCGATTCTAACCGGTCATCAGCACCCCGCAAGCAGCCAAAGCCCACACCGCAGGACACATAACTCAAACCCCGTCCCCAAAGACCATATTCAAACGCCCGTGGTTAATCCCGCGGGCGTTTTTTTGCGCCTGAGGGGCAGCAGCGCTTTGACGTAAGTCATTACTGACCTTCTGCCTCAGTTATTTCATGCCATGGTGCCGCCGCGCGATCGCTTTCTCTCGGCGGCGGCGAGCAGATCCACAAAGGCGCGCACCTTGGCCGGCCGGAACCTTGCCGGCGGAAAGACGGCGTGGATGCCGCCGGTGGGCAAGGCCCAGTCGGCGAAGACCGGCACCAGCCGTCCCTCGGCGATGTCGTCGCTGACGCCGTAGTCGGGAAACACGCCCAGGCCTATGCCGGCAAGCACGCAGGCATGGGCGGCCGGGCTCTTGTCGCATGTCATGACCGGGTTGAGCTCGGTCAGCACCTTGTCGCCATCCCTGGAAAACAGCCATTGGCCGATGCCGCGAAGCTGGGCGTTTCCGACCCAGGCCAGCGATCGCGCCTGCCGCGGGCTCACGCCCGGCGGCAGGCTTGCGGCGAAAGCGGGACTTGCCACCACGATCTGCCGTATCGTGCCCAGGCGCCGCGCCTGGTTGGAGGAATCGGCAAGCCAGCCGACGCGAATGCCGAGGTCGATCTGCTCGTCGACAAGGTTGCTTATCGCATCATCGAAGATCGCTTCGATGCGCATATGCGGATAGGTCTTGAGATAAGCGGCGATGACCGGTGCAACGATCTTCGTGCCGTAGTCGAGTGGCGCTGTCAGTCTCAACATTCCCGCCGGTTCGACGGCCGCTCGCGAAATCTCGCCATAGGCGGCCTCCGCTTCGCGCAGGATGATCATCGCACGATCATAGAAGAGGCGCCCCTCCTCGGTCGGCGCGACACGTCGCGTCGTGCGTCGCATGAGTGTCGCGCCCAATTCCTCCTCGAGCTTGCCGATCTGATGGCTGACCACCGCCTTGGCGACGCCAAGCCGGTCTGCCGCCGACGTGAAGGAGCCGGTCTCCATCACGGTGGTGAAATAGACGAGTCGGTTGAGGTTCAGCAGGTCGGCCAAGATGATCGCTTTTGTCTGATTGGATCAGACAGTTTGTACTATTGATGGGTATTTATCGCAAGGTCGTCCTCTGCCAATAGGAGCAAGACATTTGGCGGTCAGGACGCGGTCTCGCCGTGGCAAGGACATCATGCAATCATGAGCACTTCAGACGTGACTTACCTTTTCGATCCGCTCTGCGGCTGGTGCTACGGCGCCACGCCGATGCTGGACAAATTGGCGGCCAGTGGCGTGCGCGTCGAATTGCTGCCGACCGGCCTGTTTTCCGGGGCCGGTGCGCGTCCGATGGATGAAGGGTTTGCCGCTCATGCCTGGGCGAATGATCAACGCATCGGGCGCCTGACCGGACAACCCTTCACGCAGGCCTATCAGCGGAATGTCCTCAACGTTCGCGGCACCTTGCTGGACTCCCATGCCGCCACGCTCGGCATCAGCGCCGCGGGCCTGGAAGACCCGAGCCGCCGGTTGACCGCGCTCAAGGCTATCCAACGTGCGCGCTACGTCGACGGCCGCGATATCGTAACTGTCGAAGGCGTGGTTGCCGTGCTCGCCGACACTGGCATGATGGATGCCGCCGCGATCCTGAAGAACCCGACCGAAACCTTGCTGACGGCTCACCGCGAGCTGGTCGGTCGCGGCCGCGCGCTGTTCGAGCGCCTGCATGCCAATGGCGTGCCCTCGCTGGCGGTCATCCGCAACGAAGCGCCCCGGCTCATCGGTTCGAACGCGCTGTTCGGCAGCTTCGACAATCTCGTCGCCCATATCGCCGCGGCGTGATCTCCACCAATCCGGCCCTCCTACAGGAAATGGAAGAAGACATGGCAAAAGTTGCTCTCATAGGCGCCTCCGGCGCTGTCGGTTCGCGCCTGCTCAAGGAACTCTCCAACCGTGGCCATACGGTCACCGGCATCGCCCGCACTCCGGAAAAGATCGCGGCGCTGCCCGGCGTGACCGCCAGGAAGGGCGATGTCCTCGACAGGCAAGGTCTCACCGACCTGATCCGCGGGCATGATGTCGTGATCAGCTCGGTGCATTTCCTGGACAGCGACCCCGACACACTGATCGACGCGGTGCGCGCCTCGGGCGTGAAGCGCTATCTCGTCGTGGGTGGCGCGGGCAGTCTCGAAGTGGCGCCCGGCAAGCGTCTGGTCGACACGCCCGAATTCCCCACGATCTACAAGGCCGAAGCACAGAAGGGCGCGGACTTCCTGGACAGGCTCAAGACGGTCGAGGATCTCGACTGGACGTTCCTGTCGCCGTCGGCCCTGTTCGTTCCGGGCGAGCGCACCGGCAAGTTCCGACTTGGCAAGGACACGCTTCTCGCCTCGGACAAGGGCAGCAGCATTTCCTTCGAGGACTATGCCATCGTCATGGTCGACGAGATCGAGAAGCCGACGCATATCCGGCAGCGTTTCACCGTCGGCTATTGATGCAGCGACCGCCGCCGGCCTGAGCCCGTTATGTCTGGAACCGCGCCTTCAGCCAGGCGGTGATGGCGTCGAAGTCGGTCGGCCTGGTCGTGTCGACATCGAACAGCGGTCCACGCCGCAGCGGTTCGGCGCGCTTGGCCAATTCGATCAGCTCGGGGATGTAGGCGGCGCCGGGATGACCGGGGAGACGCTGACCGAGCCGGCCACCGTAGCGCTCGGCCAGAACCTCACCGGGCGCGTGGCACCAGATTTCCACGGTGTGTTCGACACCGGCCTTGCGCAGATGATCCTCGAGCACCTGCTGCGGCTGGAAACCGAACCACGCGTCGACGATGAAGGTGCTGCCGGCCGGAGCGTCGCCAACGAGCGACCAGATTGCCTGGTAGCTGGCCCGGCCGAGCGTGCGGTTGAATTCACGGTCGCCGCCGCCGAGCACTTCGAGGAACGGATTCTTGACCGTGTCGAGCGCGAGCAGCGGCCATCCCATGCGATCGGCGATGCCGCGCGACACGGTGCTCTTGCCGCTGGCCGGGATGCCATTGACGAGCACGGCGCGTCTGGCGCGGCCAGGCTGACCAGATAGCGATATCGATACCGGCGTCGAAAGCGCCTGCAGCCCGGCGCCGATCACCCCGGCGTCGTCGCCGAGCCGAGCCGGCTCGACCGGGCATTGGTACCAGGGCGCCAACGCCGGCGCATGGCCGAGCGCCCTGTGTGCCGCCAGGCCAAGCCCGCCGCCAAGCAGGACGAGGTCGGGGTCGAACATGGCGACGGTGGTATCGATCGCCGCGCGCAGCGGCCTTGCCCAGGCTTCCAGTATGCCGCGCGCCTTGACGTCGCCGGCCGCGTCGCGGGCAAAGAGCTGATCGACCGAAACGTCGGGTCCAAAGTCGGCGCGCGCGATGTGGCGGCCGAGCGCCGTGCCGGAACTGGTGGTTTCGACACAGCCGCGCCGCCCGCAGGCGCAGAGCTCGCCATTGACGTCGACAGTGATGTGGCCAAGTTGCCCGGCCGTCGCCCGGCCACGCATGATCCGCCGGTTCTGGACGACGGCGCCGCCGATGCCGGTGCCGATGGTGAACATGGCGATGTTGTCGTGGCCTTGGCCGGCGCCCAGGGCCATCTCGGCGGCCAGCGCCATGTTGCAGTCATTGTCGAGGATGACAGGCTTGCCGGCCATGTCTTCCAGGCGCCGCGCCAGCGCAACCGAGGCAAGGTTGACATAGCCCCCCGACAGGACCGCGCCGCGCCGCGTGTCGACGCGGCCGGGAACGCCAACGCCGATGGCTGCCACGTCAGGTGTGTCGAGAAGGCGCACCATGTCGGCGATGCGGCCAAGCACCAGCTCCGGGTCAGGCGCGCTCTTCTCGCTGAGGCGCTTGAGGATCTCTCCCGTGCCGGAGATGCGGGCGGCACGCAAATTGGTGCCGCCGATATCGATCCCTATGGCCATCGACTTTTGTGGCATGACGTCCTGCACGTGCCCCAACGCGGATATCAGGCGGCGGCCTTCCGCCGATAGTGCCCGATCACCGCCTGGATCTCGCGCAATCGCGGCACCGCGATGGTCTTAAGCCTTTCGCGCTGAATGTCACGGTCGAGCGAGATACAATCCTTCCACAGCGAACGGCCGGCGATCACACCGGAGGCGCCATTTTGCATGGCGATCTCGACCTGGCCGAGGAAGGTGGCGTGGTTGACGCCAGCCGAAAGCACGGCCCATGGCACCTCGCCAGCCATTCTGGTGATGTTGGCGCAGGCTTCCGGCGTTCCGGGGTAGGGAAGCTTCAGCACCTTGGCGCCGCATTCCAGCGAAATCCTGGTACCTTCCTCGACCAGCCAAGGCGTCTTGGCCGCGTAATCCTGCGGGCTTTCCCCTTCAAGCTGATAGGTCAGGAATTCGACGACGAGCAGCAGATCCTCTTTGCCGAAGTCGGTGATGCATTGGCGCAGGATGGCGATGTTGTGCTCGTTGGCTTGCGGCTTGTCGGCCCTGAGATAGACCATGATCTTGCCGCCCGTGCCGCCGAGTTCGCGCACGCGTCGCGCATCGATGCCGGGAACCAGCCGCGACAGGCGGTAGCCTTCCGGCGAAACGTCGAAGCCGGAGGCGTCGAGGCCGATGAGGAGCGCGGTATCCCGGTTCAGCACGCCCTCGTCGACCACCCTCGGCACCGCGCAGAGCGGGTCGAGCAACACGCAGGACGCCGCGCTGGCGAGGTAGCGCGTGATGTCGGCCTTGGTGTCGCCGAGCATGTCGTTGGTGATCACGGCCTGTTCCGCGGGGTCCGACGCCAGCAAGGTGCGCATGCCGCCGCGCTGGTCGCAGGCGATGGCCACCATGGCTCCATCCTTGCCGCATATCTGCTGGTAGCCGCGCAGTTCCGCGGTGGTCATCTTGGTCATGGTCTTCTGTCCGATGTTGGCGCTCTCGCCGAGGCGCTGATCCCGTGGAAACAATGGTCGATTTGCCTGCCTGCCGGCAGGAAGATTTGCCGCCTTGATGCATCGCCGGCTGCCTGGACAGGCAGCCTTGCCGGCGCGTGGCCTGGTGTGGCCCTCAAGTTGCGAGTTCGCCGGATTTGCGCGATAACTCCCATCGGCGTATACGTGTGTAACACGTTGCTGAAAGGAATTGCAAGCTGTCTGTTCCCTCCGTCCAGGACGCGACCGCATCGCGCACGATGCTGCACACGGTTGCCAAGCTGCACTATCTGGAGGAGATGTCGCAGGTCGACATTGCGCGGCAGCTCGGCGTCTCCACCGCGACGATTTCGCGTTTGCTGCAGCGGGCGCGGGCCGAGGGCATCGTGCGCATCGAGGTCATCGACCTGGCGACGCCGGAGGACATTACCAGGCAATTGGTCGACGGGCTGAAATTGCGTGATGCCGCGGTTGTCGAGACGCCGGCGGCGGGCGCGCTGACGGCGCTCTCAGCGCCGCTTGGCGCTTTGCTCAGGCAGGCGCAACTGGTGGCCGGCTCCGTGGTCGCCATCGGCTGGGGGCGCGCCGTGCGCGAGATCATCCGATCCGGCCTGCCGCGCATGCCGGGGGTGCTGACGGTGGCCGCGACCGGCGGCATGCAGCAGCACGCGGCGCATTTTCAGGTCAACGAATTCGTGCGGCTTGCCGCGGAGGAGTTCGGTGGCACGCCGCACTTCATCCACGCTCCGTATCTACCATCGAGTGAGCTGCGCGAGGTCTTCCTGCGCGACGCAGCCATCCGCGATGCCGTTGCGCTTTGGGAGAGAACCGATGTGGCGATCGTCGGCATCGGCCTGCCGCATGCCATCAATGCGCCCGAGGCGAGTGCCGCCACGCCAAGCGAGCAGGCGCTGGTTCACGCGGCCGGCGACGTGCTTCGTCATTACTTCGACGCGGAGGGCGCCCTGATCGCCTGGGAAGGGGAGAGCCGGATGATCGCCATGTCGCCGGCGCAGCTTCGCGCCGTGCCGCTGGTGATCGGCGTTGCCGCCTCGCCGGAAAAGGCGACGGCAATCATCGGCGCCGTCCGGGCCGGGCTCATCAACACGCTGGTGACGGACACAAAGACGGCGCAGGCCATCCTCGCGGCCCTTGCAACGGATAGCGGCAGGTAGGCCGGACCGAGGCCGCAATGGTGACGCGCAGAGAAGCCGTTGCGAAATCGATTGTGTCGCCGGGGCGTCGGGACGATAGTTCGCCGGGGCTCCAAGGAGCAGTCGGATGCTGTCTGGAAAAGCCGGTGTTGCGGTCTCGGAAAAACCGAGTTGCAATTTATTTCTGCAAAGTGTTACAAACTGCGAACCCGATGCGCAGGCATCTCGGGCGCGGTGGTTCTCTCACCTCGCGGAGGCGAGGAAAGCGACCACGGCTATGCGCCGGCCAGTCGGGCCGGCTGAGATTTAGACTGGAGGGCGCTTGGGAGGAGCTGCCCGCGAAAGCAAACAGGCGTTCCCGGCCGTCGGCATCGCGTGAGCGGATGACGGCCATCCAATGTCACTTGCAACGGCAGAATTGCCAACAATGAGGAGGATGTCATGAAGAAGATCGTAGCCGGGCTCGCGGCGCTTGCCGTCAGCGCCACGGTGCTGATGGCGCCCGCGCAGGCGCAGGACAAGAAATACACCATCGCGCTCATTCCGGGCCTGACCACCGACGGGTTCTACATCACCATGCGCAAGGGCGCCCAGGCGGCAGCCGATGCGCTCGGCGTGACCCTGGTTTTCCAGGGCGCCCCGGACTTCAACCCGGTCACACAGGTGCCGGTGCTGGACGCGGTCATCGCCAAGAAACCGGACGCGATCCTGATCGCGCCGACCGACAAGGTTCAGCTGGTCGAGCCACTGCGCAAGGCCAATGACGCCGGCATTCCGGTCATCACCGTCGATACGTTCATCGGCAGCGGCGTCTATCAGACAGGCGCCGGCGATGCCGATTTCCCGCTGGCCTACATTGCCTCCGACAATGTGCTGGGCGGCGAGATCGCGGCGCGCGCTCTGGCCACCGCCATTGGCGACAAGGGCAAGGTCTATGTGTCGAACGTCAAGCCCGGCATTTCGACCACCGACCAGCGCGAAGAAGGCTTCAAGAAGGAGATGGCCAAGCATACGGGCATCACCGTTCTGGAAACCCAGTTCAACGATGACGACGCCAACAAGGCGGCCTCGCAGCTGCAGGCTGTCTTCGCGCGCAATCCCGACCTGGTCGGCGTGTTCGGCGCCAATCTGTTCTCGGCGCTCGGTGCCGCCAACGGCGTCAAGCAGGCCGGGCAGACCGGCACCGTCAAGGTGGTTGCCTTCGATGCGCCGACCAGCATCGTCGACAACATCAATACCGGTCTCGTGGACGTGGCAATCGCCCAGCATCCGGCCGAGATCGGCTATTACGGCGTCGTTTCGGCCTATGCCCACCTGACCGGCCACTCAATCCCGGTCACGATCGGCACCGGCTTCACGATCATGAACAAGTCCAACGTCGCGGATCCGAACATCTCGAAGTATCTCTACTCCGATTAGGTCCAGACGAGCTTGGCTCCTCCCGGTCAGCCGGGAGGAGGCCTGCGCCGGGTCCCGGCTGATCGGGGCCTTGTTCGAACGAGCCGCGCCGCGGAGTATCCATGACCTCGACATCCCTAGCAAAGCCGGCCGAGCAGCATGTCGCTCCTCAGGCGGATCATGGCGATCCGGCCAAGGGCCTGATCGCACGCATCGCCGAAGGGCGCGCCTGGCTGTTCCTTGCCGGTCTTCTCATCTGCTTCGAGATCTGGTCGAGGGTCGCCTTCGGCGCCACCTTCGTGCTCAATCCGTTCAACCTGCAGTCCATCGCGATCTTTGCCGTGGCGCCGCTGCTGCTGGCGACTGGGCAGACCTTCGTCATCATTTCAGGCGGTATCGACCTGTCGCTGGGCTTCATCATGGGCCTGGCCGCCGTCATCGCCGCGCATGCGACCAACATGGCGGGTGCGGCCATTCCGTTGCCGCTTGCTATGCTGGCCGGCATTCTGGCGGCGGTGATCGTCGCCGGCGTGCCCGGCATCATCAACGGCCTGCTGATATCACGTCTCAAGGTGCCACCCTTCATCGGCACGCTCGGCATGTTCGGCGTGGCGCGCGGCGCTGCCTTCCTGCTTGCCGGCGGCACGACGGTGCCGGTGCAGAATTCCTGGTTCGCGCTGCTCGGCAACGGCAAATTCCAAGGCATTCCCTATCTGGTGCTGATCACCGCCGTCTTCGTCATCGTCATGCACTATCTGCTCAGCCAGACGCGTTTCGGCCAGCACAATTACGCCATCGGCGCCAATGTGCAGGCGGCGCGCCGGTCCGGTATCGACATCAGGGGCCATATATTACGGCTCTATGTGCTGTCGGCGATGTGCGCAGGCCTTGGCGGTGCGCTCTATGCCGCGCGCTTCACGGCCGGTGCGGCGCAAGCCGGCGAACCGCTGCTGCTCGACAGCGTCGCGGCTGTCGTGATCGGCGGCGCCAGCCTGTTCGGCGGCTCCGGCACCATCTTCGGCACGGTTGCCGGGGCGCTGGTGATCGCGGTCATCCAGTACGGGCTGGTCTTCGTCAATGTCGAGCCGTTCTGGCAGTTCATCGCCGTCGGCGTCGTCATCATCATTTCCGTGCTCATAGACCAGGCGCAGCGCCGGTTCAGTGGAGGCCGCCAGGATGAATAGCATCGACCAGAACACCGCCTTGCTCGAAGTCCGCAACCTGTCCAAGCACTTTGGCGCCGTGCGTGCGCTCAGCGATTTCTCCATGGCCGTGCGGCCGGGCGAAGTGGTGGCGCTTGCCGGCGACAACGGCGCCGGCAAGACGACGCTGATCAAGGCGATCTCGGGCGTGTTCCAGCCCACGGGTGGCGAAATCCTGCTCAGGGGCCAGCCGGTGGCGTTCGCGACGCCGCAGGAGGCGCGCGAAAAAGGCATCGAGACGATCTACCAGGATCTGGCTCTGGCCGACAATCTGTCGATCGGCGCCAACATCTTCCTTGGCCGCGAACCGATGCGCAAGGCGTTCGGCTTCCTGCCGGTGCTCGACCGCAAGGCGATGGCCGACGCTGCCAGGGAGACGATGAAGCGGCTGGACTTCCACGTCAGCCGCATGAACGCCCCGGTCAGCAATTTCTCCGGCGGACAGCGCCAGGCCGTCGCCATCGGCCGGGCCGTCTATTGGGATGCGCAGATTCTGATCATGGACGAACCGACCGCTGCGCTCGGCGTGCCGGAACAGCGCAAGGTCATTTCGCTGATCCACCAGCTCAAGGCGCAAGGGCGAGGCGTGATCTTCATCTCGCACAATCTGCAGGACATCTTCGCTGTCTCGGACCGCATCGTCGTGCTGCGGCGCGGCGTCCAGGCCGGCGAGCGCAAGATCTCCGAGACCAATCATGATGAGGTCGTCAAGCTGATGGTCGGGGGATAGGCGGGTTTTCTCAGCGTGGTCTTGTTCGAAGACCGGATCATGGTCTGTTTCTGTTCAATCGCGGTGCCGCCGCCACCAGCGCTTTGCCGATGGCCGATCGCGGCGTGTCGATGACGGCTCGGGCATCGCCGCTCTCGGCAATTCGTCCGGCATCGAGAAGGATGACGCGGTGGGCGATCGCGCGCACGACGCCAAGATCATGTGAAATGAAGAGGTAGGCGATCCGTTGCTCGCGCTGCAGGTCGAGCAGGAGGTCGAGGATCTGGCCGCGCACGGAGACATCGAGCGCCGACACAGCTTCGTCGAGCACGATCAGCGATGGCTTGGTGGCGATGGCGCGGGCGATGGCCACGCGCTGCCGCTGGCCGCCGGAGATTTCATGGATGGCACGTGGCGCGAGGTCGGCCGCCAGGCCGACGCGCTCCAGCAAGGCAGCGATGCGTCGCGGGCGCTCGGCGCGGGAGGCAATGCCATGGATGCGGAGCGGGTCGTCGAGGACGCGCGCGACGGTGGCGCGTGGGTTGAAGGCGGCCAGCGGATCCTGGAACACCATTTGCAGGCGCGCGCGACGGGTTCGAAGTGCCGAGCCGCCCAGAGCCAGGAAATCATCGCCCTCGAATTCGATGCGTCCCCCATCCGGCTCGATCAGTCGCAGCACCAGCCGCGCGATCGTCGACTTGCCGCTCCCTGACGGCCCGGCCAGCGCCAGCGTTTCCCCGGGCTCGACATGAAAGGAGACATCGTCCGCCGCGGTGAGGGTCTTGCCGCCTCGGCTATAGCGTTTGGTGAGACCGGACACTGTGAGCAGGCTCATCCGCGCGTCGCACCCCGGTTCAGAAGCGGTTCGGCATCAAGACCGATATGGGCGTCGAGCAGGGTGCGTGTATAGGTCTGGGTCGGGGCATTGATGATCCGCGCCGTCGCGCCAAGCTCAACCAACTGGCCATGGCGGAAGACGGCGATGCGCTCGGCGAGTTCGGCGGCGAGCGCGATGTCATGGCTGATGAACAGCAGCGTCATGCCGTCTTCGGCCACCAGTCGCCGGATCAGCGCGACGATCTCGGCCTGTACGATGGTGTCGAGAGCGCTGGTCGCCTCGTCGGCGATCAGCAGTTTCGGCCCGGCGGCAATCGCGGCGGCAATCGCCACACGCTGCTTCTGGCCGCCGGAAAGCTGGTGCGGGTAGGCGCGCAGGGCGGAGTCAGGGTCGGGCAAGCGGACGCGTTCGAGCAATTGCTTTGCCTTGGCGAAGGACTGGGACCAGGTCAGGCCGAGATGCGTGTGCGCGACTTCGGCGATCTGCTTGCCGACGGTCATCACGGGATCGAGGCTGGCTGAGGGATCCTGGAAGACGAAGCCGATGTCGCGGCCGAGGAGGGGGGGCGCCTTGGCGCCCGACGTTGACGGCAAGAACCAATCGATGTGCCCCTCGATCCTGACACTTGCTGGCGACAGCCCCGCGATCGCCAACGCCAACGTGCTCTTGCCGGAGCCGCTTTCGCCGATGATAGCCAGCCGTTCGCCTGCCTGGACATCGAAAGTAATGTTCTTCAGCGCCGCCACCTCGCTGCCGTCGCGGCGATAGGTCACCGAGAGATCGCGGATCGATGCCAGCGCGGTCATGACAGGCCCCTGCGTACGGCCGTCGTCTCGACGATGCCTTCGCCGGCGAGATAGACGCCGAGCACCGTCAGCACCAGCGCAATACCCGGGACGATCGACAGGAAGGGCGCGGTACGCAAGACAGTGCGGCCTTCGGCGATCATACCGCCCCAGGTGACCCTGTTGGGGTCGCCGAGGCCCAGGAAGGACAGGGCCGCTTCGGTGAGGATCGCGGCGGCGACGATCACCGATGACAGCGCCAGCACTGGCGGCAAGGCATTCGGCAGTACTTCGCGAAAGGCAATCGCCAGCGGATGCATGCCGATGACGCGGGCGCCGGCGACATAGTCGCGTTCGCGGATGGAAAGGACTTCCGCGCGCGCCACGCGCGCCGGCCCCGTCCAGGTGCCGAGTGCGATCGCTACCACAACGACGCCGAGCGAAGGACCGACCACGCTGACGAAAGCCAGCGCCAGCAGGAAACCGGGCACGGTCTGGAACGCGTCGGTGATGCGCATCAGCACTTCATCGACGAGGCCGCCGGCAAAGCCGGCCAGCGTGCCGACGACCGCGCCGACGACAAGGGCAGCGGCGGCGGCGGCGAGGCCGACAGCCAGCGAGGTGCGGGCGCCATGGAACAGTTCGGCCAGCACGTCGCGGCCGAGCCGGTCGGTGCCAAGCGGCAGCGACCAGTTTTGGAAGGGGGGCAGCAGCGCCGGGCCGGCGATGGCTTGCGGGTCCCCGGGAAACAACAGAGATGCCGACAGCGCCATGGCGAACAGCATCGCCAGAAGGATGATGCCGGCAACCGCCTCGGGTGTGCGTAAAAAGCGACGCAGGCGGCTCATGCGCCGGCCTCGCTGGCGCCGACGCGCGGGTCGAGGAAGGCATAGGCAATGTCGACAAGGAGGTTGATGAGGATGACGAGCACAGCGCTGGTGAGGATGATGCCAAGCAGCAAGGGCGTGTCGCGCGCGGCCACCGCTTCCTGCGCCAGCCGGCCGAGGCCGGGCACGGCAAAGACGCTCTCGATGACGACGCTGCCACCCAGCATCTGCGCCGATTGCAGGCCAAGCATGGTGACCAGCGGCAATAGTGCGTTGCGGGCGACATGGGCGAGCACGATGCGGCGGCGCGAAAGCCCCCTGGCGCGGGCGGCCAGCACAAAATCCTGGCGCCAGGCCTCGGCCATGCCGGCGCGCATCATGCGCAGATAGAGCGCCAGATAGATGAAGCCGAGCGCGGAAACCGGCAGCACCAGGTGGATGGCGATGTCGGCGGCACGGTCGAGACCGGTCTTGTCGGAAGCGAGAGTCTCGATGCCGCCGATCGGCAGCCAGCGCAGGTCGACTGCGAAGATCACGATCAGCACCAGGCCGAGCCAGAAGCCAGGCACCGCGTAGAGCGCCAGCGAGGCGACGGAGAGAAAACGGTCGCGGAAGCTGCCGGGCCTTGCGCCGGCATAGATGCCGAGCGCAGAGCCGAGGCCGAAGGAGAGCGCGGTGGCGCTGACCATCAGAATGAGCGTGGTCGGCAGGCGTTCCAAGATGACCTCGCGGATCGGCCGGGAGAAAGTGACGGACTGGCCGAGGTCGAGATGCAGCAGCGCCCAGAGATAGTTGGCGAGCCGCGTCAGCTCCGACTGATCGAGGCCCCAGCGATGGCGCAACAGCTCGATCATGCCGGCGTCGCCGCCGGTCGAGACGATGTAGGCGTCGACTGCGTCGCCCGGGGCTGCTTCGAGCAGGAGGAAGGTGCCGATAGTGACGATGAGGAGAACGAAGATGCTGCCGACGAGACGGCGGCGGATGAGGGTGAGGGCGCGGGTCATGATGATGGGACGCCGCTTGTAAACTTCTGAGGGCGTGCTCTACGGCGCCCCCCTCTGTCCTGCCGGACATCTCCCCCACTTGGGGGGAGATCAGCTGTCATCTCGGCTTTCGCCAATCTCCAAGGTTGCAGGGAAGTGTGAGGCGCGGAAACCGCCAATCTCCCCCCTTGTGGGGGAGATGTCCGGCAGGACAGAGGGGGGCGCGAAGGAACTCTCATTCTCCGAATCTGAGCACCCCAAACTTCGATCCGCAAGTGTGGGATCACCCCGCTAAATACGTGTCCGCCCAGTTCGAAACCGCCCAGCGCGGGTTGTTGGCGATGTTGCCGACCTTGTCGCTGGCGACGCTGATGAAACTCCATTCGGCGACGTTGATCAGCGGCAGGTCGGCCGCGACTTGCCTCTGGAACTCCTTGTAGAGATCGGTACGCGCTGATGTGTCGAGCGTTTCCGATGCCTTGGTGATCAGCGCGTCGAGCGCAGGGTTTTTGTAGCCGCCCTGGTTGGAGAACGGCACGCCGTCGGGAATGCCGCTCTGCACCAGGATGGTGGTCGAGATCGCGGGGTCGCCGCGAAACACCGGCGGGCCGACCGCGAGGTCGAAGGCGTGGTCGGTATAGACGGCCTTGATGTGGGCGGCCGAGTCGTTGTTGACCAGTTGCGCGTCGATGCCGATGGCCGCGAGCGCCTGGCGCAGATAGTCGCCGAACTGTTTTGTCTCGTTGAAATAGGGCGCCGGCAAGAGCTTCAGCGAGAAACGGTTGCCGTCGGCGCCTTTCTTGTAGCCGGCCTCGTCGAGCAGCGCGTTGGCCTTGGCGACGTCGAAGGCGTAGGTCGGCACGTCGGCGGTGTAGAATTGCGGATCGTTCTTCGGCACCGGGCCGGTGGCGGTGGCGGCGTAGCCGAGGAACACCGTCTTGACGACGAAGTCCTTGTCGATGGCATGGGCGATGGCCTGGCGCACCTTCACGTCGGCCAATTCCTTGCGGCGATGGTTGATCTCGACGACGAGCTGGTAGGTCAGGGCCTCATAGCCCTTGGTGATGACCTTCAGGCCGGGAACCTTGGAGATGCGGTCGAGGTCGGCCAGCGGCACGGCCGAGAAAGCCGCGAGCTGGATTTCCTCAGCTTCCAGCGCCGCGGCGGCCGACGTGCGGTCGGGCAGGACCTGATAGATGATCTCGTCGAGATAGGGCTCGTCCTTGCCCCAATAGTCCGTGTTCTTGGTCAGACGGTAATACTGGCCGGCCTTGTACTCGCCGAACTTGAACGGCCCGGTGCCGATCGGCGCGTTGTTGGCCGGGTTGTCCTCGATCTTGCCGACCTCGTAGATGTGCTTGGGCACCACGCTCGATAGCGCCGGCAGCGCGTTGCGGATCAACTGGAACGGCGTCGGCTTGGCGAATTTGAACACGGCGGTCAGATCGTCTGGCGTGTCGACCGCACGGAGGTCCTTGAACACGGTGCGGCCGAGATTCTGTAGCGGCTTCCAGATCCGCAGCGCCGAGAAGGCGACGTCGGCCGAGGTGAACGGCTTGCCGTCATGCCATTTGACGCCGTCGCGCAGCTTGAACGTCGCCGACAGTCCGTCGGCAGCGCCTTCCCAACTCAGCGCCAGCCTTGGCGCAAGCCCGTCCTTGCCGTCGAAGGAGGCTTCCGCCAGCGTCTCGACGATCTTGCTGGAGATGAAGAAAACACCGTTGGAGGCGACGATCGCCGGATTGAGATTGCGCGGCTCGGAATCGGCGGCAAGCACGAGCCGCCCACCCTTCTTCGGCGTCTGTGCCCAACCCAATGTCGGCATGGCCGTGGAGGCCAGCAGCATTGCCGAGCCGGTAAGCATGGTGCGTCTGGAAATGGTGAAACCTGACATGATCGAACTCCGTCCTCTTCGCGCGGCCCGATCGGGCGCGACAACACCCCTCGAATGCCGGTGCGTGCATCGGCATCCCGCGGTGGGGATTATGAGCCTTGCCGAGGGTTTCGCCAGAGACGGAATTGGCGCATCCTTGCTTGGCTTTGAAATTTTCGTCCGCTGGACCAGTTTAGCACAAGTCCATTCAATTCGGCTATCTGGTCGGACCAGATGTGCGGAAATATGAGCAAATGACGACTTGATGACCGACAGAAGGTGGTGCTCGCAAAGGTTCTGGCTGGACCAGAATGGGAAAAATGGTGCAGATTTGATTGCGGGCCAGCGGATCGCTGCGAAACAGGATCGATCTCGGGCTAATTCAGGGAGAGAGTGATGAACATCGCGCCGGGCAAGAATGCCGTCAGCAATATCCCGTTCGACCAGGCTAGGGTCGACCGGCTGATGGACGAGGCGGGCATCGACGTGCTGCTCGCGACCTCCAAGCACAACACGCAGTACCTGCTGGGCGGCTACAAGTTCATCTTCTTCGCCGCCATGGATGCGATCGGCCACAGCCGCTATTTGCCGATCGTCGTCTACGAAAGGGGCGGGCCGGACCATGCGGCCTATATCGGCAACCGCATGGAGGGCGGCGAGCACCAGAACCATCCGTTCTGGACGCCGACGCTGCATGCCGCCTGCTGGGGCACGCTCGATGCCGCCAACCTCGCGGTCGAGCATGTCAGAAAGATCGGCAAGGAAGGGGCGCGCATCGGTATCGAGCCTGGCTTTCTGCCGTCGGACGCCTATGCGCTGATCCGCAAGGCATTGCCGGAGGCCAAGCTGATCGATGCGACCGACATGCTGGAGCGCATGCGCGCCATCAAGACCGATGCCGAGCTCGAGAAGTTGCGCACCGCCTCCGAACTGATCACGGACTCCATGCTGGCGACGATCGCCTGGGCGCGCGAAGGCACCACCAAGGCCGAGATGATCGAGCGGATCAGGCGCGAGGAGACCAATCGCGGCGCGCATTTCGAATATTGCCTGCTGACGCTGGGCTCCAGCCACAACCGCGCCACCTCATCGCAGGCCTGGAAGAAGGGCGAAGTGCTGTCGATCGATTCCGGCGGCAATTATCACGGCTATATCGGCGACCTCTGCCGGATGGGCATTCTGGGCGAGCCCGATGCCGAGCTGGAGGATCTGCTGGCCGAGGTCGAGACGGTGCAGCAAGCCGCCTTCTCGAAGGTGAAGGCGGGCACGCTGGGCGGCGACATGATCGCTTACGCCGAGGGCGTGCTGAAGACATCCAAGGTCGCCCCCTATACGGATTTCTTCGCTCACGGCATGGGCCTGATCACGCATGAGGCGCCGTTCCTGATGACCAACCATCCGGTGACCTATGAAGGCACCTATGCGGCCAAGCCGCTGGAGACAAACATGGTGCTGTCGGTGGAGACCACCATGCTTCACCCGACGCGCGGCTTCATCAAGCTGGAGGACACGCTCGCTGTGACGGAGACGGGGTATGTGATGTTCGGCGATCGCGGGCGGGGTTGGAACAGGGGTGGAGGTCTGTAGGGGCAAGGTCGGCGCAGTCCCCCTCACCCGGATTGCCAAACCGAATCGCGGGGCAATTCGGGCAATCCGCCCTCTCCCCGAGGGGAGAGAAGACGCATGCGCCGGTGTCAGCCTCTTCTCCCCTCGGGGAGAAGGTGGCCGCGAAGCGGCCGGATGAGGGGGCCTTTGCGCGATTACTTTCCGCTCGCCGGGATCAGCCTGAAATCCGGCAGCTCCCGCAAGCCCAGTTCCGGCCCGGCTGGCGAATAGACAACGAAGAGCTGCATCGGCGCATCACCCGTATTTAGCGTCGAGTGGAAGCGGCTTTCCGGCACATAGATGGTGCAGCCGGGACCGACCTTCTCGACCACCGGATTGCCTTGCTCGTCCTCGACCATCTGTTCGCCATGGCCCGAAATGACGAAGATGATCTCTTCCGCACCCGGATGGTTGTGGCGGGTATGGCCCTTGCCCGAGGGCAGGTCGACGACGCCGCCGGAAAAACGGGTCGCGCCATTCACTTCAGGGGCAACGGTCAGGGACAATTTCCCCCAGTCGAAGCCGAAGGCGTCGACGTCCTTCGGATAGACAAACACCTTGCTCTTGTCGGTCATCTCTCATCATCCCTTCTTTTTCTTCGTGGGCGCCTTGTCGCCGCCCAGCGTGACCGCCTTGAAATCCGCCGTTTGCCTGGCGATCGCGGCTTCCGCCGGCAGCCGTTCCATCGAGCTCGCGCCATAAAAACCGTGCAGGCCCTTGGCACGAGAGAGAATGTAGCGGGCATCGTCGGGCATCGAGATCGGGCCGCCATGGCAAAGCAGGATGACGTCCTTGCGCACCGAGCGCGCGGCTTCCGAAATGGCGTCGATGGCCACGACGCAATCGTCCAGCGACTTGGCAGACGTGGCGCCGATCGAGCCGCCCGTGGTCACGCCCATATGGGCGACGATGATGTCGGCGCCGGCCTTGGTCATGGCGCGCGCCTCTTCCGGGTTGAAGACATAGGGCGTGGTCAAGAGGTCGAGCTTGTGTGCCTCGGCGATCATGTCGACCTCGAGGCCGAAGCCCATGCCGGTTTCCTCGAAACTCTGCCGCATGCTGCCGTCGAACAGGCCGATGGTCGGAAAATTCTGCACGCCGGAAAAGCCCATCGTCTTCAGTTCCGCCAAAAGCAGCGGCATGATGACGAAGGGATCGGTGCCGTTGACGCCGGCCAGCACGGGGGTCTTCTTGACCACCGGCAAGACCTCGTAGGCCATTTCCTTGACGATGTCGTTGGCATTGCCATAGGCGAGCAGGCCGGCGGCCGAGCCGCGTCCGGCCATGCGATAGCGGCCGGAATTGTAGATGATGATCAGGTCGATGCCGCCGGCTTCCTCGGCCTTGGCCGACAGGCCGGTGCCGGCGCCCCCGCCGACGATCGGCACGCCCTTGTCGATCATTCCCCGGAATTTCTTCACTATGTCCTTGCGCGGTATGGCTGGCATGTCTGGGTCTCACTGTCTGGCGATGTCGAGGAAGGCGGCGGTTGCCGCCTGGGCGAATTCCGGATCGTTGATGTGCAGCGGCAAGCGGGTGACGCGGCGCGTCGCATTCGGCCTGATGGTGCGCTCGATGGCTTCGAACAGGGCGGCGTCGGCTTCCGGATCGAAGAAGGCGCCGCCTTCGATGTCGAGCGCGGAGACGCCTTTTTCCGGGATCAGGAAATGCACCGGGCCTTTGCACAAAGCGAGTTTGGCACCAATCCATTCGCCGATCGCGCGGCATTCCCGCGCGGTCGTGCGCATCAGCGTGACATTCGGGTTGTGCTCGTAGAACAGGCGGCCACGATACCGTTCCGGGATGGTCGAAGGCGCCCAGAAATTGACCATGTCGAGCGCGCCCACCGAACCGACATAGGGCAGGCCGGTGCGGGCGACGGCGCCGAACCGATCCTGTGCCGCCGGCAGCACGCCGCCGAACAGCAGGTCGCAGACCTCCGTCGTGGTGATGTCGATGACACCCGACAGCAGGCCGCTGTCGGCCAGTTTCTCCATGCTGCGGCCGCCGGTGCCGGTGGCGTGGAACACCATGCAGTCGTAGATGTCGCGCAATTGATCGGCGATTGCGGTCACGCAAGGCGTGGTGACGCCGAACATGGTGAGGCCGATCGACGCCTTGCCGTCCGCTGCCGGTGCTGGATTGCCTGCCATGCCTGAAATCGCCTGAGCGGCGTTGTGCAGCACGACCCGGGAGAGCCGGTTCAGCCCGGCCATGTCGGTCACCGATGGCATCATGATGATATCGGATACGTCGACGTAAGGGGCGGTGTCGCCGGAGGCCAGCGTCGAGACCATGATCTTGGGCAGGCCGAGCGGCAGCGCGCGCATGCCCGCGGTGATAATCGAGGTGCCGCCGCCGCCGCCAATGCCGATCACGCCGGCAATGTCATTTCGCGACTGGATGAAACGGGTGAAGGCGACGCCCATGGCGGCGACAGCCGCGCCACGGTCATTGCCGCCGAGCACGGCCGTGCCGCCGGCGGGATGATGCGCCGCGACATCCTTGGCGCCGATGTCGACGGATATTGTTGCCTCGCGCGTTCCGACATCGACACGGCAGACGAGGGCGCCGGTGGCAGCGATGGCGTCGGCCAGGAAGCCGAGTTCCTCGCCCTTCGTGTCAGCCGTGCCCACCACATAGACGCGCTTCATCAAGGTTCCCAATCCCGGCGGCTGCGATGCTTGTATCTCATCGCCAGGATCGCACCGGCTGCCATTGCAATTTTTTGAGACGCGCGTATCGTATTGGTATGGATGTCTCACGTCAACAACCCGCAACGAACGACGATGCCGGTGAGAGAGCCGAGCGCGGACCCCGCGCGCGTACGAAACGGCTGATGCTGGAGACGGCGACAAGGTTGATGCAGGCGGGTGTCACGCCGTCGGTCAGCGAGGTGGCGGAGGCGGCGCAAGTGTCCCGCGCCACCGCCTATCGCTATTTTCCCAGCCAGGCAGCCTTGGTGCAAGCGGTCGTCGACGAGGGGCTCGGGCCGATCCTCACCTGGAAATCCACCGCCGCCGATGCCGAGCGCCGCGTGGCCGAACTGTTCGATACCGCCATGCCGCGCATCGAGGCCTTCGAGGCGACATTCAAGGCGGCGCTGAAACTGTCGCTCGATCAATGGGCGCGGCGCCAAGCGGGCACGCTGGGCGGCGAGCCGGCCTTCACGCGCGGCCATCGCGTCGAATTGCTGAAGGAGGCGCTCGCGCCGCTCAAGGATCGCCTGCCGCCGCGCGACCTCAAGCGGCTGGCGCAGGCGCTGTCGCTGATCTTCGGCGTCGAGGTGCTGATCGTGCTCAAGGATATATGGGGGTTGGACAGCCGCCGGACGATGTCGGTCGCGCAATGGGCGGCAAGCGCGCTGGTGCGCGCGGCGATCGCCGAGTCGGGTGCCGACACGGCCCGGATCACTCTGGCAACGACGCAGAGATAGCGCTTATCTGGTTGGACCAGATTTGAGTGTCGACTGCCGATATTAGTTCCAATGCAAAAGTCAACACAAGGCCAAAACGTATCAATGAGTAGGAAAATATAGAGAAAACAGTTGGATAAGTCTGGAATTCGCTGACTTTGCCCGGCATCCTTGCTCAAGAAAGGGCTTGACGGGCATTCACAATTGGTAATACCAGATTTGGAAAGAAAAGCGGATCGAAAGTGAGGGCTGCGATCCATTTCCGGACAGAGCGAGGAGGCTCCAAGTTTGGAAAAGCGCGACCACGGAGGAACTACCAGGGCCGGCTCCGTCGCCGGCTCGCAAGACAAGGTAGAATGCGCACAAGGGAGGAAATCATTATGCGCAAGTTAGTGACCAGCGTGCTTGCTGGTATCGGCTTAACGCTTGCCTGCGGAACGTCCGTCTACGCGCAGGAAAAGTCGCTCACCATCTTCTGGGCGGAATGGGATCCGGCCAATTACCTGCAGGAACTCGGCAACGAGTACGAGAAGGAAACCGGCGTCAAGATCACGGTGGAAACCACGCCCTGGTCCGACTTCCAGACCAAGGCCTTCACCGAGTTCAACGCCCATGGCGACGCCTATGACCTGGTCGTTGGCGACTCGCAGTGGCTCGGCGCCGGCTCCACCGGTGGCCACTATGTGGATCTGACCGATTTCTTCAAGAAGCATGATCTCGGCAACGTCATGGCACCGGCGACGGTGAAATATTATGCCGAGTATCCCGGCAACAGCGGCAAATACTGGGCGATCCCGCTCGAGGGCGACGCCGTCGGCTGGTCCTATCGCAAGGACTGGTTCGAGGATCCCAAGGAAAAGGAAGCCTTCAAGGCCAAGTATGGCTACGACCTCGACGTGCCGAAGGATTTCAAGGCGCTGCGCGACATCGCGGAGTTCTTCCACCGGCCGGACCAGAAGAGATACGGCATCGCCATCTACACCGACAATTCCTATGACGCGATGGCGATGGGCTTCGAGAACGCGCTGTTCTCCTATGGCGGTGAGTTGGGCGACTACACGACCTACAAGGTCGACGGCCATATCAACTCCGACAAGGCGGTTGCCGCGCTCGATGCCTATAAGGAACTCTACAAGTTCACGCCTCCGGGCTGGGCCAAATCGTTCTTCGTCGAGGACAACCAGGCAATCACGGAAAACCTGGCCGCGATGAGCATGAACTTCTTCGCGTTCTTCCCCTCGCTGATCAACGAGGCGTCGAACCCGAATGCCAAGAACACCGGCTTCTTCGCCAATCCTCCGGGTCCAAATGGCGACCAGTTCGCCGCACTCGGCGGGCAAGGCATCTCCGTCATCTCGTACTCGAAGAAGCAGGACGAGGCGATGAAGTTCCTCGAATGGTTCATCAAGGACGAGACCCAGAAGAAGTGGGCGGCCCTTGGCGGCTACACCTGCAGCCAGGCAGTGCTCAAGTCGCCTGAGTTCCAGAACGCCACGCCCTACAACAAGGCCTTCTACGAGACCATGTTCAAGGTGAAGGACTTCTGGGCAGTGCCGGAATACGCCGAACTGCTGCAGCAGCTCAACCAGCGCATCTACCCCTACATGATCGGCGGCAGTGGCACCGCCAAGGAAACGCTGGACGCACTGGCTGGCGACTGGAACGCGACCTTCAAGAAATACGGCCGCGTGCAATAATCCTTCATGTCCCGCGGAGGGGGCGGTGTCGCCTCCTCCGTTTCTTTTTCTTGAACCGGGAGCAGGGTCTTGGCGACCACGATGATCACCACCCTCGACAGATCCTCGCGCGCCGCGGCACGCGGCCTGAGCGATATCTCCATCCGCAATCTCTTCATCATCCCGACGGTTCTGTTCCTGATCGTCTTCAACATTTTTCCGCTGATCTACTCGCTCGGCTACTCCTTCACCGATTTTCGCGCCTCGACCAATGCGCCGGCGAATTTCGTCGGGCTGCAGAATTATCGCGACCTGCTCAACGACCCCTATGTCTGGTCGAACTTCGCCATCACGGCGAAGTACGTGATTGTCTCGGTCGTCGGACAACTGCTGGTCGGCTTCGGCGTGGCGATGCTGCTCAACCGGGATATTCCGCTCAAGGGCCTTATCACCACGCTGCTGCTGCTGCCGATGATGCTGTCGATGGCGGTCGTCGGGCTGTTCTGGAAACTGCTTTACGATCCGTCGTGGGGGGTCATCAACTATGCGCTCGGGCTCGGCAATTTCGAGTGGCTGGCCGATCCCAAGATGGCGCTCTACGCCGTTGCGTTGACCGACATCTGGATGTGGTCGCCCTTCGTCATGCTGCTGTCGCTGGCCGGGCTGTCGGCTGTGCCGAAGCATCTCTATGAGGCCGCCGCGATCGATCGCGCCGGGCCGTTCTATACCTTCTTCCGCATCACGCTGCCGCTCGTCGCGCCGATCCTGATGATCGCCGTCATTTTCCGCACCATGGAAGCGTTCAAGACTTTCGATCTCGCCTACATCCTGACCAGCCAGCCGACGGCGGAGCTGATCTCGATCCGGCTCTACAAGATGGCGTTCCAGGAATGGCAGACCGGGCGCTCCTGCGCGATGGCCTATATCGTGCTGATCATGGTGCTGGCGATCACCAACATCTACGTCAAATATCTCAACAAGGTGAAGGAGCGCTGAGATGGCCGCCGTCCGCACTTCTTCCGAAATCACCTTCAACCGCGTCGCCATCGTTGCCGTGCTGCTGGTGACCATCATCTTCCTGGCGCCGATCTACTGGATCGCCTCGACGGCGTTCAAGCCGCGCAATCTTGCCACCACCATTCCGCCGACCGTCGTCTTCCAGCCGGAGATTTCGCCCTTCGTGAAGCTGTTCACCAAGCGCTCCCAATTGCGCAGTCCGCCGTCGCCGGAAGAGTACGCGGCGGCCCCATGGTGGGAGCGTGTCGTCTTCGACGGCGGTGAAAAGATCGTGCGCGACGGCAAGGGCCAAGTGCAGTGGTCGGGCTATCCGAGCCGCTTCCTGAACTCGCTGATCATCGCCATCACGTCGACGGTGCTGGCGGTCGGCATGGGCACGTTCACCGCCTATGGGTTCTCGCGCTTCAAGGTGAAAGGAGAGGCGGACCTGCTCTTCTTCATCCTGTCGACGCGCATGCTGCCCCCGGTGGTGGTGGCGATCCCGATGTTCCTGATGTACCGCGCGGTCGGCCTCAACGATACCCACATAGGCCTGATCATCCTCTACACCGCCTTCAACCTGTCTTTCTCGGTGTGGCTGATGAAGGGTTTCATGGACGAAATCCCGAAGGAGTATGAGGAGGCGGCACTCGTCGACGGCTACACCCGCATGGAAGCCTTCTTCAAGATCGTGCTGCCCGAGGCCGCCACCGGCATCGCCGCCACCGCCGTCTTCTGCTTCATCACGGCCTGGAACGAATACGCCTTCGCGCTGATCATGACCAACCGCCGCGCCCAGACGGCGCCGCCCTTCATCCCGAGCCAGGTCGGCTCCGGCCTGCCTGACTGGACGGTGATCGCCGCCGGAACCTTCCTGTTCCTGCTGCCGGTCGCCATCTTCACCTTCCTGCTTCGCAATCATCTGCTGCGCGGCATGTCCTTCGGAGCGATCCGCAAATGAGCTTTCGCACCATCAATCAGAAATATCTGGAACCGGGCTCGCAGATACTCATGGTGCTCGGCATCGTGGCGCTGTGCCAACCCTGGAACATGACCCTGCACACCTACGGCCTGACCATCATCCTGATCGGGCTGGTCGGCTTCAACATCACCTCGAAGATCGCGCCGGAGGAACAGGCCGGCACCGGTCATGGCGCGGATGCGCGAAATCCGGGAGCACAGCATTGACCCAGATCGAGCTTCGCGGCGTCCAGAAATTCTTCGGTGCCGTCCAGGTCATCAAGGACCTCAACCTCAAGATCGCGGACAATGAGTTCATCGTGCTGCTCGGTCAGTCCGGCTGCGGCAAGACGACGACCTTGCGCGCCATCGCCGGACTGGAAACCATCGACGAGGGCGATATCCTCATCGACGGCAAACCGGTCCAGCATCTGAAGGCCGCCGACCGCGACATCGCCATGGTGTTCCAGTCGTTCTCGCTGTACCCGCATATGAGCGTCTACGAGAACATCGCCTTTCCCTTGCGCGCCACGCGCAAGAGCAAAAGCGAGATCGACCAGGAAGTGCGCTCGGTCGCCAAGACGCTGCAGATAACGGATTTGCTGGCGAAGAAGCCGTCGGCGCTGTCGGGCGGCGACATGCAGCGGGTGGCGATCGGCCGGGCGCTGGTGCGGCGGCCGAAGGCGATGCTGATGGACGAACCGATCGGCGCGCTCGACGCCAAGCTACGCGAGGAGATGCGGGCCGAGATCAAGCGGCTGCACATCAAGCAGGGCTCGACCACCATCTATGTCACGCACGACCAGATCGAGGCGATGAGCCTCGCCGACCGTATCGTCATCATGCATGAGGGCGTGCTGCAGCAGGTGGGAACGCCCGACGAGGTCTATTCGCGGCCGGCCAATCTGTTCGTGGCCCAGTTCGTCGGCAGCCCGGTGATGAATGTCGCCGACGCGGCCGTGACGGAGAAAGCCTCGGCCGCATCGGTGACCGTGGGCGACGCGGCCACCGGCTTCGAGTTTCCCAGCACGCTGCTGTCGAAGCTCAACGGTCATGCCGGCGATGGGTTGGCGCTCGGTATCCGGCCCGAAGGGGTGCTCATTCGCCGTGACGCGGCCGACGGCTTCATGGCCGTCGAGACCCAGATCGTCGAGCCGCTCGGCTCCTTCGACATCGTCGACCTGAAGGTCGGCACCAAGATGCTGCGGGCGCGCACCAAGAGCGGCTTCGTCAGCGGTCCCGGCGAGAAAGTGTTCGCCAGGATCGATCCGACGCAGGCGCATTTCTTCGACAAGGCAAGCGGCAAGTCGCTTGAGGTGAGGCTCTGATGGCCCATATCCAACTCAAGAACATCTCCAAGACTTTCGGCAACCACACGGCCTTGACCGGGCTCGACCTCGACATTGCCGATGGCGAATTCTTCGTCCTGCTTGGCGAGACGGGCGCCGGCAAGACGACGACGCTGCGGCTGATCGCCGGGCTGGAAAAGCCGAGCGAAGGCCAGGTCTTCATCGATGGGGTCGACGTTGCCGACTGGGGCGCGGCCGAGCGCGACGTGGCGCTGGTGCTGCAGCAATACTCGCTCTATCCGCGCTACACGGTGCGCGAAAACCTCGAATTTCCTCTGAAGCCGAAGATCCGCCGGCTGCCGGACGCCGAGATCAAGGACCGCGTCGACCGCGCCGCCCGCACGCTCAGGATCGAGCACCTGCTCGACCGCAAGACCGATAGGCTGTCCGGCGGCGAGATGCAGCGCGTCTCGATCGGCCGCGCCATCGTGCGCAAGCCGCGTGTGTTCCTGATGGACGAACCGCTGTCGGCGCTCGACGCCAAATTGCGCGAGGCGCTGCGCACCGAGTTGAAGAACCTGCAGATACAGCTTGGCGCCACCTTCCTGTTCGTGACCCACGACCAGATCGAGGCTATGTCGATGGGCGACAAGGTTGGTGTGCTCAATCATGGCCGCATCATCCAGACCGGCACGCCGCACGAGATCTACAACAATCCGCGCGACACCTATGTGGCGAGCTTCGTCGGTTCGCCGCCGATGAACCTCATCGACGGCAGGCTGGTGAACGGCCGCGCGGTGATGGCGCCGCTGAATTTCGAACTGCCGTTCGCGGGGGGAGCCAAAGCGGGTGCGGCGACCGAGGGGCGCCCGCTCGTCTTCGGCATTCGTCCGGAGGATGTCTATCTGGAAAGCGGCGCACCGGTCGAGGCGCGTGTCCACGACGTCGAGAACCATGGCGTGGAAAAGATCCTGACGCTGCGGGTCGGCGACACAACCCTGCGCGCCACGGTGCCGGCCAGAACCGATGTCGCGATCGAGCAGCCGGTGCGTTTTGCCTGGAACCCAGACAAGGTGGTGCTGTTCGATAAGGGCAGCGGCGTGAGCTTACGGCACGCCGGATGACGTCGCGACCGAGGTGTCGCGGAGAAGCACCTTGGACAGCGCCCCAAAACAAAACCCGCCTCGCGGCGGGTTCTTGGCGCGACTCGGCACCTCAACCAGAGGTATAGCATAACTGCCCTCTGCAATCAATGTCGGGGGGCAATGCCGCTCGAACGGTTCGTCCGGTCTCTACTTCGGCAGATAGGTCTCGTAGGGTTCGGTGTTGAGCAAAAGGATCACGCATTCGGTGTCCGAGAGGCAGGCGTCGTCATGCATCTCGTTGGCCTTCTGGGTCCAGTATGATCCAGGCGGCAGTTCGACCTTGGTCGCCTCACCACCTTCCATCTGCCAGTGCGCCCATAGGCCCTGGATGACCACGGCGCGATAGTCGGCGGTGTGCGCGTGGACGGGGGCGCGCCAGTTGCCCGGGACTTTCAGTAATGTTCCGGCTGGACCCTTGGCCCTTTCGCCCCACAGTGGTCCCAGGCGCTGCGGCTGGTCTGGCGCCTCGGCGACGTAGGGGATCTTGCCTGCCGGCAGATAGCTGTCCTCAAGGGCAAAGGCGCGTCCGGGAATGACCGACAGGACACCAAGCGCGAGCAGTGCGAAATGATTGGCCATGGGATTTCCTCCACGAGCCAGCTTATCCGCCGGATGCCGGCCGGCCATGACGCTGCGTCCAAAAGACCTGGCAATTCCTCCAGACCGGGAAGGATTGGAAGTGATTTTGGTGGCTGACGTCAGGACGGCTCTTCGCCGGCACCGCTATGGCGCAGATGGCTCGGCGCCACGCCCATCACCCGCTTGAAGGCACGGCTGAAGGATGCTTCCGAATCATAGCCCAGTTTCGCCGCCGCGACCGATACCCTCATGCCGTCCCGCGCCAGCCATTGCCTAGCCTGATGCATGCGCACGCGCAGCACATATTTGGCCGGCGTCTCTCCGACCACCGTGGCGAAGCGCTGGGCAAAAGCCGAGCGCGAGGCTCCCATCATCCGCGCCAGTGCCTCGACGCTCCAATCGCGATCCGGCTGCAGGTGGATGGTCGCCAGCACCTTGCCGACGTCGGGATTGCGGACGGCGGCGATCCAGCCGGTGGCATCGCCACAGCCGTTCTCCACCCAGGAGCGGATGATGGTGGCGGCGAGCACATCGGCAAGGCGGGCAAGGATGCCGCCGGAACCGACCCGGTCCATCGTCACCTCGCCGGCCATCGCGTCGAGCAGATGCTGAATACCCGGCGCGTTCGCCATCAACTTGTGCGCCTGCATCAGGGTGGGCATCATGTCGAGCAGCGGATGCGAGCCGTCGAGATTGAAATGCATGCTGCCGCAAAACAGCAAGGTCTTGGGGCCGCCGCACTCGTTGGAGACGTCGTAGATGTTCTCGCACACCGGTTCGATCGTGTAGCGGCCGATCGGCACCGGGGGCACGCCGGGCGCGCTGGCCAGGACATGCTCGTCACCGCGCGGGATCAGGAGTGCGTCGCCCACCGAGAGTTCGATCCACTCCCTGGCTGGTGAGAACAGCCAGCAGCCCTGCTGGCCGATGAAATGAAACCGCGCGGCTTTCTGGGCCGGGAAGGAAACGGCCCAAGGCTCGCCCAACACGCAGCGGCCATAGTCGACGCCGTCGAGCCGCAATCCGCGCAGCATGTCGCTCAGCGGGTCGCCAGAAGTCGGCAGCGCCATTTTGGACGAATTGTAATTCATTCCGGAGTTTCTAGCATGGAAACTCCAACTTGTCACTCCCATGTTGCGTCGCAGCCAAATGCTGCGTTGCAACAAACCGTAGACCGGTCGCATAGCCAAGCCATGGCGGCGAGGCATGTAACGGGTGGACCCGAGCCGGTCATTTTCCATGCGGCGCCGCAAACAGATCGGAGACTGACCATGGCCGAACCCGCGACAGGCGCCATTGACGCCGCACTTCTCAACCCCCTCGAATCCGATGAACGAACCGAACCGGCGTGGGGCGCGGTCGTCTCGCTTGCCCTTGGCGTTTTCGGCCTTGTCACCGCCGAATTCCTGCCCGCCAGCCTGCTGACGCCGATGGCGCGTGATCTCGGCGTCAGCGAAGGCGTGGCCGGCCAGGCGGTGACGGCAACCGCCATCGTCGGCGCCATCGCCGCGCCCACCATGGCCATCGTCACAAGGCGCATGGACCGCAGGCTGGTGATGTGGATGCTGACGGTTTTCCTCATCCTGTCCAACCTCCTGGCCACCTTCGCCTCGTCGCTCACCACGCTTCTGCTCGCCCGTGTCGTGCTCGGTGTCGCCCTTGGCGGCTTCTGGGCGATGTCGGCGGCCATGGCGCTGCGGCTGGTGCCGATGCGGCTGATGCCGCGCGCCATGTCGATCATCCTCACCGGCGTGTCGCTGGCCACCGTCACCGCCGCTCCGGTCGGCGCCTATGTCGGCGACATCTGGGGCTGGCGCACGGCCTTCATGATCGCGACCATCGTCGGGGCCTTGGCGCTGCTGGTGCAGTTGGCCACCATTCCGAAGCTGCCGCCGGTCGGTGTCGCGAGCTTCCGGACCTTGCTAGAAGTGCTGGAGCGGCCGTCGATCAGGGTTGCCCTGCTGGTCGTGCTGCTGGTCGCGTCCGGGCACTTTGCCGGCTTCACCTATGTCCGTCCCTTCCTCGAGAAGGTGCCGGTGCTCAACATCGAGACGATCTCGCTGGTGCTGCTGGCCTATGGCATTGGCGGCTTCTTCGGCAACATTGCCGGCGGCTTCCTTGCCGAACGCAACCTCAAGGCAGCGGTTGCGCTGGCACCGCTGCTGATCGCATTGGCGGCCGCCTCGATGCTGATCCTTGGCGCGTCGCCCATGATCGCCGCCGCCGCCGTCGCTGCCTGGGGCTTCGCCTTCGGCGCGGTGCCGGTCGGGCTGCAGAGCTGGCTGGTGCGGGCAGCGCCCGACCAGGCCGAGAGCGCCGGCGGCCTGATGGTGGCGACCTTCCAGGTGGCGATTGCGATGGGCGCTGTCTTTGGCGGCCTGCTGGTCGACCATGCAGGCGTTGCCAGCGCCTTTGCCTATTGCGGCATCGCAACGCTGCTGGCTGCCATCGTGGTGTTCCTGCGCGGCCCGAAGCAGGCCAAATAGTCTCTCCCAGCAGCCAACTGGCAACGGCCCGGGAACCCTTACGGTTTTCGGGCCGTTGGCGTTGTGATGGCGGCGACGAAGCGGTTGAGACTGTCCTCGACATGGACGGCTACTTCGATGGTCGGATCAAAACTCCACCATAGCAACGCACCTTGCCAATGCGACGCCATCAGCAGGCCGACGTCTTGTGGCGAGTCGTCGATTTCAGCGAAGCAGGCCCCAAGAGCGGCGCACAGGAATGCCTTCCAGGCCGCGCCGCGCGCCCTGAGCACGGGATCGCGCAGATCCTCGCGCAAGACGAGCAGGCCTTCGGCATAGGACTCGATGCCGCCATAGCCCTGCGACAGCGCCACCAGCAAGTCGATGGCGCCGGCCGGGGTCTTGGGCATGTTGGCTGCGAGCGCCCTTGTCTTGTCGTCCAGGTCGTCCCAGGCATGCAGCAAGGTGCGCTGCTTCAACCGAGCCTTGTTCTTGAACCGCTGCACCAGGGTTGCGCCGGACAGGCCGCAGGCTTTTGCCAGACGCTCGAAGGTGAGCGCCTCCGGGCCATGCTCGTGGATCAATCGCAAGGCTGCTCTCAGCACCTGCTCGTCGGATCGGGTTTTGGGACGGGTCATCTTGACATTCCATTATAACCGAATGATCATTTATATATGCTGCGAGCGGCCTTAGCCAGCTCGGATTTGATCGATGATGCTGTTTTGGGAGAGTTCAATGACGTTGCAAGGAAAAGTTGCCCTGGTTGCCGGCGGCACACGAGGCGCCGGGCGCGGCATAGCGGTTGAACTCGGTGTCGCCGGTGCAACTGTCTATGTCACGGGGCGGAGCACGCGCGGCCAGCAATCCGAATATGCCCGGTCGGAGACCATCGAGGAGACGGCGGAATTGGTCACCGCGAATGGCGGCAAGGGCATCGCCGTGAAGGTGAATCATCTGATCGCCGACGACGTGCGCGGGCTGGTCGGGCGCATTCGCGCCGAGCAGGGTCGGCTCGACATACTGGTCAACGACATCTGGGGCGGTGAAAAGCTGTTCGAATGGGACAAGCCCGTCTGGGAGCACAATCTGGAGAACGGCCTGCGCATGCTGCGCCTGGCCATCGACACGCATCTGATCACCGCGCACCATGCCTTGCCGCTGATGATCGAGCGGCCGGGCGGGCTGCTGGTCGAAGTCACCGACGGCACCGCCGCATACAATGCCCAGCATTATCGCCTGTCGCCCTTCTACGACCTTGCCAAGGTGGCGGTGAACCGCATGGCCTGGGCCCACGCCAAGGACCTGGCGAAACACGGCGCCACATCGGTCTCGCTGACGCCGGGCTGGATGCGTTCGGAAATGATGCTGGAGATTTATGGCGTCGCCGAGGAAAACTGGCGCGACGCGACGGCGAAAGTGCCGCATTTTGTCATTTCCGAGACGCCGCGCTTCGTCGGCCGCGCCGTGGCTGCCTTGGCGGCGGATCCGGATCGCTCGCGCTGGAACGGTCAGTCGCTGTCCAGTGGAGGGCTGGCGCAAGTCTATGGCTTTACCGATCTCGACGGCTCGCGGCCCGATGCCTGGCGCTATGTTCCGGAGGTTCAGGATGCCGGCAAGCCAGCCGATGCGACAGGCTACCGGTAGCAGTCGGCTTCAAGCCGAACGCCCGTCGAAATCGAAGATCGACAAGGTAGACGGATCGACATCATCGATACAGTTGATGTTGATGTAAGCGCTGCGCTCCGCACCTTCGTCGACATCCTCGGCGAAGGGATGGAGGCCGCAGCTGCGGCAGAAACGGTGCGCTATTTTCGCATCGCCGAATGTGTAGCGGCCAAGGTCATCGCCCCAGGCAATGAGGGTAAGCTTGTCATGTGGCACGGCCCACAGCAGCGCGGCCTTGCGGGCACAGATCGAACAATTGCACCTGATGACGCCGCCAAGCTCGCCTTCCACCTCGAAAGCAACCTTGCCGCAGTGGCAGCTGCCCTTGTACAGCATCAGTATCTTCCTATCGCTGGCAGGTGCAAAGGCACGCTGGCCGGGTTATGCGTTTCGCGGCCTGGCGGCTGCTTGCCCTAAGGACGTTCTATCCTGGCGGAGTCCGACATCGACATGCAATCAATCCGCGACCATCTCGAAAACATCCTGTCACGTCTTGCCAACCGTGCGGCCGACGAGAAGGTCTTCACGAAGCTTTATGCCGAAGCCGCACGGGCCGCGGCTGACGCCAGCGAGGCCCGCAAACGAGCGGGCGTGACGCTCGGCCCGCTCGACGGCACCATCGTCTCGATCAAGGATCTGCTTGATGTCGCCGGCGAAGCGACCACGGCCGGCTCGCTGATGCGCAAGACCGCCGCGCCCGCTTTGCGAGACGCGGCAATCGTCGGCCGGTTGCGCCAGGCCGGCGCTGTCATCATCGGCAAGACCAACATGACCGAATTCGCCTTCACCGCGATCGGCGACAATATGCATTACGGAACGCCAGGCAATGCCGTCGACCCTAGGCGCATTCCAGGCGGTTCGTCCTCGGGCGCCGGCGTGTCTGTTGGCGAGGGCACAAGCGACATCTCGATCGGATCCGACACCGGTGGCTCGATCCGCATTCCGGCGGCGCTCAATGGCGTCGTCGGCTTCAAGCCAACGGCGCGGCGCGTGCCGCTGACCGGCGCCTTTCCGCTTTCGGGCACATTGGACTCGGTCGGTCCGCTCGCCCGAACCGTCTCGCAATGCGCAGCCGCCGACGCGGTGATGGCCGGCGAGGTGCCCAACGAATTGGCGGCCATTCCACTCGCCGGGCTTCGCATTGGCATTCCGCGCGGCGTTCTTTTCGGCGACACGCAAGGCGAGGTTGCCGCGGCCTTCGAGCATTGTCTTGGCAGGATCGGGGCGACCGGCGCACACATTGCGGAGCTGTCGATCGACGATCTGATCGCGGATTTGCGCACGGCCACCAAGCGCGGTTCGATCGCGGCCATGGAAGGAGCCGAAGTGCATGCCGACTGGCTGGCGACCGGCGCACCCGTGGCTGTCGACCCGCATGTCAGCGGGCCTTTGTCGCGGGCGGCAATGCTGACGGCTCCGGTCTATATCAGGGCGCTGCGCCGCCGTTCCGCGCTGGCCGCCGCCATGGATGAGCGGCTGGCGTCGGTTGACGTGCTGGCGTTGCCGACCACGCCGGTGACGGCGCCGACCATCGCTTCCCTGGCCGAGGATGCCGAACTGCGCGAGCGCACCGAAGGGCTGCTGTTGCGCAACACCCAGGTCGCCAATCAGTTCGACCTCTGTGCGATCTCATTGCCGATGCCAGCCATGACGTCGCCTGCCGGCTTGATGCTGGTCGCGCGCAACGGTCATGACCGCCGCTTGTTGAGGATCGCCGCGTCGGTGGAGGCTTTGCTGGCCTCCTGACATTTCTGTTCCGCTTCAGGCCGGAAGCATGCTCTTGGCGATCATTGCTTGCGTGAGAAGCAGTGCTTGCGCTCACTGTCGTTGGCGGTGCGCACGATGCTCGTCGCGACCAGCCAAGGCAGGCTGTAGTCCTTGCCGGTGAAGGTCCGGGTTCGATGTTCGATAGATCCCCTGACGACGATCTTGCCGGCGTAAAGCACGTCGGACGCATCGGTCATCGCCTTGTCCTTCGGCGGCAATCGGCTGGTGTCGATCGAGACACCTTTGATGATCTTGCCTGTGGCGAGGTTGAGCGCACTGTTCGATGGGCAGGGCGCCTTGAAGCAGCGCAGCCCGTTGTCGCAATAGACATAGCTGCTCTCGGCCATTGCCGAGGATGGCGAGGCGCAGGCCAGGAGAGCGGTGGCAGCCAGAAAAGCGTGGCGAAGACCGGACATGGCCGTAAGGTCGCCAAGAAATGGGGCGAAACCGCGATTGCTATATCTGGTTTGGAAACCGCCGCCAGTAGTGATCGACCACTTCGGGATTGCGCAGATTGACCGGCAGCTTGCCGGCCAGCACCAGCAGGGCCTCACTGGCGGCGCCGACGCCCATGCGCATCATCGATTCTTCGGTAATGCCCGCCATATGCGGGGTGATGATGACATTGTCGAAGCCGAAATAGGGATGGTTCGACGGCAGCGGCTGCGTCGAGAAAACGTCGAGCGCTGCACCGCCGATGCGGCGCTCCCGCAAGGCATCGATCAGCGCGTCATCGTCGACCACCGGCCCGCGCGACACGTTGATCAGCAGTGCGTTGGGTTTCATGCGGGCGATGCGCTCGCGGCTGATCAGGCCGCGTGTCTCCGGCGTCAGCGGGCAGCAGAGAACGATGATATCGCTCTGCTCGACCAGCGCGTCGATCGACAGGAAACCGACTTTTTCCGGCGCCGGCTGCATGCTGCGCGTCGTCGCCACCACTTTCAGGTCGAAGCCGTGCGCGGCGATGTGACCGACCGCTTGCCCGACGGCGCCAAGGCCGACGATGCCGATGGTCTTGCCGGCGAGTTCGATGTTGGAATTGGCATGCTCGCGGCCGGCGAGCCAACCCTTGGCGCGCAGGTCGCGGTCGACCCTGCGGAACTGCCGCAACAGGGCGAGTGCGGTGAACATGACATGCTCGGCGACCGAGCGGGCATTGACCGCCGGCACGTTGGCCACGAGCACGCCGGCTGCCAAGGCTGCCTCCATCGGGATCATGTCGAGCCCGGCGCCATGGCGGATCGCGGCCCTGAGTTTCCAGGCGCCCTCGAACAGCGCCGGCGGCAGCGGCGCGCGCACGATGACGATGTCGGCGTCCTTCGCCTCCGTGGCCAAGGTGACGGCATCGAGCGCTGAAGCGATGACGAGTTGACCGGCGCCGGCGAGCTTGGCCGAGGCGCGTGGGTGCAGCGGATGGGTCGACAGGATTTTTGGCACGGTCTGAGCCACGGTCAGGCCTTTTCGAGCGCCGGACTCGCGGGCGCGGCCGCCTTGCCCTCGATCAACCCCTTCCAATAGCTCTCCGCGCCCTGCAGATGGGCACTCATCAGCGCCTGGGCGAGATTGCCGTCGCGGCGCAGCAGCGCCTCGTAGATCTGCACGTGCTCGGCATGCGAGCGCACGCTGCGTTCGGGGTCGTTGAAGTAGATCGGCAGGCGCTGCTCGCCCATCAGATAATAGACGCTGCAGATGTTGTGGAAGACGCTGTTCTTGGTGGCGCGGACGATTTCGAGGTGGAATTCGCGGTCTTCCTTGGCCAAGCCTTCGCCAGCGGCGATACGCTCCTCGGACGCCTTCAAGATTTCGCGCAGCCGCTCGAAATTCTCCTCGGTGGCACGTGAACAGGCGAGTTCGGCCGCCTTGATCTCATGGATCTTGCGCAACTCGACCGTTTCATAGATCTGCAGCGGATCGAGCGGCAGGCCGGCGCGGGCGAACAGCGCCAGCGCCTCGACGCTGGCCTGTTTGGTGTCGACATAGATGCCTGATTTGGCGCGGCGCTCGACGATGCGCATGGCCTCGAGAATGGCGAGTGCTTCACGGATCTGGCCGCGACTGACGGCGAAATGCTCCGCCAGTTCACGTTCCGATGGCGTGCGTCCGGTCTCCTTGTCCGAGTGGGAGAACAGATAGGCGGCGAGTTCCGCGAGAAGGTTCTTTTCTTTCATCGTCAACAGCGTTGCGCGTGCGCCTCCAGGAATCGCTCCGAAACGGTGAATCCCAATCCGGGCTTTTCCGGGATCGCTATCATACCGTCCCTGGCTTCGACAGTCTCTTCGACCAGATCGTGGATCATCGGATTGGCGCCGAGCGAATATTCGACCGTGAAACTCGAAGGCGATGCGGCACAGACATGCAGCCCGGCGAAGAAGCATGGCGCGCCGGCCCATAGATGCGGCGCGAAGCGCAAATTGAAGGCGCTGGCGATGGTGCCGATCTTCATTGCCTCGCTGATGCCACCGCAGAAGGCCGGGTCCGGCTGGAAGATGTCGGCTGCCTTGAGCACGGCGAGGTCGCGGAAGGCATAGCGCGTCGCCTCGCTTTCGCCGGTGGCGATTGGAACGGTGCCGGCGGCGCGCACTTCGGCCATGCCTGGCTTGTCGTCGGCGATCACGGGCTCCTCGAACCAGGCGAGGTCGAGATCGCCGACGAGATGGATGAAGCGCTTGGCTTCGGCGACCGTATAGGTGCCGTGGGCATCGACCATCAGCTCGACATCGGGGCCGAGCGCCTGGCGCGCGGCGCGCACGCGGGCGGCGGAAATGTGCGCCGCGCCATCCATGGCGCCGACCCGCATCTTCAACGCCTTGAAGCCGCCCTTGGCGATGTAGGATTTCAATTGCTCGCCGATGGCATCGGCCGATGCCCAGCCACCGGAGGCATAGGCCTGCATACGATCGACCTTGCGGCCACCGAGAAGCCGCCAGACCGGCTGGCCCAGCGATTTGCCCAGGATGTCCCAGAGCGCGATGTCGACGGCGCTGATGGCGGCGACGCTCATGCCGCGCCGCGCCAGCTGCGGCATGGCGTGGCCCGCGTAAGCGGCACTCTCGTGGCGCACGCCGTTGTAGAGCATCTCCCAGATGACGCCGATGTCGGCCGGATCGCGGCCGATCAATTGCGGCCCGACTTCTTGGTTCAGCATGTGAACGAGGGCGCCGTAGCTGCCGGCGCTGCCGGCGGCGTTCTTGCCTTCGCCCCAGCCGACCAGCCCGTCATCGGTTTCGATGCGCAGGATGGCGGCGTCGAAGGTCATCACCTGGCCGAAGTCGCTGCGATGCTGCTTCGCGGCTTCGATCGGGACGCGGACCCACCAGGCTTGGACGGTCTTGATGCGCATGTTTTTCCCCAACCCTGCCGCCGGCCGGGCGGAAGGGCAGATTTCCCAGAGGCAATCGACTACTTGATCAGCGGCAGCAGCGTTTCGGCGGTGATGCGCATCTGGTCGGTGTAAAATTTCTCCGTCAGCACGCTGGAGCCGTGATCCTGGATGAACTTCAGCTGCTCGGGCGAGATATCGACCGGGTGACGCTCGACCATGTCGGGATAGGGTGCCGCCGGCGTACGATCGACCGGGGCGACGAACTCATTGGTCAGTGCGCCGTCATAGCCGACTTCCTTCAAGGTCGCGACGATCCTGGGCCAGTCGATCTGGCCGAGGCCGGCGGCGAAGCGGTTGTTGTCGGCGACATGGAAATCGAACAGGCGCTTTCCGACCTGCCGGATGGCGTCATGCACGTTAAATTCCTCCATGTGGATGTGGTAGGCGTCGAGGCAGACGCCGCATTCTGGGCTGACCGCGTCAGCCAGCGCCAGCGCCTGGGCGCCGCGATTGAACAGATAGGTTTCGAAGCGGTTGAGCGGTTCGACGGCGATCTTGACGCCGACCTTCTTGGCATGAGTGAAGCATTCGCGAGTCGCGTCGACCACCCACTTCCATTCCTCTTCCTCGGTGCCGTCCGGGACCACCTTGCCGACGGTTGCCGGAACCAGCGTGATGATCTCGCCATCGAGTTCGCCGACCATGGTCAGCACGTCCTTGACATATTGCACGGAGCGTTCACGCTGGCCCTGGTCCCGGGCGGCGAGGTTGCGCTCACCCAGCATCAAGGTCACCGCCCCCCAGCAGCGAATGCCATGCTCCTTCAGCAGCGCCCGCGTCTCCCTGGTCTTGTACTGCTCGGGCTCGCCGGAAATCTCGATCGACTCATAGCCGAATTTCTTGATGCGCTTCAGCGTCGTCTCAAGCGGTTCCGCGCGCATCCAGTTGTGCGTCGAAAGATGCATGGTCTGTCCTTCCCGGATTCGTCCGTATGGTTTGCCTTCGACATGCATCGCCGAAAGACGACGCAAGGGTTCCTCCCCAACGCATCCCCAGCCTTTTCTTGCAAACTGGTTAGACCAATTGGGCCTGAATTGAGGTCTACAGCAAATTCTTCGAGACGGCAACAACCGAGGCTCCGCAACTTTCAAGGCGGATTAGTTTGTTGATTACATTGCGATATATGCCGTTATTTCGCCCTCGCGGAGCGCCTTTTCAGTGCATTCCGAGGCTTGACCAGATTGCCTAATTTGGTCATACCAGAATGGCGGCGTCGGCGGAGCGTCCGACGCGATAAGACCAAAGTGACTGGCCCTGCTTCCATCAGGCGCTATGCTTGGTCGCGATAAACGAGGAGGATGCCGATGCCGACGACAATGAAGGGCCCTGGACTGTTTCTGGCACAGTTCGCGGGCGATGCCGCACCGTTCAATTCGCTGGCGTCGATCACCAAATGGGCCGCCGGTCTCGGCTACAAGGGCGTGCAGATCCCGACCTGGGACGCGCGCCTGTTCGACCTCAAGAAGGCGGCGTCTTCCAAGGCCTATTGCGATGAGGTGAAGGGCATCTGCACTGACGCCGGGGTCGAGATCACCGAATTGTCGACGCATCTGCAGGGGCAGTTGGTGGCGGTGCATCCGGCCTATGACGCGCAGATGGATGGCTTCGCGCCGCCATCGGTGCACAACAATCCGAAGGCGCGGCAGGAATGGGCTGTCGAACAGATGAAATTCGGCGCCAAGGCATCGCGCAATCTGGGGCTCGATGTCTCGGTATCGTTCACCGGCTCGCTGGCTTTCCCTTACCTCTATCCCTTCCCGCAGCGGCCCGCCGGACTGATCGAGGAAGCCTTTGGCGAACTTGGCAAACGCTGGAAGCCGATCCTGGATGTCTATGAGGACAATGGTGTCGATGTCGGCTACGAAATCCATCCTTCAGAGGACGTGTTCGATGGGGCGACCTTCGAGATGTTCCTCGACGCTGTCGGCGGACACAAGCGCTGCAACATCAATTACGACCCTTCGCACTTCCTGCTGCAGCAGCTCGACTATCTCGAATTCATCGATATCTATCACGAGCGGATCAAGGCGTTCCACGTCAAGGATGCCGAGTTCAATCCGACCGGCCGGCAGGGCGTGTACTCCGGTTACCAGAGCTGGACGAACCGCGCCGGCCGCTTCCGTTCGCTCGGCGACGGGCAGGTGGATTTCGGCGGCATCTTCTCCAAGCTGACGCAGTACAATTACGATTCCTGGGCGGTGCTGGAGTGGGAGTGCTGCCTGAAACATCCTGAGGATGGTGCCGCCGAAGGGGCGCCCTTCATCCAGCACCACATCATCCGGGTGACCGAGAAGGCATTCGACGACTTTGCCGCCGGCACGACGGACAAGAAGCTGCTGCGCGCCATGATGGGAATCTGACACCGATTTCGCTCCCCCTTGGGGAGGGGTATTTCATACGAGGGAGAAAAACATGGTAGGCGCATCGAAGTCGGAAACGGGAGGCGGCCCGATCCGCTACGGCATGGTCGGCGGCGGGCAAGGCGCCTTCATCGGCGCGGTGCACCGGATCGCGGCACGCCTGGACAATGATTTCGTGCTGGTTGCGGGCGCCCTGTCGTCCGACCCGGCCCGTGCGAAAGCCTCGGCAGCCGAACTCGGGCTCGATCCCTCGCGCAGCTACGCGTCCTACGCCGAAATGGCCAAGGCCGAGGCGAAGCGCCCGGATGGCATCGAGGCGGTGGCCATCGTCACGCCGAACAATGTCCACGTGCCGGCGGCCAAGGCCTTCCTGGAGGCAGGCATCCATGTGATCTGCGACAAGCCGCTGGCGACGACGCTGGCCGAAGCCAAGAAGCTCGCGGCGGTCGTCGAGAAGACCGGCAAGGTGTTCGTGCTCACCCACAATTATACCGCCTATCCGATGGTGCGGCAGGCGCGCGAGATGGTGGCCAAGGGCGTGCTTGGCGACATCCGCATCGTGCAGTCGGAATATCCGCAGGACTGGCTGACCGAGGACCTCGCCGCCACCGGCCAGAAGCAGGCGTCGTGGCGCGGCGATCCCAAGCAGGCGGGCGCCGGCGGTGCGCTGGGCGACATCGGCACCCATGCCTACAATCTCGCTCGCTTCGTTTCCGGGCTCGAGCTCGATTCGCTCTCGGCCGATCTCGATGCTTTCGTCCCGGGTCGGCTGCTCGACGACAACGTCAACGTCATGTTGCGTTTCAAGCCGACGGGAAAAACGCATCCGGCCAAGGGCATGATCTGGGCGAGCCAGGTGGCGCCCGGTCATGAGAATGGCCTGAAGCTGCGCATCTACGGTTCTAAGGGCGGGCTGGAATGGGTGCAGGCCGATCCCAACTATCTCTGGTACACGCCGTTCGGCCAGCCCAAGCAGTTGATCACCCGCAACGGCGCTGGCGCCCTGCCGGTGGCGGGCCGCGTCAGCCGCGTACCGTCGGGTCATCCCGAGGGCTATCTCGAAGGCTTCGCCAACATCTATCAGGAGGCGGCGCGGGCGATCCGCGCGGCGCGCAAGAAGGGCGGCAAGCCGGCAAAGGATGTCGTCTTCCCGACCATTCAGGATGGCGTCGAGGGCATGGCCTTCATCGAGGCTTGCGTGAAGTCGTCGAAGAAGAATGGGGCGTGGACGAAGCTTTAGCCGCGCGGTGGGTAAAGAAGGCCCCCTCACCCGGATTGCCGGCCGAATTGCAAAGGACAATTCGGGGCAATCCGATCTCTCCCCCAAGGGAGAGGAGGAGGTGGCGCCGACGCTAAGTCTCTTCTCCCCTCGGGGAGAAGGTGGCCGCGAAGCGGCCGGATGAGGGGGAGTTTGCGCGAAGCTGACGGGACAGCCAGTACGCGCCATCAAATGAGGGGGAGGGCGTCGATGAAAATCGGCATGTGCATGTTCTTATGGACGACCAGCGTCTCGAAAAAGCACGAGGCGCTGCTGCGGAACATCAAGGCGACGGGCTTCGACGGGGTCGAGATACCGGTCTTTGCCGGTGCGCCGGATGATTACAGAAAGCTCGGCGACCTGCTCGACCGCATCGGGCTGGAGCGCACGGCGGTCTCGGCGATGGGCGATCCGTCAATGAATCTGATCTCGGCCGACGCGGCAACGCGCAAGGCCGGTATTGACTATATGAAATGGGCCATCGATTGCGCCGATGCGCTCGGTGCGCGGACATTGAGCGGTCCGCTGCATTCGACGCTTGGCGCCTTTTCCGGATCCGGGCCGACTGCCGCCGAAAAGAAGCGCTCGGTTGCCTCGCAGCGCGCTATCGGCGACCATGCCGGCAAACGGGGTGTCACCATCGGGCTCGAGGCCCTGAACCGCTTCGAATGCTATCTGCTCAACACCATGGCCGACTTGTCGGAACATATCGACGCCATCGATCGGCCGCACATCAAGGCGATGTACGACACCTTCCACGCCAATATCGAGGAGACCGACCCGATCGGCGCCTATACGAAGCACCGCCGCAATGTCGTGCATATCCACATATCGGAGAACGATCGCGGCGTGCCGGGGCGCGGCAACATTCCGTGGAAAGAGACTTTCGCGGCGATCCGCAAGAGCGGCTATGATGACTGGCTGACCATCGAGGCGTTCGGGCGCTCGCTCAAGGATCTGGCGGCGGCAACCAAGGTGTGGCGCGATTTTTCCGAGACGCCGGAAGCGGTGTATCGGGACGGGTATAAGCATATCCGGAGCGGGTGGAAGAAGGCGGCTTAGAGCCTCCCTTCGTCATGGTGGGACGGAGCAAGGCCGCCCAACACCCACCGCCGTGATCCTTCACACCCCCCTCTGTCCTGCCGGACATCTCCCCCGCAAGGGGGGAGATCGGCTGTACGTTTTACTCTCGCCAATCACCAACGTTGCAAGAAGAATGCCGTCAATGAAGCTGCCAATCTCCCTCCTTGCGGGGGAGATGGCCGGCAGGCCAGAGGGGGGTGCTGTCCCGCCGACCTCGCCCAATTGTGCACCACAGGACGAGCTACCCCCGCTCGGCCTGGATCCGGTTGTAGTCGTGGATCGTCCGGCTCAGCCGGCGGCGCAGGAAGTTGGATATGTTGTCGAAAATGAAGACGACGAGCAGGATCAACAGCACCATGTAGAATACGTTGGCCCAATTGGAGTTGGTGCGCATGGCTTCCCACAGTTTCAGGCCGATGCCGCCGGCGCCGACGGCGCCGATGATGGTGGCGCCGCGGGTGTTGGATTCCCACTGGTAGAGCGTCTGGCTGATGAAGATGGGTATGACTTCGGGCATCACACCATAACGTTGCACCAGAAGGCCATTGGCGCCGGTCGACGTGATGCCTTCACGCGGCTTGTCGTCGATGTTCTCCAGACCTTCCGAATAGACTTTGCCGAGGGTGCCGATCTCGGTGAAGAAGATCGCGGCACTGCCGGCCAATGGACCGGGGCCGAAGGCGCGGGTGAAGAACAGGGCCCAGATCAGCATGTCGACCGAGCGCATGAAGTCGAAGAAGCGCTTGAGCCCCTGGCTCAGCACACCGCTCGGCGTGATGTTGCGCGCGGCGAAGAAGGCAAGCGGGAAGGCGACGATGCCCCCGAGCAACGTGCCGAGGAACGCCATGACGATGGTCTGCAAGAGCTTCGTCCAGACATCGCCATGCTGCCATTGGGCGTTGTTCCAGATGTTGTCGCCGGCCAGCGCCAGGTTCGAGGTGCCCGGCTTCAACTCAGGCCCGGATATGATCAGCGAGATCACCTCGCTCGCGGACTTCCCGAAGAAGGGCGAGCGGGTGTCGAAGACAAAATTCGCCCAGCCTAGGAAGCGCTTGCGCACCTTGACGCGGTCGACGGTGACGCGCACCTCGCCGACGAAGCCCATCTTGGCGACGATTTCGTCGTCATGCACGGTGACCCAGTCCGGCACCGGGCCTGATACCACCGGCTTGCCGCCAGTCAGAGCGACGGGAATTGTCTGTCCGTTGGCGACGATGGTCGCCTGGGTCTTGTCGAAGGTGACGGACTTAGCCGGCCCATCGATCAGGATGGTGTAGGTGCCATTCGCGTTCTTGATCACCCAGTCGGGATCAGGGTTCTCGCCCAGTGCCGAGAAGCGCGGGTATTTCGGTGTGATCTCAGGCTGGTCGAGGCGGAATTCCGGCTGCAGGTCGTAGCTGATCCATTGCGTCAGGAAGAGCGGCAAACGTTCCCAGTGCGAGTCCCGCAGCACCTGCGGCAGGCTGAAGAACCACAGGACATAGATGAGGTAGAGCAGAATGCCGGCAAACATGAGCAGCGGCGTGAAGCGTTTGTACAGCGGCCGCCGGAATATCTGCGGGTAGCGCTCCTCGATCGGCAGCATCTGTTCGGCGGTCATGGTCGCCATGATCTACGCCCCCATCATAAAGGCTTGCTCACCGACAAGCTTGCGGCGCAGCCAGGCGGAGAACTGGTCGATGATGAAGATGGTCGTGAACAGGAGCAGCACCAGCGCCAGCGTCTTGGCGCCGAAGCCGCGTGAGATGGAGAGCTTCAGCTCCTCGCCGATGCCGCCGCCGCCGACGGCGCCGATGATGGTCGAGACACGGACGTTGATCTCGACGCGCAGCAGCGTGTACGACATGAAATTGGGCAGAACCTGCGGCAGGCCGGCAAAACGAACCCGCTCGAACCAGTTGGCACCGACCGCGCGCAGGCCTTCCTCGGCCCGCATGTCGATGTTCTCGTTGATCTCATAGAACAGCTTGCCCAGCGCGCCGATCGAATGCAGGCCGATGGCGATGATGGCGGCGATCGGACCGGTCGAGACGATGGCCGCGAACAGGCCGGCGATGACGATTTCCGGAAAGGCGCGCAGCAATTCCATGAAGCGCTTGACGATCTGCCTCAGTGCCGGATGCGGCGTCAGATTGCGCGCCGCGATGAAGGAAAAGGGCACCGCGAAAATGAAGCCGATGAAGGTCGAGACCAACGCCATGTTCACGGTGGTGATCATCAGCTCGAAATATTCGGGGATGTAGAAGCCGCCCCAGACATAGACGCGGCCGAGCGGGAAGTTGAATTCCTGGGTGCCGGTGTCATGTGGCGAGGCCATGTCGAACAGGGCGCGCCAGACGTCGTTCCAGTCCTTGGGAATGAGCCAGCTCAGGAAATCCAGAATATGCGGCAGCCGGTCAAAGAAGTGCCCGGCATTGGCTTCGTCGGCGAACCACATGCTGGCGAACATGGCGGCAAGCAGCAGGCCGACGCCAAGCACTGTATAGAACCGGCGCAGCGACGTCTGGCGTCGCCAGGCATCGGCCATCTGGTGGGTGGCGCCGGAAGGGGCTGTCACGGAAAGGGTCATGATCGGAGATGCAAAAAGGGCGGCACCCGAGGTGCCGCCCGTTTCGATTTCGCCGTTAGCCGCCGATGGCTGCCTTACGGGCTTCGACGATGACGTTGTAGAAGTCCGGCTTCACCGGAACATAGCCGGTAAAATCGCCGCCTTCGACGCCTTCGAAGCAAGCCTTGTCCTTCTTGGGCAGGTCGGTGAAGAAGGCGGTGAGCTTGGCGGTCATGTCGTCGCCCAGCGCGGTGCGCGCGACCAGCGGGCCGTTCGGGATCAGGCCCGAGCGCCAGACTTCGACGAAGTCGTTCGGGTCGACGGCGCCCTTGGCGACGACCTTGTGGAAGGTGCCGGAGGTGAAGCCGTTCTTGAAGTCGCCGATGCCCGAGGAATCGTCGACGGCGACGTCGACCTTGCCGTCACGCACGGCCAGGATGTTGTTCTCATGGCCGCCGTTGAACTGGGTCGAAGCGAAGAAGGTTTCGTTCGAAGCGCCCGTCTCCTTCGGAATCTGGGTCAGCGGGATCAGGTAGCCGGAGGTCGAATCCGGATCGGCGTAGCCGAGCTTCTTGCCCTTGGCCGACTTGATGTCGGTGATGCCCGAGGTCTTCAGCGCCAGGCCGATCGAATAGTAGCCGGTGGCGCCATCGGTCTGCTTGGTGGTGAGGATCGGGGTGACGGCTTTCGGGTCCTTCAGGACAACGCTGGCATAGCCGGAAGCGCCGAGTTCGGCGAAGTCGAGCGTGCCGCCGAGCAGGCCCTGGATGACGCCGTCATAGTCGGCGGCGGGGAACAGCGAAACCTTCTCGAAGCCGAATTCGGTCTTCAGGTGGTCGGCCAGGCACTGGTAGTTGCGCAGCCGGTCGGTTTCGTTTTCACCGCCGAGAATGCCGACGCGAAATTCCTTCATGTCGGCGGCGTGGGCCATGCTGGTGGCCATGGCGAGCACCGAAACGGCGCCGAAAACCATCTTCCTGAACATTGATGTCTCTCCTGTAAGTTCCGGCCCCGCGCCGGCAGCGTTCTTGATCTTGACAAGTGCCCTTGACGCGGGCGGACGATCCAGGCTGCTCGCCATTGGCCCGTAATGGGCTCAGTATCCCGGGTATGCGGGTTCGAGCGGTCCGGCGGATGCGGCGATCTTCTGCTTGAAGGCAACGCTGGTGGAGGTGATGACCTCGGATATCTCGCCACCATTGCTGTCGGCGCCATAGACGAGACGCACGGCTTCGCGGTCGAGTTCCTCCGGCGGCCCGTCGAAGACGACCTTGCCGGCGGCCATGCCGATGATGCGGTTGCAATAGGTGCGGGCGGTATCGAGCGTGTGCAGATTGGTGACGACGGTGATGCCTTCGCGCAGATTGATGTCCTGCAGCGAATCCATCACCACCTTGGCGTTGAGCGGGTCGAGCGAGGCGATCGGCTCGTCGGCGAGGATCACCTTGGGCTGCTGCATCATGGCGCGCGCGATGGCGACGCGTTGCTGCTGTCCACCCGACAATGTGCCGGCGGGCTGAAGAGCGGTACGGGCGATGTCGAGCCGCTCGAGCGCGGCGACCGCTTCAGCGCACTCGGCGCGCGAAAACATGCCCAGAAGGTTGGACAGGGTGGAACGGTGGTTCAGCTTGCCAAGCAGCACGTTGGTCAGGACGTCGAGGCGCGGCACCAGGTTGAACTGCTGGAAGATCATGGCGCAGTCGCGCTGCCAGCGCCGCAGCGGCGAGCCGCGCAATTGCGAAACCTCGGCGCCGTCAAAAAAAATCGACCCCTGGCTGGGGTCGACAAGACGGTTGATCATGCGAAGAAGAGTTGATTTGCCGGCACCCGAACGACCAATGACGCCGACCATCTGCCCCTGTGGGATCGAGATGCTGACGTCGCTGACGGCGGTGTTCTTGCCAAATCGTCGGCTGACACCGCGGATTTCGAGCGTGGCAGAGCTTGCTGACATGGGCTGGTTCCAGTCCGGTCCATATTGATCGTCAGGCACTCGCCTAACGCAGCCACATGAACCTGCCATGTCGCCAGCATGTCAGTTTTGTTACGCTCCACAGATACGACGGCCGCGTCCTGCTGGCGATCAGCCGAGCATCAGCAATTCCTCGAAATGCTTCATGTCGCGGAATGCGCAGAAGGCAGGCGGCTTGATCTCGATCACCGGGGCCTCCCGGCCGAAAAGCGCCAAACTCTCGTCGAAAAGCGCGCGCCAGGCAGCAGCCCTGTCGTCGGCGAGACGCTGGATCTGGTAGGCGAAGGTGATGTGGAAGACGTAAGCGTCATGGTCGGGGTGCCGGTAGCCGAACGGCACCGCGAGCGCGTCGCGCCATTCACGCATGATGCGCACGTCCTCGTCGGTCGCGCCGGCAACAGTGAGGCCGGTCGGCACGATCTCGACCACCTTGATGTTGAACGGCCCGGCGCCCTGGAAGCCCTTCAGGCGTTCGAGGTAGAGGCGGGTCATGGCGTCGATGCTGGTGTCGAGCGGCACGTCGGACGGCCAATAGGGCAGCCGGCGGCGATATTCGATGATGCCTTGGAACAGCGTCATGTGCAGGCTGGAGATCGGCGTGAAGGCAAGGCGGTCGGCGTCCGGCATGGCCATCATCCGATCGCGGACAGCGAGCACCACGGCTTCCGAGGGTGAGCCGCTGACCAGATGACTGACGACGGTGTTGCCAGGTTCCAGGAGAAAATTGCCCGACGCGTCGTAGCGCGTGCCGAGATGCACTGGCGGCGTCGGATTGGAGCCGGCAAAGAATCCAGTGAGCGAGGGTCTGACGGTGTCGAGCATGGCGATCTCCTTGGGGAGATCGCCTCCTGTACGAGTCCTGTGTCAGGGATATGAACAGGCCGGCGATATGACGATGATGTGAGGGCTATGCCTCTTTGCCCGACGCACTTCCTTCGTATTTCTCCAAAAATGCCTCGGCGGTCAATTCCCGGAAATCCTCAAGGCTAGCACGCAGCCTGGCGTGGTCCCAGTCCCACCAGGCAAGCGCCTGGTAGCGCTCGGCGGTGCGGCGGTCGAAACGCTCGCGGATCGGCTTTGCCGGCACGCCGGCGACGATCGTGTAGGGCGCGACGTCCTTCGACACCACCGCCCCGGCGCCAACCGCCGCGCCGTCGCCGACGGTGACGCCGGGCAGGACGGTCGAGCCGTGGCCAAGCCAGGTGTCGTGGCCGATGGTGACGCGTTTGGCGCGACGCTCAGCGAAGAATTCGCTCTCATGCTCGGCGTCGTCCCAATAGTCTGACGCGCGATAAGTGAAGTGGTGCAGCGTCGGCCGCCAGGTCGGATGATTGGTGGCGTTGAGGCGCACGCTTGCCGCGATGTTGGCGAACTTGCCGATCGTCGCGCACCAGACGGCGCAGTCTTGCATCATGTAGGAATAGTCGCCGAGTTCGCTTTCCGAGACCCGGCTGCGGTCGGCGATCTCGGTCCAGCGGCCGAGCGTTGAGTTGTGCACCTCCGCCGTCGGGTGGACCAGCGGTGTTTCCGACAGTTTCCTGGTCATGCGGCGAGTTTTCCCGGGGCGAAGGCGGTGACGTCGATGATGCGGTCGGCCACCGCCTCGCGCACATCATGGTCGTGGAAGATGCCGAGCAGGGCGACGCCCGCCGTCTTCTTGGCGGCGATGAGTTCGATCACCACGTCGCGGTTGGTGGCGTCGAGCGATGCGGTCGGCTCGTCGAGCAGCAGGATCGGATGCTCGGTGATGAAGCCGCGCGCGATGTTGACGCGCTGCTGTTCGCCGCCTGAGAAGGTTGCCGGCGGCAGCATCCAGAGCTTTTCCGGCAGGTTGAGCTGGGCCAGCAAGGTCCGTGCCTTGCCTCTTGCCGTCTCGCGCTCCTCGCCGCGCTCGACCAGCGGTTCGGCGACCACGTCGAGCGCCGAGACGCGCGGCACGGTGCGCAGGAACTGGCTGACATAGCCGATCGTTTGCCGACGTATGGCAAGTACGGTGCGAGGACTGGCGTGGGCCAGGTCAATCAGCCCGTCTTCGTGCGTGACGATGATCTGGCCTTCGTCGACGGCGTAGTTGCCGTAGAGCATCTTCAGGATCGAGCTCTTGCCGGCACCGGAGGGGCCGCCGAGCACGGTGCATTCGCCCGCCTTGATGGAGAAGGAGACGCCGGAGACGACAGGCAGTTTGATGCCGTCGCGCAGATGCATGGTGAAGCTTTTCGCGACGTCGGAAACAACGAGAGGGGTCGGCATCGTTACACCTGCAGAATGGAAGAGACGAGCAGTTGCGTGTAGGGCGCGCGGGGATCGTCGAGAACGCGGTCGGTGAGGCCGCTTTCGACGACGCGGCCATCCTTCATCACCATCATGCGTTGCGACAAAAGCCGGGCTACGGCGAGGTCGTGGGTGACGACGATCGCGGCAAGGCCAAGATCGGTGACCAGTCCGCGCAAGAGGTCAAGCAGGCGGGCCTGCACCGAGACGTCGAGACCGCCGGTCGGTTCATCCATGAACACCAGCCGTGGACCGGTGACGAGGTTGCGGGCGATCTGCAGGCGCTGGCGCATGCCGCCGGAAAAGGCGCGCGGTTCGTCGTCGATGCGGTCCTGCTCGATCTCGACGCGCGACAGCCAGTCGACCGCGGTGGCGCGGATCTTGCCGTAATGGCGGTCGCCGACCGCCATCAGACGCTCGCCGACATTGGCGCCGGCCGACACCGTCATGCGCAGGCCGTCGGCCGGGTTCTGATGGACAAAACCCCAGTCGGTGCGCATCAGGAAGCGGCGCTCGGCCTCGCTCATGCGGTAGAGCTCGCGGAACTGGCCATCACGCATGCGGTAGCTGGCCGTGCCCGACGAAGGCAGCAGCCGCGTCGACAGGCAGTTGAGCAGCGTGGTCTTGCCGGAACCGGATTCACCGACGACTGCCAAAACCTCGCCCGGCCACAGGTCGAAGGAGACGTTGTCGCAGCCGACGCGCGAGCCGTAGAATTTGGAGAGCGCCGAGACACGCAGCAGCGGTTCGTCGGTCATTGTGCCGGCTCCATCATCTCGGGGGCAAGATGGCCGCGATGGCCCTCTTCACGCCGCTTCTCGCAATGGTCGGTGTCGGAGCAGACGAACATGTGGCCGCCATGGTCGTCGAGGATGACCTCGTCGAGATAGACGTTCTCGGCGGCGCACAGCGCACAGGGCTGGTCGAAGGTCTGTACCTCGAACGGATGATCCTCGAAGTCCAAGCTGACGACATCGGTGAAGGGCGGCACGGCGTAGATGCGCTTTTCGCGACCGGCGCCGAACAGTTGCAAGGCGGGCGAGCGGTGCATCTTGGGATTGTCGAATTTCGGCGTCGGCGACGGGTCCATCACATAACGGCCCTCGACCTTCACCGGATAGGCATAGGTGGTGGCGATGCGGCCGTGCTTGGCGATGTCCTCATAGAGCTTGACATGCATGAGGCCGTATTCCTCCAGCGCGTGCATCTTGCGCGTTTCGGTCTCGCGGGGCTCGAGGAAGCGCAGCGGCTCCGGGATCGGCACCTGGTAGACCAGCACCTGGCCCGCCGTCAGCGGATGTTCGGGGATGCGATGGCGGGTCTGGATGATGGTGGCGGTGGCCGTGTCGGTGGTCACCGCGACATTGGCGACCTTCTTGAAGAAGGCGCGGATCGACACCGCGTTGGTGGTGTCGTCGGCGCCCTGGTCGATGACCTTCAGCACGTCATCGGGGCCGATGATCGAGGCGGTGACCTGGACGCCGCCGGTGCCCCAGCCATAGGGCATCGGCATTTCGCGCGAGGCGAACGGCACCTGATAGCCGGGAATGGCGATGCCCTTGAGGATGGCGCGGCGGATCATCCTTTTGGTCTGTTCGTCAAGATAGGCGAAGTTGTAGGTGGCGATGTCGGTCATGGCGATCACATCCGCTTCGTGCTAGGAATTTGACTGATAGGATGCTGGAAACGGGACAGCTTCAGATGACCGCTGCCGGATGGATGCACCTTGGAATCCTGCTGCTGCTTTTTATCGGCGCAGTTGCCTTTGTCCTTCGGAGCATGGTTTTGCCCGCGCCGAAGGACGGCGCGCAGGGTGAGACCGTGGCCGGCGCTTCGGGCTATAGCGGGACCGGTGGCCATGGCGGCGTCGACGGCGGGCATGGTGGCAGCTAGGGTCATTCCGCCGCCTCCCGGTTCTCTTCGGTCTTTGCTGGATTTTCGCGGGCCTCGTATTCGGCGCGCATGCGGCGCACGAGGTCGAGTTCGGCCTGGAAATCGACATAGTGCGGCAGCTTCAGATGCTCGACGAAGCCGGTCGCCTGGACGTTGTCGGAATGGGAGATGACGAACTCCTCATCCTGGGCTGCGGCGACAATGTCCTCGCCGAGCTCGGAGGCGCGTAGCGCCCGGTCGCAGAGCGCCATGGCCATCGCCTTGCGTTCGCTCTGGCCGAAGACGAGGCCGTAGCCACGGGTGAATTGTGGTGGCGCCTTGGCCGAGCCCTTGAACTGGTTGACCATCTGGCATTCGGTGACCCGCACCGTGCCGAGCGGCACCGCGAAGGGCAGCTCGGGAACGTCAAGCTCAAGCTCCACCTCGCCAATGCGGATCTCGCCGACAAAGGGATGGTTGCGGGCATAGCCGCGCTGCGTGGAATAGCCGAGCGCCAGCAGAAAACCCTCGTCCCCGCGCGACAGTGCCTGCAGGCGGATGTCGCGCGCCATCGGGAATTCCAGCGGCTCGCGGGTGATGTCGCCGGGAATGTGATCGCCAGGCATGTCGCCATCGGGCTCGATCAGGCCTTCGCGGGCGAGGATGGCCGAGACACGCGGCATGGGCTCGGCCTCGCCGGCGCGCTGCAACGGTTCGGCGACATCGGCGCCGGCGGCCAGCTCGGGGTCGAGCAGGCGGTGCGTGTAATCGAAAGTCGGACCGAGCAGCTGGCCGCCAGGAAGATCCTTGTAGGTCGCCGAGACGCGCCGTTCGACCAGCATCGCGCTGGTGTCGATCGGTCTGGTGTAACCGAAGCGCGGCAATGTGGTGCGATAGGCGCGCACCAGGAAAATCGCCTCGATCATGTCGCCGCGCGCCTGAACGATGGCGAGTGCCGCCAGTTCACGGTCGTAGAGCGAGCCTTCGCTCATCACCCGGTCGACGCCGAGCGCCAGCTGTTCGACGATCTGGTCGAGGCGAAGCGCCGGCACGGAGCGGTCGCCGCGCCGACGGTCGGCAAGCAGGCTGTGAGCGTTGGCAATGGCGGCTTCGCCACCTTTTACCGCGACATACATGGTCAAGCCTCCATCGTCTTGATGCGCGTCGTGCGCGGCAGGCAGGCTATGCCGTCCGATGTGGCGAGGACGATGTCGACGCCGCGTGGAAAGCGCTGGTTGTTTTGCTTCCACTGCTCGACGAAATGGCGCGGCATCCGCGCCGGCGCGATCGTGGCGCTGGTTTCGATGCCGGGGCCCTCAAGCAACAGCGGGGTCCCCGAAATGAGGTCGCCGACCTGCAGGATCAGCGTCGTCGATCGATCGGGATAATCCTGCGTGCCTTGTGAGAAGCCGTCGAGCGCCATCATCTCGGCCGGTGTGGCGATAAATGCGAAATGCGCGTCGGCCGGTGTGTTGGCCAGTGGCGCACCGGTGTGGAAACCAAGCCAAGAGCCGATCGCCGCGGAGACGTGCAGGGCCGGGTCGAGCCAGAGCGGCGTGTCGTTGTCGCACAGTGCCAGCGCAATGGCGCCTGATGTAGCCGACAGCGGCGCCGGCGGGCGGGCCAGGGCGGGCAAAGGCTGCACGCTGCCCGGCCGCGCCATCGCATCCATGACCGCGCGGAAAACGGTCTGGGCATTGAACACCGGATCGGCGAAGCCGCCCTCGATCGATTGCGCTGCGATATCCATCAGTCTTCTCCGCGAACCATGGTGAAGAAATCCACCTTCGTCGCCGCCGTCTCGGCGCGGCGTTTTTCGTGGGCAACGGTCAGGACCGAGCGCAAGGGTGCAATGAGCCTGGTCTCGACCTCGGCGCGGCGGGCAGGGTCCTGCCAGAGAGCGTCGGCGATGGCCGCGAGCTTCGCCTTCTGCTTGTCGCGGCCAAGCGCGTAGCAATGGCCGACCTGTCCTGACGGCAGCCGGACCGTGGCGCGGGTGACGGTCGCTTCGCCGACATTGAAGGGCGCGCCGCCGCCGCCGATGCGGCCACGCAGCGTGACCAGGCCGGTCTCGGGGCCGCGCAGCATGTCGGCTTGCGATGGCAGACCTGCCTCGTTCCAGAGCCGCACGATGTCGTCGCCGCTGGATTGCGCCAAGGTGGCCATGGCGGCCTTGCGCTCGGCCTGGTCGCGGGCTTCCTGTCCTCGCATCGACTGATTTCCTCGTTGCCAAATTTGTCTATTGATATAGACAACTATACAAATTATACATATTACCTAGCGCGAGTCCATGACGGGTGCGTGACAGGATTGGCCGCGGGGCAAAAACATGACGAGACATGATGTGGCCGACAGCATCGAGCGGCGCAGCGGCGTCTCGCTGTGGCGCCAGATCGCCGATAGGATCCTGCAAGCGATCGCCACAGGCGATTTCGCCGAGAACGCCGCGCTGCCGCCCGAGGTCGCACTGGCGGAACGTTATGGCGTCAACCGTCACACGGTGCGCAGCGCCATATCCGCCCTCGTGCAGGAGGGCGTGCTGCGGGCCGAGCAGGGGCGTGGCACTTTCGTCTTGTCGCGCAAGCGGCTGTCCTACCCGATCGGCGCGCGCACGCGCTTTTCGACAGGCCTGCAGGGTCAGACGTCGGAGCGCCACATCGTGTTGCTTGCCTCATCGATCGAGCCCGCCAGCCCGCGCGTCGCCGAGGGGCTCGGTCTGGCCCGTGGCAGCGAGGTGATCCGGCTGGAGACACGCGGCGAGGCCGACGGCCGGCCGGTGTCGCGCGCTGCCGCCTGGTTCGAGGCCAGGCGCTTCGCCGGCATCGACAAGGCGATGGCGCAAACCGGGTCGATCACCGCTTCGCTCGCCCGTTTCGGTGTCGACGATTATCTGAGGCAATCGACCGTGCTGTCGGCCCGCCATGCGGACGCCGCCGATCTCGCCGATCTCGACCTGCAGCCGGGCGCCATCGTGCTGGTCGCCGTGGCGGTCAACGTCACGCCCGACGGCCAGCCGATCCAGTTCTCGGAGTCGCGTTTTCCCGCGGAGCGAGTGGAGCTGAAGTTGTCGGCACTGTAACGCCCTGGCTATCCGATCTCGATCACGGCCTTGATCAGGCCCGACTTTTCGTGCGCCCAGCGTGCGAGATCCCTTGGCGTTCCTTCGAGCGTGGTGCGGTGGGTGACGAGCTTGGCCAGCGGCACGGCGCCGTCGCGGATCGAGGCGGCGACGTGGTCGAAATCGGCGCGCAAGGCGTTGCGGCTGCCAACCAGGGTCATCTCGCGCTTGTGGAACTCGGGGTCGGAAAAGACGATGTCGTCCTTGACGACGCTGACCAGCACCAGCGTGCCGCCATGCGCGACATGAGCGAAGGCCGATTGCACCGAGGGGGTGTTGCCGGTGGCGTCGAAGACCACGTCGAAGCCTTCGCCTGATGTCACATCACGCACCAGATCGGACACGGGTGTCTGTGAGCCGTCAAGGATCGAGAAGCCGAATTCGCTTGCCGCGAAGCCCAGCCTTTCGCTGCTCATGTCGAGCAAGCTGACCTCGAGCCCAGCAATGCGGGCGAAGATGGCGGTGCCAAGCCCAATCGGACCGGCGCCGATGACCAGCGTGCGGGCGCCGGGCTCGGAACGCGCGCGGTGCACGGCATGCGCGCCGATGGCCAGGAATTCGACGGCGGCGGCGTCGGCCAGCGACAGGCCATTGGTGGGATAGAGGTTTTGTGCCGGCACAAGGATCTGCTCGCACATGGCGCCGTCGCGGTGGACGCCGAGCACTTCGATGCGCACACAGCAATTGGGTTTTCCGTGCCGGCAGGCGATGCATTTGCCGCAGGAAAGATAGGGGTTGATGATCACCGGCTCGCCAATGTCGAGGCCGACGCCTTCGCCTGTCCCGATCACGGTGCCCGACACTTCATGGCCCATGATGCGGGGGTAGGCGAGGAACGGGTGCTTGCCCTCGAAGATGTGGTAATCGGTGCCGCAGATGCCGACATGGCTGACCGCCACCAGCGCCCAGCTGGGAGGCGGCGCGCCAGGGGCGGGGCGGTCTTCGACGACTAGGTCGCCGGGCGAGCGGCAGACGACGGCTTTCATGCTTTGATCCAGTCTGTTCGCGAAATCGCCGGCCCACGTCAGGCCGGCGATCGATTGGAACGCGTTATTTGCCGCGGCGGCGCAGTCCGTCGAAGTAGACGATGATGATGATCAGCGCGCCAGTGATGATGCGCTGCCAGAACGAGTTGACGTTGAGCAGGTTGGCGCCGTTGTTGATGGTGGCAAGGATGAAGGCGCCGAGCAGCGGCCCGTGCACCGAGCCGACCGCACCGAAAAGCGAGGTGCCACCAATGACGGAGGAGGCGATCGCCTGCAGTTCCCAGCCCTCGGCCTGGGTCGGGTTGCCGATGCCGATGCGGGCGGCCAAGAGCACGCCGACGAAAGCCGCGCACAGGCCGGACAGCGTGTAGGCCATGTAGATGGTGCGCTGAACATTGACGCCCGACAGGCGCGAGGCCTCGGCATTGGAGCCGACCGAGAACAGGTACCGGCCCCAGCGGCTGTGATGCAGGAAGACATAGGCGGGCACGCCGACCAGGATCACCATCCAGAACAGATTGGGGATGCCGATAAAGGAATTGCGCGAGAAGGCGGTGAAGCTGTCGCTGTTGATGTTGATCGAGTTGCCGTTGGTCATCAGAAGGCCGATGCCGCGCAACGAGGTCAGCGTCGCCAGTGTGATGATGAAGGGCGGCAGGCCCATCTTGACGATGCCGAAGCCGTGGAAAAGGCCGATGGCGACTCCGACCAGCAAGGTGATCAGGATGGCGAGCGCGATCGGTACGCCGGCATTGATCAGCAGGGCGACGACGACAGTGGCGAAACCGACCACCGCACCGACGGAAAGATCGATGCCGCCGGTGATGATGACGAAGGTCTGGCCGACCGCCATGATGGCGATCATCGAGCCCTGACGCAGAAGATTGGCGATGTTGTTGCCCGAAGCGAAGCTTGGCGTCGCCAGCGACAGGACGATCCAGAGCAGCACCAGCAGCGCCAGCAGCGTCAGCCCGAACAGGACGTTGTAGTTGCGCTTCGGTTTTTCGGCGGGGATCGCCTCGATGCTCATGTCTGTCCTCCCAGTTTTTCTTGTTTCTCGGCGAGCGCCTGCGTGAGAATGTCCTCGTGACTGGCGGTGTGGAACCCGTGCGTGGCGACCAGCTTGCCGCGCCGGAACACATGCAGCGTGTCGGCCAGTTCGTAGACCTCCGGCAAGTAGGACGAGATCAGGATGATGCCGGCACCCTTGGACAACAATTCGCCGAACAGGCGATAGATCTCGGCCTTGGTGCCGACATCGACGCCGACCGTCGGTTCGTCGAAGATGAACAGCTTGGCGCCATGGGCCAGCCATTTGCCGATGACGATCTTCTGCTGGTTTCCGCCCGAAAGGCTCGACGCCAGCGCGCCGCGCGTCGGCGTCTTGATTCTCAGGCCAGCGATCTGGCGGTCGGCCTCGGCCTTCTCTTTCGCGTTCGAGATCAACAGATTGCTGGAGATGCGCTTGTAGATCGGCAAATTGAGGTTGAGGCCAACCGGCAAATTGAGGCAAAGACCCTGGTCGCGGCGGCTTTCCGGCGCCAGCGCCATGCCGAGCTTGATCGCGTCATGCTCGGAGTTGATCTGGACTTGCTTGCCTTCCCACAGGATCTGGCCGGCCGACTTTTTGTGACGTCCATAGAGCGAGGTGACGAACTCGCTGCGCCCGGCGCCGATCAACCCATAGAGGCCGACGATCTCGCCGGCACGCACCGTCATCGAGATGTTCTCGAAGCCCTTGCCGGACAGGTTCCTTGTTTCGACGATCGGAGCGCCCGGCGTGAAATGCTCCTTGTGGTAGACCTGCTCGATCGAGCGGTTGATCATCATCTTGACCAGTTCGGCGTCGTTGGTCTCGGCGATGTTTCTGGTGCCGACCAGCGTGCCGTCGCGCAGTACGGAAACGCGGTCGGCGAGTTCGAACACCTCTTCCATGCGGTGGCTGATGTAGATGATCGTCACACCTTCGCCCTTCAGACGGCGGATGAGCGTGAAGAGCTGGTCGGCCTCCTTGCGGGTGAGATAGGCCGTGGGTTCGTCGAAGATCAGGAACTTGGTGCCGCGCACCGTGGCGCGGGCGGCGGCGATCAATTGCTGCTGGCCTATGGTGAGGTCACCCAGCACGACATGCGCCGGCAGGTCGAAGCCGAGATCGTCGATGATCTTCTGCGCTTCCCTGACCATGGCGCGTTGCTGCAGGATGCCGAAACGCGAATTCTCCTCGCCTAGGAACATGTTGGCGGCGACGGTCAAATGACGGCACAGCACGACTTCCTGATGCACGGCATTGATGCCGAGCGCCATCGCTTCATGCGGCGTCGCCAGGGCTGCCGGCTGCCCTTCCCAGAAGACCTCGCCCGAGGTGCGCGGCATGACGCCGGTCAGGAGCTTGATGAGGGTCGATTTGCCGGCGCCGTTTTCGCCGACGATGGCGTGGATTTCGCCTGATCTGAAGGCAAGATTGACCGGCTTCAGCGCATGGGTGCCGGGATAGCGTTTTTCCAGCCCGCGCAGTTCGAGGATGGTCCTGCCGGGTTCCAGAACGGGGGCCGGATGCAGTTCCTGCGCCGTCGGCGTCATGACAATCCTCCCAGACTGGTCTTGCGAGTGGCGGGCGGCGATGCGGCTCTCCACTCGTTGAAATCAGATTAGTTCGAGCCCGCCGATTCCCAAGCCGCTGCGGGATGTTTCCGGGGCGAGGAGGCCCCGGAAACGATTTCGATCTTGCCTGCCCTTACTTCAGCTTCGGGTTGAGCAGGGCGTCGATCTTGGGGTCCTTCATATTGTCCTTGGTGACCAGGTTGGCGCCGGTGTCGACATTGGCCTCGACCTTCTCGCCCTTCGAGGCGGCGAGCGCGGTCTTGATGCCGTCATAGCCCATCCGGTAGGGGTCCTGGACGACGAGGGCGGAAATGACGCCGTCATTGAGGAACTTGATCAGCTTCTCGTCGCTGTCGAAGCCGACCAGCGCCAGCTTGCCGCCAAGGTTGTTCTCGGCGACGGCCTGACCGACGCCCTGCGCCATGATCAGGTTGGAGGCGAAGATGCCCTTGAGGTTCGGATTGGCGGTGATCAGATCGGTGGCGATGTTGAGGCCGGTGGTGGCTTGGCCGTCGGCATATTTGTCGGCGACCAGCTTCAGGCCCGGATACTTTGCCTTGAGCTGTTCGGTGAAGCCCTGCTTGCGCTGTTCGAGCGAGCCGGCGCCGGGCGCGTTGGTGATCAGGGCGACGTCGCCCTCGATCTTGCCGCCGTTGGCGGCGCCGATGGCGGCTGCGAGGCCATCAGCGGCGACGCGGCCGCCCTGCACGTTGTCGGTGGTCAGGAACGAGGTGAAGGCCTTGGAGTCGGCGCCGGAGTCGATACCGATGACCTTGACCTTGGCGGCCGCTTCATCGATCGGCTTGCCAAGCGCCTTGAACTCGGTAGGCGCGATCACGATTGCGGCCGGGTTGCTGGCGACGGCGTTCTCGAGGATCGAGACCTGGCCGTTGACGTCGGTTTCAGCCTGGGCGCCGAGTTCCGGCACATTGACGCCGAGATCCTTGCCGGCCTTGCGGGCGCCGGCCAAAACGATCTGCCAGTAGAAGGACGTGGTGTCCTTGACGATGATCGGGATGGTCACGTCAGCCGCCGAAACCGGTGCGCTGTGCATGACGGCGGTGAGCATCGAGGCTGCCGCAAGGGCCATGACGGCGCGGCGGTTGAGAATGCTGGTCACGAATTTCATAGGATCCTCCCTAAGTCGCCCGGTGAACGTTTACGGAAGCTCCGTTCGGATAGGCGTGGCCCAAACAGAACTTTATCAATAAAAAACAGTTGCTCTGTTTTGATAGTGCATCGGTCCAGCTGATGCAAGCGGTGTTTCCAGTCAGTCATCCCAAACGGTCTGGCAATGACTCACCCGCTGGCGTGGTTCCTCCCTTGCCGTGGTCAGGTGCTTCCGTCCGTTCTATAGAGGTATGGAATATTAATTCCATACCTCAGTCAATATGGAATGTTCATTCTTTTCATAGGATCGCGGCATTGTGAAGCCGACCGCGATTGTGCATCGCGAGGGTATGGTCCTCAAGGCAGTTCCTGCGTCACGGTGTAGGGACGATACTTGGCATATTCCGTCTCCGGCACGTCGATATCGAGCAGTTCCAGGTTGCGCGTCAGGTTCGCCAGTTTTGCGGTGCCGGTCAGCACGGTGGCGACGGCTGGCTCGTGCAAGGGAAACTGGAACGCGGCCGCCGGCAGGGGGTAACCGCCTTCGCCTGCTATCTTTTCCATGGCGTCGACCCGGTCGAGCATATCGCGGTTGGCGGGCTGGTAGTCGAAATGCGCGCCTTGCACCGGCCCGGTCGCCAATATGCCGGAGTTGAAAACGCCGCCGATGACCAGCGACGTCTGTTGCGCCCGGCACAGCGGCAGCAATTCGGCTTCCGCGCTGCGGTCGAGCAAGGAGTACCGGCTGGCGAGCAGGATGCAGTCGAGCGGCGCCCGGCGCATGACGTCGAGGCAGATCTGGACTTCGTTGACGCCGAGCCCATAGGCGGCAATCGTACCGTCCCGCTTCAACTCCTCGAGCGCCTTGAGCCCGCCGTCCATCAGCTGGCGAAAATGCAGTTTGGTCTTCTCGGCGCCATGCGTGTAGACGCCGATGTCGTGCACATACAGGATGTCTATCCTGTTTAGCCCGAGGCGCGCGTAGCTGAAGTCGACCGACCGCATGATGCCGTCGTAGGAATAATCGTAGTCCAGCGCGAAGGGCAGCGGATCGACATAGGAGTGGTCGGGCACCTTGTCTTCAGGCACCGGGTGTAGCAGGCGTCCGACCTTGGTCGACAGCACGTAGGAATCGCGCGGCTTGTAGCGCAGGAAATCGCCGAAGCGCCGTTCCGACAGGCCGAAACCGTAGAAGGGCGCGGTGTCGAAATAGCGCAAGCCCGCCTCCCAGGCGCCTTGCAGCGTTTCCATCGCCGCCTCGCGCGAGCAGGCCCGGTAGAGGCCGCCGATCGCGGCGCCGCCGAAGCTGACCTCGGTGACTTCAAGTGCCGTCTGACCGATGCGGCGTCTTTCCATGCATAACCTCCCCGTGGCCGGCCATTGCGCGGCTCGGCAAGTCTACCAGATATGCGTCGAAACCTAGAGTGTCGCGCCGAGATGCCAGGGCACGAACTCGTTGTCGCCGTAACCGAAATCCTCGCTCTTGGTCTTGCGGCCCGAAGCCGTTTCGACGATCAGCTCGAAGATCTCGCGGCCCATGCCGGCAATGGTCTTTTCGCCCGAGGCGATGACGCCGCAATTGACGTCCATGTCCTCTTCCATCTGGTGATACATGGTCGAGTTGGTGGCGACCTTGATCGACGGTGTCGGCCGGCAGCCGAAGCAGGAACCGCGGCCGGTGGTGAAGACGATGACATTGGCGCCGCCAGCCACCTGTCCGGTGGCCGAGACCGGGTCGTAGCCGGGCGTGTCCATGAACACCAGCCCGTTGCCGGTGACCTTCTCGGCATAGCCGAACACACCGTTGAGCGGGGTTTGGCCACCCTTGGCGACGGCGCCGAGCGACTTTTCAAGGATGGTGGTGAGACCGCCGCGCTTGTTCCCGGGTGACGGGTTGTTGTCGATCGAGGCGCCATGCTTGGCGACGTGATCTTCCCACCATTTCACGTAGCCATCGAGCTTCTTGGCGATCTCCGGCGATGCCGCGCGATAGGCGAGCAGATGTTCGGCGCCATAGATTTCGGTCGTCTCGGAGAGGATGCCGATGCCGCCGACGCCGGCGAGGATGTCGACCGCCGCACCCAGTGCCGGATTGGCGGTGATGCCCGACATGCCGTCGGAGCCGCCGCATTGCAGGCCGACGACGATCTCGCTGACCGGGATCGGCTCTCGCTTCAACTGGCCGACCTCCTCGGCGATCTCGGCCAGCACGCCCATCGCCTTTTCGACGGATTTGCGCGACCCGCCGGCATCCTGGATGTTGAAATGACGCTTGCCAGCGGCGGCACCCTTCTGGCCGTAGAGAGTGAGCTGGTTGACCTCGCAGCCAAGCCCGACCATCAGCACACCGCCGAAATTCGGGTGGCGGGCATAGCCGGCCAGAGTCCGATGCAGCACCATCATGCCATCGCCGGTGCCGCTCATGCCGCAGCCCTGGCCGTGGACGATGGGCACGAAGCCGTCAATGCCGGGATATTTCGGCAACAGGGTCCGGTTGGCGGTGTCGGCGATCGAATGGCAGACGGTGGCCGAGCAATTGACGCTGGCGATGATGCCGATGAAGTTGCGCGTGCCGGCGCGGCCGTCGGCGCGGCGATAGCCCATGAAGGTTCTGACACGGTCGGCCTCCGTCGCATGCTCGGCCTCGCTCGGCGGCACCACCGGCAGGCGGCCGGCCTCGAAAACCAGATTGTGCGAATGGACATGCTCGCCCGGCGCGATGTCCTGTGTGGCGCGGCCGATCGCCTGGGCGTATTTGACCACGGCTTCACCCGTGGCAATCGGTTTGATGGCCACCTTGTGGCCGGGCTCGATGACGGCGACGGCGCGTGCGCCACCCGGCAGCGCGGTGCCGATCTCGATGCGGCCATTGGCAACGGCGACATTGTCGGCGGGGGACAGAAGGATGGTGTTCGAGACGTTCACGGGCGTTTCCTGGGTGGTCCTGGGATGCGCGGATTGACACGCGCTTGTTAAGAGTTAATGTCTTTTATCGTGAAAAAACAGTTTTGCGTCAATTGTTTTTTCGCCGCGGTTCCACCTGGGTAAGTGGTAGCGCTCGGGACATGAACCGGACCCAGTTAAAGCGTTTCCCGCTTTTCAGGGTCGTGGGAACGTCATATTGCGCTTCAAGCCGGCCGCCGCAAGCGCCGGCATGAATGGGTCAGGGGATGTCGAAGAGCAACAACGTCTACAAGGACGCCTATAACCGCTGCCTCAGGCTGCTCGACGAGACACGCAGCCTGCCGTCGGAGCCGGAGCTTGGCGCCTTGCTCGGCGTCAGCCGCACGACCGTGCGCAGCATCCTGGCGCGCATGGAGGAAACCGGGCTGATCGCCTGGAACAAGCGCGCCAAGACGGTGCTGCGCGACCCGCGTCCCGACGATTTCTTCCCCGAGGAAGAGACCGACACGCTGGCCGAGATCATCGAGCGCTCGTTCATGCGCAGGCTGCTGGCCGGCGGCGCCGAGGCCGGCATGCAGATCAACGAGCTCGAACTGGCGCGCGAGATCGGCGTCGGCACGACCAGCGTGCGCGAGTTCCTGATCCGCTTCTCCCGCTTCGGCCTGATCGAAAAACGCCGCAACAGCCATTGGGTGCTGAAGGGCTTTACGCGCGCCTTCGCGCTGGAACTGACCGAGATCCGCGAGATGTTCGAATTGCGCTCGGCCGCCGCCTTCGCCGCGCTGCCGCCGGACAGCCCGGTCTGGGGCGATCTGGACCGCCTGGAAGAGGAGCATCGTGTCCTGCAACGCGAGATCGTGACGCGTTTCAACGCGTTCTCGGAGTTGGACGAACGCTTGCACCGGTTGATCCATCGCGCCTCGCACAATCGCTTCATCGTCGATTTCTACGACGTCATCGCCATGATCTTCCATTACCACTATCAGTGGAACAAGGCGCAGGAGCGCGAGCGCAACGAAGTCGCGATCGGCGAGCATCTTGCCTATATCGAGGCTCTCAAGTCGCGCGACCTCGGCAAGGTCGATGCCGCCTGCCGCAAGCATCTGAAGTCGGCGCGCCAGACATTGCTCACCTCCATCCCGGAAAGCCGGCCATCCCAAAAGAGCTGATCCTGCCGTGTTGCCGCAGCATTGAATTGGCGATTTTCGACCTTTCCCGGCCGTGCTAGGTATCGTCATCGATTGTTTGAAGAGACAGATGGTTTGATCGGGCAAGTCATTTGAACAAGAACGGGAGACGGTGGAGCATACCGGTCGCGCTTGTCGCGGCCTATCTGCTGTTGCTCCAGTCGACACTTGGTGCGTTTGCCTTCGGCTCCGGGCCGAGTGCCGCGCAGTTCGACGCCTTCGGCAACGTCATCTGCACCCACGACGGCGCCACCCAGCTTCCCGGCGGCGACCAGCATCCGTCCCATCTGCCGGCCTGCTGCACACTCGGCTGCAGCATGTTTTCGCCGGCCTATGCGCCGCCGCCCGATGCCGGGCTTGCACTTGCATCCCTTTCCTTCGAGACCGTCGCCTTCGTCTTCCCGGCGACCACCCATCTCGACTTCGCCCGCGAACGCTCGCCGTCGAACCCGCGCGCGCCGCCGCTGGCGGCTTGAGCCAGCTTGCTTGCGGAACCTTTCGCGAGCGTACTCATCCAGGATCAAACCATTCGCGACCGGCGACGGCGCGATCATCACGTCATGGAGCAACCATGTCCCATTCTTTCCTCATAGCGGCGGGCACTCTGTTCGACCGCACCCTGCCTCGTTTCCAGGCGCGTCTCGGCATTGTCGCCCTGGCCTTTGCCCTGGTGTTCGTCGGTGCCCAGGCCGTGCTGGCGCATGAATTCAAGGTCGGCGATCTCGAAATCGAACATCCCTGGTCTCGCGCCACGCCTGCCGGCGCCAAGGTGGCCGGCGGCTATTTCACCATCCTCAACAAGGGCAGAGACGCGGACCGGCTGTTGTCGATCTCCTCCGATGTCTCCGACAAGGCCGAGCTGCATCAAATGGGGGTCAAGGACGGCGTCATGACCATGCGGCCAGTGGACGGTGGCCTGGAAATCCCGGCCGGCGGCAAGGTCGCGCTCGCGCCCGGTGGCTATCACCTGATGTTCATCGGCCTGAAGCGGCAACCCAAGCAGGGCGAAAAATTCGCCGCCACGCTGACCTTCGAGAAAGCCGGCACCGTCAGCGTGGAATTCGCCGTCGAAGGCATGGGTGAAATGGGCGGCATGGACGACCACGCCAATTGATCAAGCCGATCCACCAATTTTGACATTAGAGGGACCATCATGAACAAGTTTCTTTTGGCGGCCGGCGCGTTTCTCGTGCTGGGGACGAATGCCGCCTTCGCGCACATCACACTCGAGACTCAGGAGGCCGCGGTCGGCTCGACCTACAAGGCTGTGCTGCGCGTGCCGCATGGTTGCGACGGCAAGGCGACGACCGCCGTGCGCGTGCAGATTCCTGAAGGGGTGATCGCGGTGAAGCCGATGCCGAAGCCCGGCTGGACGCTGCAGACCAAGAAGGGCAAGTACGAGAAGTCGTACCAGCTCTACGGCCAGCCGGTTGCCGATGGGGTCAAGGAAGTCGACTGGAGCGGCGGCAATCTGCCGGATGACTTCTACGACGAGTTCGTCTTCCGCGCGATGCTCACGGCGGATCTGCCTGTCGGCCAGAAGCTCTATTTCCCCGTGGTGCAGGAATGCGATGGCGCTACCGAACGCTGGATCGAGATTCCGGCGACCGGACAGGACGAGGACGCACTGGAGACCCCGGCGCCCGGCATCAAGCTTACACCGAAGAGATGATTTTCCGGCGGCGCGCCCTGTCGGCAAAGGCGCGCCGCCAATTCCATGGCGACAGCATGAACGCGATATCCCCATTGCAAAGGACGGCGACGACCCGCAAACGCTTCAATTGGGTTGCTGGGCTTTTCGCGATGATCATCACGTTCATCATGATGGCCGCGACAGGCCAGGCCTTTGCCCATGCGGCGCTGATCAAGACCGACCCGGCCGACGGGGCGGTGCTGGCGCAGGCGCCGGCACGGTTCTCGCTGACCTTCAGCGAGCTGGTCTCGCCGCTGGTGCTGACGCTGGTGACACCCGACGGCACGCCGGTCGCGCTGACATCCTTCCGGCTCACCGACCAGACGCTGGAGATCGACAATCCGCAGGCGCTCAAATCCGGCACGCATGTGCTGAGCTGGCGCGTCATTTCCGCCGACGGCCATCCGGTCGGCGGCTCGCTCTTGTTTTCCATCGGCGCGCCGAGTGAGCCGCCGGCCGTGTCCGAAGCGGTCAACTGGCCGCTGCGGTCGGCGATCTGGATTGGGAAAGTCCTTCTCTACGCGGGTCTTTTCCTCGGTGTCGGCGGCGCCTACGCTATTGCCTGGCTGGCCGGTGGTGGTCGCGCCGGTCAGCGCTTTGTTGCCGGGACGATCCTGTGCGGGCTGTTGGCTGCGCCGCTGTCGCTGGGCTTCCAGGGACTGGATGCGCTCGGCGCGCCGCTCTCCCACCTGGCGCAGCCGGTTGTCTGGCGCACCGCGCTCGGCACCAGCTTCGGCTGGACGGTGTTGCTCGCCCTCATCGCGCTGGGGCTTGGCCTGCTGTCGCTGGCCGCGCCGCGCGCGGCTGCCAGGCCGCTTGCCCTTGCCGGGCTGGCCGGTGTGGGCGCGGCACTCGCCGCGAGCGGCCACGCCAGTGCCGCCGAGCCGCAATGGCTGACACGGCCGCTGGTTTTCGTGCATGGCGTCGGCATCGCTTTCTGGGCCGGCGCGCTGGTGCCGCTCGGCCTCGCGCTGAAGCGTCAAGCGGCCGGCGTCGTTGAATTCCTGCGCCGCTTCTCATTGGCCATCCTGCCCGTGGTCGCCTTGCTTGCCGCGGCGGGCATCGTGTTGGCCGTGATCCAGGTGGGGACGCCCTCGGCGCTGGTCGACACTGCCTATGGCCGGCTGCTGCTGGTCAAGCTCGCGCTGCTGGTCTTCCTGTTCACGCTGGCCGCCGTCAATCGCTGGAAGCTCACCGCTTCGGCCGAGGCGGGCGCGACCGAGGTGCAACGCAGGCTCACGCGCTCGGTCGGCGTCGAAGTGCTGATCGTGCTGGCGATCTTCGGGGTCGCCGCCGGCTGGCGCTTCACGCCGCCGCCACGGGCGTTGGCGATCGCTGCGGCGCAGCCGGTTTCGGTCCACATCCACGCGCTGCAGGCGATGGCCGATCTCAGCATCACGCCTGGCCATGCCGGGCCGGTCGTCGCCTCGATGATCATCATGACCGGGGATTTCGGGCCGCTCGATGCCAAGGAAGTGACGTTGGTGCTGTCGAAGCCCGATTCCGGCATCGAGCCGCTGAAGCGCGCGGCGACCAAGCCCGGCGACGGCAGCTGGCGTGTCGATAATCTCGTTATCCCGGTTTCGGGCCGCTGGACGGTGCGCGTAGACATATTGGTCTCGGACTTCGAGATGGTGAAGATCGAGGCGCCGATCGACATCAGGCCGTAATGGTCCCGGCAACACAATTGGGCGAGGCGGTTGACGCGGGCCTGAAGGCCCGTCAATCATCCGCGCAATAACCGGCATCCAGCCAACGAAGAGCGCGAGCTCGAAAACACCAGATCCGGAAACAGGGAAGAAACGATGGAAAAAGCCGAAATCGGCCTGATCGGCCTTGGCACGATGGGCTCCAACCTGGCGCTGAACATCGCCGAGCACGGGCACCGCATCGCCGTCTTCAACCGCACGAGGGCACGCACCGACGCTTTCGTCGAGAATGCCGGTGCACTCAGGGATATGGTCGTCCCCTGTTACAGCCTGGAAGAGCTTGCCGCCGCGATCCGGCCGCCGCGCCCGATCATCATCATGGTGCTGGCCGGCAAGCCGGTGGACGAGCAGATCGAAGCGCTGCGCGGCGTGCTGTCGGCCAACGACATCGTCGTCGATGCCGGCAATGCCAATTTCCGCGATACAATGCGGCGCTTCTCCGAACTGTCCGGCTCTGGCCTCACCTTTATCGGCATGGGCGTGTCCGGTGGCGAGGAGGGCGCGCGCCATGGACCTTCGATCATGGTCGGCGGCACGGAAGATAGCTGGAAGCGTGTCGAGAAGGTGCTGACCGCCATCTCCGCCAAATTCAAGGACGAGCCCTGCGCGGCCTGGCTCGGCACCGATGGCGCCGGCCATTTCGTCAAGACCATCCACAACGGCATCGAATATGCCGACATGCAGATGATCGCCGAGATTTACGGCATCCTGCGCGATGGCCTGGGCATGGGGCCGAAGGATATCGGCACGGTCTTTGAAAACTGGAACAAGGGCCGGCTCAATTCCTATTTGATCGAGATCACCGCCAAGGTACTGGCCGCCGACGATCCGAAGACCGGCAAGCCGGTGGTCGATATCATCCTCGATCGCGCCGGCCAGAAGGGCACCGGCAAATGGTCCGTCATCGAGGCGCAGCAGCTCGGCATTCCGGCGACCGCGATCGAGGCGGCGGTGGCGGCGCGCGTGCTGTCGTCGATCAAGGACGAAAGGCAGGCGGCTGAAAAGGCCTATGGCAATAGCGGCGTGACGAAGATTTCCGGCGACAAGGACGCGCTGTTGCATGATCTCGAACTGGCGCTGTTCGCCGGCAAGATCGCTGCTTACGCGCAGGGCTTTGCCGTGATGGCCGGCGCCTCGAAGGAGTTCAACTGGAACCTGCCGATGCCGACCATCGCCAAGATTTGGCGCGCCGGCTGCATCATCCGCTCGCAAATGCTCGACACGATGGCCGAGGCCTTCAGCAGTGGTGGCGCCTCGACCAACCTGCTGATGGCGCCGGCTTTCATCAGCTTGATGCAGGAGGCGCATCCGTCGCTGCGGCGCATCGTGGCAAGGGCTTCCGAAGCCGGTGCGCCGGTGCCGGCGCTGTCTTCGGCGCTTGCCTATTTCGACAGCTACCGCCAGGGGCGCGGCACTTCGAACCTGATCCAGGCGCAGCGCGACTTCTTCGGCGCGCATGGTTTCGAGCGCATCGGCGAGCAGGGTGCCTTTCACGGCCCTTGGGGCAGCGGCGCGGCGGGTTAGATCATGCTCATCAAGCAGCCGGCATTCCTTGCCGGCTCCGCCTAAAGAAACTTAACGCTCGACATGCGGCTACTCGATCCCGGGGATGCCGCCGATCTGCTGAGCGAGAAAATCGACCAGCAGCCGGACCCGGGCGATGGCCGCCCGCTCGGGTACGATCAGCATGCTGAGCGGAACCGACGGCAGCGCATAATCCGGCAGGATTGCCTCGAGCCGGCCGGACGCCAGGAGATCGCCGACAAGCCATTGATGGGCGGGCGCAATGCCGCGCCCTGCGAGCAAGGCTTCGCGTGCGGCAAGTCCGTGGTCGACCCGAAGGCGTCCGGCAAACGGCACCACATGGCGCTCGCCGTTCGGTCCTTGCAGGACAAGGGTGTCGCTGCCGGTAACGTTTGACATGCGGACGCCCTCGTGACCAGCCAGGTCCCGGGGATCCGCGGGCCTGCCTCGCTCAGCCAGATAGCCCGGCGCCGCGACGAGCAGCCGCCGCGACTGGCCGAGCGACCGCAACTTCATGGAACTGTCGGTGAGCGGGCCGAGACGAAGCGCGAGGTCGACGCCTTCCGTGACAAGGTCGATGCGCTCGTCGGTGAGGCTGAGATCGACGCCGATATCGCGGTAGCGATCCTGAAACGCGAAGATCAGCCGGCTGACATGCAGCACCCCGATGGCCGCGGTGCAGGAGAGCCGGATCGTGCCGGCCGGCGCTCCTCGCGTGCCGCGAACCTCGTCGCTCGCCTGTTCGACAAGGCGCAGAATTTGCACGCTGTCGGCATAGTAGCGGCTGCCCTCGTCGGTCATGGCGACACGCCGGGTGGTCCTGCTGAGCAAGGCCACGCCGACGGCTTCCTCCAGTTCCCTCAAATGGCGCGTGACCGTCGATTGGCCGATCCCGAGGTCACGCGCGACCGCCGACAGGCTGCCTCGTTCAGCAACGCGAACGAAGGTGCGCATGCGCTCCAGCGTGACAGCTGATTTATCCACTAATCGGCAGTATATTATGCATTCCCCATATGTAGCGGATGATTCCGCCATTGGCTATCTCAGGGTCCACGTTTCCAACGGAGATCGATGAATCATGAAAGTCCTGCTTGTCTTTGCCCATCCCGAACCGCGCTCGCTCAACGGCGCGCTCCGTGACGTTGCCGTCAAGGAACTCCAGGCTCAAGGCCACGAGGTGCGGGTGTCCGACCTTTATGCCGACGGCTGGAAATCGGAGGTCGACCGTGCTGATTTTCCCGCTCTTTCGTCAGAAGCGCGGCTGGTGCCGGTGGCGGCCTCCAAACAAGCATACGAGTCCAATGCGCTGACTGAAGACGTCAAGACCGAGATCGAGAAGCTGCTTTGGGCCGATGCGCTGATCCTGCAGTTTCCGCTGTGGTGGTTCGCCATGCCGGCGATCCTGAAGGGCTGGGTCGATCGGGTCTTTGCCTACGGCTTCGCCTATGGTGTCGGCGAACACAGCGACAAGCGATGGGGTGACCGGTACGGCGAGGGCACTCTCGCCGGCAAGCGAGCAATGCTGATCGTGACGGCCGGCGGCTGGGAAGATCATTATTCCGCGCGTGGGGTCAACGGGCCGATCGACGACCTGCTGTTCCCGATCAACCACGGAATCCTCTATTATCCGGGCTACGACGTGCTTCCGCCGTTCGTGATCTACAGCGTGGACCGTCTCGATGAAGCTGGCTTCGGGCCCATCGCCGAACGCCTGCGCGAACGGATGCGGACACTGGCCACCACCGCACCGATTCCCTACCGGCGGCAGAATGGTGGCGACTACCTGATCCCGAGCATGCGGCTTCGTGCCGAACTGGAGGGTCCAGGAGCAGCAGGCTTCGAACTCCATGTGAAACGCGGCGCGGCCGGCCAGAACGGTTCATTGTTTCACGCAACGCACGCGGATTTGCGGGCGTCGATCCAGACAGACGCTCAGTCGGAGCCCCGATAAGCCACAACCCCCTTCGGCTCGCTCAGGCTCTGCAGAGAGCCGGGCGCAGCGCCGCCTATCCAGCCGAGCACCGAGCGGGCGAGCTCGGAGCCGGCCAGCCGGAAGTCTTCGTTGACGACCAGCAATTCATGCCGGAACAGATGCAAAAGGTCCGACGACTGTTTCGACACCACGTCGACATCGTGGCCGAGCTTGAGGCCGGCATCCTCGATGCCGGCGACGATGGCGAGCGTCGCGGCCGCGGCGCTGCTGATGATGCCGTCCGGCCTGATGTCGCGCCGCATCAGCTGCGCGGTCCTCGTCCTGATCTGCTCCATCGAGTGGTCGATCGAGACGATGTTGAATGGCACCTCGCTGGCGCCGGCTTCGCTCAGCGCGTCGGCAAAGCCGTCGACCGTGTGACGGTAGTAGCTCAAACCGACTGGCGGCGTCACCAAAGCCAGCCGTCGTCGGCCCATGCCGGCGAGATGGCGTACCGCCTCGGCCGCGAAGGCGTAGTTGTCGAAATCATGATAGGGATGAACCAGCCCCATATCCGTGCGGCCATGCGTGGCGAAGGGTATGCCGCGCTCCAGCATGTAGCGGGCGCGGGGATCGTTCGGCTGCGTGCGGGAAATGATGACGCCGTCGGCCGAGCCTGTTTCGACGAGATAACGAACCGGATCCAGCGGATCCTGCGAGCGCGAGTAAGGCGTGACGATCAGGTGGTAGGGCGTGTCGGCGATGACTTCCGTCACGCCATAGATGATGTCGGAGACGAAGCTCATGATCTCATGCTCGGTGTTGAGCACGAGGCTGATGACATTGGTCTTGCCGGTCCTCAGGCGCACACCGGCGCGATTGGGCCGGTAGCCGATCTGCTTGGCGACGAGCTGGACGCGGCGCCTGGTCTCGGCGCCGATTTCCGGTGCGTCCTTCAGCGCGCGCGACACGGTGGTGACGCCGAGCCCGGTCATGAAGGCAAGCGTCTTCAACGTCGGCCGCTCTCGCGCCGACGCGTCCTCGTTCTTTTCCGTCCGCTGTCTGTCCATTCGTCCCGCCCGTCAGGCGCATAGCAGCCACAGGCCGGATCGGCAATCGTCGCAATCCGCAACAAGGCGTGATTTCGAGCCCGGCGTCGTTCCAATATACTGAAACGTTACAGATTGCCAATGTCGCCTGCCGGGCGATGGATAGGACAGCGGACTTCTGGCGGGCAAACTCCTTTGGAATCCATGGCAAGCTGCCTCTCGTGGTAATTTTGCGCCGCAATGACTGCATGTTGCAGCGCAGCACGGCCGATTCGCTCCAGAATTTGTTCGCGACTCGAAAAAATGTGAGACCGCCCGCATGCTCGGGGTTGCGCCATCCCTGCAATTGCCGTATCGAGAATCTGTAACGTTTCAGATTTCTGGGAGGAAGCCGAAATGCGATACAAATTCCTGACCTCTGCCTTTGCAGCGACGGTTGCGCTCAACGTCGCCGGACCGGCGGCCGCGACCGATCTGGAAGTCACCCATTGGTGGACCTCCGGCGGCGAGGCGGCGGCGGTCGCCGAACTCGCCAAGGCATTCGACGCCACAGGTAATCACTGGGTCGACGGCGCCATCGCCGGATCCGGCGGCACGGCGCGGCCGATCATGATCAGCCGCATCACCGGCGGCGATCCGATGGGGGCCACCCAGTTCAATCATGGCCGGCAGGCGGAGGAGTTGGTGCAGGCCGGCCTGATGCGCGACCTCACCGATGTCGCCACCAAGGGCAAGTGGACGGAAGTGGTGCGGCCCAAGAGCCTGCTCGACTCCTGCACGATCGACGGGAAGATCTATTGCGTACCGGTCAACATCCATTCCTGGCAGTGGCTGTGGCTGTCGAACGCGGCCTTCGAGAAGGCCGGGGTTCCGGTGCCGAAGAACTGGAATGAATATGTGGCCGCCGCTCCGGCGCTGGAGAAGGCAGGCATCGTGCCGCTCGCGGTCGGTGGGCAGGCCTGGCAGGCATCGGGCGCCTTCGACGTGCTGCTTGCCGCGGTCGGCGGCACCGACACCTTCCTCAAGGTCTACAAGGACAAGGACGCCAAGTTCGCAGCCGGCCCCGAAGTCGCCAAGGTCTTCAAGGCGGCCGACGATGCGCGCAAGATGGCCAAGAACACCAACGTCCAGGACTGGAACCAGGCGACCAACATGGTCATCACCGGCAAGGCCGGCGGCCAGATCATGGGCGACTGGGCGCAGGGCGAGTTCCAGGTCGCCGGCAAGGCCGCCGGCAAGGACTATACCTGCCTCCCCGGTCTTGGCCTGAACGAGGTCATCGCCACGGGCGGCGACGCCTTCTACTTCCCGCTGCTCAAGGACGCCGACAAGGCCAAGGCGCAGGAAGTGCTGGCCGAAACGCTGCTCGATCCCAAGACCCAGGTCGCCTTCAACCTCAAGAAGGGTTCGCTGCCGGTGCGCGGCGACGTCGACCTCAACGCCGCCAATGACTGCATGAAGAAGGGCCTCGCCATCCTGGCCAAGGGCGCGGTCATCCCATGGACGGATCAGCTGCTCTCGCAGGACAGCCAGAAGCAGAAGGAGGATCTTTTCTCGGAATTCTTCGCCAAGCCCGACATGAGCCTCGAAGATGCGCAGAAGCGCTTCGCCGACATCATCGCTTCGGCTGACTGACGACCGACGAGCCGCCTCGCTCCCGACCTTGCCAGACAGGGCCGGGAGCCCAGGCGCGCTGACTTTCCGCCCTTATCCGATCCAGCACGGCTGTACCGATGAGCAAGAGCGAACGCCCGAGCCAACTCTTCCGCAATCTCAATGCGAAGGTCGCTTCGATCCCGATGATCCTCACCGCAATGGTGGTCTTTGTCGGCGGCACCGCGTGGACGGTGCTTTATTCCTTCACCAATTCGAAGCTGCTGCCGCGGCTGAATTTCGTCGGGCTCGACCAGTATTACCGGCTGTGGGCGACACCGCGCTGGCTGATCTCGATCGAAAACCTCTTGATCTATGGCGTGATCTCACTGGTGTTCTCGCTGGTGATCGGGTTTCTGCTGGCAGCCCTGCTCGACCAGAAGATTCGTTTCGAGGACACGTTCCGCACCATCTTCCTTTACCCCTTCGCGCTGTCCTTCATCGTCACCGGCCTTGTCTGGCAGTGGCTGCTCAATCCGGATTTCGGCGTCCAGGGCGTGGTACGAAGCCTCGGCTGGACCAGCTTCGACTTCAATCCGCTCTACAATTCCAGCATCGTCATCTACGGCATATCGATCGCCGCGCTTTGGCAAGGCACCGGGCTGATCATGTGCCTGATGCTGGCGGGCCTGCGCGGCATCGACGAGGATATCTGGAAGGCCGCGCGGGTCGACGGGATTCCCATGTGGAAGACCTATCTGTTCATCATCATCCCGATGATGCGGCCGGTTTTCATCACCACGCTGGTGATCATCGCGTCCGGCATCGTCAAGGTCTACGACCTGGTCGTGGCGCAGACCAGCGGCGGTCCCGGCATCGCCTCCGAAGTGCCGGCGAAATATGTCTACGACTACATGTTCTTCGCCCAGAATCTCGGCCAGGGCTTTGCCGCCTCGACCATGATGCTGTTGTCGGTGATGATCGTCATCGTGCCGTGGGCCTATCTCGAATTCGGAGGCCGCAAGCGTGTCTGATCATGCTGTCTCCCTGGCTGCTTCCCACGCCGCCATCCGCGCCGATGCCTCCGGACCGAGCGGACCGAAGCCGCGACACATGTTTTCGCGCCGTAATATTTTCCTCTACGGTACGCTTGTCGTGGTCGCGCTCTACTACCTCCTGCCGCTCTATGTGATGGTCGTCACCTCGCTCAAGGGCATGCCGGAGATCCGCCTCGGCAACATCTTCTCGCCGCCGATGGAGATCACCTTCGAGCCCTGGGTCAAAGCGTGGTCGCAGGCCTGCACCGGCCTCAATTGCGACGGGCTGTCGCGCGGTTTCTGGAACTCGGTGCGCATCACCGTTCCCTCGGTGATCCTGTCGATCGCCATCGCCTCGGTGAACGGCTACGCGCTGGCCAACTGGCGCTTCAAGGGCGCCGACACATTCTTCGTCATCCTGATCGTCGGCGCCTTCATTCCCTACCAGGTGATGATCTATCCGATCGTCATCATCCTGCGCGAGATCGGCCTCTATGGCAGCCTGAGCGGCCTGGTGATCGTGCACTCGATTTTCGGCATGCCGATCCTGACGCTTCTGTTCCGCAACTATTTCACCTCCATGCCGGAGGAGCTGTTCCGGGCGGCGCGCGTCGACGGCGCCGGCTTCTGGGGCATCTACCTGCGCATCATGCTGCCGATGTCGCTGCCGATCTTCGTCGTCGCCATCATCCTGCAGGTGACCGGCATCTGGAACGACTTCCTGTTCGGCGTCGTCTACACCCGCCCAGACACCTATCCGATGACGGTGCAGCTCAACAACATCGTGAACTCGGTGCAGGGCGTGAAGGAATACAATGTCAACATGGCCGCCACCATCCTGACCGGGCTGGTGCCGCTGATCGTCTATTTCGTTTCCGGCAAATTGTTCGTGCGCGGCATCGCCGCCGGCGCGGTGAAAGGGTGATGGCGATGGCGGCGAACGGCACCAGCGTTTCGATCCAGGACCTGTCGCTGAACTTCGGCGCGGTCTCGGTGCTGCAGACGCTCAACCTTGATGTCGCCGAGGGTGAATTCATCGTGCTGCTCGGGCCTTCCGGCTGCGGCAAGTCGACCCTGCTCAACTGCATCGCCGGCCTGCTCGACATTTCGGAAGGCCGCATCTTCATCAAGGGCAAGAACGTTACCTGGGAAGAGCCCAAGGACCGCGGCATCGGCATGGTCTTCCAGTCCTATGCGCTCTATCCGCAGATGACGGTGGAGAAAAACCTGTCCTTCGGGCTGCGCGTCGCCGGCATCGCCAAGGACGAGATCGCCAGGCGCATCGCGCGTGCCGCCGAGATCCTGCAGCTCGAGCCGCTTTTGCAGCGCAAGCCGGCCGCACTCTCCGGCGGCCAGCGCCAGCGCGTGGCTATCGGGCGGGCACTGGTGCGAGATGTCGATGTCTTCCTGTTCGACGAACCGCTTTCCAACCTCGATGCCAAGCTGCGTTCGGAACTGCGCGTCGAGATCAAGCTTCTGCACCGCAAGCTGCAGAACACGATGATCTACGTCACCCACGACCAGATCGAGGCGATGACGCTGGCAGACCGCATCGCGGTGATGAAGGGCGGCGTCATCCAGCAGCTCGACGCGCCGCAGACTATCTACAACCGTCCGGTCAACCGCTTCGTCGCGGGGTTCCTCGGTTCGCCCGCGATGAATTTCGTCGAGGGGCAGCTGGAAGCTGGCACGACGGCGGTGTTCAAGACCGGGGATTTGACCATACCGCTCGATCGCTACGGCTTCGACGGCGCCGGCAACAAGGGCGGGCCTTGCGTGTTCGGGATCCGGCCCGAGCACGTTGCCTTTGGCGAGGCCGCGAACGCCATGCCCTTTGCCGCCGATGCCGCCGTCGAGATCGTCGAGCCGATGGGCTCCGATACGCTGGTTTGGACGAAGCTCGGCGGCCGCAATTTTTCCTTCCGCGTCGAGGCGGAAAAGACGCTGCACAACGGCGAACCGATCCGGATCGGCTTCGATCCCGCACGCGCCTCGCTGTTCGACAGCCCATCCGGCAACCGCATGTAGCTCCCGAGAAAACCATCCTCCCAAAGACAATCCCCAAGCAGAACGGACAGAGACGATGAACTGGTCATTCCAACTTTACAGCGCCCGCAATTTCTTGCCGTGGACCGGCGTGCTCGAGATGCTCGGCAAGCTCGGTTACGCCGAGGTCGAAGGTTTTGGCGGCGTCTATGACGATCCCAAGGCCTTCCGCGCCGAACTCGACAAGAACGGCCTGGCCATGCCAACCGGCCATTTTTCCATCGACGCGCTGGAGAATGATTTCGATGGCGTGCGCAGGATCGCCGAAACGCTCGGCGTCAAGCTCTTGATCTGCCCCTATCTGATGGCGGAGGACAGGCCATCCGACATCGCCGGCTGGCGCGGCTTCGGCGAACGCCTGGCCAAGGTCGGCGAGGTGGCCTCGAAGGCAGGCTATGGCTTTGCCTGGCACAACCATGATTTCGAGTTCAAGGCACTCGCCGACGGCTCGGTGCCGCAGGATCATATCCTGTCGTCCGCCCCCAATATCGGCTGGGAAATGGACGTTGCCTGGATCGTGCGCGGCGGCGCCGATCCGTTGCCCTGGATCGAAAAGCAGGGCCAGCGCATCAGTGCCGTACATGTCAAGGACATCGCGAAGCCGGGCGAGGGGCTGGATGAGGATGGCTGGTCGGATGTCGGGCACGGCACGATCGACTGGGCCGGCCTGATCAAGGTGTTGCGTGCGAAGAGCGCTGCAAAATACTTTGTCATGGAACAGGACAATCCCAACGACATCGAGCGCTTCGCCCGCCGCTCGATCGCAACCGTCAAGAGCTACTAGGAACAACGACAATGGCAAAAAAACTGGGTATTGGCGTCATCGGCTGCGGCAACATCTCGAAGGCGTATTTCTCGCTGGCGCCGCTGTTTCGCGGCATCGAGATGCGCGCCTGCGCCGACCTCAACATGGACGCGGCCAAGGCGCGGGCGAAGGAGTTCAAGCTGCGCGCCGAGACCGTCGAGGATCTGCTCAAGGCCGACGATATCGACATCATCGTCAATTTGACCATTCCGGCCGTGCACTACGAAGTGTCGAAGCAGGTGCTCGACGCCGGCAAGCACGTCTATTCTGAAAAGCCGTTCGTGCTGTCGCTCAAGGAAGGCCAGGACCTCAAGGCGCGGGCCGAGAAGACGGGGCTGCGCATCGGCTCGGCACCGGACACGTTCCTCGGCGGCGCGCACCAGCTGGTGCGCGAACTGATCGACGAGGGAAAGCTCGGCAGGATCACCAGCGGCACCTGCCATGTCATGGGCCACGGCATGGAGCATTGGCACCCAAATCCGGATTTCTTCTTCCAGCCGGGCGCGGGGCCGGTCCTCGACATCGGGCCGTACTACATCACCAACCTGATCCAGCTGATCGGGCCGGTGAAGCAGGTGGCGGCATTTGCAACGACGCCGGCCAAGGAGCGGACCATCAGCTCCAAACCGCGCGCGGGAGAAAAGATCCCGGTCAACACGCCGACCACCATCCATGGCCTGCTCGAATTCGAGAACGGCGCCGTGGTGACGCTCAACACGAGCTGGGATGTGTGGGCTCACGGCCATGCGCCGATGGAGCTCTATGGCGAGGCCGGAACGGTGTTCGTGCCGGATCCGAACTTTTTCGGCGGCGACGTGCGCTTCACCGAAGAGGGCAAGCCCGTCAAGAAGCTGCCGAAATGGAAGCACCCGCTTGGCGTCCCGAACGAAATGCACGGCCAGGGCATGATGGCCAATTACCGCACAGCAGGCCTCGCCGACATGGCGCTGGCGATCACCGAAGGGCGGCCGCACCGCTGTTCCATGGAACTGGCGCTGCATGCGGTCGATGTCATGACAGGCATCCTGCGCTCCGGCGAGACCGGGAAGTACGTCGCCATGCAGACGACGTGCGAGCGGCCTGCCGCGCTTGGCGTCAAGCAGGCCAAGGAACTGCTGGCCAAGAAAAAGTAGGCGCGTGGATTATCGATAATTTCCTCCTAGCCTCTCCCCGTTCCCCCGGGGAGAGGGTAAGGATGGGGACGGGTACGCTCGTCGCGGCTGCGATGACGGTACCCCTTCCGTTCAGATTCGAGGATCTCCCATGCCCTATATCGCCGCTGAAAACCGTTATGAGAAAATGATCTACAACCGTTGCGGACGGTCCGGCCTCAAGCTACCGGCGATCTCGCTCGGGCTGTGGCACAATTTCGGCGACGACACGCCGCATCGGACCAAGCAGGCCATCGCCCGCAAGGCTTTCGACCTCGGCATCACCCATTTCGACCTCGCCAACAATTATGGCCCGCCGCCCGGCTCGGCCGAGACCGCTTTCGGCGAGATCCTGCGCACCGACTTTGCAAGATATCGCGACGAACTGATCATCTCGACCAAGGCCGGCTACGAGATGTGGGCGGGCCCCTACGGCGAATGGGGCGGGCGCAAATACATGCTGGCCAGCCTCGACCAGAGTCTGAAACGGATGGGGATCGACTATGTCGACATCTTCTATTCGCATCGCTTCGATCCCGACACGCCGCTCGAAGAAACCATGGGCGCGCTCGACCATGCCGTGCGTTCGGGCAAGGCGCTCTATGCGGGCATCTCGTCCTACAATTCGCAGCGCACCCGCGAGGCCGCCGACATATTGAGGCAACTCGGCACGCCCTGCGTCATCCACCAGCCAAGTTATTCGATGCTGAACCGCTGGGTCGAGGAAGACGGACTGCTCGATACGCTCGAAGGGCTCGGCGTCGGCTCGATCGTGTTCTCGCCGCTGGCGCAAGGCATGCTGACCAATAAATATCTCGGTGGCATTCCCGATGGCAGCCGAGCCTCGCAAGGCAAGTCGCTGAAGACGGCTTTCATCAACGACCGCACCATCGCCAACATCAAGTCGCTCGACGCGATCGCGGCAAAGCGCGGCCAGACGCTGGCGCAGATGGCGCTGGCCTGGGTGCTGCGCAAAGGCAAGGTGACGTCGGCGCTGATCGGCGCCAGCCGGCCCGAACAGGTGGAAGACTGCGTCGGGGCGCTGAAGGTGCTCGATTTCAGCGACGCCGAACTCGCTGAGATCGACACTTACGCGCGCGAGTCCGACATCAATCTGTGGGCGGCCTCCGCCGAGCGCAAAGGCCCGCCGAGAAAATAGCGCGGCCCAGAAGCCTGCAAACCGAAACGGCGGGAGCATTCCCGCCGTTTCCTTATCCGAGGTGACTTTGGCTTCAGGGCGTTTTTGGCTTCATGGCCGTGCCCAGGCCCGGCTTCGGCTTTTCAGGAGCTGGAGCCTTGGTCTTCATCTTCTCATCGATCCAGCCGGTGTAGTTGGCCAGCCGCGTATAGATGCCATAGGCGTCCTTATGGCCGCAGGCGGCACTACCGTCGGCCGGCCCTTCACCCCAGGAGACGACACCGACCTGGACCGGACCGTCGCTGCCGGTCATGAACAGCGGGCCGCCGCTGTCACCATTACAGGCATCGCGTACGCCGCTCGTGGTACCAGCGCAGATCATGTTTGATGTCAGCGGGTCGGTCATGTCCGCGGCGATCGCGTTGGCGGCGGCATCGATGCCCTTTTCCGAATAGCGCATGCGGTGCGACAGGTCGCCGAGCGCGGCTTTGAGGTCATGCGCGTAGATGGCCTTGATGCCGCTGTTGCAGGCGCTGTTCGGCTGAAGGTCGAGATCGGCGACCATCAGCGTGGTCGGGAAAGTGCCGTCCTGCATCTTGCCCCAGCCGGTGACCGTGGTCTTGCCGGCCTCGGGCGTCGCCTCATGGGTCAGCTTGATCGTCGGCGCATCTGCCGGTTCGGCCAGCCTCAGCAGGCCGAGATCATTGTCGAGCGTCTGCTCGCTGTAGCCCTCGTTGACGATGACTTCGATCACCTTGTGGCGCTTGCCTTCGCTGAGATCCGTGGCTCCGGTCAGCACGGTCACAGTGTCGGGTGAGATCGGACGGCCCTTGTCGTTGAGGCAGTGCGCGGCGGTCAGCACCCATTGCGGCGCGATCAGGCTGCCGCCGCAAAACTGCGCGTTTGCCTGCGAGGCGGGGTTCTCGTCCAGCCGGTTGCTGGTGAGCAGCGCGACCTGGAATGGATAGGCGCCCTTCTCGGCCTGGTTGCCGCCATAGACGCGATCGGCGCCGTCGGGATTCTCCGCCGCTGCCTTGGCCCTGGCTTCGTTCACCCGTTGCATCGGCGAGACCGCCGCTTCCGGCCTGACGGCGGCCTCGTGCGCCCGCCCGGTGTCGATCGAAGTGACGGCAGCGGCGATGCCAAGCAGCGATGCGGCAACGATTGGCCCGAACCGATTTGTGATGTGCACCTGAACCTCCTGAGACAATTCTCCCGCGCGGATCGACGCCGGGCATTGTGCAAGGAGGTGCCGGTTCGACGAGCCCGCACACGTGCCGTATCGAAACGGCGCGCGATCGGTCACAAAACCGAATCCCACTTTTGCTAACCGTGCCCGCGAGTAGAACCCGCGCAAAACTCTATAGCCCCCCACGGGCTACGTGGAAGCGATTTGTCATTGCCAATGTTGGATTATTTTAGGCAGTATATCGCTGACCGGTCTTTTTGTGGGGGCTTTAGATTGACCATGGTAAACAACGACCGGGTAGGCGCGTCGCCAGGCTTGCTCTTTTTTTGGCGCCACCACGATCTCGACAATATTTCTGTATTTTGATCCAGTCCTTGCTGACTTTTTGGGAGAGTCTCACCATGACAAAACTGACATACGCTATGATTGCATCCGCATTGCTTTCCACGGCGATGTGGGCGGTTCCTGCTTTCGCCGATCCTGGCTCAGCCAGTTCCGGCAACGGGGAAAGCATGCGGGACGTGACTTCGGGCGACTTCAAGCCGGGGCGGGCAAAACCGATCACGACACCGAAACTTACCGATGAAGACAGCCGCGCCGCGCCGCTCACCGACGAAGCGACGGCTGTCAAATCCTATGGCATCGTCGGACGGTCCGCCGATGGCAAGGAGATCAAGATCGAGCCGAGCGAGGCGCTGCGGGAACTGATCATCAAGCAACTGAACGCCCCGGCCGATGGGCCGGAAGGCACCCAGCGCAAGACCGAGGATCCTGATCTTGGCGAAGGCGAAGCCGGTCGCCAGGTTTTCGGCGCCGACGATCGCGTGCAGGTCAAGAACACCAAGACCTATCCGTTCTCGGCCATCGGCTATCTCGAAGCCAAATCGCCGAAAACCGGCAGCTTTGGCAGCTGCTCGGCGACGCTGATCGGTCCGCGCACGGTGCTCACCGCCGCGCATTGCCTCTATAGCCACGAGGACAAGGACTGGCTGGCGGACTATCTGTTCGTGCCAGGTCTCAACGGCAGCACCGCCGATGACGCCCCGTTCGGCGCCTTCACCTTTGAAAGCGCCTATGTGCTGCAGGGCTTCATCGACAACTACCAGGGCTATTACGGTTCCGTGATTCCATGGGATCTCGGCATCATCACGCTGAAGCAGGATGTCGGCACCAATCTCGGCTGGCTGGGCTACGCCAACTATGACGATCTCGGCGACTTCACCGCCAATCTCGTCGGCTATCCCGGCGACAAGCCGATGGGCACGATGTGGAAGGCAAGCTGCGAGGTGCATGCCGAAAACATCGCCCCGGAATATTTCCAGTATGACTGCGATACGTTCCCGGGGTCGAGCGGCAGCTCGGTCTATGCCTATGACAACAACTCCAAGCAGCGCATCATCACTGGCGTCAACGTGGCGGAGAGCCCCGACGCGAACACCGCGGTGCGCCTGAACGCCGCCAACATCCAGTGGATCAACAGCCTTTACAAGTAATACTCGTAACGGCAGTTACAGGAAGGCGGCGGATCAATCCCGCCGCCTTTTTCATGCCGACCCCTCCGTGCGGCTTCTCTTGCACGCGGACCGCGCCCCGACTACGCTTGATCGGCCCAAGGGGTTGGGCATCCAAAGGGGGCGAGGAGCATGGCGCGGGCAAGGGCAGTGCTTGGTATGCCGTCAGGCGAAACCGCGACGGCGAAAATCTTGCCGTCATTGCCGTTGCCGAGGTAGCCACGGATGGTGCGCAGGCTGACGCCGCTTTGCCAATCCCAGACGCGGATGGTCTTGTCGTCCGAGGCCGAGACGAGCTCCTCGCCATCGGGCGTGAAAGCGAGATCGGTGACCCGCGCGCTGTGGCCGCCGGTGTCGAGATCGAGGTGGAAATCCGGGGCGTCCTCGGCACGGGCAACCGACGCCGAGACCAGGGCTCCGGCCATGGCGAGCCAGCGGCAGGCACGCATGAGGCGGAAGCTCACCCGGCCCTTGTCATCCCGGCCCTTGTCATCCACGGCCTTGTCATCGTTATTTGGTTTCAGCCGACGGTTGCCCGTTGCGCACATAGGCTTCGATCGCGGTGGCGAAAGTGGGTGAGCCCGCCTTGCGCTGCCTGTCGATATAGCCAGCAAAATAACTCCAGAAGGAGACGGCATAGTCGCGGAAATAGGCGTCGGTCACCTTGCGCGAACACAGGTCGCCATCGACGCAGAAGGAAAGCCGGTTGAGGAAATAGACGATGCGGTCGAAATTCTCATTGAAGTCGGCCAGCGGCATGTCGCCGCCCGAAGCGCTCATCGCCTCGATGCCGATGCGCTGCCGGAAGACCTGCTCCTCGGTCGAGGAAGGGTTGGCGCTGAGCAGATTGTCATATTTGGCATTGAGGGCCGCGAGACGGTCTTTCAGCGCCCGCTGCGCCTGCTGATAGTCCTTGGTCTCCCATAGCTCGACGAGCGACATGGTCTGCTCGACGCGCTTCTGTTCCTGATTGGCCAGGAACTGATAGACCGAGAACCCCAGGGTAAAGATGATGGCGAAGCGGACCAGCATGCCCGACCAGGCATAGACGAGCATGCGCCAGTCCCGGTCGGTGAAGGGGTTGCTTTCCTTCTTGATCTCATGGGCGCTGGGCCAGGGGAAACCCTCCGTGGTTTCCGGCAAGGCCTGCTTCGCCGCCGTTTTTGCCGGCACGGCAACCGCTGTCTGCTTGGGCGCCCCCGCCGGTTTCTTCATTTGCAGCTGTCCAGTTCGATGGTGGCGGAGGGATCAAGCACGACGCCCGGCGTCTCGAGCTGCTTCTTCAGGCAGGCCAGCTGCGGGCGCGAAACGATGAACTGCATGTCCGGCTCCGCCGGTGCCTTGTTCGGCGACGGCAAGGCCTCGACGATGCCGCGCGAGGCGCAGCCTGATAGGTCGACCACGATCGCGTCGCTGCTGGCCTTGGCGAACTGGTCGTACTGGTCGAGAAAGCAGCTCGCCAGTTCCGAATTGATGACCACCTGCTTGGCACAGAGGCCGCAGGCGTCCTGCGCCGACGCACTCGCAATCAGCAGCATGCCGCCGGCAAGACCGGCAACCGTCGCGCGCCAGGAAAATACGGACTTTTTCACAATCGATCCCACCCGCTTCATGCGGCCGTCATGCCCCAAGGGCCGCAGCCTGCAATGTTCTCATATCGCGCCGATCGCGCAAGGGCCGGCGCGGCAGGGCCGAGCGGCGCTGGCGCCAGAGTTCAGGCGCGCGGCACCGTCTCTATCGGGAAGATCATTACCGCGCCCTTCGGACCGCTCTTGTCGGCAAGGCGCATCACCGATCGGGTCGACGGCGCCATACCGATATCGGCGAGCATGTCGGAGAAGCCGGCGGGGCCTATCCCGCGTGTCGCCGAGGCGACGCCGTCCTGCTCCAGGAAGCGCAGATCCTCCTTCTCGCTCTCCGGCGGTGCCTCGGTCAGCACCGCGATCATCCGTTCCATGCCAAAGCTGCTGTCGGAGAATTTCAGCAACCCCTGCTCGAGCGTTGCTTGCGGCGCCAGCCGCTCGGCTATGATGTGGGTGATCGAATAGTCGCTGCCGACATAGAGCACATTGATGTCGACCAACTGGTCCGAACTGTTCTTGGCCAGCACATGGACCTGGTCGTCCGGTGAGACGCGTGGCACCACTGAGGCCTGCAAGGGTTCGAGGCCCTCCTTGTCGCGGCGCTTGACCTGGAATTGCACGTCGACGTCCTCGGGCCTGTAGTCGGAGGCCGCGGCCAGCCTGGAAAGCCCGGTGGCCCGGAAGATGGTGCGCAAATTCCTGGTGGTCGCATCGACGAGTTTGTGGCGGTCGTCGGCGTGGATGATGATCAGCGGCGGCTTGCTGCCGTCCTTAAAGGTCACATCGCCCGAGGCCGGCAGGAACCATAGAGCCGGCTTGTCGGTGGCGTTCTTGTCGGCGCCGGCAATGGCGTTCTCGCGCATCACCGCGAAGCGAAGCTCGGCGCTCTTGCCCGGATCGACCAGTTCGATGTTGAAGCCGGTCTCTTTGGCCTCGGCCAGTTCGTCGAGAACCGAATTGACGAGTGCTGTTTCCGCCTCCAATCCCTTGGTCGCGGCCGGCCGCGCGACGGCGAGCCTGTAGTCGACGGCGATCTCCGCCACCCGGGCATAGGCGTGGGCGGGGATATCGGCGACTTTCAGCGCCGGCTTCTTGTCGAATTCGACCGGCTTGACGCGGCTCTCCAGGTTCTTCGCCGATTGCACTTCGAGATAGCCGACCGCGTCGGACAGCGACGACAGCGCCGACGGCAGGATGGCGAGCTTGCTGCCGGGAGTGAGGCGATGCAGCAGACCGGCGCCTATCGTCGCCTCGCCGTCCTTGACGACGATGGGCCACTGCATGATCGCATCGGTCTTGTCGGTGCCGAACACGCGCGCGTCGAGTTCGCCTTCGAACAACGGCGTCGGCCGGGTGCGGCTGTCGGCCGAATATTGCTGCAGCACGGCCTGGCCGAGCTGCCGGTAGGTGATGTCGGGGTTTTCGGCGAGCTTCGACAGGATGGTGAAGGTGAACAGGCCAAAGCGTGGCGCATCGGGCGTGCCCTTGGGCAGCGGCATCTCCGGCGTCGTTTCGACCGTCTGCGCGGCATAGAAGGCGACCAGCTTGCCCTTGGTGATCGGCTCGCCGCCGGTCGGCGTCAGGTTGAAGGCAGGCTTGCGCTGGCCGTTCTCGTCGAGGCCGCGCGATGCGCTCGCGACCGTGTCCTCATAGGTCTTGATGGCCGCCGCCCTGGCGTCCTCGTCGCCGCCGACCAGATCGGCGAACTCGACCTTGCGCGCTAGCTCGTCTTCGACATCGACCGCGCGGGTTGCTGTGCCGGAATGGCAGCAGTCGAACACGGCCCAGACGAAGGCACCCTTGTTCCTGATGGCGTCGAGCGCGTCGCCGATCTCGTTGTCGACGAGCGCGTTCGGCACACCGGCGTCCCTGTTGATCCACTTCTCGATGTCGACCGGCAGGAAAATCTCGTCGAGGCCGTCGGTCTCGTCGCCCTTGACCCTCTCAGGCTGCTGGGCGCCGTGGCCGGACAGATGCAGGTAGACGAAGTCGTCGCGCTGAACCCTGGCCGCCAGGTCCGCCAGCCCGGCCTTGATCGCCGCATGGGTCGGTAGGTCCTTGGCGCCGGGCACGTCCTTGGCCAGCAGCGTGACGTTCTCCGGCGCGAAGCGCACCGGATCGGGCACGTTCTTCAAGAGATATTCGTGCACCAGGCCGGCATCGTTCTTCGGCCCGATCAGCCAGTTTCGCTGCGGCAAAGCAGGATATTCGGTGCAGGCGACCAGCAGCGCATGGTAGGTGCGCGAAGCGGCCCGCGCGCGGAACGACACCGCACCGGCGGCCATCAGCGCGGACGTGCCGACAAGCAGCGTCCGGCGTGTCAATTTGATCATGTTGCTTCCCCAAGCCCGAACCAATTTCCCAAGCGTGGCAAACTTCGCCGAAGATTTTGTCAGTATTTTGAATGCCGCTCCGTTATCAATCCCGCCACTGCCGTTACATCGGCACGTCGTCGATTGGTCCGGCTACAACAGAAGAGTAGCAAAGACCGCGGTTCGTCGCTATCTGATTGGGATCAGGCGGTTTGCACGTGCAGACAACCGCGCGTGACGCAGGACGAGTTGGAACAGGACCATGGCGGCAAGGGATGTGCTGACGAAAAACCAGTTGTGCGTGCTCGAGAAGCTCGAGACCGCCAGCGGGCCGCTCAGCGCCTACACACTGCTCGACCAGCTTCGCGAGCGCGGTTTTCGTGCGCCATTGCAAGTCTATCGCGCGCTCGACACGCTGGTGAAATCCGGCTTCGTGCACCGGCTGGAAAGCATCAATTCCTTCGTCGCCTGCGCCGAGCCGCATGACCACAGCCATGCGATGACCGCGTTCGCGATTTGCGACACATGCGGGCAGGTGACCGAAATGTCCGACCACGACGTCGACCACCGGCTGAACGAATGGGTCAGTTCCACCGGCTTCGCCGCCAAGAAGGCGGTGATCGAGTTTCGGGGGACCTGTGCGAAGTGCCGGGCCGAGGCTGCCTAACGCGCCGTTGACCAAGCAAACCAAAAGGCAACGAGCGCCAACAAGGTCGAAAGCAGCCGTCGGCTGATTTGTTCCAGCCGCGGATCGTTGAGGAATGGCTGCAGTGCTCCCGCCAGTACGACAATCACACCATGGATGGCGGTCGCAACAGCCACGTATGTGAGGGTTAGCAGGGCGGTCTGCGCAAGTACGGGTCGTTCCGGCTCGACGAAGGTCGGTAGCACGGCGACATAGAAGATCGCAGCCTTCGGATTCAGAAGATTGGTGACAAGCCCGCGTAAGAAATATTTCCCGCCCGGATCGCCATTGCTCGAAACCACATCGGTCCCAGTGGTCCAGCCCTCCCAGGCGAGATAAAGCAGGAACAGTATGCCTGCCCAGCGGAGACCCTCGTAAAGCAGGGATGAAGCCTGGATGAGTTCGGCAACGCCCAAAGCAGCGATGCCACCGATGAGCGCGAGGCCCACCGCGATGCCTGCCACGGTAGCGAAGCCGGCGCGGCGACCGTCGCTCGCCGAGACCAGCGCCAGGTAGGTCATGTTCGGGCCCGGCGTCAGTTCGATCAGCAGGGACGCTAGCGCGAATGACAGGAATGTGCTCGTTGATAGCGGCAGCATTGTGCCCATATCAATGCGCCTCGTCCCAGTTGTTGGCGGCGCGGGCGTCGACGTGCAGCGGGACCGACATCGAGACCGCCGGCATCGCCGCGTTTTCCATGACGTGGCGCACGACCGGGATTGTCGCCTCGACTTCGGCCTCGACCGTTTCGAAGATCAGCTCGTCATGCACCTGCAGGAGCATGCGGGCGGATAACCTGGCCTTGTCCAAGGCTTCCTCCATGCGGATCATGGCGCGGCGGATGATGTCGGCGGCGGTGCCTTGCAGGCGGGCGTTGATCGAGGCGCGCTCGTTAAAGGCGCGGAGCGACGGGTTCGACGACCTGATGTCGGGATAGTGGATGCGGCGGCCGAAGATCGTTTCGACAAAGCCGTGCTCGCGGGCATAGGCCTTGGTCTCCTCGATATAGTCGCGGATGCCCGGGAAGCGCTCGAAATATTTCTTGATATAAGCGCTCGCCTCTTCGCGCGGGATCGACAGCTGGTTGGCGAGGCCGAAAGCCGAGATGCCGTAGATGATGCCGAAATTGATCGCCTTGGCGCGGCGGCGCACCTCCGAAGGCATGCCCTCGACGGGGACACCGAACATCTCGGACGCCGTGATGGCGTGGATGTCGGCTCCATCGGCAAAGGCCTGCCGCAATTGCGGAATTTCGGCGACATGGGCGAGCACGCGCAGTTCGATCTGGCTGTAGTCGGCCGAGACCAGCCGGTGGCTCTTGTCGGTGATGAAGGCGGTCCTGATCTTGCGGCCTTCAGCCGTGCGCACCGGAATGTTCTGCAGGTTCGGGTCGGACGACGACAGCCGGCCCGTCGTCGTCGCGGCCAGCGCGTAGGAGGTGTGGACGCGCTTGGTGTCGGGATTGACGAAGCCAGGCAGCGCATCGGTGTAGGTCGATTTCAACTTGGTGAGCTGGCGCCAGTCGACGATCTTGCGCGGCAATTCATGGCCTTCGGCGGCAAGGTCTTCGAGCAGCTGCGCCGAGGTCGACCACTGGCCGGTCTTGGTCTTCGAGCCGCCGGGCAGGCCCATGCGGCCGAACAATATGTCGCCGAGCTGCTTGGGTGAGCCGATGTTGATGCGCTCCCCGATGAGCTGGTAGATTTCCTCCTCGAGCCGGGCCGCACCTTGCGCCAGTTCGCCCGACAGCCGCGACAGGATCTGCCGGTCGACCGAAATGCCGCGCTGTTCCATGCGCGCCAGCACCGGCACCAGCGGCCGTTCCAGGCGTTCGTAGACCGATACCAGCCCCTTGGCGGCAAGCCTGGGCTTCAGCACCAGCCAGAGCCGCAACGTGACGTCGGCATCCTCGGCGGCGTGCGCGGTTGCCCTGTCGATGTCGACCTGATCGAAGCCGATGGAGCTCTTGCCGGAGCCGGTTACATCCTTGAGCTGGAGGGGCGTATGACCAAGCCACTTCTCGGCCAGTGCGTCCATGCCGTGGCCATGCGGGGTGCCGGCATCGAGCACGTAGGAGATCAGCATGGTGTCGTCGAACGGCGCGACATCGATGCCGTAGCGGCTCATGATGACGATATCATATTTCAGGTTCTGCGCGATCTTGAGGACCGATCTGTCCTCCAACAGCGGCTTCAGCACCGCCAGCGCCTCGCGAAGCGAAATCTGGTTTTCGAGCGTGCCGCCGCCAAGCAGGTCACCATTGCCGCTCTTGTGGGCAAAGGGAATATAGGCGGCGCGGCCAGGCGCCGTGGCTATTGCCATGCCGATCAATTCGGCCTGCATCGGATCTGTTGATGTCGCCCTGACGTCGAAGGAAGCTATACCGGCCTCCAACGCTTCAGCCACCCATGCTTTCAAGGTCGCGATGTCTCGGATGCAATGGTAGGCCGACGTATCGATCTTGGCGGTGGCCGCGCCCTCCAGCCGCAATGCGGCCAGGAGGGAAGGGGTGTCACCTTGTTTCGGCGTCTCCGTCGTCTCGGTTTCAGCAGTCTGGCCAAGCCCGGAGCCCGCGCCGTTGCGGGCAACGGGTGGTGCTCCCGCGCCGACATCGGGGCCATGTGCATTGTCGGCGCGTTCGACGGTTACCGCCACGGCCTGTACCTCGCCGGCCTCCGTGCCGGTCGCTTCCGCGACGCGGCGGGTCAGCGAGGTGAATTCCATGGTCTTGAGGAAGCCGATCAGCTTCGGCCCGTCGGGGGCATGCAGCACGAAATCGTCCAGCCCCTCGGCCACTGGCACGTCGTTCTTCAGCGTCACCAACTGGCGCGAGATGCGCGCCTTGTCGGCGTTGGCGATGATCGATTCACGCCTTTTCTCCTGCTTGATCTCGCCGGCGCGGGCGAGCAATCCGTCGAGATCGCCGAACTGCTCGAGCAGTTGCGCCGCGGTCTTTGGGCCAATTCCGGGCACGCCAGGCACATTGTCGACGGAATCGCCGGTCAGCGCCTGCAGGTCGATCATCTTTTCCGGCGGCACGCCCCATTTCTCGATGACTTCGGGAATGCCGATCTGACGGTCCTTCATCGGGTCGTACATGCCGACCGTGTCGCCAACCAACTGCATCAGATCCTTGTCGGAGGAGATGATGGTGGTGTCGCCACCGGCCTCGCAGGCCAGGCGGCAATAGGTGGCGATGAGATCGTCGGCCTCGAAGCCCTCCATCTCGACGCAAGGCAGGTTGAATGCCCTGGTTGCCTGTCGGATCAGGCCGAACTGAGGGATCAGATCCTCGGGTGGCGCCGAACGGTTGGCCTTGTATTCGGGATAGAGATCGTTGCGGAAGGTTTTCGAGGAATAGTCGAAGATGACGGCGAAATGCGTCGGCACGATCCCCACATCGGTGTTGCGGGCATCCTGCATCAGTTTCCACAGCATGTTGCAGAAGCCCGAAACGGCACCGACCGGCAGGCCGTCCGACTTGCGGGTCAGAGGCGGCAATGCGTGGTAGGCACGGAAGATGTAGCCGGAGCCGTCAATGAGGAAGAGATGATCGCCTTTTTTCATGCCGGCAGGGATAGCGCGGCACGATGGCTTGGTCCATGCCAAAGACATCGCGCGATATAGGTTCCGTCAACACCCTGACAGATCGGGTTCCGCAGGCCTGCTCACGGTCACGTTACAAAAGTGTAACGTTGACGCCCTTGAATCGCCACGTTCAGAGACCCAAATACACGTCATCGGCAGTTTTCGCCGAGTCCGGAGCAAGGCCCGTCCCCCGCCTATCCCGGACAACTGCGGCAGCCTATCCCCCCTCTCCGGGCTGCCGCATCGTTTCGAGTAAAACGCCGCCGTGGTCCCCCCTCCACCACGGCGGCATTTTTTTGCCCGATTGCGCCATGCGGGCCGTGGTCCAATCGTCCCGGGCTTTTCGTTTCGCCGCTCTGCCTTTACGGTTCCGGCACTGAATCGAAAGGCTCGCCAAATGTCCGCAATCTCCCCCGTCCTCGACCGTCTCGACCAAAATCTCGACCAGAGCCTGGAGCGGCTCTTCGGACTGCTCAAGATCAAGTCGATCTCCACCGATCCGGCCTATGCCGCCGACTGCCGCAAGGCGGCGGAATGGCTGGTGGCGGAGCTCAGGCTCATCGGCTTCGAGGCCAGCGTGCGCGACACGCCAGGCCACCCGATGGTGGTTGCGCATCATGACGGACCGGCGGGCGCGCCGCATGTGCTGTTCTACGGCCATTACGACGTTCAGCCGGTCGACCCGATCGAATTGTGGGAAAACGACCCCTTCGCACCCGCGCTCAAGGACGTCGCACCCGGTCACAAGGTGATCACCGGGCGCGGCTCGGCCGACGACAAGGGCCAGCTGATGACCTTCGTCGAAGCCTGCCGCGCGTGGAAACAGGTGCATGGCAGTCTGCCATGCCGCATCACCATCCTGTTCGAAGGCGAGGAAGAATCCGGCTCGCCTTCGCTGAAGCCGTTCCTCGAGGCCAATGCCGAGGAGCTCAAGGCCGATTTCGCGCTGGTCTGCGATACCAGCATGTGGGACCGCGACACGCCGTCGATCTGCGTCGGGCTGCGCGGTCTGGTCGGCGAGGAGATCACGGTGAAGGCAGCCGACCGCGACCTGCATTCGGGTCTTTATGGCGGCGCTGCCGCCAACCCGATCCGCATCCTGGCCAAGGTGCTGGCCGACATCCACGACAAGGACGGCCATATCACCATCCCGGGCTTCTATGACGGCGTCGAGGAGACGCCCTCGCAGGTGCTGCAATCATGGGAGACGCTGGGCGAGACGGCCGAGACCTTCCTCGGACCTGTCGGCCTGTCGATCCCTTCGGGCGAAAAGGGCCGTTCGGTGCTGGAACTGACCTGGGCGCGGCCGACCGCCGAGTTCAACGGCATCATCGGCGGCTATACAGGCAAGGGCTTCAAGACCGTCATCGCGGCGGAGGCGTCGGCCAAGGTTTCGTTCCGCCTCGTCCACAGGCAGGATCCGAAGAAGATCCGCACGGCCTTCCGCAAATTCGTCGAGGAGCGCATTCCGGCCGATTGTTCGGTCGAATTCCACGCCCACGGCGGCTCGCCGGCAATCCAGCTGTCCTACGACTCGCCCTTCCTGGCCAAGGCCAAGACCGCACTTTCCGACGAATGGCCAAAGCCCGCTGTGACGACCGGCAGCGGCGGCTCCATTCCAGTGGTGGGCGACTTCCAGACCTATCTCGGCATGGAATCCCTGTTGGTCGGCTTTGGCCTCGACGACGACCGCATCCACTCGCCCAACGAAAAATACGAACTCAGCTCCTTCCACAAGGGCCAGCGCTCCTGGGCGCGCATTCTGGATGCGCTGACGCGCTGAAACTGCGGGAAATAACGTTTCCTGTTGATTTTTCATCAGATCGCGGCGAGGACGGGCCACGAGACAAAAGTGTCGGGTATCCCTTGCGTGGCAAGGGATACCCGAGGCTCGACCGGAGAAGACAATGGCCGACATCCGTTTCCATAAGAACGATCTGCCCGACCTCTCGCTTTACAATGTCGGGGCGGTGGCCATCGACACGGAAACGCTGGGCCTCAACCCGCATCGCGACCGGCTCTGCGTCGTACAGATCTCGCCTGGCGACGGCAGCGCCGATATCATCCAGATCGCGCCGGGCCAGAAAAAGGCGCCGAACCTCGTCAGCCTGTTGAGAAACCGCGCCATCACCAAGCTGTTCCACTACGGACGCTTCGATATCGCGGTGCTCTACAATGCGTTTGGGGTCATGGCCGAGCCGGTGTTCTGCACCAAGATCGCTTCGCGGCTGACGCGCACCTACACCGACCGGCACGGGCTGAAGGACATATGTTTCGAGCTTCTCGGCGTCGGCCTGTCCAAGGCGCAGCAATCGTCCGACTGGGCGGCCGAAACCTTGTCGCCCGAACAGCTCGAATATGCCGCCTCCGATGTGCTCTATCTGCATCGGTTGCGCGATGCGCTGGCCGGGCGGCTGGCGCGCGAGGGACGCATCAAGGAGGCGGACGCCTGTTTCCGCTTCCTGCCGACGCGGTCCAAGCTTGACCTGATGGGCTGGGCCGAAGAGGATATCTTCGCCCACAGCTGACGTCCTGGCGACGACCTGCGTCCCGCCGCCGGTTTGGAACCAGGTGCCAGCCGTCGCGTTTGTCGGCTCGAACGACTTGGTTTGCGCAGTTCCGGACGAAAACCGCTACACACTGGAATTGCTCTGAGGGGGATGACATGGCGGACAGAAAGCCGATATCGACGGCGCCGACCGACGGTTCCAAGGTCAGCGTTACCTGGAAGGACAGTGACGGCGTCCTCAACGAATCCATCGCGCAATACCGCGACGACGGCTGGTGGGTCTACACCGACAGCGACACGCAGAAGAAGGTGCAGCCGACCAGCTGGCGGCCTGCTTCCGGTGAAGACGACGAATAGGTGTGCCGCTGGCGGCGCAGCCTGCTTTCGAATAGCTTGAACTCGTTGATATCGAGGCCGATTCGGAGCTTTCCGCTCCGTTGTCGCCCTCTTGCTCGGAGGAAATCGCCATGGGCGCCGAAAGCCTTCTCGTCTTCATCATCATTGGTGCCATTGCCGGCTGGCTTGCTGGTCTCATCGTTTCCGGCTTCGGCTTCGGCCTGATCGGCAACATCATTGTCGGCATCGTCGGCGCGTTCATCGCCGGCTGGCTGTTCCCTCGGATCGGCTTTTCCATAGGCGGCGGCGTTCTCGCCTCCATCATCCATGCCACGATTGGCGCCATCATCCTTCTGGTGCTGGTCAAGGTGCTGAAGCGAGCGTGAGGCTCGGTACGACAAAGGACGCGCCATGAAGCAGAACACGCTCTATCTCATCATTGGCGCGCTCGTCGTCGCGGTCATCGTACTCGGCGTCTATGTCTATCGCGAGCAGACCAAGCCGAAGGGCGTCGAACTCAAGATCGACGACAAGGGTATTTCGATCCAGCAGAATTGAGCCTGCGATCGATTGGCATGTCGTTTGATTCTCCGGATGGCGGGCAGCCTTGATCGACAAGCGCGAGGAGCATGGTTGGCGGCCCGAAATCCAGGGGTTGCGCGGCGTTGCCGTCGCCCTGGTGGTGGTTTTCCACCTCTGGCCGGCGGCGCTTTCCGGCGGCTATGTCGGGGTGGACGTGTTCTTCGTCATCTCGGGCTTTCTCATCACCGGTCTGCTCGCCCGTATGGCGACCGCCGGTGGCCACGCCTGGCTCCTTACATTCTATTCGCGGCGGGTGCGGCGCCTGTTGCCGGCGGCTCTCCTGGCCCTTCTCGTCACGCTTGCCGGGACGCTGTTGTTTCTGTCCAAGGCGCGATAGGAGGAGACGGCGATCCAGGTCGCGGCCAGTGCGCTGCATGTGCAGAACTGGTGGCTTGCCTTGCAGGCGGTCGACTATCTCGGTGCCGCAGAAGCGCCAAGCCCGGTGCAGCACTACTGGTCGCTGTCGATCGAAGAGCAGTTCTATGTCGTCTGGCCATTGCTGATGGCGGCCGCCATCTGGCTGACGCGGCGTTTCGGATATCCCCCGAAGGGTGCATTGATCGTGGCGCTGGCGCTTGTTTTCGCTGGGTCACTGGCCGCTTCGGTGGTCGTCACCCAGGCTGATCCGGCCTGGGCTTATTTCGTCACCCACACACGCCTTTGGGAACTGGTGCTGGGCGGGCTGCTGGCGCTGGCTGGGGAACGATTTTCGCCGGCCGCGCGGTTGCGCCTTGCCATGATGGCGGCGGGCATCGGCGCCATAGTGGCTTCGGCGCTGCTGTTTTCCGACGCAACGCCTTTTCCGGGTCTCCACGCCTTGCCGCCGACGCTGGGCGCCGTGCTGGTCATAGCCGCCGGTGGCATCCGGCTTGGCCGGTTCCGTGGCCTCGACGTCGCGATCCTGCGCGCCATAGGCGACCGCTCCTACTCGATCTATCTCTGGCACTGGCCGCTGATCGTCTTCTATACGGCGCATCGCCCGGCTGTCGGATTGCTTGCGGGGCTTGCGCTGATGGCGCTGACGCTGGGCGTCTCGGAGCTGTCATACCGCTTTGTCGAACAGCGCTACCGCCGGCCGTTGGCCGGCGCGGAATGGCGCCCGCTGGCCTATGGTTCGATGGCGATTGCCGTCTGCGTGGCGGCATCCGGCGGGCTCGGCTACGCGCTCGACCGTCAAGGCGTTGATATCAGCCTGATTGGAACCGGCCGATATCCGGGACCCGCCGCGCTGCTTGCCAATGCCGCCGTTCCGGCCGGCGTGGAGCTGCTGCCGCCGCTTGGCAAGCTGAAGCGGGACATGCCGATCGTCTACCGCCTGAAATGCCACCAGGGGCAGGACAGCACCGTGCCGGCGAGTTGCATCCTTGGCGACCCCCGGGGAACCAGGACCGTTATCGTCACCGGGGATTCTCACGCGGCGCAATGGATTCCGGCCATCGACAGGATCGCCAGGGAGCATGGATGGAAACTGGTCACCTTCACCAAGGCGGCCTGCCCCTTCACCCGTGCCCCGGTGACGGATAATGGCAAGCCCTATCCAGCCTGCGCGCAATGGCGCGACAACGTTCTGGCCGAGATAAGCAAGCTGCGACCGGAGCTGATGTTCACCAGCCAGTCCAACTATGACAACGTCCCACAGGATGTGATGGTCGAAGGGCTGCGCAGCGTCTGGGGCGAACTCGGCAAGGAAGGTGTGCGGACCATCGCCATACGCAACACCCCTTTCATAAGATTTGACCCGGGCGACTGCCTGGCCGCCAATCCGGACAAATGTGCCACCCCGCGAAAAGACGGCGAGCGTATCAATATCCTCGCACTGGCCGCGGCGTCGCTGGACCATGTAAGAGTGGTCGACATGAACGACGCGCTGTGTGGCAAGGAAACGTGCGCCGCGGTCGTCGGCAACATCATCGTCTGGCGTGACTATCACCACATGACGGCGACTTACGCGCTGGCACTGGCGCCGTATCTGGCAAAGGCGGCGGGCCTCTGACACCCTATCGAAACGAGGCAGGAATTCGCCGATGGAACGGGCCTGCAAGACCGATCCTCCAACGCTCGATCCCGGCGGGAAGCGCATGACCATACCTCCCGTCGCGTTCAGGGCCAGCCAAGCCGTTCGGGCAGCGCTTTCGGCGCTTGGACGCACCGAGGATCTGCGCTTTTCGCCCGACAACAGATTGCTGGCGATCGCGGGCTTCGCGCGCAAGCGCTGCCTGCTCCTGCGCATCGATATCGAGATGCGGCCCGATGGTCCCGGCATCACCATTCATGATTTCGTGGAACTAAGGTCGGACGGCATAGGCGAGGTCCATGGCCTCGACTTCATCGATGACCGGACCCTGGTGGTCGCCAACCGCAATGGACAGCTTGCGATATTTGCCCTGCCCGTTGAAAGCATGGCGGGCCAGCATCGGGAAATCACCGCGCTGCGGCGGATCGACGGCAAGCCTTTCTGCAAACTCAGGACACCCGGATCGGTGGTTGCCCGGCGCGAGTCCGGCGGCCGCGTCAGCCTGCTGGTGTGCAACAATTATACGCATCTGGTGACCCGGCACGTGGCTGTCCGCTGGCTGGGCTACCGGACGGTCAGGAACCAGCCATTGCTCGGCAACGGCCTCGACATACCCGACGGCATCGCAATCAGCCATGACGGCCAATGGATTGCCGTGAGCAGCCATGGCACCAAGGACGTGAAGCTTACCGGACGTCCCCAACGCTTGGGCCACGGAGCGAGCCTGTCGGCACCCTGCAAGCCGCCGGCTTTCCACATGGCCTGCGCTTCACTGGGGATGACCGGCATATCATCGTGGCCGATGCCGGCAGCCCCGTCGTGCATGTCTATGAACGCGGCGACAACTGGACCGGGCGTCGCGGCCCGGCGCGGTCAGTCGGCGTGCTCGACGAGGAGACCTTCCAGCGCGGCAGGGCCAGTGTCGAGGAAGGCGGGCCGAAGGGCCTCGACATCGACCGCTCGAACAGTGTCATTGCGGTCACATGCGAGGAGCAGGCGCTGGCCTTCTATCCGCTGGCGTCGGTCTTGGGGTCGGGGATCGGGCCGGGCTTGGCCCCTTGAGCATCCGACCGAATGCAACAAGGCGCCAGAAAGCGAGCATGCCTACTTCCGCGGCCTGGCGGCAAAGGCCTTCATGCCCTTTTTGATCGCCCTGTGCGCTTCATCGGCATCCTGCCAGCCTTTGAATTTGATGGTTTTGCCCGTTCCAAGCACCGACGACAAAAAGAACTGTTCGATCTCGCGCCTGAGATGCTCGGGCACTTGGTCCGCCGCCACGGGCTCGTCCACCGCATCCTCCCTGCGAGGGCAGAAAACGTAGCGGTCGTTGCGGAGCGGCTTACCGCCCTGATCCGTCTGCTCAACCCGCAGCGCGCCCAGTAAGTCGCATTTGATGACGACGCCCGAACCCGTGGCGGCCTGATGGATGACAAGTCCGTCCAGTGGATCGCCATCCTCCCCCAACGTGGAGGGGATAAACCCCCAATCGTAGGGATAGATCATTCCGACGGGCAAAGGGCGGACATAGCCGAATACCTGCGTAGCCGGCTCATAGGCGACCTTGGCCGCGGCGCCACGCGGTGTTTCGATGACGACCCTGACAAGACCCTTCGTCGTCGTTGGCAACTTGAGATAGTCGGGCATGAGGTTGCTCTGTCGCATTCCGGGTTGGTCCGGGATGGAACTCCAAGGCGTAATGAATGTTCCGAAGGGCAGGCCGAGGAGATTTCAGGTATGACAAAAGCCTCTTTGCACTTGCTCAAGGGCGTGGGTTATCTGATTTCAACCTTGAGTGTTGTGTTGCTGGCCATCGTCAGCTGGTCGAGCGCTTCCAAAAGCCCGCTGCTGACCATTTGTCTGCTTTTCGGCGCCGCGGCGTCGATCGTCGGCATGTTCTGCCGATGGCTGACCTATGAGATCGAAAACCGTCAAGAAGGCAAACGAGGCGTTCGTGGCGGCCATGAGGTCCGGCGGACTTGGCGTCGCGTAAGCCGGCTGTCATCCGGTCGCGGCCCACAGGATTAACAAATTCCTAACGAAATTCAGCGGGTTGGCCGAAGGCCTGCTTAACCCGCCCTTAAATCGCCGCATCTACTCTTCAACCCGAGCGCCATTGGCACCGGGGATATCAGCGCAGCGCATGGCGAACCGCAGAGACAGTCGCATCGAACCCAGCTTCGAGGGACCGCCACGGGCGAAATCCCAGACGGGTCTGTCGGTGAGCGAGGAGGACCGCGTCGTGCCGAGCAATCGCAAAGCCTCCGCCAAACGCAAATCATCGAAGGCGAAATCGTCACGGGGCAGGCGCGGCGGAAGCGGGCGTGGCCTGTTCGGCGTGCTCGGCCGGCTGGTCTACTGGTGCTTCGTGCTCGCCATTTGGGGCGGCATCGCGGTGGCGGGTGTCGTCATCTACTACGGCGCCAAGATGCCGGCGGCCACGACCTGGTCGATCCCTGACCGCGCCCCCAACATCAAGATCGTCTCGGCCGATGGGCAGCTGCTCGCCAATCGCGGCATGAGCGGTGGCGAGGCCGTCGGGCTGCACGAGATGTCGCCCTATATTCCCGAGGCAGTGATCGCCATCGAGGACCGCCGTTTCTATTCGCATTTCGGGGTCGATCCGATCGGCCTGTCGCGCGCCATGGTGACCAACGTGCTCGGCGGGCATTTCTCGCAAGGCGGTTCGACGCTGACGCAGCAATTGGCGAAAAACCTGTTCCTGAAGCCAGACCGTACGCTGGAGCGCAAGGTGCAGGAGGTGCTTTTGGCGCTGTGGCTGGAGCACAAGCACAGCAAGGACCAGATCCTCGAAATGTACCTCAACCGGGTGTATTTCGGCTCCGGCGCCTATGGCGTCGAGGCGGCCTCGCGGCGCTATTTCGGCAAGAGCGCGCGCGACGTCACCCTGTCGGAAGCCGCACTGCTGGCCGGCCTGTTGAAGGCGCCCTCGCGGCTGTCGCCGGCGCGCGATCCCAAGGCCGCCGAGGAGCGATCGCAGCTGGTGCTCGCCGCCATGCGCGAGGAGGGCAAGATCAGCGAGAAGGAGCTGAAGACGGCGCTGAGCGCACCGGCGACGCGCTCGCCATCCTACTGGACCGGCTCGGAAAACTATGTCGCCGACACCATCATGGAAGAACTGCCCGACCTGATCGGCGACGTGCGCGGCGATATCGTCATCGATTCTACAGTCGACCTCAACCTGCAGAAGCTCGCCGAACAGTCGATCCGCCGGCTGATCGATGAAAGCGGCAAGAAGCTCAACGTCACCCAGGGCGCGCTGGTGTCGATCGACGATTCCGGCGCGGTGCGCGCCATGGTCGGCGGCTACGACTATTCGACCAGCCAGTTCGACCGCGCCTCCGAGGCGCGCCGCCAGCCCGGCTCGGCGTTCAAGCCGTTCGTCTACATGGCGGCGCTCGAGGCCGGCCGTACGCCCGACAGCGTGCGCAACGACGCGCCGATCAAGATCGGCAACTGGACGCCCGACAATTACGGCGGCAAGTATTTCGGCAAGGTCACCTTGGCGACCGCGCTGGCCAAGTCGCTGAACTCGGTGGCCGCGCAGTTGACCATGGAAGTCGGGCCGAACGCGGTGGTGGAAGCCGCGCATCGCATGGGCATCCAGTCCGAGCTGCAGGCCAACACCTCGATCGCGCTCGGCACCTCGGAAGTGACGCCGCTGGAGCTGACCTCGGCCTATGTGCCTTTCGCCAATGGCGGCTACAAGCCCGACATCCATTTCATCCGCCGCGTGACGACGTCGGATGGCAAGGTGCTCTATGACAGCGCCGGCGGCAGCGCACCGCGCGTGATCAAGCCCGAAATCGTCGGCATGATGAATTCGATGATGACCGGCACGGTCGAGGTCGGCACGGCCAAGAAGGCGGCTTTCGCGTGGCCGTCGGCGGGCAAGACCGGCACCAGCCAGAATTCGCGCGACGCCTGGTTCGTCGGCTATACCGCCAATCTCACCACCGGCGTGTGGTTCGGCAATGATGATGGCACGGCGATGAAGAAGGTCACCGGCGGCGCGCTGCCGGCGCAGGCCTGGCATGAGTTCATGGTCGCCGCGCATGAGGGCGTGCCGGTTCGGCCGCTGCCCGGCACCTGGAAGTCGACGCCGCCCGACACGGTCGTGCCCGACGACATTCCCTCGGCCGACAACAACCAGCCGGCACCTGTCCCGTCGGCGTCGGTCGGCCAGCAGGCGCCGGCCGCGCAGGCGACAGCACCGGCGACGCCTGCGCCGGTCCGCGCGGCGCGGCCTGCTCAGACCGTCGATGCCGATGGCGACTTCAACATGCCAAGCGATTCCGGCACGACTGCTTCCGTCGGCCATCCGGTGCCGCCCGGCAGCGTTGGCGGTCCGTTGAAGAAGAAGCGGACCTCGATCCTCGACATTCTCGGTGGCGGCTGAGCGTCAATCCGCCTCTCGCCAGCGCCACGGTGTTCGGCTACACCTCCGGCCGGAGACCGCGACATGGCTGAACTCGACACCCGAAAAACCATCGTGCTGACCGGCGCCAGCCGCGGCATCGGCCACGCCACGGTCAAGCGCTTTTCGCGCGAGGGCTGGCGCGTCATCACGTGCTCGCGCCAGGCCTTCGCCGAGGATTGCCCGTGGCCGGCCGGCCCCGAAGACCACATCAAGGTCGATCTCGCCGATCAGGAAGATGTCGGCATCGCGGTGTCTGAGATTCGTCACCGGCTGGAGGCGCATGGGGGCCAGCTCAATGCGCTGGTCAACAATGCCGGCATTTCGCCCAAGCTCAAGGACGGCAACAGCCGGATGAACTCGATCGACACGCCGATGCATGTCTGGCGCGACGTGTTCCAGGTCAATTTCTTCGCGCCTATCATGCTGGCACGCGGCCTGTTCAAGGAGTTGGCTTCGGCCAAGGGCTCGATCGTCAACGTCACCTCGATCGCCGGCACCCGCGTGCATCCCTTCGCCGGCACCGCCTATGCGACGTCGAAGGCCGCACTCGGCTCGCTGACGCGCGAAATGGCGCATGATTTCGGCCCGCACGGCATCCGCGTCAACGCCATTGCGCCCGGCGAGATCGACACCGCGATCCTGTCGCCGGGCACGGAAAAAATCGTCGAGACGATTCCACTGAGACGCCTGGGCACCACGGCGGAGGTCGCCGACATCATCTTCTTCCTGTGCTCGGCCCAGTCGTCCTATGTGTCCGGCTCGGAAATCCACATCAATGGCGGCCAGCACGTGTGAGCCGGTCGAGCCAAGGCCCGCTCATCCGGTGAGGGTAAGGACGGCCTTGCCGCTGAAGCTTCGCTGGCGCAGGGCGTCCAGGGCTTGGCCGATGTCCGTCCACGGCACGGTCATCGCCACGCGGGTTTCCAACCTACCAGCGGCGACCAGCGCGAGCAGCGCGGCGATATCCGCGCCGATGGCGGAACCGGATGTGTAGTAGGCGAATGTCTGCAGCCTCGCCCCTTCGTGACCCGGAACGAACTGACGGAACCCGACCGGCGTGAGTTCGCCGCTGCTCGACCCGAAGATCACGATTGTCCCGCCAGGGGCGACGCGTTCGATCGCGTCGGCGAGGCTTTTGCCGCCGACCGACTCGGTGATCAGGGAAAACGGCCCTTCCGCCTGCTCGATCGCTTCGACAATCCGCTCGGCTCCCAGTCCACGCAGGTCCTCATGGTGCCGGGCGGCGGCGACGGCGGTCACCGAAGCACCCTGCTCGCGGGCGATCTGGATCTGGAAGCGGCCGACGGCCCCACTTGCCCCGGTGATCAGAACCTTTAAGCCGGCCAGGTCGCCGCCATGGCGCAAAGTCCTGAGCGCCGTCGTGCCCGCCACTGGGAGCGTGGCTGCCGAGACGAAACCGACCTCCGCCGGCAGGCCGGCGAGGCGGTCGGTCGGAACGGCGACGCGTTCAGCCCAGCCGGCCTGGTCGACCAGAGCCGCGACGCGCGTGCCCGCTGCCGGCCCGGAGCCATCGGCGGCCGCGCGTTCGACAATTCCAACGATATCCTGGCCGGGTATCCAGCCGTTGGGGCGGATGGTGAGCAGGCGCAGTTCGCCGCGGTTCAGCGAGGTCGCGTGAACCGAGACGAGCGCTTCGTCCGCGAGGGGCCGAGGCTCTTCCACCTCGGCTAGCCTCAATCGCGTGGCACTGTCGGGAGATATGACTAAGGCGAGCATGGGCACGTACCTTCTTGCTGGTCATCGGATCTTATCGACTTCGCAGCGGGAAAAATTTAGCTATCATGGCATTTAATCGCTAAAAGCAGTCATCATGAGACAGCCTCTTCGCTACCCTTGGCCCAATTTCGATGTCGATGATGTGGTGGCGCCGGCCATCGCCGTTCGTGTCGACGTCACCGAGACCAGAGCGGAGGTGCCGGCTCATTGGCACCGCAAGGGCCAGCTCGTCTTCGCGCTCGGAGGCGGCGTCACATGCCGCGTTCCGAGCGGACTGTGGATGGTGCCGCCGCATTGCGGGGTGTGGATCCCCGGCGCCATGGAGCACAGCAACATCGCGACGGCCAATGCCCGGATTTTTTTCGTCTACATCGAACCGGGAGCGGCCGATTTGCCCGACCGATGCTGCACGCTTTCGATCTCGCCGCTGCTGCGCGAACTGATCATCGAGTTGGCCGACAGCGTGCGGGACGACCAGGCAAGGGATGAGCTCTTGACGACGACGCTGCTCAACGAGCTGCCGCGCATGCCCGTCCAGCAGCTGCATCTGCCGATTTCATCCGAGCCGCGCCTCAGCCGGATCGCCACCGCATTGTCGCAGAACCCGGGCGATCGCAGCACGCTTGCCGAATGGGCAAAGCGCGTCGCGCTCAGCGAAAGCAGTCTGGCTCGCCTCGTCGTCAAGGAGACTGGCTTGAGCTTCGGGCGCTGGCGCCAGCAATTGCACCTGATCGTCGCCATTCGGGAACTCGCCGCCGGCGCCAGCGTGCAGCAGGTTTCGGGCGATCTCGGCTATGGCTCGGTCACCGCCTTCATCACCATGTTCAAGAAGGCGCTCGGCAAGCCGCCGGCAAAATACCTCGGCAGTGTCGCGCAAAACGGCGGCTCGGCCTTCGTGGCTTGATCAACGCGCCCGTGGGCGGGTTGGCTCAGGCAGCGGACGGCTCAGCCACCTGTTGCTTGTGGCCAAGCACCTCTTCGACAATGCCGCGGGCGATCTCGCGCTCGCCCATGATCACCGTATCGGCACCGAGCCCCTTCAGATGCTCGACCTCGGCATCGGAATGGGCGCGGGCGACGACGTTGATGTTGGGATTGGCGGCGCGCGCCCTCAGCACGATCTGGCCGGCCTCGAAGGCATTGGGGATGGCAAGGATCAGCCGTGTGGCGCCTTCGGGATTGGCGGCGGCGAAGACTTCGGTGTTAGCGGCGTTGCCGGCGACGGTTTCGATGCCGTCTGCTTTCAGCCTCGCCAGCGTCTTGTCGGCGTCCTCGATGACAAGGAAAGGCCGTGCTGCTTCTTTCAACGCCGCGCCGACGAGGCCGCCGACGCGGCCGTAGCCGATCAGGATGGCATGACCTGTGAGCGCGGTCCTTGGTGGCGGGCCGTCTTCCTTTTTGGACGCTACGGCGACCGAGGCGACCTGGCCCGGTTCCGTCGCTGGACCAACCGGCTTGGCGTCCGCCGGCGGTGCCGTCCTGGCGGCGCGGGCCTCGAGCCACGGCTTCATCCAATCGATGATCAGGAACATCAGCGGGTTGAGCACGATCGACAGGATGGCGCCGGCCAGGATCAGGTCGCGGCCCTGTTCGGGCAGAAGTTTCAGCCCGACGCCGAGTTCGGCCAGGATGAAGGAGAATTCACCGATCTGGGCAAGACTGGCCGAAATCATCAAGGCCGTGGCCATGGGATAGCCGAAGGCGACGACGATGACGAAAGCCGCAAGTGACTTGCCGATGACGATGATGGCCAGCGTCGCCAGGATCGGCAGGCCGTTGCTGAACAGGCTGAATGGGTCGAACAGCATGCCGACGGAGACGAAGAACAGCACCGAGAAGGCATCGCGCAGCGGCAGCGATTCTTCCGCCGCACGGTGGCTGAGTTCGGATTCGCTCATGATCATGCCGGCGAAGAAGGCACCCAGCGCCAGCGAGACGCCGAACAGTTTTGCCGCGCCGAAGGCGACGCCGAGCGCGATGGCGAGCACCGAGAGCCGGAAGAGTTCGCGCGACCCGGTATGGGCAACATAGTGCAGGATCCAGGGAATGACCCTGCGGCCGACCACCAGCATGACGACGACAAAAGCGGCGACCTTGGCCAGCGTGATGCCGACGACGCCCCAGATGCCGTAACTGGCCGGCAGCGACAGCAAACCGCTCGAATGGGCATCGGCCTGTTCCTGGCCGCCGAGCACGCCGGCAAGGGCCGGCAATAGCACCAGCGCCAGCACCATGGCCAGATCCTCGACGATCAACCAGCCGACGGCGATGCGGCCGCGCTCCGTCTCGATCATGCGGCGCTCCTGAAGCGCGCGCAGCAGCACCACAGTCGAGGCGACCGACAGCGCAAGCCCGAACACCAGGCCCGCGCCCATCGACCAGCCGAGCATCCAGGACAGCCCGGCGCCGAGCGCGGTGGCAAAGCCGATCTGCACGATGGCGCCTGGCACGGCGATGGCACGGACCGACAGCAGGTCCTTGAGCGAAAAATGCAGCCCGACGCCGAACATCAGCAGGATGACGCCGATCTCGGCCAGTTCGTTGGCAAGGCCCGCGTCGGCGACGAAGCCGGGCGTGTTCGGCCCGACCAGCACGCCGGCTACGAGATAGCCCACCAATGGGGGAATGCGGAAACGGTTGGCGAGAGCGCCGAAGACGAAAGCCAGCCCCAGACCGGCGACGATGGTGGCGATAAGGGGCGTGTCATGCGGCATTGTCTATGGAGCGCCTTTCAAGCTAGCGATGTCGGATATGCGCCGCCCTAAGCCGCCGCCCGTTTGCAATATGGTGGACGGGGTGTCGGCGATGCAACCCGCAAAGCCGCGAAATCAACGTCGAGACGGCAAAAACTTGACCGGCAGCTGAGTGACTGCCGGTCAAGTGCCTGGGTTCAGTGGTACCGTGCTGCGCCTCTTCGCCCCGCGTGGTCAGGCTGCCTGCAGCAACGCCTCGATCTCGAAGATGGCGTGGTTGGTCATGGTCTTCGGGATTTCGGCCGTCACCTTGTCGCCAACCTCCTTATGCAGCTTCTTGCGCATCGCGCCGAGCACCATTGGCGGGGCGACAAGCACAAGGCGGTCGAATGCACCCTCATGTGCAAGCTTGTAGAGGCGGGCGGCAATCTCCTCGGCGAAGCGCTCCTTGCCGATGCGATGCCAGTCGGTCTCCTCGACCGCGCTGCGATGCACGGATGGGCCGTCATTGTATCGACCGGGGCTATCGCTTCCCTGTTCGCGTGTGGGCGGGTTCTCCTGTTCCATCACCTGTACGACTTCAAGGTTGGGAAACTTGGTATCGCCGGCGTTCTTGAGCAGGAGCGCCTTTTCACCGTCAGCCACCAGAACCCAAATGCCATGCTTCAGTTTGATCGTGTTCATGGGAACGCTCCTTGTTGAGTGGTGGCTATACCGGGAACGCATTTTGACCCGTCAACGTTCCACCCGAACGGAGGACCGAGTGGCCGTGCAGCCAGGCGCTGAAGACGAAATCACCGCCGCACGACTTTAATCTACTGAATTGGTAGAAATTAGAAAAAACTGTTTTGTGGGACGGGTCGCCGACAGCTAAAAGTGCCTCAAATCAAGGCGCGGTTCAGCAGCGCGGGCGCTCCCGGTGCATGGGCGTGGAATATTTTTCTCCTGCCTTTCGCGGTTGCGAAAAAGCGATTGCCTGCCATCACCGGATGCGCGAGTGCTTTGCTTCTGCTTTTTTACGCCCGGGCGTAAAACTGCGATACTGTTTCCGGATTGCTTTTCTGATGCCGCAAGACACCACCAAGCTCAATGCCTTTCCCGTCTTCGTGCGGGTCGAGGGCGAAGCCGTGGCCATTGTCGGCGGCGGCGAGGAAGCCCTGGCCAAGGCGCGGCTGATCGCCCAGTCGAGCGCGGTCCTGCATATCATCGCCGCGAATGCCGAGCCGGAGCTGTTGGCTTTCATCGCCGAGACCGGCGCGAACCATGTAGCCGCCGCCTATGACGCTTCGCGGCTCGGAGGCGCCGTGATGGTGTTTGCCGCCAGCGGCGACGAGACGCTCGATCGTCGCGTGGCCGCCGACGCGCGCCGGCTGGGCATTCCGGTCAACGCCGTCGACCGGCCGGAGCTCTGCGATTTCTTCACGCCCGCGCTGGTCAACCGCGCACCGGTCGCGGTGGCGATCGGTACGGAAGGCGCCGGGCCGGTACTTGCCCAGATGCTGCGCGGCCGCATCGACCGCATGCTTTCGCCGTCGCTCGGGCCGCTGGCGGCGCTCGCCGCGTCGTTCCGCAATGCCGCCGAGAGATTGCCCAGGGGCAATGTACGCCGCCGTTTCTGGAGTGACTTCTTCGGCGGAGCGCCGGCGCGCGCTATCGAGGCCGGCGAATTTTCGCGGGCGCACGAAGCCGCGACCGATCTGCTGGTGTCCGACGCGCCCGTTCGTGGGCACATCGCCCTGGTGGGCGCCGGTCCCGGTGCCGAGGATCTCTTGACGCTGCGGGCGCATCGCCTGCTGATGGAGGCCGACGTCATCGTCCATGACGCGCTGGTGCCGGAGGCGGTCGTCGCCATGGGGCGCCGCGATGCCGAGCGTCTGCCGGTGGGAAAGCGCAAGGGCTGCCACACCAAGAGCCAGGCCGAAATCAACGCATTGCTGGTGGAGCTTGGCCGTGCGGGCAAACGGGTCGTACGGCTGAAATCGGGCGACCCGCTGGTGTTCGGCCGCGCCGGCGAGGAGATGGCCGCACTTCGCGATGCCGGCATCGCCTATGAGGTGGTTCCGGGTGTCACCGCGGCCTTCGCCGCCGCCGCCGATTTCGAGCTGCCGCTGACGCTGCGCGGTGTTTCCTCCTCGATGGTGTTCACGACCGGCCACGATCTCAAGGGCAATTCATTGCCGGACTGGGCCAAACTCGCCATTTCCGGTGCGACCGTTGCGGTCTACATGGGCCGTTCGGTCGCGGCCGAAGTCGCCGGCCGGCTGATCGAAGCCGGCCTGTCGCCGGACACGGCGGTCGCCGTGGTCGAGAACGCCAGCCTGCGGAACCGCCGCCGTTTCCACGGCACGCTGGCCGATTTGCCGTCGCTTGAAGCACGAGTCGATCTCACCGGCCCGGTGATGACCATCATTGGCGACGCGGTTGCCGGCGCCAACTTTGAACGTTCAGAGCCTCTCGCGGCACATACTCATGAGAGCGCCGCCAACGTGGGTGCCGTGGAGGTCGAACCATGAAGATACTGACCGCAAACCGCCTCACCGACGGCATTGCCGTCTGGTACGCCGACGGCGGCTGGGCGGAAACAGTTGGCCAGGCCGACCTTGCCCATGATAAGGCCGCCGAGGATCGGCTGGAGGCGATCGGCGCCAAGGCCTATGCCGACAATGAAGTGGTCGACGTCAATCTGATCGACGCGGAAGTCGTCGGCGGCGTCGTCGAACCTTTGCGGTTGCGCGAAAAGATCCGCGCCGCCGGTCCCACCATCCGCAACGATCTCGGCAAGCAGGCTGCGCACGCAGCCTGACAAGACACCAGGCATGGGCGGACGCGCCCTGAAAGACGAAGCATGTACCGTTACGATGAGTTCGACCACGATTTTGTCCAGGCCCGCGTCGCCGAGTTCAGCGATCAGGTCGAGCGCCGGCTGTCCGGCGAGATCACCGAGGACCAGTTCCGCCCACTCAGGCTGATGAACGGCGTCTACCTGCAGCTGCACGCCTACATGCTGCGCATCGCCGTGCCCTACGGCACGCTGAATGGCAAGCAGCTGCGCATGCTCGGCCACATCGCCCGCAAATACGACAAGGGCTATGGTCATTTCACCACGCGCCAGAACATCCAATTCAACTGGCCGGCATTGTCGGACATTCCGGCGATCCTGGCGGATCTGGCAAGCGTGGAGATGCACGCCATCCAGACCAGCGGTAACTGCATCCGCAATGTCACCGCCGACCATTTTGCCGGGGCTGCAGCCGACGAGGTCGCCGATCCGCGTCCCTATGCGGAAATCCTGCGGCAGTGGTCCTCGGTGCATCCGGAATTCTCGTTCCTGCCGCGCAAGTTCAAGATCGCGGTGACCGGAGCCGAGCGCGACCGCGCCGCCATCCAGACGCATGACATTGGCCTGCACCTGAAGAAGAACGCAGCCGGCGAGCTTGGCTTCGCCGTCTATGTCGGTGGCGGCCAGGGCCGCACGCCGATGGTGGCGCGCAAGATCCGCGACTTCCTGCCGGAGGCCGACCTTCTGTCCTACTGCACGGCGATCCTGCGCGTTTACAATCTCTATGGCCGCCGCGACAACAAGTACAAGGCGCGCATCAAGATCCTGGTCCATGAGACCGGCGTCGAGGAAATCACCCGCCAGGTCGAGGCCGAGTGGCAGGAGCTGAAGGACGCGGAACTGAAGCTGCCGGAGGCGGATATCCGCGCCATCGAGGCCTATTTCGCACCGCCGGCCTTGACGATACGGCCCGATGGCGACGCGGCCGTGAAGGTGGCGCGGCTGGATTCCAAGGGCTTCTCCGAGTGGCTCGACCAGAACGTTGTGACACACCGCCACCCCGACTACGCGGCGGTGACGATTTCGCTCAAGGGTATCGGCGAGGTGCCGGGCGATGCCTCGGACAGCCAGATGGAAGCGGTGGCCGACATTGCCGAGAAATATGCCTTCGACGAGCTTCGCGTCAGTCACGAGCAGAACCTGATCCTGCCGCATGTGGCGCGCGCCGACCTCAAGGCCGTCTATGACGCGCTGGTCGATATCGGGTTGGCGACGGCCAATTCCAACCTGATCTCCGACATCATCTCGTGCCCGGGTCTCGACTATTGCGCGCTGGCGACGGCGCGTTCGATCCCGATCGCGCAGGAAATCTCGCAACGCTTCGCCTCGTTGGAGCGACAGCGCGAGATCGGCGAGCTCAAGCTCAAGATTTCCGGCTGCATCAATGCCTGCGGCCATCACCATGTCGGCCATATCGGCATCCTCGGGGTCGAGAAGAAAGGCTCCGAACTCTACCAGGTGACGCTCGGCGGTTCGGCCGACGAAAACACCTCCGTCGGCGAGATCATCGGACGCGGCTTCTCGTCGGAGGAGATCACCGACGCCATCGAGACGATCGTCGATACCTATCTCGGCCTTCGGCTTAACCCACAGGAAATATTCATCGACGCCTACCGCCGTGTCGGTCCCGCGCCGTTCAAGGAGGCGCTCTATGCTGGCGAAGCCAAGGCCGCTTGACCATATTGCCGACGTCGATGACGGCGCCGCCGCCAAGGCGGCGGGGCTCGACGCGCTCTACGGTCACCTGAAGCCGCTCGAAATCATCGAACGGTCGGCCCGCGAATTGTTCCACGACGAGATTGCCGCCGTATCGTCCTTCGGTGCGGATTCCGCCGTGCTGCTGCACATGCTCGCCGAGATCGACCGCACGCTGCCGGTCATCTTCCTCGACACCGGCAAGCATTTCGAGGAGACGCTGGGCTATCGTGACGCGCTGGTCGCCGATTTCGGGCTGACCAACGTCCAGGTCATCAAGCCCGAGGATGCGGCGCTCGAACGGATCGACCCGACCGGCGATCTGCACCAGAGCGACACCGATGCCTGCTGCAATGTGCGCAAGGTCGAGCCGCTGGCACGGGGCGTGGCGCCGTTCCGCGCCTGGTTCACCGGCCGCAAGCGCTTCCAGGCCTCGACACGGGCGGCACTGCCTGTGTTCGAGGCTGTGGGACCGCGCATCCGCATCAATCCGCTGGCACGCTGGACGACGTCGGACCAGGCGGATTACATGCGCGCGCATGCGCTGCGCGAAAATCCGCTGGTCGCCTATGGCTATCTGTCGATCGGCTGTTTCCCGTGCACGCAGCCGGTGCAGCCGGGCGAGGACGCGCGCAGCGGCCGCTGGGCCGGCCACGCCAAGACCGAGTGCGGCATTCACCTGTCGGGGCTGGAAGTGTCGCTGACCGACGCATCACTATAGGTATGTTACAATTCAGGTCAGCCGGTCTGCGCACGGCGGCTTCCTGCGCTTCCGGTGCTCATGTACTTCAAGTACGCTCCGCTCCGGTTGACCTGGACCTCAACACGCTGAGCTTTGAATCTTTAGGAATTTTGATGACTGAACCGACGACACCGGAAACCCGCCTCTGGACCCCGACGGGTTTCCGCGAGGATGAGTGGACGCATGCCGAGAGCGCGGACGCGCTTTCCGGCAATGGCCGCTTCATCCTGCCGCTGCAGGCGTTCCTCGATCTCGATCCGGAGGTGCGCCGCTCGGCGAAGGAGCGGCTCGGCGTCGTGCTGCAGCCCGGCGATCAGCTCGAGAAGATCGCCGGCCTGCTCGACCAGCTGTCGCTGGTGGCGCTGGCCTTCCCGGCTTTCGGCGACGGCCGGTCCTTCTCCAAGGGCGAATTGCTGCGCAACCGCTATCACTTCACAGGCGCGCTGCGTGCCACCGGGCAGGTCCTGGTCGACCCGTTGCCGCATATGCTGCGGCTCGGCTTCGACGAGTTCGAGATCTCGAATCCGGTGCTTCTGAAGCGCCTGGAAGAGGGCCGTACCGGTGGCTTGGGGCTTTACTACCAGCCGGCCGCCATAGCGGAGCCCAAGGGACCGAAATATTCCTGGCGGCGCCTTCGCACCAGCTGACGCTGGGGCAGTTCCGTACGTCTTTACATCGCCCGCGATCGGGCCTTTTCTGGTCGTCCGGATAGAGATATCCGCCTGACGATCGGGAGGGATCTTCATGCGCTACGACTACGTCATCGCCGGCGGCGGCTCCGCCGGCTGCGCGCTTGCCGCGCGCCTCTCCGAAGATTCGTCGAAAACGGTTTGCCTGATCGAAGCAGGCGGCGCCGGCAAGAGTCTGCTGATCCGGGCGCCCGCTGGCGTCATCGCGCTGCTGCCGGGTCGGCCGAAGATCAACAACTGGGCGTTCGAAACGGTGCCGCAGCAGGGGCTTGGCGGCCGCAAGGGGTACCAGCCGCGCGGCAAGGCGCTGGGCGGCTCCAGTGCCATCAACGCCATGCTCTACGCACGCGGCCATCGCCGCGACTATGACGAATGGGCCGATCTTGGCTGCGACGGGTGGTCATGGGACGAGGTGCTGCCCTATTTCCGGCGCTCCGAGGGCAACCAGCGCGGCGCGGATGCCTTGCATGGCGGCGATGGGCCGTTGCGGGTCGCCGAGCAACAGGAGCCTTGTGCTATCGCTTACCAATAGAGCGATTTGCGCTTTCTCTTTCATCGTCCTGCCCTTAGCATAGAGCGATTATTTCGTGACCCGAAATAAATGGCCACAAGGGAGGATCCGGGAATGGCTGGCAAGAAGATATTGATGCTCGTTGGCGAGTTCAGCGAGGAGTATGAGATTTTCGTCTTTGAACAGGCCATGCATGCCGTCGGTCACGCGGTGCATGTCGTGTGCCCGGACAAGAAGGCGGGCGACGTGCTGAAGACCTCGCTGCATGATTTCGAGGGCCACCAGACCTATACGGAAAAGCTCGGCCACGACTATATCCTCAACAAGACGTTTTCCGAGGTGGACCCGGCCCAGTACGATGCCGTCTACGCGGCGGGCGGACGCGGGCCTGAGTACATTCGCATCGACAAGCGCGTGCAGGCGCTGGTGCGGCACTTCCATGAGACCGGCAAGCCGATTTTCACCATCTGCCATGGCGTGCAGATCCTGATCGCGGTCGACGGCGTGGTGCGGGGCAGGGAAGTGGCGGCGCTTCACTATTGCGAGCCGGAAGTCACGCTGGCCGGCGGCATCTATATCGACGTCGCGCCGACGGGGGCCCATGTCGACGGCAATCTGGTGTCGGCCAAGGGCTGGCCGGGCCTGTCCAATTTCATCCGCGAATGCCTGAAGGTGTTGGGCACGGAGATCCGCCATGGCGAGATCCTGATGCGCGAAGAGCGGCAAGCAGCCTGAGCAGAGGCGTCGCCGGGCCGCGCGCCCGCGGCGCGGCGCTGATCCCTGAGCGGGTCGCCGTTTGACGGAAACGCTGACCCGCTTGTCTCCTGATGTTGCGCAACCGCGGACAAAACCGTGCCCGCGGTTCCCAGGGTTGCTCTACAGGGCCGCGTGTGCCTCGCGGAACGATACCAGCTTGCGGCGGTTTTCGTCCCACAAGGCCAGTTTGACGCAGCGCAGGCTGTCGAGCAGCGTGACGCGGCCGATACCGCGCAGTTCCGGATAATCGCGCAGCACTTCCTGCAGCCGGTAGCCGGGCACCTTGGCGGAGAGATGGTGGACGTGGTGGACGCCGATATTGCCGGTGAACCAGTTCAGCACCGGAGGCAGGTCGTAGTAGGACGAGCCGTGCAGGGCGGCATGCTGGAACTGCCATTCCTCATCCTTCGCCCATTCGGTCTCCTCGAACTGATGCTGGACGTAGAACAGCCAGATGCCGGCCGAACCGGCGAGGATGACGATCGGCAGATGGACGATCAGGAACGCGCCTGGACCGACGGCCCAGATAAGCAATGCCGCCGCGAGCGCAATGGCGAGATTGGTGGTCATCGACGACACCCAGGGCGTCAGTCCGCCACGCATCATGCCGATCGGCAGCCTTTGCGAGAAGATGAACAGCCAGATCGGCCCGAGGCCGAACATCACCAGCGGATGGCGGTAGAGGCGATAGGCCAGGCGGCCGCGCCAGGACATGCGCCGGTACTCCGCGACGGTCAGCGTCGTGATGTCGCCCATGCCGCGCTCGTCGAGATTGCCGGCGCTGGCATGATGCACGGCGTGGGCACGCCGCCAGCAATCGTAGGGCGTCAGCGTCAGGATGCCAAGCGCACGGCCGATCCAGTCGTCGGCCATGCGATTGGCGAAGAACGAGCCATGGCCGCAATCGTGCTGGATCATGAAGATCCGCACCAGGAAGCCGGCCGCGGGCAGGATGAGGACCAGCCCCCACCAATGGCCGTACGCATAGGCGGCGGAAGACAGAGCCCACAGTGTGGCGAAAGGGATGAGGGTAATGGCGAGTTCGAGCGCGCTGCGCCGCCTGTCAGGCTTCTTGTAGCGTGCCAGAATCTTGAGCCAGGCGCGCTTGCTGTTGGCCGCCACTTCAGGGGAAATCATGTTCATCAGGAAGCATAGGCAGGGCGCGCCGCCGCCGCAAGCCGGCCATCACGTAAAGTTACTGTGCGTAATTGTCGCGTAAGGCCGGACGACGAGGCTATTGCCGGCGCCAGGCGTCGCCGTTCTCGACCCGGTCAAGGCGGTCGAGCAATTGCCTGAATCGATCGGGTATGTCGGTCTCGGCGCGGAAGGTTGGCAAGGTGCGCACAAAGCGCGCCATCGTCTCGGCACCGAGCTGGCGCCGAACCTCCGCGGCGAGCCCTTCGCCTTTTTCAAGCTTGTTGCGGGTCATCATCTCAAAAATCCTGCGTCGGCTCCGAAACTCCTCCAGCAAGGGAATGGTTCCCCCATCACGCCCTTGTGGCAAGCAAAGCCGGCAAGTACGGTAAAATTTGAATTAAAATCGAAGCATCGCCCTGATGCCTTCCAGGTCCGTTCAAAGGGCCTTGCGGTCGCTTTCCCCTTGATTTTTGGCCTGCGAACCTCGATATCGGGCACAAAATCCACACCATTCGAGATGACGGGAAACGGCGATGAGCGACCAGGCAAAAGACGAACGCGCGCCCAGTGAAGCCGAGACGGCCGAGGCCAATGCCGAGCGCATGGAAGGCGGGATCGACGGCGACTACGAAGCGCTTGTGCGGCTGCTGAAGGAAAATGAAGAGCTGAAGGACCGCGCGCTGCGCGTCGCGGCCGAGATGGAGAACCTGCGCCGCCGCACCGCTCGCGACGTGCATGACGCGCGCACCTATGCCGTGGCGAATTTCGCCCGCGACATGCTGTCGGTGTCGGACAATCTGCGCCGCGCGCTGGATGCCATTCCCGCCGAGGCCAAGGCGTCGGGCGACGCCGGCTTCAAGGCGCTGATCGAAGGCGTCGATCTCACCGAACGCGCCATGCTGTCGGCGCTGGAACGGCATGGGGTCAAGAAACTCGCCCCGGAAGGCGAGAAGTTCGATCCCAATTTCCACCAGGCCATGTTCGAAGTGCCCAATCCGGATGTCCCGGCCAACACCGTGGTCCAGGTCGTGCAGCCGGGCTATTCGATCGGCGAGCGGGTGCTGCGCCCGGCCATGGTCGGCGTCGCCAAGGGAGGTCCCAAAATCGCCGCCGAGGCGCCGGTCGAGCCGGGGCCGGTCAATGAGCAGGCGGAGAAGGATGCGTGAGTAGCGAATAGAGAGTAGTGAGTAGCAAGGACCGGGTCGGGTAGCGCCTGCTTCGCCAATTGCCATTCACTACCGACTACTTCACTACTCACTCCATGAATCCCATCGCCCTTCTCGACTATGCCGGCGTTGCCGTCTTCGCGGCGACCGGGGCATTGGCGGCTTCGCGCAAACAGCTCGATACTATCGGCTTCCTGTTCCTGGCCAGCGTCACCGGCATCGGCGGTGGTACGCTTCGCGACGTGATCCTCAATCTGCCGGTCTTCTGGGTCGCCAACTCCAGCTACGTGCTGATCTGCGCGGCGGTCGCGGTGTTGGTGTTCTTTGGTGCGCATCGTGTCGAATCCCGGTGGAAATGGCTGCTGTGGCTCGACGCGATCGGGCTGGCGGCCTTTTCGGTGATGGGGGCGGCCAAGGGGCTGGCAATTACCGGCTCACCGGTTGTCTCCGTCATCACCGGCGTGCTCACCGCCACGTTTGGTGGCATCCTGCGCGATCTGCTGGCCGGCGAACCCTCTGTGCTGCTGAGGCCGGAAATCTACGTTACCGCGGCTCTGGTAGGCGCCGCCATCTTCACGGCTGGCGACGTCGCGGGATTGCCGCCGATCGTTTCGGAGGTGGCCGGCTTCGCCGCTGCCTTCGCGGTGCGTGGCGGTGCGCTGCGTTTCGGTTGGGCGTTCCCATCCTACAAGAGCCGCCCCGGCCGGCGGCCCGAAGACATTCCGTGAGTGAGTAGGGAATAGTCAGTAGTCAGTAGTCAGTAGTCAGTAGTCAGTCCGTGATGTCGCTGCGTAGCGTTCATCACGCACCACTCACTTCAAGCCGCGAAGCGCTGCGCTTCCCCGCCATAATAGTTGACGTAGCGGGCGCCGATCTCCTTGACCGGCATCACGACGAAGACGTCGACGGTCGAGAATTCGCGGTCGATGACGCAACCATCGCCGATGCGGGCGCCGACCCGCAGATAGCCCTTGACCAGAGGCGGCATCGCCGCGATCGCCGCCTTGGTGTTGACCGCCTCGATCGGCATCAGGTCCATCGAGCAATAACGCCCCGACACAGCGCGCACGTCCCACGCGGAATTGGTACGGCAGTGATGGGCGAGATAGGTGAGTGCCTCGGCATGCGCCGCCGGTACGGTGCCGTGGAAGGAGGCACAGCCGGTCATCACACCGATTTCGTAGTGGTTGATGTAGGCCCAGATGCCTTGCCACAGCGCTTCGATGGTGCGCTTCGAACGATATTGCGGCAAAACGCAGGAGCGGCCGAGTTCGAGAAAACGCTGGCCGGGGTGACGGGCGATGAGCTTGGTCAACTCGAATTCGCCTTCGGAATAGAAGCCTCCGGCGGTTGCCGCGATTTCTTGCCGCAGCAAGCGGTAGGTGCCGACGATGCGGCGATGCTCGGGGCCGGAAAGCGAGGTATCGAGGACGAGCAGATGATCGCAGAGCGGATCGAAGCGATCGGCATCGCGGCGATCCTGCGCCTGGAAAAGGTCTTTCCTGGCGCCAAGCTCGTCATAGAATACGCGGTAACGCACTTCCTGCGCGGCCGCGATCTCGGCCTCGTTGCGGGCGAGCCGCACTTCGAGATTGCCGATACGGCCGAGTGCCGCGCCTTTTATGACGGAATCGACATTACGTCCGGCGAGCAAGGCGCTGCTGGCGTTCGGCCGAGTGTCACATTCCGGCATAACTGTATGCACGAGTGATTCTCCTTCGAGCCATCCCTCTTGGCACGGGGATACGGTGTAGGTGCAACAGGATTGTGACAGTACCGTGATACGGCGTCGCGGGCAATACTTCGTCGGCTGGCGAAAACGGTCAACCGGCTATGTTGCGTCACAAGAGCCCTATGCGCTTTGCGTTCGCGGGCGCCGAAACCGGGCTGCTTTTTTGGTGGTCTTGTCAGCCACGCACCGGGAAAAGGTGGCTAAGCGGCGACCTGGCCCTCGACGGCACTGACCAGCGCGTCGGGATCGAGCGGCTTGGTGACGAAGCCGCTGGCGCCGTGGGCAAGCACCGTATGGCGGGTCTTTTCCTGGCTGTCCGCCGACAGAACCATGATCGGCACCGGCGGCACGGAGGTTTCCTCTTCATGGCGGCGGATCGCGGCAATGGCGTCCAACCCGTCCATGACTGGCATATGCAGGTCCATCAGCACCACGTCGAAGCGGCGGTTGTGCCCGGCGCCGGTGACCGCCTCGACGGCGGCCTTGCCGTTGCCGACCACCTTGACGCGATGCCCGGCCTTCAACAGCGTTGCGCGGGCCAGCATGGCGTTGATGTCGTTGTCCTCGGCGATCAGCACGGACAGGCCCTGCTGGCGTTCGCCCGCGGCACGATGTGCCGGTGCGCGGCGTTTTTCCGACTGCGGTGGGGCCTGCACCGGTGCATGGCTGCTCAAAAGGACACGCAAAAGTGTTCCCCCACGCACCGGCCGGGCAAGGAATGTCGCGTAGCCGCTGGCGCGAAACTCGCCAAGCATGCCGCGGTCGGTGGGGGCGATCAGCGTGACGGCTTCGCAATCGGAAAACCCATGCTGGCGGAGCCGCTTGAGCAGCCTTCCGTCACTCTCCTCCATGGCCGCGTCGACCAGAAGCACGTCGCAGCCGTCGGCGAAGGACGCTGCCTGGGCCACGGTGGTGGCGATGCCGGCCGCGCCGCCATTGGCGCGGATGGTGAGGGCGATGGCGTCGGCTTCGACGGTATTCTTGGACAGGATCACGGCGCGTCGGCCGGCAAGCGCGTTCATCCGGCCCTGCGGCGGTTCGGTGGCTGATATGGCGGGGATCTCGAAGACGAACTCAGATCCCTGGCCAAGCCGGCTGGAAACCGAAATCGTGCCGCCCATGGCGGCCACCAGGCGCCTGGAGATGGCAAGTCCCAGTCCGGCACCGCCATGCGTGCGCGTCGAGGTGCCGTCGGCCTGCTCGAACTCCTCGAAGATGCGCTCCATGTCCTCGTCGCGCATGCCGGGACCGGTATCGGCGATGGTGAAGCAGATGCGGTCGGTGGTCTCGGTTCGGGCGCGCGCGACGGTGACCAGCACGCCGCCGCTGTCGGTGAACTTGATGGCGTTGCCGATGAGGTTGAGCAGCACCTGCCTGACCCGGCCTGGATCGGCGGTGATCAATTGCGGCACATCCGGTTCGACATGGCACCCGAGGCCGATATTCTTGGCGAAGGCGCGCGCGGCCATCAACTCGATGATGTTGTCGGCGATCTCGCGCACCGACATGGGCTGCGGTTCGGGATCGAAGCGCCCGGCCTCGATCTTGGAATAGTCGAGCAGGTCCTCGATCAGGGCCAGCAAGGCGCTGGCCGAGGTCGAGATGGCGCCGACATAGGTCTGCTGCTCCGGCGACAGGCTGGTGTCGGCGAGCAGCCTGGCCATGCCCATGATGCCGTTCATCGGCGTGCGGATCTCGTGGCTGACGGTGGCCAGGAAGCGCGACTTGGCCTGGCTTGCGAACTCGGCCCGCTCGCGCGCGGTGATCATGGATGATTCGGCGCGTTTGCGGGCGGTGATGTCGCGGGCGATGGCGCGATGCGAGACGGCACCGCTGTCCTTGTCGCGCACCGACAGCTCGATCCACGAGAACCAGCGCGGGCCGGTGGGCGTGCGGATGGCGACGTCGGTGGAACTCAGGCACTCATGGTCTGAGAAAGCGGCATCGGGAACGATGCCGACCTCGATGCCGAGCTCGGCCAGCGTTTTGCCGGCAAGGTCGCGCTGATCGGTTTCGACGAGGTCGGCGAACACCTTGTTGGCATAGACGATGTGACCGTCGCGGTCGCGATGGATGACGAGGTCGCCGAGGGCGTCGATGAGACCGCGAAAGCGCTCCTCGCTTTCCTGCATCTCCCACATGCGGTCGGCCAGCGTCTCGATCTCGGCGCGGTTGCGAGCGGTGGTCTCGTCGAGCAGGACCGTTGTGTGGCGTACGCCGCGCCTGGCGTGGAGATGCATGGCCAAGCCGGCAAGGCCTGTTGCCAGCAAGGCAAGGCTGATGAAGGGCGGCGCCCCGGTCAGGTAGGAGAGGCCGGCCAGCGCCATGACAACGAAGGCCAGGATCGGCAGGCCCTCGCGCTTGACCGGTTGCTGATCGGGCACCAGCGGCGGCGCGGCGATAAACCGTCGCACCGATGCCGACGCATGCGCCGGTGCCGCATCGATGTCGTCGCCAGCGTCGGCCTGTTGGCTGTCGGATTCCGCGATCATGCGAAATCCTTTGCCAGACAGAGATTATGGAAAATTGCGGGGGATCGTTCGAATTTTAGCGGATAGCGCGTTTTTGCCCCGCGGCGACGGATTTGCCGGCCTATGTGGCAATTCCGTCCGCTGCCTGCGATCCCTAAGCCGGGTCACATGTCGACGACGACACGGCCGCGGATCTTGCCGTCGACGATGTCGCGTGCGGCACCGATGATGCCGTCAAAGCCGATGGTCGTGGACAGGCTGGCGAGCTTGTCCACATCGAGATCGGAGCCGATGCGCCGCCAGGCTTCGAGGCGCACGGCCTTCGGCGCCATCACCGAATCGATGCCGAGGAGCGAGACGCCGCGCAGGATGAAGGGCGCCACGCTCGACGGCAGATCCATGCCGCCCGCCAGGCCGCAGGCCGCGACCGCACCACCATAGGACGTCATAGACAGCACGTTGGCCAGTGTGTGGCTGCCGACCGAATCGATGCCTCCGGCCCAGCGCTCCTTGGCCAACGGCTTGGCGGGCTGGTTGAGTTCGTCGCGCGATATCACTTCGGCGACGCCAAGATTGATCAGATAAGGGCTTTCGGCGTTGCGGCCGGTCGAGGCAATGACATGGTAGCCGAGGCTGGACAGGATCGAGACCGCGACCGACCCGACGCCGCCGGCAGCGCCCGTCACCACGACAGGGCCGCGATCGGGCAGGATGCCGTGCCGCTCCAGCGCCATGACACAGAGCATGGCCGTGTAGCCGGCGGTGCCGACCGCCATGGCGTCATGCGCGCTCATGCCTTCCGGCAAGGGCACCAGCCAGTCGCCCTTAACACGGGCGCGCCCGGCATAGGCGCCGAAATGCGTTTCGCCAACGCCCCAGCCATTCAGGATGACCTTGTCGCCCTTGCGCCAATCGGGATTGGAAGAGGAGAGGACGGTGCCGGCGAGGTCGATGCCCGGCACCAGCGGCCATCGGCGGATCACCGGCGCCTTGCCCGATATGGCCAATCCATCCTTGTAGTTCACCGTCGTCGCCTCGACCGCGATGGTGACGTCGCCCTCCATCAGATCGGCGTCGGTGAGATCGGTCACGGCGACCGACTGTTTTTTCTCGGCGTCGCGCGAAACGAGGATGGCTTTGAAGGTTTCGGGCATCTTTCTCTCCGCGAACTTGCTTGGCGTCTGACTGTGCGGCGACGGTCGCGCGGGGTCAATCCTTGGAAGGCTTGGCGTTCGGAGGCGTGGATTCGCGCCGCCAGCCGATGAGTTCGTCGAAGACGACCAGCGCCGCGCCGACGGAAATGAAGGCGTCCGCGAGGTTGAAGACGGCGAAGGACCAGACCGGCGTGTGGAACAGGATGTAATCGATGACATGGCCGTAGACGGCACGGTCGATCAGATTGCCCAGCGCGCCGCCGATGATCAGGGCAAAGCCGATGCGGGCGATGACATGGCCCGCAGGCGTGCGCGTGGCAAGGTAAAGCACGAAAGCGACGACCAGGACGGCGATGACCACGAGGCCGGTGTCACCGAAGGAGGAGAACATCGAGAAAGCGATGCCGGTGTTGTAGGTGCGAAACAGCGCCAGGAAGGGCACCAGATCAAGCTTTTCCTGAAACGGCAGGCCGGCCTCGACCAGCGTCTTTATCCATTGGTCGAGCGCGATGGCCACGATGACGAGCAGCGCGTAGGGAGACCATGATTTCACGATTGGGCAACCTTCATTGCTGGTCCGGAATTGGTTCGAGTTTCAGCGCGCCGCGCCGGATCTCGAACAGCATGATGCCGGTGGCGACCGCGAGGTTGAGCGAATCGGCGCGGCCCGCCTGCGGTATCCTGAGCAGCCTGTCGCAGCTCGCCGCCAGGCTTTCGGGCAGTCCCTGCTGCTCGTTGCCCATCATCAGCAGCACCGGTCCACGAGAAAAATCGACCGAGCGGTAGTCGACAGCGCCTTTCAGATGCGTGCCGGCGACGAGGCCCGAAAAGCCACCGCGCCAGGCGAGGAATGCCTCGGTCGTCGCCCTTGCAACCGGCACGGCGAAGATCGACCCCATGGTAGCGCGCACCGTCTCGACGGAAAACGGGTCGGTGGTGTCGCCGACCAGGATGACGCCCTTGGCGCCGACGGCATCGACGGTGCGGATGACGGTGCCGAGATTGCCGGGATCGCGCACCCGGTCGAGCGCGACCCAGACATCGCCATTGTCGGCACGGATGTCCTTCAGTGCCAGGAATTTCTGCGAGAAGACGCCGACCACCATCTGCGGATTGTCGCGGCGGGTGATGGCGACAAGCACTTTTTCCGAGACTTCGAGCACGGTGCCGCCGGCGGCGACCGTGCGCGCCGCGACCTTTTCCACGGCCGGATTGCCGCGTCCGGCCTTCGCGAACACAAGCGTCCTGATCTGCCAGCCCAGGTCGAGCGCATCGATGACCAGCTTTAGCCCTTCGGCCATGAAGGCGTTCTGCTGGTCGCGGAATTTCTTCAAGGCGAGTGCCTTGATGTCCTTGACCAGGGGATTGGCGAGGCTGGTGACTTCCTTCACCTGGCCGGGTGCGCCGGCATGCCGTTCGTTCATGTCAGGCCACCCAGCGCGAAAAAAGTGATGTCGAAAGCGCGCGGCTGGCGGACTTCTCACGGATGATCAACTCACCCGATTCAACCTTGCCGCCCATGCCGGCAAAGGTGTCGCGCATCAGGGCGTGGATGGCGAAGAAGGAGGCGCGAATCGAGTAGGCGGTCAGCACCACGGCAAGTGGTTTCGGGGTCAGGATCGAGCGGCAGAGGTCGGTCAGATCAGGCAGGTCCTCGAACAACTGCCAGACCTCGCCCTTGGGACCGCGGCCATAGGCCGGCGGATCGAACAGGATGATGTCGTAGCGGCTGCCGCGACGCTCCTCGCGCTCGGCGAACTTCACCGCGTCGTCGACGATCCAGCGGATCGGCTTGCCGCCAAGCCCGGCCATCTCCTGGTTTTCGCGGGCCCAGCCGATCGCCTTTTTCGAGGCGTCGACATGGGTGACCTCAGCGCCCGCACGCGCCGCCACCAGCGAGGCGAGACCGGTATAGCCGAACAGGTTCAGCACCTTGACGGGCCGCCTGGCCGCCGCGATCAGCCCTGCCATATGGTCCCAGTGCGAGGCCTGCTCGGGAAAGACGCCGACATGGCGAAACGAGGTGAAACGGCCGAGATAGTCGATGCCGTCATGCTTCATCGGCCAGGTTTCGCCGAGCGGCGTCTTGGGAAAACGCCAGCGGCCGATGCCTTCCTCGTCGGTGTCGCCGGTAAAGATCGCGTCGGCACGCTCCCAGTCCTTGGCCGGCAGAGCCTTCTGCCAGATCGCCTGGCCCTCGGGGCGCACGATGCGGTAGGGGCCGTATTGTTCGAGTTTTTGTCCGGCGCCGCTGTCGAGCAACGCATAATCGGCGTTCGGCGCCACTTCGAGGATCAGCGGCAGGTGTTCGGCCGGCAGCGCTCCGTCGCGACGGGCAAGGTTGCGCGGCGCGGATTTCGGTGCGGACTGGTTGTCCGGCTTGCCGGTCTGTTCTTCGCGTGGCTTTGCTTGCGGCCTTGCCGCCGCGCGGTCGTGCGGACGCGCCTGTTGCGCACCGCCTTTCGCAGGCGGGCGGCTGTCGCGGCGTTTGTCGCGAAAAGACTTCAAGCGGGAGCATCTCCGAGCGGCGTGGCCGCTTTTGGCATAGGGCAACCGGCTTCGCAACCAAGTCCGCTTCGCCGTGCCTCCCGTTCATGTCGGCAAGCGATGGACCAATGTCAAAGAAACAGGCAAATCTGCCGGATGTCGCGCTCCGAACGCCTGCTTGACCTGATCCAGTCGCTTCGCCGGCACCGCCGGCCGGTGAGCGGGCAAGCATTGGCGGATGAACTCGGGATCTCGATCCGCACGCTCTACCGCGATATCGTAACGTTGCAGGGGCAAGGCGCGCCGATCGAGGGCGAGGCGGGGCTTGGCTATGTGCTGAAGCCTGGCTTCATGCTGCCGCCGCTGATGTTCAGCGACGAGGAGATCGAAGCCATCGTGCTCGGCTCGCGCTGGGTGGCCAAGCAGCCGGACCGGCGTCTTTCTGCCGCCGCCGCCAATGCGCTGGCCAAGATCGCGGCCGTGCTGCCGGACGATTTGCGTGAGGATCTCGACGCCTCGACGCTGCTGGTCGGGCCACCGGCCGCAGTCATCGAGGGCATCGATCTCGGCCTGGTGCGACAGGCCATCCGCAATGAACGCAAGCTCGCTTTCCGCTACCGCGACGCGGGCGGCGCCGCTTCGCAGCGCGTCGTCTGGCCGTTCGCGCTCGGCTTCTTCGACAAGGTGCGGGTCGTGGTGGCATGGTGCGAGACGCGGCAGGATTTCCGGCATTTTCGCACGGATCGCATCGCCGAGCTGACGCCGATGGATACACGCTATCCACGCCGGCGCCAGGCGATGCTCAAGGAATGGCGGGCAACGCTCGACAAGCCGCGCGGCTGATGATGGCTACTGCCAGAATCTGACAGTAGCCCGTTCTAGGGTCTCCCAATCGAAACGCCGACCCTTGGAGATCAGACATGACCAGCCCGAACTTCGTTATTCTCTATGTCGACCGGCCGCTCGAGAGCGGCGCCTTCTACAGCGCGCTGCTGGGACGGGAGCCGGTCGAAAGCGCGCCGACCTTCGTGCTGTTCGTGCTCGATGGCGGTTTCAAGCTCGGGCTGTGGTCGCGCCATACGGTCGAGCCGGCGGCAGAAGCGGCCGGTGGCGGTTCCGAGATCGTGTTTGCGCTGGAGACGCCTGCCGCGGTCGACGCCACGCATGCCGACTGGGCCGGGCGCGGCCTGAAAATATTGCAGGCGCCGACCGACATGGATTTCGGCCGCACTTTCGTCGCGCTCGATCCCGACAATCACCGTCTGCGCGTTTATTGGCTGAACGACGGAGAACAGGCATGAACGCCTGCTGGATCGCGGTCGCGTCGGCGCAGCATGTGCGGCGCGGCCGCAACGACGGTTTCATGCAGGTCAATCACGGCAAGGCCGCACCGTTGCGCCGCATCAGGCCCGGCGATGGCATCGTCTATTACTCGCCAACCACGGTCCTGGGCGAGAAAGACGGTTTGCAGGCGTTCACGGCGATTGGCACCGTGCGGGAAGGAGAGCCCTATCAAGGCATCATGGGCGGCGGCTTCACGCCATACCGCCGCGATGTCGATTGGGCGCAGGCGCAGGAAACGCCGATCAAGCCGTTGCTCGACAGGCTGGAGTTCACCGCTGGCAAATCGAACTGGGGTTACCAGCTTCGCTTTGGTCTTTTCGAAATCACCGCGCATGATTTTCATCTGATCGCCGACGCCATGAGCGTTGCGGCGAAGCTTGTGGGCGCTATCGCTTGAGCGCTTCGTAGACGGCAATGCCGGCGGCCAAGTCCTCTAGTGCCGCGCCAACCGATTTGAAGAGCGTGATCTCGTCGGCGCTGCGGCGGCCTTGCTTCTGGCCGCGCGCCAGGTCGTGCAGGTCGGCGACGATGGCTTCCGGCTTCAGCACGCCGGAGGCCAGTGGCTGGACGATGTCGCCCGCTTCCTTGGTGGCGCCGGCGCGGGTGTCGACATAGACGCGGGCGCACCTGATCGCGTCGTCATCGCTTTCGCGCATCGTCGGTGTGAAGCCGCCCACCAGGTCGACATGGGTTCCCGGCCGCAGCAGCGCCCCTTTGATCAGCGGCGTGGTGGTGATCGTCGCCGAGGAGACGATGTCGGCCTGGCCAAGCTCGGCATCGAGATCGGTCGCGGCGCTGGCGGCGAAACCCTCGGCGCGCAGATCGGCCGCGACTTGCTCGGCGTTGCCCGGGGTGCGGTTCCAGATGCGGATGGTCTTGATCGGCCGCACGGAGCTGTGCGCCCTGGCGAGGAAGGGCGACAGCGCGCCGGCGCCGACCACAAGCAACCGCGAGGCGTCGGCGCGCGCGAGATAGGACGCCGCCAATGCCGAGGCGCAGGCCGTGCGCCACTGCGTCAGCCGCTGGCCGTCGATCAGGGCCTCCGGTTCGCCGGTGCCGCCATCGAGCAGGAGATAGAGCCCCATCACGGCGGGCTTGCCGATGGCATTGTTGTCGGGCGAGACGGTCACGATCTTGACGCCGATATGACCACCGGCCGAACCGCCGGCGGCGTGAAAATCGGTCCAGGCCGGCATCAGCAGCAAGGTCGACGCCGCGCCATCCGGCCTTTCCACCGCGTGATGATGCCTGACCGGCTGCACCGCGCCGTGGCGAAAAGCGGTGCGCAGCGTTTCGACCAGTCCAGGAAAGGTCAGCGCGCGATCGACCTCGGCGGCCGAAATGGTCAGCATGAAAGGCTCCGTGAAAAGAAATGCGCCGGCCCGCGGCTCAACCGGTCGGCTTCGGCAATGCCGGTCCCTGGGCCGGTCCTTGGACCGGGGCGTGCGGCGCCGTCGGCGCGCGGCTGACCGCCTGGCGCAGATTTTCCGCCTCGACGCCACGCTGGCGCGCCAGCTTGCGGTAGCGGCCCTGCTTGACCCAGGTCGCCAGGCTGCCGACGATCATGCCGATGGCGAGCGCCACGAACAGGAAGATGAACAGCGGCAAGGTCAGCGTCAGCTTCGGATTGCCGGGATTGAAAGGATCCAGCGTGAAGGCGACGAGTTCGCGGTTGGCGACGGCCAGCGCGATCAGAATGATCGCCAGGGGCACGAAGACCACGATGAGCATGAAACGATTGAGCATGATATTTTCCGTCGCAAGCGGGCCGCGATAAGGCCGTCCGGCGCCGACGCGCCTACTTGCCGCCGTTCAGCCTTTCACGCAGTTCCTTGCCGGTCTTGAAGAAGGGCACCCACTTCTCCTCGACCTCGACGGATTCGCCGGTGCGCGGGTTGCGGCCGGTGCGGGCGGGTCTGTTCTTCACCGAAAAAGCGCCGAAACCGCGCAATTCGACCCGGTTGCCCTCGGCAAGCGCGTCGGTGATTTCATCGAAGATCGCGCCGACGATGTTTTCGACGTCGCGCAGGAAAAGATGCGGATTGCGCGTGGCAATAATCTGCACAAGCTCGGACTTGATCATCAGACGGGTCCCCGTGAAAGCAGTTCGGTCAATTTATCAGGATGATTTTATTTGCTTTTTCAGCTGTCCCAACGCGTCTCAAGGGTGCCAGACGGAAACGAGACCGTCAAGAAACAAGCGGTCGGCGCCAAGTTCATGGATGACGTCGCCGCCGGAGTCTGGCAGGCCGAGCGCGCCGGCGACCGTGCGTGCCATCGCCTTCGAGAACAGGAAGCCGCCGCGCCGTTCCGTGTCCTTCCACTCGACGACCTTGAGTTTGGCATCGACACCCTTGGTCGCCAGCCAGTCGATCGCCACGGACTCGCCGCCGACAGCGTCGATCAGCCCGTTGGCAACACCCTGGCGGCCGGTGAAGATCGAACCGTCTGCGAGCGCCAGCGCCTGTTCGCGGGTCATCTTGCGGCGCTCCGCGACGATGCCGACGAACCAGTCGTAGCTGTCGAGGATGAGCTTGCGGACCATGGCGCGCTCATCGTCATTGGTCGGCTTGAAGGGCGAGGGTGAGGCTTTCAGCGGCGAGGATTTAACCTCCTCCAGCTTGACGCCGAGCTTGTCCATCAGGCCGCTGACGTCAGGATACTGGATCAGCACCCCGATCGAGCCGACGATCGAGGTCTTGCGGGCGACAATATGGTCGGCGGCACTGGCGATCATGTAGCCCGCCGACGCGGCGAGCGTGCCGACCTCGGCTACGACCGGCTTGTCGGCGGCCACCTTGCGCACCTCCTCGTAGATCGATTCGCCGCCGACGGTGGTGCCGCCAGGAGAATCGATCACAAGGATCACGCCTTTCACCTTCGACGACTGACGGATCGTCTCCAGCCGCTTGATCAGTTCGTCGTCCTCGGTGATGGTGCCTTCGATTCTGACCTTGGCGATGTGGTCGACGGCGGAGCCGCCGAGATCGTCGCGATAGAACCAGGCCGACAGTGCAATCACGCCGAGCGCCACGACGGCAAAGGCCGCGACACGCCAGAAAGTCAGCTTGCGCCGCAAGCGGCGTCGGTCGATCAGGTCGTCGGCTCTCAATGCCATCGTCAGCCTCACAGTCAGCGGGAAGAGACGCTTTTAGACCATGATGTCCTCATCGGGAAGCAGTTCCGTCCCGCGCATGGCGCGGCAATCCGCGCGCGAGCGTTCCCATGCTGTCTGTTTTGTTACTGGCCTGTACGAGGGACGCAAGGTAAGTGGGAAGAACTTCGGTGAGGAAAAATGACGCAAGGGCGTCGATTTCTGCTATGAAGCACTGGCTGTTGCGCTGACCGGTTTCGTTTGTGCAACGGCAGCTGTCACATTTTTGCGGTTTTCGTCGGCTTGTGCTTGCTTGAGGGCGCTGGCGTCCCACCTATAGGCGGTGCTCCCGGGGGCAGGGTTTTAGAAGAAAGCAGTCATGTTAGCGCGACCGAACGAACCGACCAGCCCGGAGACGGAGTTGGATCCCCCGGCGGATGGCTGGACGCGTGGCGAGGCCTTCGACCGCGCGCAGCGTCATTCGCGCCGCGTGCGCGTGCTCAAATTCGCGGTGCCCTTGGCCGCGGCGCTGATCGCCGTCGCCTTTCCCGTCTATTCCTATCTCGCCGCGCCCGCCTCCGTCGCGGTGCAGGCGGAAGGTACGGCCTTTTCCAATGGCAAGCTGGTGATGGCCAATCCCAAGCTCAACGGTTTCACCAAGCTGAAGCAGCCCTATTCGATGACGGCGCTGCGGGCCATACAGGATGTGAGCACGCAAGGCATCATCGAACTCGAGGGCATCGACGCCAAGGTGCCGATCGCTCCCGACAATGTCGCGGCCGTGAAAGCCTCGCGCGGCACCTACGACCGCGACGGCAATACGATGAAACTGAACAGCGACGTCACCATCACCACGACCGACGGGCTGCAAGCCAAGTTCAAATCGGTCTTCCTCGACATGGGCAAAGGCACTATGAAGACGGATGATCCGGTCGATGTCAGCCGTGGCGGGTCACAGATCACGGCGGCTTCGATGTCGGTCCAGGACAATGGCAAGATCCTGGTGTTCGAGAACAAAGTGCGTGTCAACATTGATCCCGCCGTTCTGAAGGCGGCTGAGGCAAAGGGCGAAGAAGCGAATGTGGCTCAATAGTTCGACACGGCTTGCGGCCGCAACTTCGGCGCTGTTCCTGCTCAGCCTAACGCCGTCGCTGGCGCAGTCCGGGGCGGCCAGCCAGGTGTCGGGTCTCAAACTGGCCGGCGACAAGCCGATCCAGATCGAAAGCGACAAGCTGGAAGTCCGCCAGGCCGACAGCGTCGCCATCTTCACGGGCAACGTCACCGTCGTCCAGGGGCCGACGCTGATGAAGGCCGGCAAGATGCTGGTCTACTACGTCAAGGATCCCAACGCGGGCGCCAAGGGCGCTGAAGCCGCCGGGGCGGCCGCCATGACCGGTTCGGCCAACATCGACCACCTGGAGATCTCCGACAAGGTCTACATCAAGTCGGACCAGCAGGTCGCTACCGGCGATCAGGGCAGTTTCGACATGAAGAGCCAGGTGCTGGTGCTGTCGGGCAAAAAGGTCGTCCTGTCGCAGAACGACAATGTCCTGGTCGGCTGCAAGCTCACCGTGCAGATGAAAAGCGGGCTGGCCCAGGTCGATCCATGCGCCGGACAGCGTGTCCAGATGTCGATCACACCACCGCCGAAATCGGATGCATCGAAATCGGGAGCGACGAACCCCTGATGGCCAGCCTGTCATCGCTGACGGCGCGTCTTCCGGGACGTGCCGCCGGCAAGGTTTCTGCGCCGGCCACGGTCACCGTCGATGCAGGGAAATTCAAGGGAACCCTGATCGCCAAGGGCCTGACCAAGAGCTACAAGGGCCGCAAGGTCGTCAGTGGCGTCACCATCGGCGTGCGCGCCGGCGAGGCCGTCGGTCTGCTCGGCCCCAACGGCGCAGGCAAGACGACCTGCTTCTACATGGTCACCGGCCTGGTGCCGGTGGATGAAGGCACGATCGAGATAGACGGCTTCGACGTCACCTCGATGCCGATGTACCGCCGCGCGCGCCTCGGCATCGGCTATCTGCCCCAGGAGGCTTCGATTTTCCGTGGCCTGAATGTCGAGCAGAACATCCGCGCCGTGCTCGAAGTGGTCGAAAAGGACCGCAAGGTCCGCGAGCGCAACCTCGACGAACTGCTCGAGGAGTTCCACATCAGCCATTTGCGCAAGGCGCCATCCATGTCGCTCTCCGGTGGCGAAAGGCGGCGCCTGGAAATCGCGCGCGCGCTGGCGACGCGTCCGGCCTACATGCTGCTCGACGAACCCTTCGCCGGTATCGATCCGATTGCCGTCGCCGATATCCAGCAATTGGTACGTCACCTGACGGCGCGTGGCATTGGTGTCCTCATCACCGACCACAATGTGCGTGAGACGCTCGGCCTGATCGACCGGGCCTATATCATCCATGCCGGCCAGGTGCTGACGCATGGCCGCGCCGACGAAGTGGTGGCAAATCCCGACGTGCGGCGGCTTTATCTCGGCGAGGGCTTCACGCTCTGAGCGGTTCACGGCCTGAAACGGCGAACGGCTCCGTCTCTTTTTAGGGATTCCGTTCGGAGTTTTCCCGCCGCCGAAATCGGCCTGGGCGTGAAATTTGTTTCCTGACACGATTTTTTGCGCGGTGCCGCCTGTTTTTCCGCGATTTTGCTCCGGGATAACGCTCCGGTAAGCGGGTTTTGCTAGGCTTTGCCTTGACAAGCAAAAGCCGGGCCAGTTTCTATGCCCGCCGTGAAATTCATTCCGGAAGTCCGGACGCGTTCAGGAGGCGTTTGAAACCTAGCCATGGCGTTGGCGGCGAAACTACAGCTCCGACAGTCGCAGTCGCTGGTGATGACGCCGCAGCTGATGCAGTCGATTCGACTGCTGCAATTCACCCATACGGAACTCGAGCACTTCATCGACGAGGAGATCGAGCGCAATCCCCTCCTGGAGCGTGCCGAGCCGCAGGACGATGCCGCGAGCGACCAGGCGCAGAAGCCCGAGGCGGAGCCACAAGCGGCCGCCGATGGCGGCGACTGGTTCGAGAGCGAGGCGGGATGGAGTGCCGAGGCAATCTCGGAAAAGCTCGACACATCGCTGGAAAATCTGTTTCCCGATGATCCAGGCACCAGCGAGCGGCTCGGGCCCGACCTGACGGCGCAATGGAAATCGGCTTCGGGCAATGGCGGCGGCTCCTCGTCCGAGGGGCTCGACGCCGGCGACATGGCGGCGAGCGCCATTACGCTGCGCGACCATGTCGGCGAGCAGGTCGCGCTCGCCTTCACCAATCCTGCCGCGCGGCTGATTGCCGGGGAACTCGCCGATGGCCTCGACGAAACCGGCTACATGCGCGCGGATATGGCGGAGATAGCCGCGCGCCTGGGCACCGACGCCGCCGCCGTGGGCAAGGTGCTGGCGGTGTGCCAGACGTTCGAGCCGTCCGGCCTGTTCGCCCGCGACCTTGCCGAATGTCTGTCGCTGCAGCTTGCCGTGCGCGACCGTCTCGATCCGGCGATGAAGGCGCTGGTGGCCAATCTGGAGCTGCTGGCGCGGCGCGATTTCCAGGCGCTGAAGCGGCTCTGCGGCGTCGACGAGGAGGATCTGCTCGACATGCTGGCCGAAATCCGGGCGCTCGACCCGCGGCCTGGCATGGCGTTCTCGGGCGGTGCCAGCGACGCCATTGTCGCCGATGTCGAGGTTCGCGCGGCCAATGACGGCAGCTGGACCGTCGAACTCAATGCCGAAACGCTGCCGCGCGTGCTGGTCGACCATATCTATTTCGCCCAGGTGTCGCCGCAGGCGAAGAACCAGGCTGAAAAGGACTTCCTGGCCGAGTGCCTGCAGAACGCCAACTGGCTGACGCGCAGCCTCGACCAGCGGGCAAAGACGATCCTCAAAGTGGCCTCGGAAATCGTGCGCCAGCAGGACGCCTTCCTTGTCCACGGCGTGCGCCATCTGAAGCCGCTCAACCTGCGCACCGTGGCCGACGCCATCGGCATGCACGAATCGACCGTCAGCCGGGTCACCGCGAACAAATACATGCTCACCCCGCGCGGCGTGTTCGAACTGCGCTATTTCTTCACCGCCTCGATCGCGGCCTCGGGCGGCGGCGACGCGCATTCCTCCGAAGCGGTACGCGACCGCATCAAGCAGATGATCGACGAGGAGAAGCCGGTCGACGTGCTGTCGGACGACGCCATCGTCGACATGCTGAAAGAAAGCGGCGTCGATATCGCCCGGCGCACGGTCGCCAAATACCGGGAAGGCATGAATATTCCCTCGTCGGTACAGCGCCGGCGCGAGAAACGGGCACTCGCCAGCGCCGGCCGCTAGCAATTCCCAAGGGAAAGCGCATGGCGCTTTCCCTTGGGAATTGCGCCAAGACAAAGAGATGGAGCGGTTCTGCGTTTCCGTGAAACGATGGACAGCTCGATACGCTTGCGATTTCCACAGCTTTCGAGTTTCATTGACAAGCTGCGGTGAAGTGGCTAGAAGCCCGCCCGCATGAGACGGGCTGTTGCCCGCTAGCGGATGGTCCGTCACGACAATGGCCTCGGGACGGTCAAGAAGGCGGCCTGTGATCAACCGGAAAGTTCGGATTTAAATCGGCGCGAGTGACGCCGCAAAGCTTGTGCGCACGGATCACGAGTATAAACTCGGGCCAGTTTGAAGCCTGAGCAAGGAAGGTCAGTTTTCAGATGAATCTGCGCATATCGGGAAAGCACATGGATATCGGCGATGCGTTCCGCACACGCATCAACGATCGTGTCGGTGAAGCGATCGGCAAATATTTCGATCGGGGCTTCGCGGGGCATGTCACCGTCATCAAATCGGGCTCGCGCTATCAGGCGGACTGCATGATCCGGCTGGATTCCGGCGCCTCGCTGCAGGCCACCGGCGATGCCCAGGATCCGACGCTCGCCTTCGAGGCCGCGGCCGATCGGCTGGAGACCCGGCTTCGGCGCTACAAGCGCCGTCTGAAATCGCACAATTCCGGCAATGGCAATGGCGAGTTGACCGACATCGCCTATACGGTGATGGCGCCGCTTGCCGATGACGACGAGGAAATCCCGGAGGATTTCGCGCCCGCCATCGTCGCCGAATCGACCATGACGCTGAAGACCATGTCGGTGGCCTCGGCCGTCATCGAACTCGACACCAAAGACAGCCCGGTGTTCGTTTTCCGCAATGCCGGAACCGACCATCTCAACATCGTCTATCGCCGGCCCGACGGAAATATCGGCTGGATCGACCCGTCCACGACCAAAGTCGCACAGGGATAAAAGCCAGCCGCACGAGGGGTGGGGACTGGCGCGGCAGGCGAACAAGGATTTTCAAGCATGGATCTGAGCGATCTTATCAGCGTTCCGGCGATTTTGCCGGCGTTGAAGGCGAACTCGAAGAAGCAGCTTCTGCAATTGCTGTCCGAAAGGGCCGCGGCGATTTCAGGCATTCCGGAGCGGGAAGTGTTCGACACCATCCTGCAGCGCGAGCGCCTGGGCTCGACCGGCGTCGGCAATGGCATCGCCATCCCGCATGGCAAGCTTGCCGGCGTGAAGCGCATCGCCGGCGTTTTCGCGCGGCTGGAAACGCCGGTCGATTTCGAATCGCTGGATGACCAGCCGGTCGATCTGGTGTTCCTGCTGCTGGCGCCGGAAGGCGCGGGTGCCGATCACCTCAAGGCGCTGTCGCGCATCGCGCGCGTGCTGCGCGACGCCGACACGGTGGCTAAGATCAGGGGAACGCGTGATGCCACGGCGATCCACGCGCTGTTGTCGGACACGCAGGCCTCGCACGCGGCCTGAAGCCATCTTTTTTAAGAGACCACTCCAAGGGCCGCTGTGAGCGGCCCTTCTCGTTTCAGCCTGCCAACCGCCTTTAATGAATGGCGACGGTGGTCAGGTCGTTTTCCATGGCGCCGGCCAGGGCACGGTCGCGCGCATCGGACAGCAGGATCGGCTGGCCGTTGGCGGCAAACAGGGCCCACAGTTCCATGCCGGGCGCAATTTCGCCGATGTTGGGGAAGCGGCCGAGCAGTTCGTCGCTAGAGACCTTGCGCAGATAGGCGACAGAGCCTTCGCCGAGATGGGCGAACTCGCCGCTGGTCATGGTGATGGTTTCGTCAGTTCTGGTCATTTCAAGCCTCCTTGGCGCGAGGACGCCGCTCAAGGCCATCCCGCATGAGAGCCATCGGTGAAGATCAGTCTTTCACCGATATATTTATTTTCCGTACCAGCCGTTCGGACTCCGGCCGATCGAGATCGATCGACAAAAGACCGTTCTTCAGTTCCGCCGCGATCACGCGCATGCCGTCGGCCAGCACGAAACAGCGCTGGAACTGGCGTGCGGCAATGCCGCGATGAAGGAATTCGCGCTCGGTGTCGTCGGTCTGGCGGCCGCGCACGACCAGCTGGTTTTCCTCCGTAGTCACATCGAGATCGCTTTCGGCGAAACCGGCGACGGCGAGTGTTATACGCAGCCTTTCGGCCTTGCCGTCGGCACCGCTGAGGCGCTCGATGTTGTAGGGAGGGTAGCTGTCGCCGGACTTCGCCAGGCGCTCCAGCGTCTTTTCCATGGCGTCGAAACCCAGGAGAAGCGGGCTGGAGAAAGGCGTCATTCGGCTCATGTTACACTGTCCTCTCAAGAGCGACATAAACTGGAAAAACCCAAATGGCATTTTTCCCGATGGTCTTGATATGGTCCGCCCCGCGACCAAGTTCAAGCCATCGGAAGACCCGCCCAAAAGACCCGGCCTTGGACTCACAGGAATAACCAAAAAGGATCAGGTCGTGGACTCACAGGAATAATCGACATGGCGCTTGAAACGGCGCTCGGATGCAAGGAGAAGCGCCAAGGTCGCCCTCCAGGCGTGCGACCGGCCCGGTGAGCTCGCGGCCAGCCAAACAAGGAATTGAAATGCCCCAATCCCGAAAGATCATCATCGACACGGATCCCGGCCAGGATGACGCCGTCGCCATTCTGCTGGCGCTCGGCAGTAGCGAACTGGACATCGTCGGCATTACCGCCGTTGCCGGCAACGTGCCGCTGAAACTGACCGAAAAGAACGCCCGCAAGATCTGCGAACTGGCCGGCCGGCCGGCCGTCAAGGTCTATGCCGGCGCCATCCGTCCGTTGGCGCGCGAACTGGTCACCGCCGAGGAAGTGCATGGCAAGACCGGCCTCAACGGGCCGGAATTGCCGGAGCCGACGATGAAGCTTCAGGACCAGTATGCGGTAGACTTCATCGTCGAGACGCTGATGCGAGAAGAGAGCGGCACGATTACGCTGTGCCCGCTCGGGCCGCTGACAAACATCGCGCTGGCGCTGATCCGCGAGCCGCGCATCGCGCCGCGCATCAAGGAAATCGTGCTGATGGGCGGCGGTTTCTTCGAAGGCGGCAACGTCACTCCGGCGGCCGAATTCAACATCTATGTCGATCCGCAGGCCGCCGACCTGGTGTTCAAGTCCGGTATCCCGATCGTGATGATGCCGCTCGACGTCACCCACAAGGCGCTGACCACCACCAAGCGCATACAGGCTTTTCGCGCGCTGGGCACCAAGGTCGGCACCGCGACCGCCGAGATGCTGGAATTCTTCGAACGCTACGACGAGGGCAAATACGGCACAGACGGCGGGCCGCTGCACGACCCCTGCGTCATCGCCTATCTCTTGAAGCCGGAGCTGTTCAAGGGGCGCCACTGCAACGTCAGCGTGGAGACCGCCTCGGAACTGACCATGGGCATGACCGTGGTCGACTGGTGGGGCGTCACCAAGCGGGAAAAGAACGCCATGGTGATGCGCGACATCGACCATGATGGGTTTTTCGCGCTGCTGGTGGAGAGATTGGGGCGGCTTTAGAGCCCCATTCTCGGCGATTGAGTAGTCTGACCTGGTAGTTCATGGCGTGTCGGCACACGACGAACAGCCCCTCAATCGGCAAACCGGTAGAAGACGGAGCCATTGTCGCGGGTGACGCGCTCAATTTTGACACGGGAGCCAATCAGGCGGGGTCGATCGTCGTCAACGAAAACCAGAGCATTGTTCTCTAGGAACAATCCATATTGAGACGTGCTGGTCCTGTGCCAGTAAACGCCCTCGATCGTAGCGTCGATCGGGTCAATTGATCGAATCGGCGTTGCGTCATTCTCCCACTGACTCTGGGCCAATATGAACATTATCGCAAAAAAACCGGCGAAGAAGACCACGCTAGGCGCGTTCCTCTTCAAACCCTCATAAGTCGACGGTGGATGCATGAATCCCTCAATGTCGATTCATGTGGTAGCTGGAAAGTAGACTTTCAATCAGCCGGCGACGCAGCTTTAACGCGGCGCCGGCCTGGGCTGCCGTTACTTGGACCTTGAAAACGCCAGCCACAGGCCGCCGCCGATCATGAAGCTGCCGCTGATCCTGGACAGTAGCTTGATGCGGCTGGCCGACAGCATGCGGCCGGCGCGACCGGCGGCCAGTGCATAGGTCGAGTCCGACATGGCGGCGAAGATCATAGCGGTGAGGCCCATGATGACGATCTGCAGCGGGTAGTTGCCGGCGGGAGAGATGAACTGTGGGAAAAAGGCGCCGAAGAAGATCAGCGTCTTTGGATTGCTCAGCGCCACGGCCAAGCCCTGCAGGAAGAAGCCGCCACGCGGTTTCCGGGCGGTGCCGTCGGCGTTCAGCGTGCCCTTGGCGCGGAACATCTGAACGCCTATCCAGATCAGGTAGGCGGCGCCGATCAGCCGCACCCATTCGAACCAATGTCCCATGCCCGAGATCAGCGTGTTGAGGCCGATGCCGACGATGGCGATCATGCTGGCAAGGCCGGCTTGCGTGCCGGCGACATTGGCGAGACCAGCGCGGGAACCGTGGCGGATGCTGTTGGCGATGATCAAGGTGACCGTCGGCCCCGGCACCAGGATGATGACGATGCAGGCAAGAACATAGGCGGCGTAGAGTTCCAGCGACATGATTTTCCCTCTCAATGCCGCGTCGCGGCCTGTCAGGCGACAATCAATGCATGACGGCGAGGACGACGCAAGCTGGCGCGACGCGCTGGGTTCAAGCCCCTGCCGGCCAGGGCAGCGTCGCCTCGTAGGCGGCCGCGGCCTGCAACACGGCGAGGTCGCCGCGGGGGCGGCCGATGAGCTGCATGCCCATCGGCCGGCCGCTGTCGTCGAAGCCGACCGGGACGTTGACCGCCGGACAACCGCCCAAGGTGGCGAAGGCCGAAACCTGCATCCAGCGATGATAGCTATCCATTCCCCGCCCGGCGACCTCGCGCGGCCAATGGGTGCCGACATCGAAGGGGAAGACCTGCGCGGTCGGCAGCGCGATGAGGTCGAAGCGTTCGAGGATCGATAATAGCGTCCGGTGCCAGGAGGTGCGCACGACCGAGGCCGCGCGGATTTGCGGCGCCGTTAGCCGCATGGCGTTTTCCACTTCCCAGATGGCTTCCGGCTTCAGCAGGCCACGCCTGGCCGGATCGTCATAGTGCACTTTCAGCGCGCAGCCGCTGCTGGCCTGGCGCAAGGTCACGAAGGCCTGCCAGAGCGCTTCGAAATCGAAGTCCGGCAGCAAGGGCTCGGTCACGAAGGATGCATCCGCGAACCGTGCGAGCGCCGCCTCGCACCGGTCGAGGATGCCGGGCTCGACCGGCAGATGGCCGCCGAGATCGCCAAGCCAGGCGACGCGGCCGCCGGTCGCCGCCGTCGCGAGCCCGTCAAGGAAGGATCCCGGCTTCTCATAGGAGAGAGGCGCTTGCGGATGGTACCCGGCCTGCACGTCGAGCAGCAGCGCCATGTCACGGACATTGCGGCCCATCGGCCCTTCGACGCCCATCTGCGCGTGGAAGACCTCGACGTCGGGACCGCCGGGCACCAGCCCCTGCGAGGGCCGAAAGCCGTAGACATTGTTCCAGGCCGCCGGGTTACGCAGCGAGCCGCCGAAATCGCTGCCGTCGGTGACGGGCAGCATGTCCAGCGCCAGCGCAACCGCCGCCCCGCCGCTCGAGCCGCCAGCGGTGAGCGCCGGATCGAAAGCGTTCAGCGTCGGCCCGAAAACGGTGTTGTAGGTGTTGGAGCCAAGCCCGAATTCGGGAACGTTGGTCTTGCCGATGATGATGGCGCCGGCGTCGCGAATGCGTTCGACGAAGAAATCGTCTTCTTGCGGGACGAAATCGGCGAAGATGGGCGAGCCGAACGAGGTTCTGAGGCCCGTTGTGGAGGCAAGGTCCTTGATGGCGATGGGAAGGCCGAAGAGGGCGCCGGCTCCATCCGTGCGCCCGGCATCGGCGGCGTCGGCCTCGCGCAGGATGTCGGCGCGGTCGCGCAGCGAGACGATGGCGTTGACCAGCGGGTTGACCGCATCGATGCGATCGAGGAACGCCGTCACCACCTCGCGCACGGAGAGCTTTTTTCGGCGGATCGCGCCGGCGAGTTCTACAGCCGACAGGCGGCAGATATCGCTGGCCGCGGGCACGGCATGCTTCGTGCGGGGGCGCATCAACCGGCCTCTTGCAAGGCCTGGTCAACGTCTTTCGCTAGCGGGATCGCCGGCTGGGCGCCGGGCTTGAGGCAAGCGAGCGAGCCGGCGGCGCCGGCACGCGCAAGTGCCTGTTCGAGCGCGAGGCCCGCCGACAGGCCGGCGGCGAAATAGCCGCAGAAAGTGTCGCCGGCGCCGACCGTGTCGACCGGCGTGATCTTCAACGCGGGAACGGTCAGGAAATCGCTCGGCGTCGCCGCCATCACGCCTTCGCCGCCAAGCGTGACGACGATGGTGCGTCCGGTTTTCCCCGCAAAATCGCGCATGCGCGCCGCCCGGTCGCGGCCGCTAAGCGCCAGGGCCTCGCCATAGAGGTCGAACTCGGTTTCGTTGGCGACGACGTAATCAGCCTTGCCGAGGAAGCCGGACGCTTCGGCGTGGAACGGGGCCGTGTTGAGCACGGTGACCGCCCCGGCCGGCCTTGCCTGGTCGAGGGCCGCATCGACCGTGGCGAGCGGAATTTCATGCTGCAGCAGCACGACGTCGCCCTTCTTCAGAAAAGCCTTGGAGAGGTCGCCGGGCACTACGGAAGCGTTGGCGCCGGGCACCACGGCGATGATGTTTTCGCCGTCATCGCCGACCATGATCAGGGCCGTGCCTGTCGAGGCGAAGGTTTCTCCCACGCCCGACAGGTCGACCTTGGCCTCGCGCAGCAAGGCCAGGGCTTCGGATGCGAAATTGTCCTTGCCGACGGCGCCGACCATGCGCACCGGAGCGCCGGCACGCGCGGCGGCCAGCGCCTGGTTGGCCCCCTTGCCGCCAGGCGCCGTCGAGAAACCAGAGCCGCTCACCGTTTCACCGGGGCTCGGCAAGCGCTCAACTTTGGCGATGAGGTCTAGGTTGATCGAGCCGACTACGATAATCAAGAAATGCCTCCTGCTGAATGCACGGAAGCTATCCTGCCAAGCGGTTCGATGCCAGACCACTCGAATGGTCCAGCACGATTACCGCCTCACTCGCAACGCACGGTGACCGTGCCCTGATAGCTGCCGGAGGGAAAGATACCGCTCGACTTGGTGGCCGTGAGATCGATCTGCATGGGGTGGGTGCCGTTGGTGACCCTTTGCGGCACGCTGCCGTTGTTGTCGACCCCCGAGCCATCGAGGCGGAAGACCGAGACGAAGGTCACGTTGGTGCCGCCGCCGCTCGGCGCGGACGAGAATGCGGCAGGCGCCGGCGCTGAAACCGAATAGCAGTCAAGCAAGTTGAGGATTGAGCACAGCAGGGAGCTTGCCACCACGGTGGCGCTGGCACTTGATCCGCCCGCCTGCTTGGAGCCCAGTATGCCGATGGCCGGATTCGTCGTCATCGTGCCCGATGCGCCGACCATGATGGTGCAGGTGCCGATGATCGCCGCATGCGCCGGAAAGCAGAAACCGGCAAGTACCGCCACCGCGAGCTGCGCGTGGTTATTTCTTCTTCTTTTTCTTGCCATCGCCATTTCCGGTCCTGATGCTCCAGCCTTCGTTGGCCCATCCGGGCGACGCGGCCGTGGGCGCGGCAGCGGGAGCGCTGGTGGTCACGCTCGCCGTCGGACCGTCGGCACCGAGGCCCATCTTGAGGAGCTTCAGCTCCAGTTGCAGGCGCTCGACCTCGAGCTCGTAGAGGCGGCTGCAATCGACGCGCTTCGGCGTCCGCCCGATCGGGATCACCACGCGGCCATATGTGGCGACGTCATTGTTGGACTGGTTGTTGCCTCTGATGATACCGAGGTCGAAATAGGCGCCGGTGCCCGATACGGCGGAGCGGCAGGTGGTGCCGTCCGATGCGTGGACCTCGTCCTGCCCCTGGGGCAACGTCACTCCAGGCAGGTTGAAGCCGCTCTCGTTCTGATTGAGATTGTAGACATCCTCGGCCAGAGCCGGCGAAATCCCCACCGTCATCGCCGCAAACGCGGCCGTCAGGACTTGCGGTGCCCAAAAAACTTTCCGCATATTTGTGCCCTTATCTGCGTCTGTTGATTGGGAAAGGGGATGCTCTCGGTACAGATACGCACTTTACGCTCGGCGGCTCCGCCGAAGGGCACGACCACAAGGACTGGGCGGGAAGCCTGCGACCCCAGTTGGAAGACACTCGGAGAGATCTTGGCGTCCACCGGCTGAAAATCCTGATCGTAGACGTGGATCTCGACCTTGATCTTCTGGTCGTATGGATTGGCGGGAAAAACGCGCACCGCGAAGACGTCGGTGAAACTGTTGACCTCGCCGCGCATCGGCGACATCGACTGGGCCTTGGCGGCAATGGTCGGCAGGCCGACAGCCAGGGCCGTCGCCAGGATTCGGGCATATTTCAAGGATCCCTCCTTCGCGACCGCCTATTCGCAGCGCAGTGTTACCGTTGCCTGGTAGTTTCCGGAGGCGAAGCGGTTGCTGCCGCCCTTGGCGCCGGCAAGATGGACCGAGACAAGGTCGGCGCCGGGGGCAGCCAGGGCGGTGGCGGATCCCGTTTCCGCGATCGTGTGGGCGCCGCTGGCCGAATAGGTCGGTGTCCAGGTGGTGGCCGTGCTGTCGGCGGCAGGCACGGTGGTGAGGGTCACCGGATCGACGCTCAGCGAGACGCCCCCGGTGGTGGTAAGCGTGACAGTTCCAGCCGATCCGCCACTGTTGTGAGAGCTCAGCGACTGCAAGTCCGCGCTTACCGTCATCGTGCCGTTGGTGCCGACAACAAGGGTGCAGGTCGCGGTGACCGTGCCGTTGAAAATGACGTTCTGCGTCGTGGCCATCGCGGCGTGGTCCAGGCACGCGGCCAGCAAGGCCGCACCGACGGTGGTGCGAAACAACTTCATCGAGACCCTCCTATTAAGTCGGATCGCCCGATTTAATATGGGTCATCATCGCTTTATCGTGGTTAATTTAGCGTAAACTGAAATAACGCTCTGGAACAAAAGCGACAAATAAACCGATGGTTGTCCCCGGTTGTATCCAGAAAATCCGAAGATAAGTCGCACGAATACTTCGTAACCAGAAGATTCATATATTTCCTGCGTGAATATACAAATATCGACATTCAGGCCAAAATCTGCCCCGCTTCCCATCCCAGGATGGCTCGCTTGCGGGTAAGGCCCCAGTGATAGCCGGTAAGATCGCCTGATTTGCCGATGGCGCGGTGGCAAGGCACCACGAAAGAGAGCGGATTGGCGCCGTTGGCGGCGCCGACCGCGCGGCTGGCGCTCGGCGCGCCGATGCTGGCGGCGATCGAGGAATAGGTGCGGGCCTTGCCCATCGGGATTTGCAGCAAGGCTTCCCAGACACGAACCTGGAAGTCGGTGCCGATCATGACGACGTGCAGCGGCTGGTCGGCGCGCCACAGCGTCGGCTCGAAGATGCGCGCGGCATAGGGGCCTGTCGCTTCCCTGTCCTCGGCATAGAGGGCGTTGGGCCAGCGGCCCGACATGTCGGCGAAGGCGGTGCGCTCCTCGCCGGCGTCGCAGAAGGCGAGGCCGGCAAGCCCGCGGTCCGTGGCCATGATCAGGGCGGTGCCGAACGGGGAGGGGTGATAGCCGTAGCGGATGGTGAGGCCAGCGCCGCGCGTCTTGTAGTCGCCAGGCGACATCGCCTCATGGGTGACGAACAGGTCGTGCAGCCGGCCGGGACCGGACATGCCCAGTTCAAAAGAGGTTTCGAGCAGCGGCATGCCGGAATCGAGCAGCTTGCGCGCATGGTCCAGCGTCACCGCCTGCAGAAAGGCCTTGGGCGACAGGCCGGCCCAGCGGGTGAAGAGTTTTTGCAGGCCGGTCGGCGTCTCGCCGACCTCTTCGGCCAGTTCTTCCAGTGATGGCTGGTCGCGAAAGTCGAGGCTGATCTTCTCGATGGCGCGGCGTACGATTTCGTAGTCGCTGCCCTCGGGCGTGATGTCCTTCCTGAGGACTGCCGTGTGTGTGCTCATGAACCTGTCTCCTTAGGCTGGAATATCGCCCCTTGGGGCGCCGATCGCCACCCGAAACTTGCCTTCTTGGGGGTGATGGCTGACGAACGAGCAAATTCCATCGAGGGATAAAAGGGCCGGTGCGCACGCGTGCAGGGATCAGCGCGCCTTGGCGGTCGCCAGCGCGCGCGCGAAGGCGGTGGCGAAGCTCTCGCGGGACTCGGGATCGAGGAAGCCGCCGATCGGCACGTTCTGGCCCTGTGCTTCCACGGTCATTCTGGTGATGCCGATCTCTGCGTGCCGGGCGACCGAAAACCGTGCCCAGAACGGATTGAAGCGGTGCGCTTCCGACTTTCCCGAGGGGGCAGTCTTGCGGATATCGAGGCTGGTTCGCGAGACCGATACTTCCTCGCGGGCGCGGGCGGCCCGATAGTTGACGCGGAAGGCGATGTAGACGGCGATCACATCGAGGCCGAAGAAACCGAACACCGGCCAGGCGCCGCGCGACAGGAAAAACGCGCCCGTCACCAGCCAGCCGAACATCAGCGCGCCCATCAGGATCAGGAAGCCCGTCCTGCCCAGCGACCGGTGTGGGGTCAGCAAGGCGTGGAAGAAGGGCTCGTCAGCCTGAAACGAGGCGTTTGTGTCGCTCATGACAGACTATTATAGGAGGGAAATGGCGCGCCCCAAGTCCAAAGATTCGTCCCTGACCAAAAGTGAACCGTTGCCCGGACGCCGTGACGGCTCGAACGCCAAACCGCGCCCCAGGCCCGCGCGGTCAAGTTCGCTCTACAGCCCGGCGGAAGTGCACGAGATCTTCCGGCGCTTTTCGGTGCAACGGCCGGAGCCGAAGGGCGAGCTCGAACATGTCAACGCCTTCACGCTGCTGGTGGCGGTGGTGCTTTCGGCGCAAGCAACCGATGCCGGCGTCAACAAGGCGACGCGGGCTTTGTTCAAGGCCGCCGATACGCCGCAAAAGATGCTGGCGCTGGGTGAAGCCGAGGTTGGCGACCATATCAGGACCATCGGCCTCTGGCGCAACAAGGCCAAGAACGTCATCGCGCTATCGCAGGCGCTGATCCGCGACCATGGCGGCGAGGTGCCGGACGACCGCGATGAGCTGGTCAAGCTGCCAGGTGTCGGGCGCAAGACCGCCAATGTCGTGCTGAACATGGCCTTCGGCCAGCATACGATGGCGGTCGACACGCACATCTTGCGCATCGGCAACCGGCTAGGCCTGGCGCCCGGCAAGACGCCGGAACAAGTCGAGCAGGGATTGTTGAGGATCATCCCGGACGAGTATATGCGCCACGCGCATCACTGGCTGATCCTGCATGGCCGCTATGTCTGCAAGGCGCGCAAGCCGGATTGCCCGGCCTGCGTCATCGCCGATATCTGCAAGGCAGCGGTGAAGACGACCAGCATTCCGGCGCCGCTGGTGCCGATCGCTCCGCTCGAAACGGCCGCCGAAGATCAGATTCCGTAGCCGCGCGCCATCGCCGCGGCGAAGACGGGGATCAAGAGGAAGATGGCTCCTTCGGCGCGGATATAGGACTTCACCGAGGCCAGTTCGGCCGCCGGCACGGCGAAGGCGGGATTGGTGCTGGCCTGCCTGTTCCAGGAGATAAAACGCACGGTCGGGATGATCGACAGCAGGCCGACAATGCCGAACGCCGCCATCTTGGCCCAGAACACCCAGTTGTGGACGTAGAACTCCCAGCCCTTTAGGCCCCAGAAGACGCGGCCGATGCCGACGATGATGATGAGCGCGGCGATGATGCCGTAGTGGCGGTCGATGCCGGCGAGCCGCTTGAGCGTCGCTGCGGGCAGGTCGCCACGGATCAGCACGAATTCGGCGCCTATGATGGCCGCCAGCGAGAACACCAGCAGATGGTGGATGATGGCGAGCACGAGGTCCGTGGTGTCCATTCGGATTTCCCTGGATCGGCGGCACCGGCCGGCGCCTCAAAATTCGGGCGTGCTGAATCAGCCCACGTCGAAAATAACACCCCCGCGCAAAAATCCCATAGCGTGGCTTGGATGTCGTGAAGCGCTGCCGGAGTTTGCGTTTGGTGCTGGATGATGGTCCCTGTTTCCCTGGCTCTTGCACCGCGCCGGCGATTTGCTAACCGCAGGCGGTAAAGCGAGGCAAATCCAATGAGCACGACGCAAGCCATCATCGCCCCGGTCATCGAGACGCCGCGAACCATCCTGCGGGCTCACCGGCTGGGCGATTTCGACGCCTATGTCACGATGTGGGCCGATCCGGTCGTCACCCGTTTCATCGGCGGCAAACCGCGCACGCGTGAGGAAAGCTGGATGCGCTTCCTGCGTCACGCCGGCCTGTGGTCGCTGCTCGGCTACGGCTTCTGGGCCATCGAGGAGAAAGCGACCGGCCGCTTCGTCGGCGAGGCCGGGTTCCACGATCTGAAGCGCGATATCGAGCCGTCGATCGAAGGCACCCCCGAAGCAGGATGGGCGCTGGCGCCGTCGGTGCACGGGACGGGCCTTGCCACCGAGGTGGTCGGCCGTGTCCTGGCATGGGGCGAAGAGACGTTCGGGCGCTCCAGAACCGTTTGCATCATCGATCCCGAGAATGCCGCCTCCTTGAACGTCGCGACGAAATGCGGCTACCGGGAAGTGGTGCGAACCCTCTATCACGACGCCCCGATGATCCTGCTGGAGCGGCTGTCCTGAATATCTAGCTGGCCTTGCGACGCAGCTTTTTGGCCACATCAGCCCACGGGTCGGCGTTGGTCCGCGCGGCGGGCGCAATGGTTTGGCACAGCAGCACCGTCGAGGCATCGAAGGGCCGCGGCCTGGCGATCCCGTAGCCCTGCGCGTAGTCGACGCCGATTTCCTTCAAGGCGATGGCGATGTCGTCGCTTTCGACGAACTCGGCGATGGTGCGCTTGCCCATGACCTTGCCGATATGATGGATCATCTCGACCATGGCCCGGTCGATGCGGTCGTCCAGCATGTCCTTGACGAAGCCGCCGTCGATCTTGAGGTAGTCGACCGGCAGGTGCTTCAGATAGGTGAAGGACGACATGCCGGAGCCGAAATCGTCGAGGGCGAAGCGGCAGCCCAACCCGCGCAGGTCGGCCATGAAGCGCATGGCGCTGGTAAGGTTGGCAATGGCGCTGGTTTCGGTGATCTCCAGGCAGATCATGGACGGCGAAATGCCATGGACAAGGAACTGCTCGCGCAGGAAGCCGAGAAATGTCTCGTCGCCGAACGTCGCCCCGGAAAGATTGATGGCGCATGTGGCGATCGGCGCCATGCGCTGATCGGCCTGCCGCGCGGCCAGGATGCGGAACGTATTGCGCACCACCCAACGGTCGATCGACGGCATCAGGCCGTAGCGCTCGGCGGCGGGAATGAAGCTCTGCGGGGTGACGAAGCCGCCGTCTTCATCGGTCAGCCGCAACAGGATCTCGATATGCGCCCCCGCCTCGGCGACATCGTCGTTGAGCGGCCAGATTTCCTGGGCATGGAGTCTGAAGCGATCTTCTTCGAGTGCCGCGTGCAGGCGTTGCACCCAGGCCATCTCGCCAAAACGCTCGCGCAAGTCCATGTCGCCGTCGCTATGGATCTGGACGCGGTTGCGGCCCTTCTCCTTGGCCATGTAGCAGGCGACGTCGGCGGCACGCAGGGCCTCCTCGATCGTCACATGCGCATTGGCGATCTCCACCATGCCGACACTGACGCTGGTGTTGAAAGGCCTGCCGTCCCAGGCGAAATGCAACTCCTGCACGGCGGCGCGCAGCCGTTCGGCGATGTCGGCGGCATTGTCCGCCTGGCAGTCGATCAGCAGCACGCCGAATTCATCGCCGCCCAACCGGGCGAGCACGTCGCCGGGTCGCAATTCGTTGGCCAGCAGGGCGGAAATCTGGCGCAGCAACTCATCGCCCGCGGCATGGCCGCACGTATCGTTGACCAGCTTGAACTGGTCGAGATCGAGATACATCAGCGCGTGGTGCCGGGACGCACCCTGCGATTCGACGATCGTGCGCTCCAGCCGGCTCTCGAAATCGCGCCGGTTGGCGAGCCCGGTCAGCGCATCATGCGAAGCCTGCCATGAAAGCCGCTCGATGTAGTCTTCTTCGCGCGTCATGTCGTGGAAGGCGAGCACGGCGCCGACGACCTCACCGGAAACGAGCAGCGGCGCGCCGGTCAGCGCGACCGGGACGACGGAGCCATCCGGCCGCTGCAAAATTTGCGGGCGGGCGCTGGAACGGCGTGGCTCACCGGCCAGGAGGCGTTCGATCAATCGGGGCTCTTCGACGCTGGTGTCCTTGTCGACCAGCCGAAACAGCGACGCCAGCGGCTTGCCTCTGGCAGAACCGAACGGGCATGCCAGCAATTTCTCGGCAACCGCGTTCATGTATTCCAGCCGCCCGTCTGGGCCGATGCTGATGACGGCCTGGCCGATCGAAGCCAGGGTAACCTGTGCACGCTCGCGCTCGGCATTGAGCGCCAGCTGGAAGGCCTGGCGCTGCGCCAGCAGCTTGCGGGTGCGCCAGACGGCAAGCAATATCAGCAAGGCGGCGGTAACGAGATTGGCTGACGTGAGCAGCATCTTGATGAAGCGCGACCCTTCGCCGAGACTGTCCGAGAAGGCCTTGGAGAGCGGGCTGATCTGACGGTCGAGCTGGCGGATTTGCGTCTTCCAGCCACTGATCTGGGTCGCGGATGCCGGACCCTTGCTCAGCTCGTCATGCATCGTGTCGGCGAGCTGCTGGATGGCGAGGATCATGGTGTCGGCCGCCGTCCAGTGCCGCACGGCGGCGTCGAGATAGCTGAAGCTGCGGAAATTCTGGAACAGCCAAATCATCCCGGCGATGTCCTCGGGATGATTTCTGCCGTGCAGAAAGCCCGCGCGGGCAGCCTGGGTATCGGGCTCGGACTGCTGGAGGGCCAGGCGGGCCGACCGATCGGCCAGTGGAACGGCGATGGCCGCACGATACTCGCCGAAGAACTCCTCATTGCCGGTGTCGGCATAGAGGCTGAGGAAGTAGATGGCGTGCTTCTGCCCCTTGGACCATTGGCTTTCGCCGCCGACATAGGCGCGGACGGCCGAAAGCGTATAGAGGCTCAGGCTGGCGACCAGCGCCTGAATGAGGACGACGGCGATAAACGGCCACACAAGCCCCAGAAGACGTGGACTTGCGTTCATCGACGACAGCTTCATCGAATTCATGGACGTGCCATGATCCTGTGCGCGCCTGTCCGGCTGTTTTCATCCGCCGGTTGAGACGATGTTGTTCCCTCATGTCGCTCGGATGGCGACACAACCCGGTTATCATGAGGGGCTTAACAGCAAATAAATCGTTCGACTTTCGACAAGACTTTTTCTTGCCGTGCCGGCTAAATATTACGCGACGTCAAGTAATTGCTTCAAGTTGAATCAGTTTGTATTCGATACTTGGCGGGCGCTAGACCGCGAGACTCGCCTGCTCCAGCATGGTGGCATCCTCGCCGAAGGCACGGGTGGCGCGGGCCGCCGCCTCAAGCAGCGGGCGCTTCATGCGCTGAAGGAACGCGGCGTCGACGCGCGTGCTTGGACCAGCCAGCGTCAAGGCGCCGAGGAGCACACGTCCCGGCCCGAAAACCGGTGCCGACACGCCCGCCGTCTCGGGGTCGCGATCGCCCACGGCGAGGCAGTTGCAGGTTTTGCGGATGGTTTCGTAGGGTTCGCCCTGCTGTCCCGAAAACGCCGCCAGCACGCGGCCCCCGGAGCCGACCAGCAAAGGCAATACGTCGCCTTCGCGTATCGTGTAGCGGATCGGATGCTTGGATTCGACCCGGTAGAGACAGGTGCGCACGTCCCCCGAGCGGACGTAGAAGGCAACGCTCTCCCAGCTTCTTTCGGAGAGATCGCGCATGATCGGCAGCAGGATATCGACCGCCACCACCGAACGCTGGTAGAGCGCGCCGAGCCGGAAAGTCGCGGCTCCGACACGGTAGCGGCCATCGTCCAGGCGCTCGAGCAATTGTCCGCGCAGCAGCGAATTCGCCAGCCGCAGGATCGTGCTCTTGTAGAGACCGGTGCGCGTCGCGATTTCAGCCAGGCTGAGCGAGCGGTCAGCCGTGGTGAAGGCATCGAGGATGGCGATCGCCCGATCGAGTGCCGCAACGCCTTCGGCGGGCGCTCGCCGGATTTCCGCGTCAGCCGATTTGCCTGCCAAGTCCATTGCGGTTCCCAATTCGAAGAAGGCCGAACGGAGCGACTGTGTCGCGCCGCTGGATCGTTCTGTCCAGCAGAATATCGTTCCCGTTGACAGAACTTGGTAACATCTGCTTGAACTCGATCACGGGCCTGAACTCAGGCGCGTTTTGGCAGGCACCGGAGGAGGTGTCGTGATCTGGAGGAATCCCATGCTGAACAGACGCAGATTTTTGACGGGGACGGCGGCCGTCGGCGCCACCGGCCTCGCAGGACTTCATTTCACGCCCGCCTTCGCCGAAGGCGCGCCGCAGATCCAGATTTTCGTGCCGGCGGCACCCGGCGGCGGCTGGGACCAGACAGGGCGCACGATGGATCAGGTGCTGCGCAGCGAGAAGCTCATCTCCGGCTCGCAGATCACCAATGTCGGTGGCGCGGGCGGCACGGTCGGGCTGCCGCAGTTCATCAGCCAGTGGAACGGCAAGGGCAATTCGCTGATGGTCGCGGGCATGGTCATGGTCGGCGCCATCATCGCCAACAAGGCAGCCAACAATCTGACGCAAGTCACGCCGATCGCGCGGCTCACCGGTGAGTTCGAGGCACTCGTCGTGCCGGCGGACTCGCCGTTCAAGACGGCGGCCGATTTCGTCGCCGCGCTCAAGACCGATCCGACGAAGGTTCCAGTCGCGGGTGGTTCCGCCGGAGGCTCGGACCACATCCTGTTCGGCCTGATCGCCAAGACGGTTGGCGTTCCGGCTCCCAGTCTTTCCTATGTGCCGTTCGCCGGCGGCGGCGAGGCCTTATCGGCGCTGCTCGGCAACCAGGTGGCGGCCGGCATTTCCGGTTTCGGCGAGTTCTCCGAACAGGTCAAGGCGGGCGCGCTCAGGCTGCTCGCCATCTCGGCCGACAAGCGCCAGGACGGCATCGACGCGCCGACGCTGAAGGAAGCCGGCATCGATGTCGAACTGTTCAACTGGCGTGGCGTTTTCGCGCCGCCCGGCATTTCCGACGCGGACAAGGCGGCGATGATCACCCTGGTCGAGACCATGGCCAAGAGCGATGCATGGGCAACCGAATGCAAGAACCGCAACTGGACGCCCATCCTGCTCACCGGCGACGACTATGCGAAATTCGTCACCGAGGACACGGCTCGCATCGAGGCCATTCTCAAGGATCTCGGCCTCGCCTGATTTTCCCCAGGGGGACGGCGCGAGCCGTCCCTCATTTTTCAATCGCAGCCGGCCGCAGGGAGGCGATCGGTCCACCGCCGAAGGTGCGGTGAAGGCTGGCCGTATCGGGCCGACCATAACGGGGAGACGTTCATGAGCACCATCAACCAGCCGGCGGCGCCCTCTCGCCTTGCCGTGCCGGAATTGCTGATCGGCATCGGCCTTCTGGCCTGTGCCGGGGCCGTCGCCTGGCAGACGCTGGCGATCCCGGTATCGCCGCTCTATTCCAAGGTCGGTCCGACCGTCTTTCCCTATCTCACCATGGTCGGCCTGATTGTGCTTTCCCTGCTGCTGATCCTCGCCGCATTGCGCGGCGGCTGGCAGCCGGAGGAGGAAAAGGAGACGCCGACCGACTGGAAGGCGATGGGCTTCGTGGTCATCGGTCTTGTGGCCAATCTTCTGCTCATCCAGCCGCTCGGCTTCACGGCCGCCTCGGTCATCATGTTCGTTCTCGTCTGCTACGGCTTCGGCAGCCGGCACACGCTGCGCGATGTGCTGACCGGCCTGGTGCTGGCGCTGGCCGCCTATTTCGGCTTTGCCAAGGCGCTCGGCGTCAATATCGGCGCCGGTGTCGTCGAGAACCAGCTGAACACGGTGATCGATGCCTTCACCAGCACGCTGGGAGGCTGAGACCATGGATACGCTCAGCCATCTCGCACACGGTTTCGCCGTCGCGTTCACGCCGACCAATCTGATGTGGTGCCTGCTCGGCACCACGCTCGGTACGGCCATCGGCGTGCTGCCTGGCCTGGGGCCGGCACTGACCATCGCGCTGCTCTTGCCGATCACCTATCAGGTGGCGCCGGAGGCGTCCTTCATCCTGTTCGCCGGCATCTATTATGGCGCCATGTATGGCGGCTCGACGACGTCGATCCTGCTCAACACGCCAGGCGAGAGCGCAACCATCGTCACCGCGCTGGAAGGCAACAAGATGGCCCGGTCCGGTCGCGGCGGCGCCGCGCTTGCCACGTCAGCGATCGGCTCCTTTGTCGCGGGCACGCTCGGCACGCTGGGCGTCGCCTTTTTGGCGCCGGTCGTGGTCAAGTTCGCGCTGGCTTTCGGTCCGGCCGAATATTTCTCGCTGATGGTGCTGGCCTTCATCACCGTTTCGGCCGTGCTCGGCTCATCCTCGGTGCGCGGCCTGACCAGCCTGTTTGCCGGCTTTGTCATCGGGATGATCGGCGTCGATCTGCAGACGGGCCAGCCGCGATTCACTTTCGGCATGACCGAGCTGCTCGACGGCGTCGACGTCATCATCGCCGCCGTTGGCCTGTTCGCGGTCGGCGAGACACTCTACATGGCCTCGCGCCGCTATGCCGGCAAGGACGAGATCGTGCCGCTGAAAGGCTCGCTCTACATGACGGCGGCCGAATGGGGGCGCTCGTGGAAGGCCTGGCTGCGGGGTGCGGCGATCGGCTTTCCGATCGGCGCCATGCCGGCCGGCGGCGCCGAGATCCCGACCTTCCTGTCCTATGCAATCGAGAAGAAACTGTCGAAGCACAAGCAGGAATTCGGCACGGTCGGCGCCATCGAGGGCGTTGCCGGCCCCGAGGCCGCCAACAATGCATCCGCCGCCGGCGTGCTGGTGCCGATGCTGACGCTCGGCCTGCCGACCTCGGCGACTGCGGCGATCATGCTGTCGGCCTTCCAGAGCTACGGCATCAACCCCGGACCGCTGCTCCTGACGACACAGGCCAACCTTGTCTGGGGCCTGATCGCCAGCCTGTTCATCGCCAACGTCATCCTGGTCATCCTCAACCTGCCGCTGATCGGCCTGTGGGTGCGGCTCTTGAAAATCCCGGCGCCGCAGCTCTATGCCGGGATTCTGGTGTTCGCCACCGTCGGCACTTATGGCATCTCGCAGTCGCCGATCGATCTCGTCATCCTCTATCTCCTGGGGGCCGCCGGCTTCCTGATGCGGCGCTTCGATTTCCCGACCGCGCCCGTCATCATCGGCATGATCCTGGGGCCGCTCGCCGAAACGCAGTTCCGTCGCGCCATGACTATTTCGAACGGCGACTGGTCGGTGTTCTACACACACAAGCTGTCGCTGATCCTGCTGACTCTTGCCTTCATCGGCCTCGCCGGCCCGCATATCTGGGCCTTCATCGAGCATCGGCGTCGGCGCGGGCCCGAACATGTGCCGGGCGATGCCTGAGCGATTTGAGAAGATATGACAGACCTGCTTTCCGGTATCCGCGTCCTCGACCTGACCAATGTGCTCGCCGGACCTTATTGCGCTTATCAACTGGCCTTGCTGGGAGCCGACGTGATCAAGGTCGAAGGGCCGCAAGGCGGCGACCTGGCGCGCCAGCTCGGCGGCTCGCCAAAGCTCAACGGTGCCGGCATGGGCGCGTCGTTCCTGGCGCAGAACGCCGGCAAACGATCCGTCATGCTCGACCTCAAGCAGGCGACGGATCGCGAGCGCTTTCTCGACCTGGTTGCCAGCGCCGATGCGCTGGTCGAGAATTTTCGTCCCGGCGTGATGAAACGCCTCGGCCTCGGCTATGACGAGCTCAAGTCGGTGCGGCCCGGCCTTGTCTATTGCGCGATATCGGGTTTCGGGCAGAGCGGGCCGATGCGCGACAACCCCGCCTATGACCAGATCATCCAGGGCCTTTCCGGGATCATGAGCATAACCGGTACGCCGGAAACCGCGCCGTTGCGCGTCGGCTATCCCGTTGCCGACACGCTGGGCGGCCTGGTCGGGGCGTTCTCCGTCGCGGCGGCATTGGTCAGGCAGAAGACGTCGGGCGAGGGTGCGTTCCTCGACGTGTCGATGCTGGAATGCACGCTCTCCGCGCTTGGCTGGCCGGTCTCCAACTATCTGACGGCAGGGGTCGATCCCAAGCCGATGGGCAATGAGAATATGACGGCGGCTCCATCAGGCGCTTTCCGTACCGGCGACGGGCTCATCAACATCGCCGCCAACAAGCAGGAGCAGTTCGTGACGCTGTGCGTGCTGATCGGGCGGCCGGAACTGGCGTCGGACCAGCGCTTTGCCGAGCGCGAGACGCGCAAGAAGAACCGCGCCGCACTCAAGGTCGAGATCGAGGACGCTCTGGCCAGCGCTGCTGCGGCGGTTTGGGAAGAAACGCTCAATCGAGCCGGCGTGCCGGCGGGCAGGGTTCTGACGATCCCGCAAGTGCTGGCCGAACCACAAGTGCTCGAACGCCAGGTGACGGCTCGTTTCGACGATGTGGCCGGCATGGACGGGCCGCTGACCGTTCTGCGCGGTGGCTTCATGGTGGATGGCACCGCACCGTTGCCGACACGGCCACCGCCGGTGCTGGGGGAGCATATGGACGAGGTGTTCGCCGGCCTGCCGCCACGCACCAAGGCAAAGGCCAGGGCATGAGCGGCGTGGAGAGGAAAACAGGCCGCGAGCGCGGCGAGGAGTGGTGGCGGACCGACATCATCGAGATGAGCCCCGGCGTGATCCGGCTGCGCGGCTATGAGATCCAGGACCTGATCGGCCGTGTCAGCTTCCCCGCCATGATCTGGCTGATGCTGCGTGGCGAACTGCCCAGCGAGGACCAGGCGGCACTGCTCGGCATTGCTTTGGGGGCGGCCGTCGACCACGGGCCGCAGGCGCCGTCGATCGCCATTGCCCGCATGGCTGCGACCTGCGGCGTCGGTATCAACAGCGCCATGGCCTCCGCCATCAACGTGCTTGGCGACGTGCATGGCGGCGCCGGCGAGCAGGCGCTTTCCTTCTATGGCGATATTGCCGTGGCGCTCGAGGGCGGCATTGCCCTCAACGAAGCGGTCTCGACACGTCTTGACCGGTTCTTCGCGGAGGAAGAGGGCTATGTGCCGGGGTTTGGCCATCGCTTCCATCCTGTCGATCCGCGCGCGCCGCGTCTGCTGGAACTGGTCAGAGATTTTGCCGTGCGCGGCGTGATCAATGGTCGCTTCGCCGACATCGCCGGGGCGGTCGAGGCCGACGTCGGGCGGCGCAAGGGCAAAAAAATCCCGCTCAACATCGATGGCGCCACCGCCGTCATCTATGGCGAACTCGGTTTTCCGCCGCCGCTGACGCGCGGGCTCTTCGTGCTGTCGCGGTCGGTTGGCATCCTGGCGCATGCCTGGGAGCAATCGCAGCAGGCCGAGCGGAACAAGGGGCCGTTGCCGCGCGAATGGCTGTGGGCCTATGGTGGCCCGCCGGCGCGGCCTTTTCCGGAAGATGACGGCAAGGGCGGATAAGCCTGCCTCAGGCAGCGCCGATCGGCGCAGGTCCGGGAATGGTCAATGTCGCCACCAGCGTCGAGAGATCCGGCTCGTCGATCAGCATTGCCGCGTCGGCGGGCGCCAGCCAGGCCCGCTGCCGCCGCCTGGCTTCCTGCCAGTTGGCGAGTTCCTCGGTCACCTCGAGGAGATAGACGATGACGTCGACACGAATGAAGTTGTTGGCCAGCCGTTTCCAGTAGGAGTAGGTGCCCGCGGGCTCCTTCAGGGTCTTGCCGAGCACGCCGGCTTCTTCCATCGCCTCGATGGTGGCTGCCTTGCGGCCGCTCTTGCCTTTCATCGGCCATCCCTTGGGGACGATGAAGCGCTGCGTCGTCCTCGATGTGACCAGCATCACCTCGATGCCGCCATGCGCATTGCGCCGAAAGGGGATCGCCGCCACCTGGCGGATTCGTTCGCCCTTCTTGGCGCGGCGTACAGCCTTTTTCTTGGTGGCTACCATTCGCAAAGATCCAGTCGGTGCAATGCCCCATAGCGTGATGCGGCGCCTTTGCAAAATGCAAACTGCCGCAGGGATACCCAATGGCCCCTATCATGTAAGTCGGCTAAATAAAAGTGGACTTTACCTGTCAGCGGCAGGTGCTGACGGCGGTGTTGCCGATTATCTGTGTCTGGCAGCTCGGCCTGACCCGCGGAACGACAGGCGGCGGCTGCTGGACGATGACGCGATCCTGGGCACGATACTGCTGCTGCTGCTGCTGAAATTGCTGCCGCTGAACCCGGTTCTGCAAGGCCTGCAGGTCGTTCTGCTGCATCTGGGCATTGCCGTTTGCCGAGGGAATGAACACCTCGGCGGAGGCGGGCACACCAGCCAGAACCAGCGTGGCCAGCACTGCCGATGCCAGAATCGTCGATGGGCTACGCAAAGACATCCGCTCGTTCCGCGAAAAGATCCTATTCATCCCCACTATATAGGGCGCCTGTCTGGCGATGCGATGTTTCATGGCTAAAAAGAATGGAATTGATGCCGCGCACCGGACGGCAAGCCGTTGCCGTCATATTCGGACGTATAATCCGAGCATTACCGTCATATGACGACTATGAACCGACGGATGTGGCCGTAGTATCTTCAGCTGCGGAGATCTCCACCAAATGGCTGATGCCAGCCGCCCGCGTATCGCCTAAACGCAACTTTCGGTTCCATCTGTTGCAAGTTAGTATATTCTAAAAAGGCCTGCGCTCCTCGACCACTCGCAAGAGCACCGGCCTTGATGCATCGAGCTTACTGCAGATTGCCAGCATTCTTATTGCATATCCATTGCATACGTAGATGTGGTTGCGGCGCCAAGCCCGGGGGCGAGTCAGGATGTCTGCAAACGGGGGCAAGTGTATGGCTTTGTTTTCAGGGCGCATTGTTGCGCGATCTGTCGTTTTTGGAGTGCTCGCGTATACTCTGGCGTCACCTGCCTTTGCTCAGGTCGTGATTGGCGGAAAACCGGCCAAGGCCGACGATGGATCAAACGTCCTCGGCAACGCGAACGCCGATGACGGCGTAACTGGCCCGAATGTGCCGCCTCACCAGAATGCGGCGACGGTCAATTCGGGCGTGACGGCCTATTTCGGCGATGCGCGAGGCGGTGATGGCGGCGATGGCGGGACCGTCGCGACGATCCAGTGCATCGGCGGTCCTCCACCATTCTGCGTGCCGACTCCGACCGTGGACGGCGGTGATGGCGGTGACGGCGGCCCCGGCGGGACCGTCGACATAACCAATAGCGGCGATCTGAGGACGACCGGTACCGAATCATACGGCATGAACGCCGACGCGTCGGGCGGCAAGGGCGGTAACGGCGGTTGGGCGGCGGACTTCTTCCTTACGGATGGTGGAGCCGGCGGCAATGGTGGCAATGGGGGCAGCGCGCGCGCCGTCGCCACGACAGTCAGTCAGATCCGTACAACCGGCAACTCCGCGCACGGCATTCTCGTCAATGCCAGTGGCGGCAATGGAGGCGACGGCGGCGTTGGCGGATCGTTCGGCTCCGGCGATGGCGGTGAGGGCGGGCGCGGCGGTAGCGGAGGCACGGCATATGGCGAGAACCAGGGCTTCATCGAAACGAGGGGCGATTTCGCGCGCGGTCTTTTCGTGCGCGCGGCCGGTGGTGTCGGCGGTGGCGGCGCCAGCGGCGGCGGCCTGATTATCGGTGACGGTGGCAATGGTGGTTTGCCAACCGTCGGTGGCGACGCGACGGGCGTCAACTCGGGCGACATATTCACCTATGGGAATTTCGCCGGTGGCATGGTCGTGCAGTCCGTCGGCGGCGGCGGCGGCGATGGCGGCAGCGGTTTCGGCGCATGGGGCGGTGGCGGTTCTGGTGCTGACGGCAATGACGGCAAGTCGGCAACCGGCACCAACACGGGCAACATCACGACCCACGGACTTGCAGCCATAGGCATGCTGGTCGAGTCCGTTGGCGGTGGCGGCGGCGATGGTGGCAATGCCATCGGAGTGGTGTCGGTCGGCGGCAGCGGCGGCGGCGGCGGCAATGCAGGCGCCGCGACGGCAAACCTTGGGGGTTCGGTCACCACCGGCGGGGATGGCGCACATGGGGTACTGGTCCAATCGGTTGGCGGCGGCGGCGGCAATGGTGGGTTTGCCCTCTCGATCAATCCGACCTCGGTGTCGGTCAGCATCGGCGGCAGCGGCGGCACTGCCGGTGAAGGCAGGGCCGTAAACGTAAACCAATCCACAGGTGCCGGACCAACCGTAGCCACCTCTGGGCGGTCCGCCATTGGCATATTGGCCCAGTCAGTCGGAGGCGGCGGTGGAAATGGCGGTGGCGCGTTCGCCGCCGCCGGTATCGCTTCGGTCGCCATTGGCGGTTCGGGCTCCCGGGGCGGCGACGGTGGCGAGGTGCGCTACAACGTTGGCAACGCAACCGTCACGACAGTTGGCGCTGATTCCGCTGGTGTGGTTGCGCAATCGGTTGGCGGTGGCGGCGGCAATGGCGGGTTCGCCATAAGCGGGTCGCTTGGCGTGGCCGTGGGCGTCGGCGGCAGCGGCAGCGCCGGCGGCAGCGCCAAGCTGGTCGATGTCACCAGTGGCGGGTCGATCAAGACCGGTGGTGACCGGTCTGCCGGGTTGATCGCGCAGTCGATCGGCGGCGGCGGCGGCAATGGCGGCTTCAGCATCGCAGGCAGCCTCGGCGCGGCGATCGGCGTTGGCGGAAGCGGCGCCTTAGGCAGTGATGGCGGCCAGGTGTTTTTCCGCACGGTGGCCGACGGCCTCCAGAACATCGAAACGCACGGGACGGATTCGGCCGGATTGATCGTGCAGTCGATTGGCGGCGGCGGCGGCAATGGCGGCTTCTCCGGGACGGTCGGTGTCGCCGCGGCGGTGTCGGTTGGCGGCGACGGTGCCGGCGGCGGCAAGTCGATGGCCGCGGACGCCACTTTCAACGGCACTGTCGATACGTTTCAGGACCGATCGGCGGGCATCATCGTGCAGTCGGTCGGCGGCGGCGGCGGCAATGGCGGCGGCGCGTTCACGGGCAGCTTCGCGGTTGCGGTCGGCATTGGCGGCAATGGCGGTGTGGGCGGCGCCACCAGCACGGCCAAGTACACGTCCAACACCACCACGATCACCACGCGCGGCAACGATTCCGCCGGTCTCATCGTTCAGTCGATCGGCGGCGGCGGCGGCAATGGCGGCTTCTCGGTCAATATCTCGGCCGGCGTTGCCGTCGGTGTCGGAGGTAACTCCAGCAAAGGCAGCAATGGCGAACGCGTCGACGTCGATGTCGGTACCGCCACGATCGTCACTGGTGGCGACCGCGCGATAGGCGTTCTTGCCCAGTCGGTCGGCGGCGGCGGCGGCAGCGGCGGCTTCACGCTTGCGGGATCCCTGGCGGTGTCAGTCGGCATAGGCGGCAAAGGCGCTGGCGGCGGCAACGGTGGCGAGGTCGTCGCCACGATTCATGGCGGCAGCATCTCGACTTCAGGCGAATATTCCCACGCCTTTGTCGCCCAATCCATTGGCGGCGGCGGCGGTTCCGGCGGCTCGACGATCGCAGCCGGGCTGGGCGTCAATGTCGGCGTCGGTGGCAGTGGAAGCGTTGGCGGCATCGGACTCAACGTCACCGCGTCGAATGGCGCGGAGTTGAAAACGGACGGTATTTTCTCGCACGGCTTCCTGGCGCAGTCCGTGGGCGGTGGCGGCGGTTCCGGCGGATTCTCCATCGCGGCTGGTCTCGGACCGGCTGTATCGGTCGCGGGCAGCGGCGATGGTGGCGGCAGCGGTGGCGAGGTTCGTGCAACCAACACCAACAACATCACGACGCTCAAATATGGTTCGATAGGCCTCTTCGCGCAATCGGTCGGCGGCGGCGGCGGCGATGGGGGCTTCAGCTATGCGGTCGGCACGACCGCCGCCGTGTCGGTTGGTGGCGGTGGCGGGAAGGGTGGCGACGGCAAGCTGGTCGACGTCACCAACAATGCCAACATCAGGACTTATGGCGGCCTTTCGCACGGCATTCTCGCACAGTCTGTCGGTGGTGGCGGCGGCAATGGCGGCGCCTCGAATTCGGTGTCGGCCGGTTTGGCCGCGATATCCGTTTCGATCGGTGGCGGTGGCGGTGGCGGCGGCGTCGGCGGCAATGTGATTGTTCGTCATACCGGCGACATCACCGTCAGTGGCGGCGGCGCCAAGGGCATCTTCGCCCAGTCGGTAGGCGGGAACGGCGGCAGCGGCGGCGACGCGTTCGCGCTCGCCGCGGCGGCAAATGTCTATCCCTATCCCGCAGGCGCGCTTTCGGTGTCCGTCGGCGGTTCCGGCGGTGCGGGCGGTAATGCCGGAACGGTGGAGGTTGACGGGAACGGCCATATCGCATCGATCCCGAATCCCGCGGTGGTTGGTGATGATGGCAAGCCGATCAACCCCGACAACAGCGGGGGCATACTGGCGCAGTCGGTCGGTGGCCGCGGTGGCGACGGCGGGCGCAGCCGCACCTATTCGGGCAGTTTCAGCCCAACGGTGAGTATCAATCTGGGCGCCTCGGTCGGCGGCAAGGGCGGCGGCGGCGGCGGCGGCAACACCGTTACCGTCAACTACGGCCTTTCCGACCCGACAAGTTCGATCGTGACCACGGGCAACAATTCGCACGGCATCCTCGCCCAGTCGGTCGGCGGCGGCGGCGGCAATGGCGGCGATTCCATGGCGGGCGCCGGAGGCCTCGGCGGCTCCGTTACCGTCAACGCCACCGTGACTGTTGGTGGCTGGGGAGGCTCGGGCAACACCGGCGGCACGGTCAATGTCACCAATGCCGCGACGATCACGACAGGCGGCAATACCAGCAACGCGATCCTCGCCCAATCGATTGGCGGCGGCGGTGGTTCCGGCGGCTCGGCCAGCGGTACGACCGCCTCGATCAACTCGGGCTCGAATGTCAACGTCAATGCCAATGTGGCGATCGGCGGCCAAGGTGGTGATGGCAACAATGGCGGCGCGGTCACCGTCATAAATTCTGGTGTGCTCGAGACGTACGGCGATTTCTCCAACGGCATCCTCGCGCAGTCGATCGGCGGCGGCGGCGGCGCCGGCGGGTCGGCCGATGCCAAGGCGCTCAACCTCGGCAGCAGCGAGGGAACCACGGTCGACGCGAACCTCGCAATCGGCGGCGGCGGCGGCGATGCCAACGGCGACCGGGACGGCGACGGCGTCACCAATGGAGCCGAATGGGGCACCTATGCACTTGGGGTGGATGCCGGCAGCAGCGGCATGAAAGTGAAGGTGGACAACTCCGGCAACATCCATACGCGCGGCTATGGATCAGCCGGTATCGTGGCGCAGTCTGTTGGCGGCGGCGGCGGTGTGGCCGGCGCGGCGGCCGCGGGCAGCGAGGGCAAATATGGCGGCAGCGCGACCGTTTCGGTCGGTGCGGGCATCGGATTGGCGGGCGGCGACGCTGGCAATGGCGGCGAGATCGAAGTGAAAAACGCCGTCAAGATCCAAACGGACGGCGACGAATCGAATGGCGTTACCGCGAGTTCCGTTGGCGGCGGCGGCGGTATCGGCGGCGCGGCATCCTCGGGCGTCGAGGCCGAGTATGCGATTGGCGGTTCGGTGGGTGGCTTCGGCGGCGCCGCGGGTATCGGTGGTTTCGTTCACGTCACCAACACGGACACTGCCGAAATCCGCACCTTGGGCAATAGGTCCGTCGGTATCTTCGCACAATCGATCGGCGGCAGCGGCGGCGCCGGCGGCGGTGGCGAGAGCCGAGGCTCCGGCGATACACTGACCGTCAATCTGGTCGTCGGCGGCTTTGCCGATGGCGGCGGTCGCGGCGGCGACGTGATCGTCGAGAATTCCGGCATCATCACGACGGGGACTCTAGATCTGTTGACCGGCGCGCGCACCGGTCATGGATCGCATGGCATCCAGGCGCAATCCATAGGCGGTGGCGGTGGCAGTGGCGGAGCTGCGGGTACCACCAGCGAGGAGGCGGAATATCAGATCGCCGCCTCGCTCAGCGGCAAGGGCGGCAAGGGCGGCAAGGGTGGCGACGTAACGGTCACCAACAACGCGCGGGGCGTCATAACGACCGCCGGTGACAATGCGGACGGCATTTTCGCTCAATCCGTGGGCGGCGGCGGCGGGTCGGCCGGCGCCGGCAACAGCCAGGCCAAGGGCGGTGATACAACCGTGACCGTGCAACTCGGCGGCACCGGCGCCGGGGGCTCCGACGGCGGCACCGTGCGGGTCACGAATTACGGCGACATCACCACTCTCGGTGTGATGTCGCACGGCATCTTCGCGCAATCCATCGGTGGTGGCGGCGGCGCGTCTAGCTCCTTGACGCAGGCTTCGGATGGAAAGACGGCCATTGGCATACAACTGGCGCCCGAGGATCTGCTTCCCGGCCCGAACAAGGTGGTCGGCGCCGGCGCCGACGGCGGTGCGGTCTACGTCCATCACAACGCAGGTACCATCAACACATCCGGCGCTGGTGCCATCGGCATCTTCGCCCAGTCGGTCGGCGGCGGCGGCGGCTTCGGCGGCTCGATGACAAACGCGTCCGCTGGCGACGGATCTTACTCGCTTCAGGTCGGCGTGAACGGCGGGTTCGGCGGCAAAGGCGGCTATGTCGAAGTGCTGGTCGCAGGCGACATCCATACAACAGGCGCTCTGGCGCATGGCGTGGTTGCGCAATCCGTCGGCGGCGGTGGCGGAATGGGCGCGGATGCGTCCGGCAAAGCCGCGGTGTCGCTTGGCGTTGGCGGGCTCGGCGGAGCCGGCGGCGACGGCGGCAACGTCTATGTGGAGCGCACCGGGACGATCGTCACCGAGGGCACGGATTCGATCGCCATCGTCGCGCAATCCGTAGGCGGCGGTGGCGGCATCGGCGGCACCAGTTTCGGCAGGTTCGCTACCAGTGACGACGGCGACGGCCCCGATGGGTTGACCTTGGAAATGCTGGACGGCTCAAAAGGCGTCGGAGGCACCGTCACCGTTATCCAGACCGGGGAGATCGAAACCTCGGGTCTGCGCTCGCATGGCATTGTCGCCCAGGCGGTGGGCGGCGGCGGCGGCATCGCCGGCGGCCTGAACAAGGGCGCCGGCTCGGCCGGCGGTATTGGCGATGCCAATGCCGCCGCCGCGACGGCGAACAGCCAGATCGCTGTCCTTGGCGCGGAGAGCTATGCGCTGTTCGGTCAGAGCGCGACCGGCCAAGGCAATTCCAGCGCTGTTACTCTGACCGCGGAGTCGAACCTGTTCGCACAAGGCGCGGATTCGGTGGCTGTCTATGGCGAAAGCACGGCCAAGGGCGGCAAGGGCAACATCACCATCAATCTCAATGGGCAGTATACGATCGGTGGCGCCGGAACGGGTGTCGCGGCGATGCTGGTCGGCGGGGCCAACAACACGTTGACCAACCACAGCCTGCTCTATGCGATGGGCGCGAATCCGACATTCGACATCCAGGCATCGCAGCTCCAGGCATTTCAAGCCTTCCTGCTGGCGCCAGGCCCGGTGGTGCCGACAAACGCGATCCTGGAATCGCTGCTGGACGATTTCAGCCCGCTCGCCATCACCGGCACGTCGGGCGATGATCATGTCAAGAATTCGCCGACGGCCGACACGCTCGGGCGCGTCATCGGCAATATCGATCTGGGCGGCGGCAACAACAGCTTTGAAAACTTCGCCGACTCCTCGATGGTCGCTCTTAAGACCATCGATCTCGGTGGCGGGCTGTTCACCAATGACGGGCTTTATACCAACCAGGGCATCGGCGTGGTTGCCAAAGTCGATGTCGGCGGCGGTTTCACGCAGGACGCCAGCGGCAATTTCGTCACCGATATAGATCTCAACAACCAGATCACGGATGCCGTGGCACTGACGGGAGCCGGCGATTTCGACGGCACGGCGCCTCTCAACTTCCTGTCCATCGACAAGCTGTTTACCGCCTATACGCTGGCACAGGGCTCGGCGATGGCCGATTCCGGCATCGTGGCGAAGACCTTGCATCCGGCGGCGGGTTTCAATTTCATTTTCCAGGTCGAAAACGGCACCGATCTGGTGCTGACCACCGACAATGACACATTCCTGGAACTCGCGCAGGATCCGCAGTCCGGCGTCAACGATCCGGGCGTGTTCCAATTGGCGCAATATCTCGATGACATCGAGGCGGCGTCCACGCCGGACAACCCGATGGCGCGCCTGATCAATCTGGTTCGTTTCCTGCCGAGCAAAGCCGAGATCGGCGCGGCGTTGACGCGGCTGACGCCGCACTATGCCGTGCATACGTTCGACATGATCAACCGCGAAACCGACATCATGCTGGAAACGGCGCGCGAATGCACCGGCGTTCCCGCCTACAAGAACCCCGACGGCCGCTGCGTCTGGGCAACGATCAGCCCGCAGGCCGAATACACCCGCGATGCGGGTGCCGGAACCACGACCCGCGACGACGTGCTGAAGACGATGTCGCTCGGCGGCATCGGCGAGGTCGGCCAGAACTGGTCGCTTGGCGGCACGATCGGCCGCACGGAGTTCGATTCCCGGATCGGCTTCAATGGCGAGCCGCTGTCGCAAACCAGCGGCGAAGCCTGGCAGGCTTACGCGCTGGCGAAGTACGCCGACAAGAACTACTTCGTCGATTTCGCGCTCGGCGGCGGGACCGGTTCGTTCAAGGGCGAACGCGATACCCATATCGATCCGGCGTTCTTCGTTCCCGGCGAAACGCTGGAAGGCATCTATCTGGACGAGGAAATGCTGCCCGGGATCGGTAACAGCGTCACCTACACGCAGAAGACCGCGCAGTTCGGCGGCTCGGCGCGGCTTGGCTTCACGCAACAGATGGGCGCGTTCTACCTGCAGCCGACCTTGCAGTTCGACGCGCGCTGGCTGCGTGTTTCGGGCAAGGAGGAAGGGTCGGTTGCCGGTTTCAACTTCGACGGTTCGGCAAACACCTTCTATGCGGCGACGCCGGCGCTCGAGATCGGAACCGACATCCCACTCAGCGACATTGCCAGCATCCGCCTCTATGGAAAGGCCGGGGTGGAGTTTTCCACCAAGGAGTGGGAAATCGAAGGACGCTTCGCCGCGGCTGAGAATCTGCCCGGCAACCCGGCATTGCACTTGACGGAAGCGATCGATTCGCCGCTCTATCGGGTCGGCGCCGGCCTCGAGCTGAATGGCGTCAATGGCGTCGGCATGTCCGTCAGGTATAATGGCGCCTTCGGCGAAACAGTGAAACAGAACGCAGTCAGCGCGTCTCTCAAGGTCAGTTTCTAGCTGGCCTGGGGCGGTGCCGGGCGGGAGGGTCTTGATGAGGAAGTACGCGTATTTCGCAGCAGTGCTGGGTGTGGCCTGTATCGCAGGCCTGCCGGCCATGGCGGCGCAGACCAAAGGCGACAAAGTGGCGGCAACGCCGCCCGCCGCGGCTGACGCGCCGCAACTGCCCGGTGGTGCCTCGGCATTGTCGGAAACCCATGGCGACTGGACGGTCAATTGCCAGATAGCGGGCACCAACAAGGTCTGCAGCCTGTCGCATCAGCAGTTCAACAAGCAAAACAACCAGCGGCTTCTGGCGATCGAGCTGTCGAGCAAGACCGGCGAGGATGCGACCGGAACGCTTGCCTTGCCGTTCGGTCTGGCGCTCGCCAAGGGCGTCACCCTGACCATCGACGACCAGAAGCTCGACGGCAGCCTGCCGTTCAACACCTGCCAGGTGGTCGGCTGCCTGGTGCCGGTGGCGTTCGATGCCAATGTCACGCCGCTGCTCAAGAACGGCACCACGCTCAAGATCGACGCGGTCGCGGCCGATACGGGCCAAGTCGTAAGTTTTTCCATTCCGCTCAATGGCTTTGGCGGGGCGCTTGCCCGCACGGCGGAGCTTTTGGCCAACTGACGGCTGGGTCGACCGTGGTGCGGCTAGAGCGGTTCAGCGTTTGATAGAATCGCCGAACCGCTCTAACTCTTTGTTTCCAAGCAATTCCCAAGGGGAAGCGCTACGCGCTTCTCCCGGGAAAACCGCTGCACATTTTTCTGGAATTGCTCTAGCAAGTGATTGGCGGCAGGGGGCTGCCGCCAATACACTTCAAACGACGATCGTTTTCAACCGCTCGGCGATGAGCGCGGCTAGCCGCGTCGCCACCTCGTCCTTGGTCATTTCAGGCCATTCCTCGACGCCCGCCTTCGATACGATCCGCACCCGGTTGCGATCGCCGCCCATCACGCCTGAAGGGCCGATGCCGCTTTCGTGCGACACGTCGTTGGCGACGATGAAATCGGCGCCTTTCTTCCTGAGCTTGGCCTCGGCGTTGCGCAGGAGATCCTGGGTCTCGGCGGCGAAGCCGACGACCAGGCCTGGTCGCTGCTCGTGGTGGCCGACGCCAGCCAGGATGTCGGGGTTCTCGACCATGCGCAGCACCGGCGGACCTTCGCCCGCCACCTTCTTGATCTTCTCGCCGGCGGAATTCTCGGTGCGCCAGTCGGCAACGGCGGCGACGAACACCGCGGCGTCGGCGGGCAGAAGCTGTTCAACGGCCTCGCGCATCTCCTGCGCCCGTCCGACATGGATGGTCTTCACCCCGGCCGGGTCGGCGATGGTGACGGGACCGGAGACGAGGCGCACATCGGCGCCGAGCCTTGCCAGTGCGGCGGCAATGGCGTGGCCCTGCTTGCCGGACGAGCGGTTGGCGATATAGCGCACGGGATCGATCGGCTCGTGCGTCGGGCCTGACGTGACGATGATCTTGCGTCCCGCCAGCGGCCTGGGGCCGGCATCGAGCAGCGCCTCGACGGCGGCGACGATTTCCAGCGGCTCGGCCATGCGGCCTTCGCCGGCCTCGTTGCTCTCGGCCATCTCACCCCTGGCGGGGCCGACGAAGCTGATGCCGTCCTTGCCGAGGGTCGCGCGGTTGCGGCGGGTGGCGGGGTGCGACCACATTTTCGGGTTCATCGCCGGGGCCATCAGCACCGGCTTGTCGGTGGCGAGGAGTACGGTCGAAGCCAGATCGTTGGCATGGCCATTGGCGAGCTTGGCCATCAGGTCGGCGGTAGCCGGCGCCACCACCAGCAGGTCCGCCTCGCGCGACAGCCTGATATGGCCGACATCGTGTTCATCATTGCGATCGAACAGGTCGGTGAAGACATGGTCGGCGGACAGCGCGCCGACCGACAGCGTGGTGACGAATTCCTGGGCTGCGGCAGTCATCACCACTCGCACAGCCGCACCACGCTCGCGCAGCCTTCGGATCAGGTCGAGCGCCTTGTAGGCAGCGATGCCGCCGCCGATGATGAGCAGGATGCGCTTGCCGGAGAGGGTCATGCAGCTTCCCAAGGATTAACTATGTTGATGCCGCAATCGGCAAAATCGGCAACATTTCTGGTAACAACCGTAAAACCGTGTGACCGCGCAACCGAGGCGATCTGGGCGTCGAATTCATGGATGGGGTGTCCCAGAAATCGCCTTTTCGAAACAATCTCCGCATAGGTTTCTGCTTCTCGGTCACCGAATGCGAGCACCGGAGTCTTGAGCCAGATGGCAAAGAAGGCCCCGATTACATCGCCCAGCGCAGCCTTGCGTTTTCCACCGGGCATAGACGCAAGTCCCAAAAGCAGTTCTGCCTTGGTCATCGCGGTGACGTATGAATGGATCGAAAACGAACTGTCCATCCAGGCAGCCACTCCTGCATCGGGTATTGGTTTGAAAATTTCCGAAATGACATTCGTATCCAGCACGAACATGGTCAGTCGAATTTCGGTGGCTCGCGCGCAGGACCGCGCTCGGGCAAGTGGATATCGAAACCACCATGGGGTTCCACCAACCTACGAATTACAGCGTAAAGCGACTCGCCTCGATCACTCTGGTCGGAGCCTTCTGAAAGAACGCTGGTGGCAAGAATACTACGAACCTCCTCCTCCATAGACACTCCCCTGACCGCAGCTCGCTGCCGCAATCTCTGCTTCACCCTGTCATCGAGATTGCGGACTGTTATCGTGCTCATAAGATCGCTCCTGTGTCCTAAATCTAGGCCACCGGTAGAATGATTGCAATGACAGCACCGCTGTCATTGCAATCGCTCAGAGCAGCTTCCAGGCGATATAGACCAGCGTCAGCGCGATCACCCACAGCGCCACGCGGCCGGAGCGGCTGTAGCGGGCCTCGGCCTTGCCGATGGCGCGCGCCGTGGTCTCGTCGAAGCGCAGCCCGTGCTCGGCCATCAGGTCGATCTCGCGCGACAGCCGGTCGGTTCGTGCGGCCAGTTCCGGCGCCTGGCGGGCCAGGGTCAGTAGCGCCTTGGCGCCGTCGCGCGCATCGATCATCATGCCGCGCGGTCCGAGGTTGCCGGCGATCCAGCCGCCCACCACCGGTTCGGCCGTCTTCCACATGTTGAAGGCGGGATCGAGCGTGCGCGCCACGCCCTCGACCACCACCATGGTCTTCTGCAGCAGGATCAGTTCGGGCCGCGTCGCCATGTCGAAGAGTTCTGTCACCTCGAACAGCAGCGTCAAGAGCTTGGCCATGGAGATGGTTTCGGCCGGTTGGCCGTGGATCGGCTCGCCGATCGCCCGGATCGCCTGGGCGAAAGCCGCGACATTGTGTTGGCGCGGGACATAGCCGGCCTCGAAATGCACCTCGGCGACGCGCAGATAGTCTCGCTGGATGAAGCCATAGAGGATCTCGGCGAGGAAGCGGCGCTCCTTCTTGCCCAGCCTGCCGGCAATGCCGAGATCGACGGCGACGATGGTGCCGTTGGCCTCGACGAACAAATTGCCCGGATGCATGTCGGCGTGGAAGAAGCCGTCGCGCAGCGTATGGCGCAGGAACGACTGGATGAGGTTGGCGGCGATCGCCTTGAGGTCGTGGCCGGCGGCTTCGAGGCCGGCGATGTTGTTCATCTTGACGCCATCGACCCATTCCATGGTCAGCACGTCGCGGCCGGTGCGCTCCCAGTCGACGGAGGGCACGCGGAAGCCGGGATCGTCCCTGGTGTTCTCGCCAAGTTCGGAGAGTGCGGCCGCCTCGAGGCGCAGGTCCATTTCGATCTTTGTGGTCTGGGCCAGCGTCTCGGTCACCTCGACCGGCCGCAGCCGGCGCGAGGAGGGGATGTATTTTTCCTGCAGGCGGGCGGCGAGGAAATAGCTCTCCAGGTCCTGGAAGAAGCGGCGGCGCACGCCCGGCCGGATGACCTTCACCGCGACCTTGGTCGCGGCGCCGTCATGGAGGGTTTCGGCGACGTGGACCTGAGCGATGGAGGCGGCGGCGACCGGGTCGCCGAACTCAGCATAGAGATCGCCGATCTTGCGCCCGAGCGAGGCTTCGATCGCTGCGACGGCCTCGGCTTTGGGGAAGGTGTGCATCTTGTCCTGCAGCATGGCGAGATCGAGCGCCATGTCGTTGCCGACGACATCGGGCCGCGTCGCCAGGAACTGGCCAAGCTTGACGTAGGACGGGCCGAGCCGGACCACCGCCTTGGCCAGCCGATCGCTGCGCTCATAGGCGAGCGCGCGGCGGCGGGTGAAGAGCCGCGCCAGCCGCCAGCCGAATTTCGGCAGGCCGGACAGTTCCTCGCCGGGCAAGGCGGCAACGACGCCCTCGCGCACCAGGACCCAACCGGCCCGTACCAACCGGAACCCAGCGCTGAGGGTGCTCATGGCCGCGTCCGCCCCGCCGGTTCATCGAACTGGCACAAGGTATATCGCATGTCGGATATGGACGACGGCTTCAAAGCTTCCAGCCCGAATGCAGGGCCGCTATGCCGCCGGAATAATTGCGGAAGGAGACGCGGTCGAAGCCGGCGCGGGAAATCATCGCGGCGAAGTTTTGCTGATTGGGGAATTTCGCGATCGATTCGACCAGATAGGAATAGGGCTCGCCGTCACCGGTGACGAGCTTGCCGATCCTGGGGATGGCATTGAACGACCATGCTTCATAAGCCTTGTCGAGCAGCGGCATCTCGACTTCGGAAAACTCCAGGCACAGGAGCCGGCCGCCGGGCTTCAGCACGCGAAACGCTTCAGTCAAAGCAACTTCGATGCGCGGGACATTGCGAATGCCGAAAGCGATGGTGTAGGCGTCGAAACTGGCGTCAGGGAAGGGCAGCTCCTCGGCATTGGCCTCGACGAAATCGGTGTTGGCGGACAATCCCTTCTTTTCGGCCCGGTCGCGGCCGACGGCGAGCATCGAGCCGTTGATGTCGAGCACGGTGGCATGGGCATGGCCATGGCTGGCATCGACGATGCGGAAGGCGATGTCGCCGGTCCCGCCGGCCACGTCCAGGACCTTCCAGCCCGCGCGCCTGGGCGGATTGAGCCAGGCGACCATGGCATCTTTCCACAGCCGGTGCAGGCCAGCCGACATCAGGTCGTTCATCAGGTCGTAGCGGTTGGCGACCTTGTGGAAAACATCGTTGACCAGAGACTGCTTCTCGCCTTCCCCTACACGCTTGAAACCATAGGAGGTTTCCATGCCGCCGGCGGCCGTGGTTCTCTCAACTGGCATTTTTTTGATCCGTCATAAAACCGGCGGGACCATAGCCGATCGATGGTGCGGGCGCTATTGTTTAAGGCGCGGTGTTCGGCCGCGCTTCCAGGTGGCGGGTTTTCAAGACCTGGACTGACCGACGGGATGTTTGAATGCCTTTGAAAGCGGAATTGCACTGCCACATTGAAGGGGCAGCGGCGCCCGATCTCGTCATCCGCCAGGCGCAGAAATACGGCAAGGACACCTCACCCTATATCCAGAACGGTTCCTTCGTCTGGCACGACTTCACCTCCTTTCTCGCGGCCTACGACTTTTCCGCCGACCTGTTCCGGACGGAGGAGGATTATGCGCGGCTGGCCGACCACTATCTGACCAGCCTGGCCCGCGACGGAGCGATCTACTCCGAGGTGTTCACGTCGCCGGACCACGCGGCGAAGGCCGGGCTATCGCCCAAGGCCTACACCGACGCGCTCGGCGAGGGCATACTGCGCGCAAAGGCCAAGACCGGCATCGAAGGGCGCATGATCGTCACCGGCGTGCGTCATGTCGGTGTCGAGTCGATCGAACAGGCGGCCCGTTTCGCCGCGCGCTGCGGGCACCCGCTGGTCACCGGTTTCGGCGTCGCCGGCGACGAGCGCATGGGCGACATGGAAGACTATGTCAGGGCTTTCGAGATCGCGCGCGAGGCGGGGCTCGGCATCACCATCCATGCCGGCGAACTGACGGGCTGGGAGACCGTCCAGGCGGCTCTCGACCACATCCGTCCGTCGCGCATCGGCCATGGCGTGCGCGCCATCGAAAACCCCGACCTTGTCCGGCGCATCGCCGACGAGGGCGTCGTGCTGGAGTGCTGCCCCGGTTCCAACATCGCGCTCAAGGTGTTCGACAGTTTCGCCGACCATCCGTTCCCGGCCCTGCGGGCCGCCGGCTGCAAGGTGACGCTCAACTCCGACGATCCGCCTTATTTCTGGACCTCGCTGAAGCGTGAATACGATATCGCCGCGGAGCATTTCGCGATGAATGAGAAGGCGCTCGCAGCTGTCACCAGGACGGCTATCGAGGCGGCTTTCGTCGATAGGAAGACCAAGACGGCACTTCTTGCCCGGCTGAATGGTGCCTCTCGCTGATTTCGGCGAAATCTGTGGTCCGGTGAAGCCAGGCGGTTCCTTGCCCGGCGCATAGTCGCTAGGGTCTCCCGAGCTGCCTGCCGCGCACGCGCGCATCGGGCGACACCGCATCAGGAGAGAACATCATGAAGGGCGTCACCGTCGTCGACCATCCGCTTGTCCAGCACAAGCTGACCATCATGCGCAAGAAGGAGACCTCGACGGCAGGTTTCCGGCGGCTGCTGCGCGAGATATCGCTGCTGCTCGGCTACGAGGTCACCCGCAATCTTGAACTGACGACGACGACGATCGAAACGCCGATGGAAACCATGGAGGCGCCGACGCTCGAGGGCAAGAAGCTGGTCTTCGCCTCGGTGCTGCGCGCCGGCAACGGCCTGCTCGAAGGCCTGCTCGACCTGGTGCCGGCGGCCCGCGTCGCCCATGTCGGGCTCTACCGCGACCATGAAACGCTGGAAGCGGTCGAGTATTTCTTCAAGGCGCCGAGTGATCTGCACGACCGGCTGGTCATCGTCGTCGACCCGATGCTGGCGACAGCCAATTCGGCGATCGCGGCGATCGACAAGCTGAAAGAGCGCGGCGCCACCAACATCCGCTTCCTGTGCCTGCTGGCCGCGCCCGAAGGCATCGAGCGCTTCACCAAGGCGCATCCCGACGTCCCGGTCTTCACCGCGTCGATCGATCGCCAGCTCAATGAGAAGGGCTACATCATGCCCGGCCTCGGCGATGCCGGCGACCGCATGTACGGGACGAAGTAGCACCAGGCAAAGTTGCCTGGCACGATTTACCAAGCGTTTACGCAAAGACATGGTTTTGGCGCGCATTAAAGCGGCAAACACCATCCAGCGCTAGTGAATCGGCTCTCTTCCCGAAAATCACTTCCGATTTTCGGAGTCATGCGCCGAGGCCGATCCATGCTGCGCAAGCTTCTTGTTCTCAGCGTCTTTGCCGGTGCATCGGCGTCGATCCCGGTCGTCTACCAGTCGAATCCGCGAATATTCGAAAACCTGCTGAAATCGGCGGTGACGGCCAAGCCGCAAGCCGAGGCACAGCCCGAGGTCAGCCTGGCCTCCGTTCCCGACAAGCCGGTGGCGCCGCTGCCGACCGGGCGCAAGGTCGTGGTCGCGGCGGACGGGCGTGGGCACTTCTCGTCCACCTTCAAGCTCAACGGCCGTCAGGTCGACGGCATGATCGACACCGGCGCGACGCTGGTGGCGGTCAACACCTCGACGGCGCGCCGGATCGGGCTGTCGCTCAATCCCTCCGATTTCAGCCATGAGGTCAACACCGCCAACGGCACCATCAAGGCAGCCGTGGTGACGATCGACCGCCTGCAGATCGGCAGCATAAGCGTCGAGGGCGTGCAGGCGATCGTGCTCGACGACAAGGCACTGCGCACCAATCTGATCGGCATGAGTTTTCTCAACCGGCTCGGCAAATACCAGGCCGAGAACGGCACATTGCTGCTGGTCCAGTAGGATGCCGCTGGCGCGGTTCAGTGTTAGATAGAATCGCTGGTCCGCTCCAGCTCTTCGTTTCACGCAATTCCGGACGGAAAACCGTTACATACTTTTCCTGGGATTGCTCTAGCCGCGCGGCAGAATCCGGCGGATGACCGACTTGTCGGCGGCCGGCTTCGACGCACCGATCGCATAGGCTGAAAGCACGGTTGCGGCGGCTGCCTCCGCATCGGATGGCGAGCGCGCGTGGATCAGCGCCAGCGCATCGCCGGCGTTTACTTCCGCGCCTATGGGCAGCAGCCTGGTGATACCGACCGAGGGATCGATCTTGTCATCGGGCCGGGTGCGCCCGCCGCCCAGGCCGACCACGGCGAGGCCGATGTCGCGGGTGGCGATGCCAGTGACGAAACCCTGCGAAGTCGCGTTGACCGCGAATTCCGTTGCCGCCTCGGGCAGGTATTTCTCCGGCTTTTCGATGAAGTCCGCCGGGCCGCCGAGCACGGTCACCATGCGCGCGAAGGTGGCGGCGGCGCGGCCGCTGGCCAGCGTCTCGGTGGCGCGGCGCATGCCGTCCTGGTTGGACGATACCAGCCCCGCCGACTGGAGCATTTCGGCGGCAAGCGCCAGCGTCACGTCCTCCAGTCGCCGGTCACGCAAGCGGCCGGTCAGGAAATCGACGGCATTGCGCACCTCCACCGCATTGCCGGCGGCCAAGGCCAGCGGTTCGTTCATGCCGGTGATCAGCGCCGAGACCTTCAGCCCCGCACCGCTGGCGACCTCGACCAGGCTGTTGGCGAGCGCGGTCGCGTCGCGGGATTTCTCCATGAAGGCGCCGTTGCCGACCTTGACGTCGAGCACCAGCGATTGGAGGCCCGCCGCGAGCTTCTTCGACAGGATCGATGCGGTGATCAGCGGCACCGATTCCACGGTTCCGGTCACGTCGCGGATGGCGTAGAGCCGGCGATCGGCAGGCGCCAGATCGGCGGTCTGGCCGATGATGGCGCAGCCGGTTTCCAGCACCGCCTTGCGGAACAGCGCGATGTCGGGCTGGCTGGTATAGCCGGGAATGGCATCCATCTTGTCCAGCGTGCCGCCGGTATGGCCGAGGCCGCGTCCCGAGATCATCGGCACATAGGCGCCGCAGGCGGCGACGATTGGCGCCAGCATCAGCGAGACATTGTCGCCGACGCCGCCCGTCGAATGCTTGTCGGTGACGGGGCCTGGCAGATCCGACCAGTCGAGCACGTCGCCGGAATCGCGCATGGCAAGCGTCATAGCCACCGCCTCGTCGCGGTTCATGCCGTTGAAGAACACCGCCATGGCGAAGGCCGCGACCTGGCCGTCGGTCACTGTGCCCGACGTCACGCCGTCGATGAAGGCGGCGATCTCGTGAGGCGCCAGCCTGTGGCCGTCGCGCTTGTGACGGATGATTTCCTGGGGAAGCATCAGCTCTCCAGCAGCCCGTCACGGAACACGCGCTGCAGCACCGTCGCCAGCCGCGATCCGCCAACCGGCGCCATGTCCTTGGTTTCCTGGTGCGAAAGCTCGGCTCCGGTCATGCCCGCGGCCAAATTGGTGATGACCGAGCAGGCGGCGACGCGCAGGCCGAGGAAGCGGGCGAGAATGACCTCCGGCACCGTGGACATGCCGACGGCGTTGGCGCCCATGATGCGCGCCATCCGGATTTCGGCCGGCGTCTCGAAGCAGGGGCCCGAGAACCACATATAGACGCCCTTGTACAGCACCGTGCCGGTCGCGTTAGCCGCGCGCTCGATCGCCTGGCGGATGCCGGCATCATAGGCTTCGGTCAGGCCGACGAAGCGACGGTCGCTCGGCTCGCCGATCAGCGGATTGGTGCCGGAGAAGTTGATATGATCGGTGAGCAGCATCACCGATCCCGGCGGCATGTCCGGATCGACCGAGCCGGCGGCGTTGGTGAGGATCAGTTTCGTGATGCCGATGCCGGCAAGCACTTCCAGCACCGGCCGCATCGCGGCCGCGTTGCCATGCTCATAATAGTGGGCGCGGCCTGACAGCATCAGCACCGGGGTGCCGGCAAACTCCCCGGCGACCACTTCGCCGGCATGGCCGCTGACGCCGCTCCTGGGAAAGCCGGGGAGGTCGGCATAGGAGACACGGATTGGATTCTCGATCCGGTCGACCAGGCCGCCCAGGCCCGAACCCAGCACCAGCGCGGTCGACGGCGCGAGGCCGTCCAGTCTTTCGATAAGGTGGTCGACCGTTTTTTGCGTCATGGCAGCGAGCTTTTCATTTCAGGATGTCGCCCCGGAAGCCGTAGGGCAGCATGTCGCCCATGGTCACGGTTTCGGCCACGCCCGAGGCGTCACAGAGATAGAGCTTCGTTTCCGGGCGGCAGAACTCGGCCAGCCGCTGGCGGCAGCCGCCGCAAGGCGAGCATTTGGCCATGCGTTCGGCAAGGACGGCGATTTCGACGATCTTGCCGCCGCCGCCCATGATGTAGTGGCCAAGGGCGGTGGTCTCGGCGCACCAGCCCTCCGGATAGGAGGCGACCTCGATGTTGGCGCCGGCGAAGATGCGTCCGTCCTCCGTGCGCAAGGCAGCGCCCACCGGGAACTTGGAATAGGGGGCATAGGCCTTGGCCATGGCGGCCTTGGCCGCTTCGAACAGATCATGCGACATTCAGTTGTTCTCTCCGATGATCGTGTCCAAAACCCGGCCTGTCGCGTGTTGCCTAGCGTTCCTTGACGTAGGGCACGCCGCCGGCGCGTGGCGGGATGGCCTTGCCGATGAAGCCGGCGAGCAGGATGACGGTGAGGATATAGGGCAGCGCCTGCATGAACTGCACCGATACCTTGCCTACAATTGGCAGCGGTGTCCCCTGCAGGCGGATCGAGGCAGCGTCGAGGAAGCCGAACAAAAGGCAGGCGAACATGGCGTTGACCGGCTTCCATTTGGCGAAGATCAGCGCGGCCAGCGCGATATAGCCCTTGCCTGCCGTCATGTCCTTCACGAAGCCGCCATTCTGCACCATCGACAGATAGGCCCCGGCGACGCCGGTCAGGATGCCGGTGCAGATCAGCGCGCGATAGCGCAGCCAGGCGACCGAGATGCCGGCGGTGTCGACCGCGGCCGGATTCTCGCCGACCGCGCGCAGCCTGAGGCCGAAGCGGGTGCGATAGAGCACCCACCAGGTGAACGGCACCATCGCAAAGGCGAAATAGACGAGGATGGAATGGCCCGAGATCAGTTCGGCATAGATCGGCCCGATGATCGGCACTTGCCTGGCCGCGTCTGCGCCGGGCCAGATGATCGCCTCGAAGCGCTCGCCCGGCTGGAGCGCCGGCGTGCGGCCGCCCTGCTGGAACCAGGCCTGGCCAAGGATGATGGTCGACCCGGCGGCGACGAAGTTGATCGCCACGCCCGAGACGATCTGGTTGCCGCGATGGGTGATCGAGGCAAAGCCGTGCACCATGGCGAACGCGACCGAGATCAGGATCGCCATGCCGAGACCGATAAACGCCGAATGGAACACGGAAGCCGCGGCAGCCCCCGCGAAGGCGCCGACCAGCATCTTGCCTTCGAGACCGATGTCGAAAATGCCGGCCCGCTCCGAATAGAGGCCGGCGAGGCAGGCAAGCAGCAGCGGCACGGACAGGCGGATGGTCGAGTCCAGCACCTGGATGATGGCGTTGAAGATGTCCATCTCAGGCACCCTTCCCCTTGACCGCTTCCATGCCGACCGATCTCGGACTGAACGAGGCGAACAGCGCCTGGATATAGGGCCTGAACATGTGCTCCAGCGCGCCTGCGAAGAGGATGACCAGGCCTTGAATGATGACGATCATGTCGCGGCTGATCGCCGGCATCTCGAAAGCGAGTTCGGCGCCACCCTGGTAGAGCATGCCGAACAGGATCGCGGCCAGCACGATGCCGACCGGATGCAGCCGGCCCATCAGCGCCACGGCGATGCCGACGAAGCCGGCGCCGGACACGAAGTCGATCGCGACATTGTGCTGGTCGCCCATCACCGGGTTGAGCGCCATCATGCCGGCCAGCGCGCCCGAGATCATCATGGCTGTGATGATGATGCGGGTTTCAGAAATGCCGGCATAGCGGGCCGCCTTTGCGCTGTGGCCATAGGTGCGCATTTCGTAGCCGAGCCTGGTGCGCCAGATCAGCAGCCAGACCAGGAAGGCCATCGCCAGCGCCAGCAGGAAGCAGATGTTGAGTGGCGCCGAGCGGATCTTTGCGCCGAACAGTTCGATGATCCAGTTGAGCTTGGGCAGTTCGGCGCCGGCGAGGAAGTTGCGCGTCTGCGGCGCCTGCGACCCCGCCGGTTTCAGCGGACCGACCAGCAGGTAGACCATGATCGAGGCGGCGATGAAGTTGAACATGATCGTCGTGATGACGATGTGCGAGCCGCGCTTGGCCTGCAGATAGGCGGGGATCAGCGCCCACAATGCGCCGACGAGCGCCGAGGCCCCGATGGCCAGTGGAAAGGTCAGCCACCAGGGCAGTATGCTGTCGAAGGAAAGACAGACGATGGCGATGCCGAGGCCGGCGATGTAGGCCTGGCCCTCGGTGCCGATGTTGAACAGGCCGCAATGCGCGGCCACCGCCACCGAAAGCCCGGTGAATATGAAGGTGGTGGCATAGAACAGGGTGAAGGCGATGCCGGTTCCCTTGCCGAAGGCGCCTTCGACCAGGATGACGGCGGCGCGGAACGGGTTTTCGCCAACCAGCAGAACGACGAAGCCGGCGACGATGAAGGCGACCGACAGGTTGATCAGCGGGATCAGCCCATAGTCGGCCCAGGCCGGCAATTTGGCATAAGGCGTGCTCATGCGGCAGCCTCCTGCTCGACACCCGCCATCAGCAGGCCAAGCTCACCCTCTGTCGCCTCCGGGCCGCGCTCGCCGACGATGCGGCCGGCGAACATCACCAGGATGCGGTCGGACAGCGAGCGGATCTCGTCGAGTTCGACCGACACCACCAGCACCGCCTTGCCCTGGTCGCGCATGGCGATCAGGCGTTTGTGGATGAATTCGATGGCGCCGACATCGACGCCGCGCGTCGGCTGGCCGACGATGAGCACGCCGGGATCCTGTTCGATCTCCCGCGCCAGCACGATCTTCTGCTGGTTGCCGCCGGAGAAGTTGGCGGTCTTCAGGCGCGGATTGCCGGGACGGATGTCGTATTTCTCGATCTTGTCCCTGGCATCGGCCATGATGGCGTCGACATTGAGGAATGGCCCTTTGAGATAGCGGGGGTCGTCGTGGTAGCCGAGGATGGAATTCTCGTTCTCCTCGAAGGCCAGCACCAGCCCGACATGGTGGCGGTCTTCCGGCACGTGGGCCAGACCACGGTCGCGCAGTTCGCCGGGATCGGCCTTGCCGGTCAGATCGATCGGTTTGCCGTCGAGCATCACGGACCCGGAAACGGCGTGCCTGATGCCGGAAATCGCCTCGAGCAGCTCGGATTGCCCGTTGCCGGCCACGCCGGCAATGCCGACGATCTCACCGGCCTTGATATCGAAAGAGATGTCGTCGACCATGGTGACGCCGCGGGAATCCCTGACCGTCAGGTTCTTGACCGCGAGCTTGACGCCGCCGGCCTCCGCCTCGCCCTTTTCGACCCTGAGCAGGACGCGGCGCCCGACCATCAGTTCGGCCAGTTCCTCGACGGTGGTCTTGGCTGTCTCCCGGGTCGCCACCATCGTGCCCTGGCGCATGACCGACACGGTGTCGGTGATGGCCATGATCTCGCGCAGCTTGTGGGTGATCAGCACCACCGTCTTTCCCTGGTCCTTCAATTGCCTGAGGATGCGGAACAGGTGGTCGGCCTCGGCCGGCGTCAAGACGCCTGTCGGCTCGTCGAGGATCAGGATTTCGGCGCCGCGATAGAGCGCCTTCAGGATTTCGACACGCTGCTGCAGGCCGACCGGCAACTCCTCGATGATCGCGTCGGGATCGACTTCCAGGCCGTATTCGCGTTCGAGCCGTTCGAGTTCCGAGCGCGCCTTGGCGATGCTGCGCTTCAGCAGCGCGTCGCTCTCAGCGCCGAGGATGATGTTTTCCAGCACCGTGAAATTGTCGACCAGCATGAAATGCTGGTGCACCATGCCGATGCCGAGCGCGATCGCGTCGTTGGGGGTCTTGATCGACGCCGGCTTGCCGCCAACCCGGATCTCCCCGCTGTCGGCCTGGTAGAAGCCGTAAAGGATCGACATCAGCGTCGACTTGCCGGCGCCGTTCTCGCCGACGATGCCGTGGATGGTGCCGCGCGCAATCTCCAGGTTGATATCGCGGTTGGCGCGCACGGCGCCGAAACTCTTGTTGATGCCGATCAGTTCGATTGCGGCCGGTTCGATCGTGGCTTGCGCCATGCAGCCTGTCCCACTCTTTATTTTTTTATCGCTTGGTCAAAATGCCTAGCATGACGCTCCGCCCATGCCAATTGGCCGGGGCAGCATCCACTCTCGACAAATCCCGGTGTGCTTGTCAATTTGCAACGTGGCTCGGGCTCGCACATTCGCTAATATGGCGAGGTCGAAATTCGCATCGCGATGCAAGGCATTGTGATGCAAGATCAGGGATTGCGAATGATCATGCCCGCCGACCGGCTGACGACGCTGGAAATCCGCGCCGCCGAGCAGGAGAAGACAATCGAGGAACTGTCGGGCCAGATCGCCGAACAGTGGACGGTGATCGAACGCATGCAGCGCAAGCTCGATGCGTTGACCGAGCGCTTCCTGGCATTGGAGGAGCAGGCGGCGCCGGATGTGCCGGTGACCAAGCCGCCGCACTGGTGAGGAAAAGGGGAGGGTCCTGGCATGGCCGGTGAAAGCGACCGCATCGCAAGGGCCGGCGATTATGTGCTCGGCCTGATGAGCGATGCCGAGCGCCAACGGGCCGAGCGCGATCTCGAGATCGACCCCGCCTTCCGCGACGCGGTGGTGCAACTCGCCGAACGCATGCATGTCTTCGATCGTGCCGAAAAACCAGCCGGCGCCAATCATTGGGCGCTGGTCACGCAACGCCTCGCCGAATTGCCGCAGATGCGCAACGCAGGCCTGGGCGGCATCGAGGCCAAGTCGCCGACCGTGATCCGAGGCCTTTCCCGACGACCATACGGCATTGGCGTGCACGCGCTTGGCGGCCGGCGTGGACTTGTCGTTGCCATCGGGCTGATAGCGGCCTTTGCGCTGGGTTATCTGGCCGGCAAGTTGTAGGCCAAAGCAAAACCGCCAGGCTTGCGCCCGGCGGTTGCAGATCATGGCTGTATGTCGCTGCCGATCAGTATGGGCAGGCGTTGTCGGCCGTGTAGTCGTGCACCTGGATCTTGCCGGAGATGATGTCGGCCTTGGCCTTTTCGACGGCGGCCTTCATCTCGTCGGTCACCAGCGCCTTGTTGTTGTCGTCCATGGCGTAGTCGACGCCGCCTTCCTTGAGGCCGAGGTTCTCGACGCCACCCTTGAAGGTGCCGTTCTTGCCATCCATGAACGTGGTGTAGACGGCAACGTCGACGCGCTTCATCATCGAGGTCAGCACCTTGCCGGGCTGCAGGCCGTTCTGGTTGGAATCGACGCCGATACCGAGCTTGCCGGCATCAGCCGCCGCCTGTAGCACGCCGACGCCGGTGCCGCCGGCCGCGGCGTAGACCACGTCGGAGCCCTGGTCGATCTGCGTCTTGGCGATCTCGCCGCCCTTGGCCGGGTCGTTCCAGGCAGCCGGCGTGTCGCCGGTCATGTTCTGGATCACGTCGGTCGCGCCGGCGGCCTTGGCGCCGCCGACATAGCCGCATTCGAACTTGCGGATCAGCGGGATGTCCATGCCGCCGATGAAGGAGACCTTCTTCGACTTCGAGGCCATGCCTGCCAGGATGCCGACGAGATAGGAGCCTTCATTTTCCTTGAAGACCAGCGAGCGGACATTGGGCATATCGACGGCATCGTCGATGATGGCGAAGTTGAGGTCGGGATAATCTTTCGCGACCGCTTTCAGCGCATCTTCCCAGGCAAAGCCCGCCATGACGATCGGGTTGCGGCCATCCTCGGCGAAGCGGCGCAGAGCCTGCTCGCGCTGCGAGGCGTTGGACACTTCGAACTCGACATAAGGCGTGCCGGTCTCGGTCTTGAACTTCTCGGCGCCATGATAGGCAGCCTCGTTGAAGGATTTGTCGAACTTGCCGCCCAGATCATAGAGGATGGCCGGCTGGACGTCCGCGGCGAAAGCCGGAAGAACCATTGCGGTTGCGGCCAGGAGGCCGAGAACGATACGTTTCATGTGATCCACACCCTGTCGGTTATTTTTTCCGTTACGCACCGTCTGTCTGCCCGGTTCTCCGGCAGGCAAACGACGTTAGCCAGGAGTGTATTCCCCTCCCGCTTGCGGGCAATCTGGCACGGCCCGAAACAAAATTCACGTGGAATTTTGACCTTTTGGAAAAGCGTGCCACGGGCAAGCCACGCCGCGATCCGATCGTTGCGTGCAAGCCGTCGGGAGGTGGCTGAAACGGCGCGGGCGATATCGATGGATCAGTTAGCCGCGAACTGGCCCGTGCGCCGCTGCCGCCGGTAGCCGATGGCGTAAAGCAGGAAGGCCAGCACCGCGAAGACGGCAAAGCCCGGCTGATTGAGCACCCAGGCGATGGCGCCGTCCCACAGCAGCGGACCGGCCTTGGTACGGACATAGGTTTCGAAGGCCGCCCGCGTATCGGGCGAGACGGCAAGCCAACTGGCGTTGAGCGGGGTCAGCACAAGGGTCGAAGCCGCCACGGTGCGCGTCGTGTCGAGCACCGCCATGATGACGGAAACCGACAGCGCGACCATTGCCGCGAGACGAAAAATGAAGCGAAACATCGAGGCCCTCCCAAGGCTGATCCTGGACACTGACCAGGAGACCGCCGGCACTTGTCCCTAAACCAGAAATAGAATGCGTGCGGCTGGTCCGCAATCGCGATACGCGAATTTGAAAGACCGCGCCTTGTGAACCCTATGCGACTGGCTTGCGCCCGCGGCGGTGAACCAGCCAGACGGCAAGAATGCCCCCGGCGATGGCGCCGACCACCAGCCCGGCCAGTCCGATGAAGGCGGCGAAATAGCCGCAACCGCCCTCGAAGCAGCTGACCTCGGCGACATCGGCGATCACCGAGCCGGCCAGGAAGCCGCCAACGGCCCCGATGACCGCGCCAAGGATGATGCCGAGCAAGGCGGCGACGATGGAAACGAAGACCGATGGCGCCTCGGTCCGCGGCCTGGAATAGACGTCCTCGGCGCCGGAACCGAGGCGCAGCAGATAGATGCAGAGCAGGCCGATGGCGATTTCGGCGCCGCCGATGAGCAGGCTCCTGGCGGAGAAGACGAAATCGGGTATGGCAAGTGCATAGGCCTGCCTCGCCAGCACCCAGGCGATGGTCGCTGCCTGCCAGATGATGAACTGGCGCGGGAAGCGTGCCGAACGTCCAAAGGCAAGGCCGAGCAGGTAAAGGCCCCACAGGATGGTTATGATGTCGACGGCGAGCCCGCCTAGGAGGAAATAGAAGATCCTGTCCGGCAGGCCGGAATTGCCGGTCAGCCACCAGGCCGAGGCCAGGCCATAGACCGACCACGCCATGACGAAGATGAGCCAGCCCACAGGGACATAAGACAGGTCGCTGCCTGGGCGCCCAACTGGCGCCTGCCCACTGCCCGGTTGTTCACTGCTTGACGTCACGTCGCGACGATGCCCCCGCAAAGCCTCCGTCACTCGACAGGTGGCCAGCGGCGAAGTCAAGCGCGGCCGGCCTGACGGCCCTGGCTGTGCACATCATTCGGCGACGGCGGCCCAAAACGGGTGCGGCTGCGGCCTGGCCGAACAGTGTGTGGCCGGCAAAGCGAATACACTGTCGTTATGGCTTGGCATTCGGCGCGGGATCGACTAGATGAGCCCCGCGCCTGTTGCTTTGACGGCTCCGGTGCGAAGGGAAGGTGTTTGCTGGTTGGCGGCACCCACGGCGCTGATATCGCGTGCCGGCTCCCTGAGGGGATCGCATTGTCCCCAACCCGCGCGGCGAAACCGGCCATCGCGAACAATGCAAGGACGGAGAGGTGGCCGAGTGGTTGAAGGCGCACGCCTGGAAAGTGTGTTTACGGGAGACCGTAACGCGGGTTCGAATCCCGCTCTCTCCGCCATCCTGCCTCGCTCTTCGAGCTTCGCAGGATTTGCGTGATCCTTTGGACGAAGCAGGATGTCCTCCAAAGCTTTAGCGCAGGAGGGCGAATTCGAAGCGTCTTCCTTTCAGTAAATCATTCCGGTTGACCGCTATACACGGGAAAGCATCCTCCGCTCCGGAGTTCACTCGTGCGTTCCGCAAAGTGTCCGGCTTGCTCGGGAACCTCTCGCCGCTCCGCGCGTTTCCCGGCGTCTCATCAGTCGATCCCGCCAGGATTTTCTCCGACTGCGACCAATCAGGAGCCTATTTCATGCATGACAAGCTGTTTCATTCGCCCGTCGCGTTGACCGTCGGCCTTGGCTTCAAGCGCGAAATCGCCTCGCTGGCCGAAATGCACGATTTCCTGACGAACTGGACGACCTCCCGGCGTGGTCCGCTTTATCGCAATGCCGTCGAGGCCTGCGGCCTGGCGCTGGAAGGTTGCATCACCAGGGACGAGGCACGCCATGCGCTCGTTGAATTCGCGCAAGCCACCGGCATTCTCTGGCCCGAGATCGAACCCGTCATCGTGGCGCGCGCCGTCGCGCGCGGTTATGGCGGCTACGCCGCCTGATCGTTCGCAACTGTGATCGTGGCGGCCAGTTCGTACGGCCACCACCGAAAGCCCGGCTTGACCCTCCAAGCCGGGCTTTCGATTTCTTGCAAAGGGTTCGCGCGGACAGCGGTCAATCACACCAGCTGGACGAGATGACGAGCGATGCCTCGAAGATATGGCGCCCATTCTCGTCCCGCACCTTCACGGTTATGGTCGTCCGGTCGTTCTCGATCATCTCGTCGCGAATGATGTCGGGCAGGATGAGGATTGCCTCGCGCCGCAGACGCTCACGCGAGTCGAAGACCTGACCGTGGTCATCCACCGTCAGGCCATCACCATTGTAAAGGTCGAGAAAGTATCTGGGCATGATGTGGCCGAATCCCGATTTGCAAAAGAGACTTGATCGACAATTCGCGGGCTAAGCCGTTGTTCCATCAGAGATGATCTTCGCTGGCGAATAAGAGCCTTCTAACAAATGTTAATGCCCGCCAGCGTCCGAGGACCTAGTGCTTCGGCAGCCGCCCTTGCTTCGACAGAACAGCTGGCGATCGGCTCTGAGCCCTTTCGCTGGAGATAGCGGTGCTGGAATCCCTGTATCTGAATCTTGCTCAGCACGACGCCCTTTCCGACGCCGAAAAGGCCCTGCTGGCGGAAGCCATGACGTTCGAGCGGCATTTCGCGGTTGGCCAGGATATCGTCGCCTCGGGCGCGCGGCCGACCCATTCGACCCTGATCCTCGACGGCCTGGCGGCGCGCTACAAAGTGCTGGAGAATGGCGGCCGGCAGTTCACCTCCCTGCAGGTGCCCGGCGATTTCGTCGATCTGCACGCGTTCCTGCTGAAGACCATGGATCACGGCATCGTTGCCATGTCGCCCTGCCATGTCATGTTCGCCGATCACAGCCGGCTTCGCGCGATCACCGAGGAAGCGCCGCATCTGACGCGGCTGCTGTGGCTGGACACGCTGGTCGACGGCGCCATCCATCGCGAATGGATCGTGGCGATGGGCCGCCGCTCCAAGACATCGCACCTTGCCCATCTTCTCTGTGAGCTTTTCGTGCGGCTGCAAGTGGTGCAGCGCACCAACGGCATGAGTTTCCATCTGCCGCTCTCGCAAGCCGAACTGGCCGATGTGCTTGGTCTTTCCGTGGTGCACATGAACCGCGTCATCGGTGCCTTGCGCAAAATCGGCGTCGTCAATTGGGCAAACCACACGGTGACCATCCTGGACTGGCACAGGCTCCAGGAAATCGCCGAGTTCGATCCGACCTATCTCAGCCTGACGCGGGAACCGCGCTAGCGTAAGTTCAGCAAGGCCGCAAGGCGGTTGGGCGTCCAGAACGACAATGGCGTCGAGAGTCGTTCTTCGACGCTGAGTGGCGTCCGGAAATCTTTATAGAATTCCTATTTCTTTGCGCCTCGCCCCGTCTCGAACCTTTATGGCGATCGGGTCCATATTCACACAACCAAGTCTTTGACGTCACGTCGATGAACATACGACGGGCGTTTTCACGGTATTGCGCGCCATTCCAGGAAAGGCACGAAGTACAAGGCAAAAAGGAACAGGCAAAGATGGACATTATCGTTCTCGGCATAGGGGTTTTGTTTTTTGCTTTGTCCATCGTCTATGTCAAAGTCTGCGACAGAATTTAAACGGAAGGATCGAAATCATGCTCGTCGACTACATCCTCGGTGGAGGCGTGACCTTGTTCCTGCTCGCTTACCTCACCTACGCCCTCATTCGCCCTGAACGTTTCTGACCAGCGCACGGAAAGCCCGTCATGACCATTAACGGATGGATTCAGATCCTCGTCTATTGCGGGATCATCGTTTTGCTGGTGAAGCCGCTCGGCGGCTACATGCACCGCGTCTTCAATGGCGATCGCACGCTGCTTTCACCGATCTTCGGTCCGCTCGAGCGGGGGCTCTACCGCATTTGCGGAACCAGCGACCGGGAAGAACAACACTGGGCCACCTATGCGGTGGCCATGCTGCTCTTCAACCTGGCGGGCTTCCTGGTGCTCTACTTCCTGCAGCGCCTGCAGGGCAGCCTGCCCTACAATCCGGCAGGGATGAGCGCGATCGATCCGGCGCTCGCCTTCAACACCGCCGCCAGCTTCATCACCAACACCAACTGGCAGAATTACGGTGGTGAAAGCACGATGTCCTACCTCGTGCAGATGGCCGGGCTGACGGTCCAGAATTTCGTTTCCGCGGCCACCGGCATCGCCATCGCGATCGCACTGATCCGCGGCTTTGCTCGCGCTTCCGGAAAATCGATCGGCAATTTCTGGGTCGACCTGACCCGCTGCACGCTCTACGTGCTGCTGCCGCTCTGCATCGTGCTCACGCTGGTCTATGTCTGGCTCGGCATGCCGCAGACGCTTGGGCCCTACATCGACGCCACAACGCTCGAGGGCGCCAAGCAGACCATCGCTCTCGGCCCGGTCGCCTCGCAGGTGGCCATCAAGATGCTGGGCACCAATGGCGGCGGTTTCTTCAATGCCAATGCCGCGCATCCCTTCGAGAATCCCGATGCCATCTCCAACCTGATACAGATGGTGACGATCTTCGCGCTGGGTGCCGCGCTGACCAATGTCTTCGGCCGCATGGTCGGCAACCAGCGCCAGGGCTGGGCAATCCTAACCTCGATGGGCGTGCTGTTCATCGTTGGCGTCGCCGTCTGCTACTGGGCGGAAGCCGCGGGCAATCCGCTGGTGCATGCGCTGGGCATCGACGGCGGCAACATGGAAGGCAAGGAGACCCGCTTCGGCATTGCGCTCTCGGCTTTGTTCGCCGTCATCACCACGGCCGCTTCCTGCGGCGCGGTAAATGCCATGCATGACTCATTCACCGCGCTGGGCGGCATGATCCCGCTCATCAACATGCAGCTCGGCGAGGTCATCGTCGGCGGTGTCGGCGCCGGGTTCTACGGCATGCTGATGTTCATCCTCATCGCCGTCTTCGTCGCCGGCCTGATGGTTGGCCGCACGCCCGAATATCTGGGCAAGAAGATCGAGGCCAAGGAGGTCAAGATGGCGATGCTGGCCATCTTGTGCCTGCCGCTGGCGATGCTGGTCTTCACAGCGATAGCGGTGGTGCTGCCGAGCGCGGTCGCGTCGATCGCCAATGGCGGGCCGCACGGCTTCTCCGAGATCCTCTATGCCTACACTTCGGCGGCGGCGAACAACGGCTCGGCCTTCGGCGGCCTCACCGGCAACACGCCCTGGTACAACATCACGCTCGGCATCGGCATGTTGATGGGCCGCTTCCTGGTCATCATCCCGGCGCTCGCCATTGCCGGCGCGCTGGCGGCGAAGAAGACCGTGCCCGCCTCGGCCGGCACCTTCCCGACCGACGGTCCGCTGTTCGTCGGGCTGCTGGTCGGCGTCATCGTCATTGTCGGCGGCCTGACCTTCTTCCCGGCGCTTGCCGTGGGACCTGTTGTCGAGCACCTGGCGATGATCCATGGACAGACATTCTGAGGCCGACATGTCCTGGTTCAGCAACAAGCGCCGCAATGCCGGGCATCGGCCCGATCCGGAGAAGGAGGGGCTGCCGCCTCCTTTCCCGACCATGTCGACATTTCTCGGACTTGCCGGCGCCATGATCGCGCTTTGGCTGCTGGCCTATGGGCTTCCCCACCTCTTTTCGGCATCCGATCACCCGGTGCCGCACACCAACACTGAAGCCGGAGCTTCAAAATGAGCCAGTTAAAATCAGCCAGCATCATGGATGCCCGCATCCTGTGGCCCGCCATTGGCGGCGCCTTCCGCAAACTCGATCCGCGCACGCTGGCCCGCAATCCGGTGATGTTCGTCGTCGCCGTCGTGTCGGCGCTGACATCGGTGCTGTTCGTCAAGAACCTCGTCACCGGCGGCGGCGACCTGCGTTTCACGCTGCAGATTATCATCTGGCTGTGGTTCACGGTGCTGTTCGCCAATTTCGCAGAGGCCGTCGCCGAAGGGCGCGGCAAGGCGCAGGCGGATTCGCTGCGCAAGGCGCGCACCGAGACCCAGGCCAAGCTCCTGGCCGGCGAGGATCGGACCAAATTCAAGCTGGTGCCTGGTACCGGCCTGAAGGTTGGCGACATCGTGCTGGTCGAGGCCGGCGACATCATCCCGTCCGACGGCGAGGTGGTGGAAGGCGTCGCCTCGGTCAACGAGGCGGCGATAACGGGCGAGTCCGCGCCGGTCATCCGCGAATCCGGCGGCGACCGCTCGGCGGTCACCGGCGGCACGCAGGTGCTGTCCGACTGGATCCGCGTGCGTATCACAGCCGCGTCCGGACACACGTTCCTCGATCGCATGATCTCGCTGGTCGAAGGCGCCGAGCGCCAGAAGACACCCAACGAGATCGCGCTCAACATCCTGCTCGTCGGCATGACGCTGATCTTCGTGCTGGCCACCGCGACGATCCCGAGCTTTGCCTCCTATTCGGGCGGCTATATCTCGGTGACCGTGCTCGTCGCCCTGTTCGTGACGCTTATCCCGACCACGATCGGCGCGCTGCTGTCGGCCATCGGCATCGCCGGCATGGATCGGCTGGTGCGCTTCAATGTGCTGGCCATGTCGGGTCGCGCCGTCGAAGCCGCCGGCGACGTCGACACGCTGCTCCTCGACAAGACCGGCACGATCACGCTCGGCAACCGCCAGGCGACGGAATTTCGCCCGGTCAAGGGCGTCAGCGAGCAGGAACTGGCGGACGCGGCACAGCTTGCCTCGCTCGCCGACGAGACGCCAGAAGGCCGCTCGATCGTGGTGCTGGCCAAGGAGAAATACGCCATCCGGGCCCGCGACATGGCGACGTTGCATGCCACTTTCGTGCCTTTCACGGCACAGACCCGCATGAGCGGCGTCGACATGGACGGCTCTTCGGTACGCAAGGGCGCGGTCGATTCGATCCTGACCTATGTCAGCCAGCCGACATCGGCCACGCATGGCACACGGCCGGGCAGCGATACCGTGCGCGACCTGCAGGCGATCGCCGACGAGGTCGCCAAGTCGGGCGGTACGCCGCTGGCGGTCGAGCGGGACGGGCGGCTGCTCGGCGTCGTCCACCTGAAGGACATCGTCAAAGGCGGTATCCGCGAGCGCTTCGCCGAATTGCGCAGCATGGGCATCCGCACGGTGATGATCACCGGCGACAATCCGATGACGGCGGCAGCCATCGCGGCGGAAGCCGGCGTCGACGACTTCCTCGCCCAGGCAACGCCGGAGGACAAGCTGAAGCTGATCCGCGACGAGCAGGCCAAGGGCAAGCTGGTCGCCATGTGCGGCGACGGCACCAATGATGCGCCGGCGCTCGCGCAGGCCGATGTCGGCGTGGCCATGAACACCGGCACGGTCGCCGCCCGCGAGGCCGGCAACATGGTCGACCTCGACAGCGATCCGACCAAGCTGATCGAGATCGTCGAAATCGGCAAGGCGCTGTTGATGACGCGCGGCTCGCTGACCACCTTCTCCATCGCCAATGACGTCGCCAAGTATTTTGCCATCATCCCGGCTATGTTCGCCGTCTTCTACGTCGCGCCTGGCCAGACCACCGGTCCGTTGCAGGCGCTCAACATCATGCATCTGGCGACACCGCAGAGCGCCATCCTGTCGGCCATCATCTTCAACGCGCTGATCATCATCGCGCTGATCCCGCTATCGCTGCGCGGCGTGAAGTATCGGGCGATCGGCGCCGGCGCGCTGCTCAGCCGCAACCTTCTCGTCTACGGCCTCGGCGGCATCATCGTGCCGTTCGTCGGCATCAAGATAATCGACATGGCCGTCACGGCCCTCGGCCTTGCATAAGGATCATTCCGATGCTCAAGCAAATCAGACCCGCGATCATCATGATCGTCTTCTTCACCGTGCTGACCGGGCTCGTCTATCCCATCGGCATGACCGGCATCGCGCAGGCGCTGTTCCCGCGCCAGGCCAATGGCAGCCTGATCAAGAAGGACGGCAAGGTGATCGGCTCCGAACTGATCGGCCAAGCCTTCGCCAGCGACAAGTATTTCCACGGCCGGCCTTCGTCCGCCGGCAACGGCTATGACGCCGGCGCCTCGGGCGGCTCCAATCTCGGCCCGAGCAACCCGAAGCTCATCGAGCGCATCAAGGGCGATGCCGAAAAGCTGAAGGCCGAGAATCCGAACGCGGCGGTGCCGATGGGCCTGGTGACCACGTCCGGCAGCGGTCTTGATCCGCAGATCAGTCCGGATGCCGCTTATTTCCAGGTTCCGCGCGTGGCCAAGGCCAGGGGCGTCGACGAAGCCAAGGTCAAGGCGCTGGTCGACAGCCAGGTCGAGGATCGGGAATTGGGCGTGCTCGGCGAGCCGGTGGTCAATGTGCTGGCGCTAAACCTGGCGCTGGATGCCGCGCAATAGTTGATGGCCGGCGCCGGGGATCGACACGGTCCCCGGCGCCATTCATGATCGGACCCGATGCCGGACGACAGAAGCAACGTCGAAAACAGACCATCCCCCGACGCGCTGCTCGAGCACGCCGAGCGGGAAGGGCGCGGGCGTCTGCGCATATTCCTGGGCGCGGCACCGGGTGTCGGCAAGACTTACGAGATGCTGATGTCGGGCCGTGCCAGGCTGGCCGACGGCATCGACGTTGTGATCGGCGTGGTCGAGACGCATGGCCGCAAGGAAACCCTAGCCCTTGTCGAGGGCTATGAGGTCATTGCCCGGCGCAAGGTCGACTACAAGGGGCGTGTCCTCGACGAGATGGACATCGACGCCATCCTTGCCCGGCGTCCGGCGCTGGTCCTGGTCGACGAGCTCGCCCACACCAACGCGCCCGGCAGCCGCCACCCCAAGCGCTACCTCGATGTCCAGGAGATCCTGGCGCGAGGCATCGACGTCTACACGACGCTCAACGTCCAGCATGTCGAAAGCCTGAACGACGTCGTCGCGCAGATCACCCGGGTCAGGGTGCGCGAGACGGTTCCCGATTCCGTCATCGACCAGGCCGACGATGTCGAAATCATCGATCTGACGCCCGACGACCTGATCAAGCGGCTGGAGGAAGGCAAGGTCTATTTCCCCAACACGGCGCAACGTGCCGTCGAGAACTATTTTTCGCCGGGCAATCTGACGGCGTTGCGGGAACTGGCGCTGCGGCGCACCGCTCAGCGCGTCGACGAGCAGTTGCTCAACCACATGCAGTCCCACGCCATCCAAGGGCCGTGGGCGGCGGGCGAAAGGGTGCTCGTCTGCGTCGACGCGCGCCCGGGCGGGGCAGCCCGCATTCGCTACGCGCGCAGGTTGGCCGACCGGCTTCGTGCGCCATGGACGGCGCTTCATGTCGATACGCCGGGCGCGGCCGGCATGTCCGAGGACGACAAGGACCGGCTCGCCACAGTCCTGCGCCTCGCCGAGCAGCTCGGCGCCGAGGTGACGACCATTCCGGGCCAGAGCGTCGCGCAGGACATTGTGCGCCATGCGACAGCCAACAATTTCACCCACATCGTGGTCGGCAGGCCGACCCGGTCGCGCTGGCGCGAACTGATCGAAGGGTCGCTCACCTACGATCTGATCCGCAATGCCGGCGACATCAGCGTCCACGTCATTTCCGGGACCGAGCGCAACGCCGATGCGCCCTCGAGAGCTGTCAAAGCGGCGACCGAGCGCAAGCCGTTTCAGATCTGGCCCTATCTGTTCGCCACCGGCTATGTCGCGGGCTCGTTGGCGGTCAGTACGGTTCTCGACCAGTTTCTCGACGTTCGTAACCTGGCGATCGTCTTCCTGCTCTCCGTGTTGACGTCGGCGGTGGCCGGCGGTCTCTGGCCGGCGCTTTATGCCTGTTTCCTCAGCGTCCTTGCCTTCAACTATTTTTTCCTCGAACCGCGCTACACGCTGACCATCCGCGATCCCGAGAGCATCGTCGCGATCGCCGTCTTCGTCGCCGTCGCCGTCATCGCCAGCAACCTGACGGCGCGCGTGCAGCGTCAGGCCGCGGCCGCCCGCTCGCGGGCCCGGGCAACGGAGGACATCTATCTCTTTTCCAAGAAGCTCGCCGGCGCCGGCACGCTCGATGATGTGCTCTGGGCCACCGCTTTCCAGATCGCCTCGATGCTGAAGCTGCGCGTGGTGCTGCTGCTGCCCGAAGACGGCACGATCACGGTCAAGGCAGGGTATCCGCCCGACGACACGCTGGCCGAGGCCGACATCGCCGCTGCGCGCTGGGCCTGGGAGCACAACCGTGCCGCCGGACGCGGCGCCGACACGCTTCCCGGCGCCAAGCGCCTCTATCTCCCGTTGCGGACAGGGCGAACCGCGATCGGCGTCGTCGGTCTCGACAACGACAAGCAGGGTCCGCTGTTGACGCCCGAGCAACAGCGGCTGCTCGACGCGCTGGCCGACCAGGCCGCGGTGGCGATCGAACGCATCCAGCTCGTCGCCGATGTCGACCGCGCCAAGCTCGCCGCCGAAGCCGACCGGCTGCGCTCGGCGCTGCTGACCTCGATTTCGCATGACCTGAAAACGCCGCTCGCGGCCATCATGGGGGCAGCGGGCACGCTCAAGGAATTCGCACCCGACCTGCCCGAGCAGGACCGGGCGGAGCTTCTGTCGACGGTGATCGACGAATCGGAGCGGTTGAACCGCTTCATCGCCAACCTGCTCGACATGACCAAAATCGAGTCCGGGGCGATGGAGCCGAATTACGCCCTCCATTATGTCGGCGATGTCGTCGGTACGGCGCTCGACCGTGCCCGCAAGATCACCAGCGAGCACAAGATCGAGGTCGATATTCCGACCGACCTGCCGATGCTGCGGCTCGATCCCGTGCTGTTCGAACAGGTCCTGTTCAACCTTCTCGACAACGCCTCGAAATATTCGCCGCCCGGCTCGACCATCCGCGTCCAGGCCTGGGGCGACAATGGCTCCGTCATCGTTCAGGTCATGGACGAGGGGCCGGGGATTCCGGCGCACGACCTGGAGCGCGTGTTCGACACCTTCTACCGGGTGCGCAAGGGCGACCAGGTGCGCGCCGGCACCGGGCTGGGCTTGTCGATCTGTCGTGGCTTCGTCGAGGCGATGGGCGGCACGATCGCGGCCGCCAACCGTACCGATCGCCCCGGTGCGGCCTTCACCATCAGGATGCCGGTGCCGGCGCAAGCGCGTGCGATCGGCACCCGTGGCGACGAGCCCGGTACGGACCAGCCCCGATGACCAATTCGAATGTCAGCATACTGGTTGTCGATGACGAGCCGCCGATCCGCAAGCTGCTGCGGGTCGGCCTGGCCAGCCAGGGTTACGCGATCAGCGAGGCGCCGAACGCCAAGGTGGCGATCGAGCTGATGGAGCAGGAAAAGCCCGACCTCGTGCTGCTCGATCTCGGCCTGCCCGGCATGGGCGGCCATGAGCTGCTGCGCAAATGGCGTGACGAGGGCCTCGACGTGCCGGTGGTCATTCTCTCCAGCCGCACCGACGAAGCCGGCATCGTCAGCGCGCTGGAACTCGGCGCCGACGATTATGTCACCAAGCCCTTCGGCATGAACGAATTGGTGGCGCGCATTCGCGTCGCGCTGCGGCACAAATTCCAGCAGCAAGGCGAGAAGCCGGTTTTCCAGAGCGGCGACCTCAGCGTCGATCTGGTCAAGCGCATCGTCAAGGTAGAGGGCAGAGAGGTGAAGCTCTCGCCGAAGGAATACGACATACTGCGCATCCTGGTGCAGCACGCCGGCAAGGTGCTCACCCACCACTTCATCCTGAAGCAGATCTGGGACGATTCGACCGACGTGCAGTATCTCAGGGTCTATGTGCGCCAGCTCAGGCAGAAGATCGAAAAAACCCCCGACCAGCCGCGCTACATCACCACCGAGACCGGTGTCGGCTACCGCCTGCGCGTCGAGTGAAACAATTCGTCCGCTGGAACCCGCGTCAGCCGATGACCGCGAGCGGCCGATTTGCCGCCGCCGATGTCCGCAAGGCGGCGAGACAGCCGAGAATGCCGAGCGGCACGAAGGCGAGGAACAGCCAGCTCGCGACATTGGCCGCCGCGTCATGGTTCAGGCCTTGCGAAAAACCGCTGGCATTGGCGACGATGCCGGCAAGGGCGGCGCCCACGGCGTAGCCGATGCGCTGCATGGTCGGCACCGCGGCCGAGGCGATGGTCTGTTCGTCGTCCGGGGCTGAGGCGACTATGACGCGGGTCAGGAACGGCCAGGCGATGCCGAACCCACCGCCCTGCAACAGGGCGCAGACCAGGATCAACGGGATCGAGCCCAGGGGTATCGTGTAGGCGAAGCCGGCGATGCCCGCCGCGATCATCACCGCGCCGCAGACGATGATCAGCCGCTCGCGCTGCTGCGGCGCGTTGGCGACGAGGATCGACAGGATCGACCAGGCGATCGATTCGGCGGCGATGATGTAGCCAGTGGTCAGCAGAGGAATGTCGTGCAGGCTGGTCAAGAGCAGCGGTCCGTAGACGCCGAACGAGCAGGTCGCGATGGAAAAGGCGGCGACCATGGTCATGCCGGCGCCCACCGGCGTGCGCCATGAAAACAGCCGCGCCGGGAACAGCCGGGAGCGCGGCTTCAGCGCGTCGATGTGGAAGAACAGCGCCAGCCCGGCGAGGCCCAGCACGATCAGCAGCGAGGAACGCAACAGGGCGATGTCGACGCCGGCCGAGGCAATCAGCACCACGGCAATGGCAAGGCAGGCAAGCGCCATGAACGGGAAGGGCGGCGCCTTGCCCGCGCCGGTGCTGGGTTTCTTCGCTTCCGGTGTGTCGAGCACGAGGAAGCTTGCCAACGCCATTGCGGCGCCGCCCAGGGTGAAGACGCCGAAGGCCCAGCGCCATGACAGCAATTCGGTCATAACAGCGCCGAGCAGGGGACCGCTGAAGGCAGCGACGCCCCAGATCGCCGACATGATGCCGAAAAGCTGCGGCCAGATGGCACGCGAAAACAGCCGCTCGACCGAGACAAAGGCCAGCGACACCAGCGCGCCGCCGCCAAGCCCCTCGATCAGCCGGCCGGCCAGGAACAGTTGCATGGACGGCGAAGTGGCGCAGATCAGCGCCCCGGCAGCGTAAAGAAGCGCCGCGACCACCATGTTGGTGCGCAGCGCCACGTAGCTCACCAGCCGTCCGGCCGCGGCGCCGGCGACGATGGCGCCGAGTTCGTAGATCGCCAGCGACCAGCCGACGAGCTGCACGCCGGCCAGTTCGCCGACCATGGCCGGCATCACCGTCGCCACCATTGTCTCATTGGTGGCGTGCAGCAGGATGCCGAGGCTGATGAAGCAGAAGCGCGCCAGGTCGCCGCTTGCCCACAATGCCCGCCAGTCGACCCTGTTCGTGCTGATCTCGGTCATGTCCATCCCTGCCTCTGCATATCGCGATGCCGGCGCACGGCACCAGAAGCCAGCAAGGGTTTCCGGCAGGACCATGCGCACGCTGTTCCGGTCGGGACGGGCTTGTAAAACCTCAAGCGTGGTTGAGTTCAAGCGGACTTTTGTCGAAATGCAAACATTCGCGATTGGCGGAAGCCTCTCAACCTCGTCATTCACGGGCGGAGCAGCCGCGAAGCGGCTTCGCGGAGACCCGAGGATCCTGTGTGTTTTTGCCATGCTATAGTTGAGGTGGGAAGGAGACCGACAGGATCCTGGTCGTCCTTTGGAGGA